>JAXGQW010000016.1:0-75985 GCA_040766265.1 Verrucomicrobiota bacterium
TCGCGCCGCCGATGGCCAACTCTGCAACCTCGGCATCCGGCACGCGCGTCCCCCCCAGACCCCCCACCCCGGATGCACCTTCGGTGCACAGAAACGCCACAAATCGGTGCTGACACGTTGATTTGGAGCCAGTTGCGGCGTCTACAGTTTGTTGACGCTGACCCGTCCCGGCTCCGTTCGAGCACTGTGGTCCAAGGAGATGCGTTGTTTACAGCACATCTTCCCGGCCAACCGCTGGATCAACGTCGCCCGCAAATGTGGACAGTTTCCACATTTGAAAATCCCCCGCTCGACCCTCTACCTGCTGGCCGCCAACTCGACCCCGGACACTCTCCGGGATGAATTCGTGCGGCGGGTCGAGGCCGGACAACCGAGAAGTCGAGCCGCAAGGCCGTCGCCGTCGCGTTGCTGCTCACCAACCTCGCTTGGAACCGCGCTGTGGACCCGATGTGCGGAGACCAACTCGGGTCTCACTCTTCCCGGCGCCGCGGATTGGGCGGCCACGATGGAATCCTCCACTCGCGTCGAAGCACAGCCAGCCGTCGCTGCCACTCCGCGTTGCAGCGTGGGCCGAGGTCCGTCTCCGACAATTCCGCCGCCACAGAATAGAAGCCGTACTTCCCGATCCCCCGGATGCGTAGCAACGGTGTGCGAGCAAAAACCTCCGCGGCATCGCCGTGCTCGGAAATGACAAGCTCCATAAGCTCCCGGAGGCTCGTCTCCGTTTTGTGTTGCTGTTCAAAGTGGGCGAGCAAACGCGCCCGAGCGACCGTAAGCAGATGCAGGGCGTCCACCAGGTTCACGACCGGCCAGGCTTTGTCGAGATCGTCCGCAAGGCGTATCTCCGCTTGGAGTTGGGCGCGTCGCTCAGCCTGAGCGCCTTCCGTCGCGGCCTGCTGCTCGATCATCGCGACGCGGCCCGTCGTGATGCGGAACTGCCGCGCAATCTCCTGCCGTGCCACTCCCTGCGCACGCATTTCAACGATCTGTCGGTTACGCTGGCGGGTGGTCGTCATGGTGTGAAAACACCCGGACAGCGTGCCCAATGCTTGCGGGAAGCGCCAGCCAATCTACTCTCGCCTCATGTCAACGGCTACAACCCGCCAATTCCGCCCCGATTCGCTCCTGCGGGACATCGCCTCACTGGATAGGCGATTCCGGGCCGCGCTGGGGGATTCGCGTCGCATTGACCGTGTCCGCGGCTTCGGTGGCTCCAACAACCCGTACGACGACTTTGCGCCCAGACTGGAGCGCCTGTTCGCGCGTGCGCGGACGGCCGTTAACCAAGGGAACATGAACCTGGCGCGTGATGCTTACGCAGCGCTCTTTGCCATGCTGGCCCTGAAGGACGATTACGGCTTCGCCATCACACGCCCCAAATCGATCTCGATCTGCGACGAGCAGGTGCGCTACTTGCGCACCGTGGGCGAGACGGCACCGGCCGGGAAACGCGGGGCGCATGCCCGAAGGACTCAAGTCGCGCGCGGTGGCGGCCGACCATTTGGCGAGTGCGGCGCAGGCTCTGAATGATCGCGAGTCCCTGCTCACGGCACGTTGGGAAGCGTTCCGGGCCGAGCCCTTTCCCCGCCGTCTGCTCGACTTGCGCGACGCGGCGTGTGGCCGAAAGGCCCAAAGCCAGTGGGTGCTCCAGGCGGTGACGCGGGCGTGTGATGAGACCGGTGGGCTGATCCCCGGCCCGTTGGTCTGCGGAGGGATGGGCGCCGACCAGGTCTTGTTCCTGGAGGACGGTGACTGTTTCACCAGCGGCCCGACGAACGGGACCGACGCTCTCGCCCTGATGCTGACGGCGAATTGGAGGAAAGCCCTGAAGCTGGCCCGCGACGACGCATTTCGCGATTGGATTGGAGAGCCCACCGCCTGCGCTTTCATCGTGCCGGTGATCATGGCCTGGCTGGTGGGATGGCCCGAACATCCCGCCCCCGCCAGTACGGCGTCGTTACTGGATGCGGCGCTGGATCGGTTCGACGTTCCCGAAGAGCCTGAACAACAGGTAAGCCGACGGCTCCGGTCGGCACTGGCGGAGGTCGTGCCCACCTGGAAAGAGCCGGCCAAGGCTGGCAAGGCCATCGTCGTCAATGCCTGCGTCCGACTGGTTCGCGCGGGTGTTCAAGCGACATTCGAGCGCGACTACCACCCTCTTGTCCAGGACGTGACAGTCCTGGTGGTCGCAACGGCTGAGGTGCTCCGTGCGCAGCAGTCGGACGCCGCCGGGTTCGAATTCCTGGATCGGCTGACGGCAAAGTACCGACAGCATCCCGACTTCACCCACGAGCTGACCGTCTGCCGTGGCCAAATGCAGAGAAGCCCGATCGGATAGAGCTGTCGAGTGGACGCGGCATCCAGGGCGAAGTCACGATGAACACCACACCGGAGGACCTGGATCGCATCACCGCCGAGTACCTGGAAGTGATGCTCAATGCCGGTTGTCCGCTTACACGGCTGTTCACGGTCGGTTACGGGGGACGCAAACCCGAGGAATTGACCGCTCTCCTCCGTCGCCATGGCGTCGTCACTGTTGTCGACGTTCGTCTCCGCCCCGACCGCGCCACCCTGGGCGCTTACGCCAAGGCAAAAACGCCAGACAAGGGAATCGAGAAACTCATGCGCGACGCCGGTCTCGCCTACGTGTGCTTGGTCGAATTGGGGAACCTGTTCGTCGACTTCGAGAACTGGCAGTCGCTCTTCCGGGACTTGCTGGAAGCCGCCGGGCCGCTCCTCATCCAGCGTCTGGTGGTGCTCCCCACTCCCTCCTGTTTGCTTTGCTGCGAGAAGGACCCGGCGCAGTGCCACCGCCGCCTCATCGCGGAGTACATGGCCGGCAGAAGCTGGACCATCGAACACATCCTCTGAGCGGCGATCGGCTTACGGTTGCCTCACAAGGCCCAGCTTCGAGGGCGAAAAGCGCCGGACGCGAATGGGAAGCCGCACTTCCTGCAGGAACACGTTTCCCCGACCGCGTGACCGCCCAGTTGCCCCGGCGCTTTTCGAGTCGGCTTCTGCTGCGCTCTCAAGGGGCCGCGCGGCCCCATCGCGATTCCGTTGCCCCCCCGATCTCGGACCCCGACGGAGTCGCTGCACACAGTGACCGCACTTCAGTTTTTGAAGGGCATTCCGCCCAGCACCGCCGCCGTCAGACCCATCGCGTCGAGCAACCGGCGGGCGAGGGCCTGCTGCTCTGCGGGCGCGGCGTGGGGCGGCATCAACTCCGCGAAGCGTCCCTGAAACGAATCCCCTTGCGGCCCATCGTACTCACCAAAGCCAAAGAAGCCCCCGGCATCAGTCCGGATGATCGGCAGGAACTTCTGGGTGTGTGCGCCGAACGTCTCGCCGATCAACAACACGACCTCACGCCGGTCGAGCGCTTCCGAGGGCGGTGTGTCCAGGTCGAGCTTGCCGCCAGGCGGCGCCAACCGCATCCACGCCTCGATCATCAACACCGCCGCGGTGGCCCCGTACCCGACACAGATCAACCGCGCCGTGTTGGCCAGGTTGTCCTTGGCCCGTTCGTCCGACATCGTGCTCGGGATGAACGTCAGCAATCCCGACGCCGTCGCCGCCAGGAAAGTCGGCGGCACTCGCCCGATCTTCCGCATGGCGAACCCGGCGCAGCCCTCCGCTTTCTGCATCAGGGCATCAAGTCCCACGCAGTCTGGCTTCGGTTGATCGCTCATGGTGTTGCCTCAGAGATCGCAGGGCCGGCTGGCTGGCAGCCGCAGGCTCGGGTCACCGAACACCATGAATTTCATCCCCTGGAAGAAGATGCTCGGCGGATACCAATCGTCGTTTGGTTTCAGTAACGCGAGGTGCTCGGCCTCGAAATAGAACCGGACAGCCGCTGCCCAACAATCGCCCAGGCGCGGTTCCCGGACTTCCGCCAGCGCCCGCACGAAACCATCGGCCAGGGCCAAAGCGCACGGTTGGCTCCCTGTGTTGCAGCCGATGTACGCCACGGCACCGTTTGCATTGCGCTTGAGCATCTGCTCGCCGAGACCCGTTGGGTTGAACCGACCTCGCTGATACGGAGCCGGCGGGGGCGGTGGGGCCTGGAACGTCTCGCCTGAGTCTGTCCCCGCGTGCTCCCTTCCGTCCACGTCCACGTATTGCCCATAGGGTGCCAGCGGCGCGAAGTACGCCGTGCTGCACCCGACGGACAGCACCACCGGTAGCTTGGTGGCGTTGGTCAGATGGTCGAGGTCGGCGACCGAAAAGCACTGCTCCCAGGCATCCGGCTGACCGTGCCCGGCATGAACGACCAAGCCGACGCCCCCATTGAACAAGCTACGGACCTGCTCCGGGCTCGGTGGCGGCATGGCCGGCGCAGCCCCCCTATTGGAGTAATACCGCTTCTCGATTTGCCAGGTGTTCGTCAAGCGAGCAGCGCACCGATCCAGCCATGGCCGACTATCCACCCAACCGCTCACCGCCAACAGCGCGGCCCGGCGCAGGTGCTCATCCGTGTTCGCCAGAAAGGCTTTCTCGCACGCCACGGTCTTGGCGGCCACGCGCGACGTTTCCTCCGGCGTGCTGACCGGCCAGCGCCCGACTGCGATCTCCGGCCGGTAATCCACCTGATCGAAATTGACCGCGTCCTGCTTGTTCTTCTCGCCCCGGACCTCCCCGTAATAGCCCGCATGGAAACCGTCGCGTGCCGCGTTCCAGTTCTCGAACGTCCCGTCCCGCTTGGCCAGGTCAGCGTAGTACAGGTCGCTTGGGTAGAAGGCGTAGTCGTAAGCCGCGGGCGTGACCCGATCGAGCACCATGTACCGCACCGGCATCACGTCCACGTCACCCACCAGCAGCACGTAGCCCAAGCCGCGTTCCCGCCATTCGGCATAGAGGAACCGCTTGAGCTTCTCCGGGTCGTCCGCCCCGGTCGCCTCCTGCAGAACGTCCTCCAGGGGGCGAACCTCGACCGGCAGGAGCGTGCGCTTGAAGGTAACGAATTCCTCGAGTGCCGGTCGCCAGGCCCGCGGGGCGACAACGAGCAAACGGTTGGTTTCGCCCCCGATCCGCGGCGCAGGTGCGAAAGACTGAGCACGCACGGCTGAGAACAACCCCAGCAGGAGAAGGCCGATCCAACTGGTCATCCGGAGGAAGGGAGCCATATCTACCAAGGAAATGCGCCGTGATCCGGCGGGTGTGCGGTTGGCGGGGATATTCCCAGACAAGGTGAGCTCGTTGTGCCGTGATCGCCCAGGCTAACGGACGGGCCGCTCCTCAGCCGGCTGCTACTTCCCAATCCAAGCATACTTCCCAGGGCCGACCCTCTTGATTTCCTTGATGTTCGCGCCGGTCTTGTAGAACCAGGCGAGGACGCGGTTATACCCGAGGCCCAGCTTGCCGGCCAACTCCTTGACCGTGAGGCCGCTCTTGCCCGCCGCTCGCAGCAGTTCGATGATCGCGGCCTTGAGCGCGCCCCGTTTGACACGCTTTGCCCCGGCCGGTTTGGCCCGCGCTGGCCGACGGGGCATGCGAGCAATCTTGCCCTTAACGGCTCTGGCGGTTTCGGCACCTTCGTAGGCAGCCAGTTGAGCGTCGATCTTGGCGACCCGGCTTTGCAGCGTTTCCCTCTGTTCAAGCAGCTTGACGATCTGCTTCAGATCGGCGGACGTAAGTTGAGTAAGATTCATGAGGTGGGAACCTACGCGCTCGGCCGGTCGCAGAGCAAGCCCCAGGGCAGGAGCCTCATATCCATTCGCCCGCCACCAACAAATTGGCCGACCACTTGATCGCTCAACGCTCAACGATCGACGCTCGACGTACAACGAAAGCGGTTGTTGAAAGTTGTGCGTTGGGCGTTTCACGTTGAACGTTCTCGGCAAACGTCCAACTCCCAACTCTCAACTCTGCCTCCCTCCCCCCATATTTGTCCCACCCCCTGGCGTAGTGTGGCCGGCATGAGATTCAAATACGCGGATTGGATTCGACAGGACACAGACGAGATTGTGGCGATGTTCGGACAGGCCAAACTGGTGCGTCGACTTGACGGCAAGACCGAACTCCGCGGCGGCACGGAGCAGGACCGCACCACCGCCAAGGAATGGATCGCCCTCTTCTGGCACGAGGCGGTGCTGGAGAAGTGGTGAAGCCGAACCAGCTCCGTTTCTGGCCTGACCCGCGGCCGGTCGTTGACCGCTTAGGCGAAGCGTTCTTCCGCGAGTTGCCGGAGAGCCCCGGCGTCTATCTGATGTACGACGCCGGGGATGCGGTCTTGTACGTCGGCAAGGCGCGCAGTCTTCGACAGCGTCTGTCGAGCTACCGGGTCGCGAATCCCGATCGCTTGCCGCGTCGTCTCCTTCGTCTCTTGCACAGCATCGAACGTATCGGCTGGGAAACCTGTGAAGACGAAGCGGCCGCCCTCCAGCGCGAAGCGGCACTGCTGTTGTCCCTTAAGCCCCGATTCAATCGCGCCGGGGTCTGGCCCAAACCGCGCCACTTTCTGGCCTGGCGCGTGTGCCCAGACGGACTCGAACTGGCCGTGACCGAGCAACCCGAACCGGGCTGGCACTGCGTCGGCCCTTCCGGTTCTACCATGACTCATATCCACCGCGCCCTCGTGCGCCTGCTCTGGTGCCACTTGAATCCGGACCGCGGCCTGGCCGGCATGCCCGCCGGTTGGTTCGGCGGTGCCCACGGGCCGCGGGTCCTCATCCCGCCGAGTTCAACGGCGCCCGCAGACACCGGCGCCCAGTTACTGGCGCTGTTGGTCGCCGCCGACTGTGAGGAGGTTCAGCGTCGGTTGGTCCCCGCTGGAAACGCCTTCGAACGTCTGGTCCGCGACGAAGACTGGAACTTGGTGAGCACACACTTCGCCCGCCCAGCGCAGCGTGAGCCGGGGCCAGACATCCCAGAAATCACCCCGTCGGAGAAGGAATGACTGGCAACCCGTACTGCGCCGCTGCGCCGCCGGCGCGCGATTTCGAGCGTGCAGTTCTCGGCCCCTTCGGCTAGACAACCCGCCAACATACCAAAGGAATCGGGGCGTCGCTGGGGACGAAGCTTGAAGAACTGGAACCGAACGGCATCCTGCGCCTGACATCATGATCTGGATCGCCCCATCGGAAAGAAACACCGCCACCACGCGGCAAGAGCGTCTCTGGGATCGCGTCCACCAGTTCCGCGCCAACTCCGTCCCGATCCTCGGCATCATCTTCCTCCGCTTCGCGGAAATCCCGCTCTCCGCCCAGCGGGCAAAGCCGCACCAACGGTCCATCGGCACAGGCTCGTCGCGCCGAAGCCTGGGCGTAGCCGGACGCGTTGACGAACCTGCTGCCGCCTACGCCGAGGGCGTGATCTTGACGTCGAGTGCACCAACCGAGGTCATCAACATCCATGCCCGCTGAAACCCACTCCCAAATCGCCAGCTTTATCTGGAGCATCTGCAATCTGCTCCGCGGCCCCTACAAACGGAACGAATACCGGAAGGTCATCCTGCCTCTCACGGTCCTGCGCCGCTTCGATTGCATCCTCGCGCCAACCAAAGCGCAGGTGTTGAAGGAACACGCAGTCATCAAAACGAAGGGCGAGAACATCATACGTCATCGCCTTTCCCAGGTCGCCGGCGTCCCGTTCTTCAACTTGTCCAGGTTCACGATGGCCAAGCCGGCCCAGGGCAGCGGCTTCAACGGCCTGCTCGACGACCCGAACCACCTCGCGCCGAACCTCAACAACTACATCAACGGCTTCTCGTCCAACGTCCGCGCCGTCATGGAGCGGTTCAAGATCGGCGAGCAGATCGCCTACATGGCCGAGAAGGACTTGCTCTACCTCGTCATCAAGGCGTTCACCGACCCGAAGATCGACCTCTCGCCCGACCGCGTGGACAACATCCAGATGGGTTACGTCTTCGAGGAACTCATCCGGATCGGCGCGGAACAATCTAACGAGGAAGCCGGCGAACACTTCACCCCGCGCGAAGTCATCAAGCTCATGGTCAATCTCCTCCTCTCGCCGGAGAAAGACCTCGCCCGCAGCCATGTCGTCAAAACCATCTACGACCCCGCGTGCGGTACAGGAGGCATGTTGTCCGTCGCCGAGAAGTACATCCGCGACCTCAACGCCGACGCCCAGCCCAAGCTCTTCGGGCAGGACTGGAACGACGAAGCGTGGGCCGTCTGCAAGTCCGACATGCTCATCAAAGGCGAGGACGCCGACGCCATCATCCTGGGCGACACCTTCACCAAAGACGGCTTCGACCGCGCCGCCGGCGGTAAGAAATGGACCTTCGACTACATGCTCGCCAATCCGCCCTTCGGCGTGGAGTGGAAGCAGCAGCAGAGATACATCGAGAACGAGCGCGACACCCTCGGCTTCAGCGGACGCTTCGGCGCGGGCACGCCCCGCGTGAATGACGGCGCGCTTCTCTTCCTCCAGCACATGCTGGCCAAGATGCGCGCCCCGCAGGATGGCGGCAGCCGCCTTGCCATCGTCTTCAACGGCTCGCCCCTCTTCACCGGCGACGCCGGCGGCGGTGAGAGCGAAATCCGCCGTTGGATCATCGAGAACGACTGGCTGGAGGCCATCGTCGCGCTGCCCGAGCAACTCTTCTACAATACCGGCATCTCCACCTACCTCTGGGTGCTGACGAACCGGAAGGACAAGTCCCGCAAGGGTACGGTGCAGCTCATCGATGCCCGCCAGTTCTGGGTGCAGATGGAGAAAAGCCTCGGCAACAAACGCCGCCGCCTCGGCGACCCCGCCGACAAGGAGAAAGACCCCGACCACATCGGCGAACTCACCAGAATCTTCGGCAGCTTCAGGAATGGCCAGACGCGCAGCTTCACCGAGGAAGACCCTATCACGCACCAGCCCGTCCAGCGCGTGCGCGTGGTCAGCAAGGTTTTCGACAACGAAGACTTCGGCTACCACAAGATCACCGTCGAACGCCCGCTGCGCTTGAACTTCCAGGCCAGCGTCGAGCGCACCGCTCGGCTCGAGGACGAGAGCGGCTTCAAGAACCTCGCCAGCAGCGCGAAGAAAGACCCCGCCGTCCGCGAACAGGAGATTGAAGCCGGCAAACAGCGGCAGGAGCAAATACGCGGACTGCTCCGCGCCTTCGGAAAAGCCACCAAGCAGAAGCTCTTCAAGGACCGCAAGGCGTTCCTGACCGAACTGCGCGACCTCGACCGCGCGCGCGGCGTGCGCCTGAGCGCCCCCGAACTCAAGGCCGTGCTCGCCGCCCTCGGCGAACGCGACGAGACCGCCGAAATCTGCCGCGATAAGGACGGCCAGCCCGAGCCCGATGCCGGCCTGCGCGACACCGAGACCGTGCCGCTCAAGCACAGCATTGAGGAGTATTTCAAGCGCGAGGTGCTGCCCCATGTGCCCGATGCGTGGATTGACCACACCAAGACCAAGGTCGGCTACGAAATCCCGCTCAACCGCCACTTCTACCGCTACGAACCGCCGCGCCCGCTGGAAACCATCCAGGCCGACATCAAGGCCCTGGAAGACGACATCGTGAAGCTGCTCAAGGAGGTCACGGCGTGAAGGATCTGCGAGAACACACGCGATTCCCTCTCGTGCCTCTCAAGCATGCTGTGAATCCGATGAGGCCGATCACGTATGGCATCGTCCAATGTGGGCCGGACTTTCCGGGTGGCGTGCCCTACATCAGACCAGCAGACATGGAGGACGAAGCGGGAATACCCAATCCGGACGATCTGCTTCGAACTGACCCAGAGATCGCATTCAACTACCGCCGTTCGACAGTTCGACCGAGCGATATCGTTCTCTCAATTGGTCCGAGTTTCGGAAAGGTGATGATTGTTCCAAACGAACTCGACGGGGCGAACTTGACCCAAGGCACGGCTCGCGTCGCGCCAGACGCGCACCACGATTCTCGATTCATTTTTTGGGCGCTTCGCTCGACCTTCTGCAAGCAGCAGTGGGAAGCGCTCGTTTCTGGTGCAACTTTTCGTGCCCTCAACCTTGGGCCGCTTGCTGAGACTCTTGTCCCTGACCCAAAGCTCGCCGAGCAACAGGCCATCGCGGCGTATCTGGACCGAGAGACGGGGCGGGTGGACCGGTTGGTGGCGAAGAAGCGAGAGTTGATCGAGCGGCTGAAGGAGAAGCGCACCGCGCTCATCTCCCGCACCGTCACCCGCGGTTTACCCGCCGAAGCTGCGGCGAAGGCGGGCCTGCCCATCAACCCGCCCCTCAAACCCTCCGGCCTCGAATGGCTGGGAGAGCTCCCCGTGCATTGGGAGGCAGCACAACTCCGACGTAAGGCGCAGATTCTGGACTGCAAACACCGCACCGTTCCGTTCATCGACGACGGAATCCCGCTCGCGAGCATTCGCGAGGTTCACGGCTTCGAGGTAGATCTCACAGACGCAAAGCAGACTTCGGAGGAAGAATATCTCGCACTCATCGAGGGAGACCGACGACCTCGCGTTGGGGACATCATCTACAGTCGCAATGCAACTGTTGGTGACGCCGCCTTGGTAACCACGAAAGAGCGATTTTGCATGGGGCAGGATGTCTGCCTGATTCGCGCCCCGAAGCATCATCCAAAGTATTTGCTCTACCTGTTCCGCTCCGCACCGCTCATGGAGCAGGTCGAATCGCTGATGATTGGTTCTACGTTCCGGCGCATCAACGTCGGGCAGATTCACGGATTCTGGATTTGTGTCCCACCCCTCCCCGAACAAGCCGCGATCGCGACGTATCTGGACGAGGAGACGGCGAAGCTGGACACGCTGGTGGGGAAGGTGGAGGAGGCGGTGGAGCGGTTGCAGGAATACCGCACCGCCCTCATCACCGCCGGCATCACCGGCAAGATTGATGTGCGCGGCAGCGTTGCCAAGTCGCCAGTGAAACCAGTAACCTCCGCCAGCCCATGAGCTACCGAGAGCCACTGCCCGAAGGATGCCCGCCCGAAGCGGCGGAGGAAATCGCCGCGCCACGGGAGGTATTTCGTCTGGTCCGCAACACTCCGCCAGCACTGGACGATTTCCGCTCGCAGCGAGCCGAGAAGCCGCAGGCGGTTTTTCAGGTGTCCGAGTGTCAGGCTCGCGGGCTTTCCGTCTTTGCCGAACGCCGGGATGCAGAGGCGAAGGCGCTCAAGTTGCCCCGGTTTCGCGATTGTTTGGTTTGCCGTGTCACGCTTCAAGCTGGAGCGGGGCGGATTCAACAGACGTTCCAACCCAGTCATCATACTTGGTGGCCGCTGGCGGCCTTCGATATTTTGGCCCATTGTGGAGTGGAAAGCGCATGAAGACGATCCGGCACACGACCACGCTGTTCTATTACGACGGCCCGCAGGTCTTCGAAGCTCGCGATGCCATCGGCGGTCATTATGTGGCCGTGATGGTCGAACCGCAGGACGGCAAGGATCGTTATCTGGTGGCCGGAGTAGAACCCGAGCGGCTGCGGCAATTTCGCGCCGGCATGCTCGACCTTAGGGGTTTGCTGACGGAACGGGCGATTGAAGAGTGGTTCTTGGCGGCTGCGCCTAGTGGCTTGAACGAACCGCTGGCCTTGCAGCCCGCGACGGGCAAGCTCGCCGAGAGCGAATTTCTTCCCGAACCTGGATTTGTGCTGCACGACCGCCCGGCGGAGGAACTCGCGCTCAAGGAAGCGCGGGAGCGCAACAACCTTGTCCTCGAAATTGCCGCTGATCCGCCTGAGGCGGCGGAGGAGCACCGCATCCGCGTCGGGACGTTGGTGGGATTGCTGGGGCATGTTCAGCTCATGGTGAAGCACGCCTACGGCGCGGCATTGCGTGAACTGTCACCCGATAACCGGCGTGCGATAGACAAGACCGACGCGCATTTGATGGACGTGGTGATTCCGGCGGCGGCGGGGTCGTTCCGCGTCGTCATGGAAGCGGCCAAGACGCCGGATATGCTTGGGCAGAGCGAGCTTGCTCGCGCCCTGCAACGTTTGGACGTGCTGTTCGAGAACGCGGGTAATCCGCAAAGAGCGCTGGCCACGGTCAAAGAGCATCGCGGCCATCTGGCGGGCGCGTATCTTCGTCTCCTGCGCTTTTTGGTGCAGCACAAGACCGGGCTGCGCTATTCGTGGGCTGAGCCCGGTTTTGCCAAACCCAGCAACCGTGCGGTCACGGAGGCGGAGGCAGGACCTTTGGTGGATGTGCTGTCGGGCGTTTCCAATCTTGGCGGCGAATCGGTCACACTCGTAGGGGCGTTTGAAAAGGCGAACCGAGGCACAGGCGCATGGGGCTTGCTGACCGCCGACGGATTATTCTCGGGCAAAGTCAAGGAGGGCGGGCCGAGCCTCGAGGGCCTGAAGATTGGCGGGAGCTACAAGTTCTCGTGCATCGAGGAGATTGAGGAAGTCGAAGGCACGGGCCGGGAACAACGGACGCTTTACCTGATCGAGCACGAACCCGCGTGATATGCCCGGCCAGACCACCGAACGCGCCTTCGAGAATAACGTCGAAGAAATCCTGCTGACGCGCGGCGGATGGAAGTCAGGCAGCAATGCGGAGCGGGACGAGGGCGGGACTCTATTTCGTGCTTTCTCGACGGCGACGACACGTTTGAGTAGCTTTTGAGGCATGAGCCGCGTGGCCATCAACAAAGACCTGATCCGCTGGGCGGTAGACCGTTCCGGTCAGGATGAGGCTGCCTTGGTGGAGCGGTTTCCCAGATTGCCGCAGTGGGAATCCGGCGAGGTGCAGCCCACGTTCAGGCAATTGGAGGATCTTGCCAAGGCCACGTTAACGCCGTTCGGCGCGTTCTTCCTCCCCGCGCCGCCCCAGGAGAGGCTGCCAGTACCCGATTTCCGCACCATGCGCGACCAGCGTCCGCGCCGGCCCAGCGCGGCGCTGCTGGAGACTATTTACCAGATGCAGCGGCGACAGGAGTGGATGCGCGAATACCTACTCGAAGAAGGGGCTGGCCCATTGCCGTTCATTGGCACGGTGACGCTGGCCTCCAGTCCGCTGGCGGCGGCGGAGAGCATCCGGCGCACGCTGGGGATGGAGGATGGCTGGGCGGAGTTGCATCCCACCTGGTCGAATGCGCTGCTCGGGCTGCGCCGCGCGGTGGAGGACACGGGCGTGTTGGTGGTGATCAACGGCGTGTTCGGCAACAACACGCGCCAACCGCTCGACCCGGAGGAGTTTCGCGGCTTCGTGCTCTGCGACCGTCACGCGCCGCTGATCTTCATCAACGGCGCGGATTTCAAGTCGGCGCAGATGTTCACACTGGCGCACGAGCTGGCGCATTTGTGGCTGGGCCAGGATGGCGTGTTCAATTTGCCCGATCTCCAGCCTTCCGAGGATGCGCTGGAGAAGTTCTGCAACCGCGTCGCCGCGGAGGTGTTGATTGCCTCGCGGGAATTGGAGGCGTGCTGGCCGGAGATCAAACAGGGCGACGATCCGTACAACGCGCTGGCGCGGCGGTTCAAAGTCAGTCCAATGGTCGCCGCGCGGCGGGTGTTGGATCACGGGCTGATTTCGCGCGAGCAGTTCTTCACCTTCCTGAAAGCGGATCACGAAGTCGAGAAGCAGAAGCTGCAACGCCGTGCCAGCGGTGGGGATTTTTACCGCACGCAGGAGGTGCGCGTTGGTCATCGCTTCGGTGGCGCGGTCATTCGCGCCGCGCGCGCGGGAAAGCTGCTTTACCAGGATGCTTACCGGCTGACCGGGCTTTACGGAAAGACGTTTGATCAGTTTGCCCAGGAGCTGGGCTTTGGCCCGGGATGAACACCGCCCCGGCGAAGTACGTGCTGGATGCCAACGCCTTCATTCAGGCAAAGCGGAAGTTCTACGGGCTGGATTTTTGCCCGGGTTACTGGGCCACGCTGATTTGGCATGAGCGGCGGGGCCGGTTGTGCAGCATTGACAAGGTGCGGGATGAACTGTTGCGCGGGGCGGACGAGTTGGCGACCTGGGTGGAGCAGCAGTTTGGAGCTTCCGCGTTTGCGGACACTTCCACACCCGAGATCGCCGCAGCTTACGCACAGATGCTGGTTTGGGTGATGGCGCAGCCGCATTTCCTCGAAGCGGCGCGAGCAGAATTCCAGCAGGTGGCCGACGGTTGGCTGGCGGCGTATGCAAAGAGCGCCGGGGCAGTGGTGGTCACCCTGGAGGAATATGATCCACAGCGGCGCAACAAGGTGCCCCTGGTGAATGTCTGCCGGGCGTTTGATGTGGAGACGATCACGCCGTTTGAGTTGCTACGCCGACTGGGCGTGCAACTCAACTGGCACCCCCCCGCATGAGTCAGACCAACGAGCGCGCCTTCGAGACCTACGTCGAGGAAATCCTGCTGACACGCGGCGGTTGGAAGTCCGGCAGCAACGCGGAGTGGGACAAGGAGCGGGCGCTGTTCCCGGCGCAGGTGTTCGCGTTCATTCAAGACACGCAAGCGAAGCTCTGGGCCGAAATGAAGGCGCTGCACGCTTCGGGTCTGGAGGCGTTGCTCCTCACCACGCTGGTCAAGGAACTGGATGCCAAAGGTTCGCTCCACGTGCTGCGGCACGGCTTCAAGTTTTACGGCAAGACGTTTCGCCTCGCGTATTTCAAGCCCGCCCACGGCGCGAATTACGAGGTACTGGAGCAGTTCGGCAAAAACCAGCTCACGGTCACCCGGCAAGTGGCGTGCCATCCCGGCGACAACCGCACACTCGACATGGTGCTGGCGGTGAACGGCCTGCCGGTGGCGACCATCGAGTTGAAGAACCCCGGCACGGGACAGAATTGGCGGCACGCGGTGCGGCAATACAAGGAAGACCGCGATCCGCGCGCGCCGTTGTTCGAGTTCAAGAAGAGGGCGCTCGTGCATTTCGCCGCCGACCCGGACGAAGTCCACATGACCACACGGCTGGCGGGGGAAAAGACGCAATTCCTGCCGTTCAACCGGGGCAGTCACCCCGGCCAGATCATCTGCGGCGCGGGCAATCCGCAGCACCCGTCCGGCTATCGCACGGGTTACTTCTGGGAGGACGTGCTCCAGTTCGAGAGCTTCCTCGACATCCTCGGGCACTTCCTCTTCCTCGAAAAGGAGGAGGAGAAACAGGACGACGGTCGCGGCGGTCAGCGCATTGTCACCAAGGAAGCGATGGTCTTCCCGCGTTTCCACCAATTGGACGCGGTACGGAAACTCATTGTCACCGCTCGCGCCGACGGCCCGGGAAACAACTACCTCATCCAGCATTCCGCTGGCAGCGGCAAGACGAACAGCATCTCCTGGCTCTCCCACCGCCTGGCCAGCCTGCACGACGCGCGGGGTGCCAAGGTTTTCGACTGTGTGGTGGTCATCACCGACCGGCAGGTGCTCGACCGCCAGTTGCAGGATGCGATTTACCAGATCGAACACGCGCAAGGTGTGGTAAAGGCGATCGACCAGGACTCGAAGCAACTCGCGGCGGCGCTGATTGACGGCACCAAGATCGTGGTCACCACGTTGCAGAAGTTCCCCTTCGTCTTGCGCGGTCTGTTCCACGCGGCAGGCGCCGACAGCCAGGAGGAGGCCACCGCCGGTCAGAAAGCCGATGCGGCCAGGTGGGAGACGGAAATCGCCCGGCGGCGGTATGCGATCATCGTGGATGAGGCCCACTCCAGCCAGACGGGCGAGACGGCGCGGGAGTTGAAGGCGATTCTCGGCACGGCGGCCAAGGCCGACACGGGCGAGGATGAACCGGATTGGGAAGACCGGCTGAACCAAGTGATGCAGTCGCGCGGAAGACAACCGAATCTCAGCTTCTTCGCTTTCACGGCCACGCCCAAGGGCAAGACGCTGGAGTTATTCGGCTGCCCTGGCGCGCGCGGGCTGCCCGAGGCCTTCCATCTGTATTCCATGCGTCAGGCCATCGAGGAAGGTTTCATCCTCGACGTGGTGAAGAACTACACGACCTACGCCACGTATTACCGGCTGGTGAAGGCGATCGAGGATGACCCGCACCTCCCGAAGAAGAAGGCGGCGCGCGCGCTCGCCAAGTTCATGAGCCTGCACCCGCACAACCTCGCGCAGAAAACGGAGGTGATCGTGGAGCATTTCCGGCAGAAGGTCATGGGGCACCTCGGCGGCCGTGCGAAGGCGATGGTGGTTACCTCATCGCGCCTGCATGCCGTGCGTTACATGCAGGCATTCGGACGCTATTTGGCTGAGAACGGCTACACGGACATCCGTCCGCTGGTGGCGTTCAGTGGCACGGTCAAGGACCCGGAAACGGGGGTCGAATACACCGAGCCGGGCATGAACACGGATTGCGTGAGCGGCAAGCCGATCGGCGAGAAGCAACTCCCGGAGCGGTTTGCTTCGCCGGATTACCAGGTGCTGCTGGTGGCAAACAAGTATCAGACCGGTTTCGATCAGCCCCTCCTGTGCGCGATGTACGTCGACAAGCGGCTCGATGGCGTGCAGGCGGTGCAGACGCTGTCCCGGTTGAACCGGAAGATCCCCGGGAAGGATAACCCGTTCGTTTTGGATTTCGTCAATGAGGCCGAGGACATCTATCGGGCCTTCAAGCCCTATTACGACGCCACCAGCCTGCAGGAAGGCTCGGACCCGCAGCAGTTGGAGAGCCTGAAGCATGAATTGGACGCCGCGCAGGTCTATTTCTGGAGCGAGGTCGAGGCGTTCGCTCGCATCTTCTACCGACCCGTGGCCCGGCAGAGCGCGCAGGATCACGCAGGGATGCAGTTGCACCTCCAGCCGGCGGTGGATCGTTTCAAGGCCATGGAGGATGAATCGAAGCGCAGCGAGTTCCGTGAGAGGCTGAACGGTTACGTCAACATCTACTCCTTCATGAGCCAGATCATGCCCTATGGCGATCCGGCCCTGGAGATGCTCTATAGCTTCGGGCGGCTCCTCCTGCCCCATCTTCCACTGGATCGCGATACCGAGCGGGTGAAGATCGGCGACGAGGTTGGCCTGCAATACTACCGCCTCCAACGGATCCACTCGGGCGATATCCAACTTAAGGAAGGCGACCCTGAAGGAGTGAAAAGCCCGACGGACGTTGGAACCGGCAAGGCGAAGGAGGAGAAAGCACCGTTGTCCGAGATCATCCAGGTGCTCAATGAGAGGTTCGGAACCAACTTTACTGACGAGGATCGGTTCTTCTTTGAGCAAATTCGGGAAAAGGCGACCGCCAACGACCAGGTGGTGAAGCTCCGGCGGGCTAACCCGTTCGACAAGTTCCAACTGGGCCTGCGTCAACTGATTGAGGACCTGATGGTTCAGCGGATGACTGACAACGACAAGATCGTGACCCGGTACATGGACGACAAGGAGTTTGGCAGCGCGGCGTTTGAAGTGCTGTCGAAAGCGATCTACGATTCCATTCCCCCGACGAACGAGCCAGTCGCTGGTCCTTCGGCCGGCAGAAGCTGGTGAGCAAGCTCTGCGGCGCGGTGAACCCGGCCGGCAGCGCTGTAGTTTGGAGATCGCGTCACTGTTGCCCGAACATGTGGACCTCTATCTCTGACACTTCCTGTTGGATCGCCTTCCTCGCCGCCCTGTTAGCGTGCGGATCGCCTGCGGCTCGCGGCGGCTGGCGATACTCTATGATGACAAAGTGGCGGAGCAGATGCCTGCCGGCGTCAAGAGCCACATGAACCGGACCGTAGGTCTGGCCTGGCTCGACGGGCCCTGGGTGGTGCCGACGGCTCAGTGACACGGCCTATAGCAAGGTCAACTGCTGTGCGGTTGGTTCGCGCAGGTTGCTGACGCCAAGACCGAGGAGTCGCAAGGGACGTGACACCAGCTTCTTCCGCCCCAGAAGATGACATGCAAGCCGATACATGTCCTTGGCTTCTGTGATCGGTTCCTCGACCGTGAGTTGGCGCGTCAGGGTCGTGAAGTCGCCGTACCGCACTTTCACGTGGATCGTATGCGCCGCCAGGTGACGCCGCTTCAGCTTGGCCGCGATCTCCGCCGCTTGCTCCCGCAGACACGCCCGGAGCACAGGCCGGTTTTCAGTGTCGTGAAGAAAGGTCTCCTCACCGCTGATGCTCTTGATCTCCTCCCCCGACTCCAGCGGACGGTCATCCTCACCCACCGCGAACTGCTTCAGCTTCGGCCCGAACGAACCGACCAACGCCCTCAGGTCGCCGCCATAGTCCTGCAGGTCGCCCACCGTCCGGATGCCAACTCGCAGCAGCACCTGCTCCGTGACCCGGCCCACGCCATACAGGACGCGGGCCGGCAGCGGACGCCACCTGGTTGATGGTTGTTGGCTGATGGTTGATGGTTGCGAGTTGAACGTTGAGCGTTTCACGTTGAGCGTTCTTTGACGGCCCCCGCGACGGTAGCGGTATGCGGTTTCATTGGCAGTCGAGAACAAGCGGTCAACATCCGCGTGGCGAACGTTCAACTTCCAACGCTCAACTTGAAACGTTCAAGCACCGGGCGCGAGGACTGGCGGCAGATGCACCACCTCGCTGGGTAGGCGGCGCACCGACGATGACCGGCTTGCCGCGCAAGCCCGGATTTCCGATTACTGAGAAGGTGAACCGGAAATCCGGGCTGTGGCAAAACCGCGCCCAGACGGAAAAGAGTGAGGGTGGGGTTTTGCAGCCGAACACGCGTGTGCATGCCCGACGGTTTGCTGCTTTCGCCCCTCATCGCAGTGGGGCGCGGTTTTGCTGCGCTGGCGCGCATGTATGCCCCTGGACGGCATCGGCTTACCCGTGCTCGGAAGCTGGTGGGCAATGCGCGCCAGACCGAGGCGAAGAACGCGTCCATATCAAGATGGGCGATCACGCGGTACATCGACAGGCAGGATGCCATTTCCGGGACGATGAACCAAGGCTTGGACTTTCGCGCGAGATGCGCCCCCTGCAAGACGCTGGCTGGGGAACACGAGCCGCGCAGAAACGCTCAACGTGAAACGTCCAACTCCCGGCTCTTGGCCGTGCGAAGGCTGGTCGAGGACTTGCGCCGCGGGGGCTGCACCGTCACGGGTGGGCATTGAGTCGTCGGAACGGGCAGCAGCCCGGCCAAACGCTTTGTCGCCGTCGGCGGAAGGGACAGCCGTTATCACCGCCCAAGCCCGAGGAGAACGACGACGACGATCACGAACGCCACGAGCAGGATACCCCCACCGGCTCGGACCCGCCGTCGCTGCGCCTCCAGGAAGGTCCTGGCGGCCTCTTTGTTCATGTAGAAACGATCGTGATCGAGTCTGACGAATACGCCGCGTGAGAACATCTGGTCGAAGACCCACGAGCGTCGCATTCCGACATCGGCAAAGGAAATCGCCCTGTCTGGGGAGGTTGCGCCCAGCTCCGCGAACCTGCGGATGAACTTCTTCCGGCGGAGGATGATGACGGCGGCAGCGCTCATGGCCTGACTTCACGATTCTCTGGCTTCACGGGATCGAGCAGCACGATCAGCAGTGTCGCCAGGGGTCCCAGGAACAGAGACACGAGCCACCAGGCTAAACCGCTGCGGCCTTTGCCTTGGGCCAGGCCGGCATTGATCAGGGCCAACGTGAACCAGCCCACGGCATATTGGGTCGGCATCGAGTTCATCTGGATTGCGGCGAGTGTCATCATACTGAATTCAGGCGAGAGTCTGGGGCTATGCACATCGGGAATCCACTATAACCGGACGCAACTCTTAGAACCGGTGGGCAACCAGCTTGGGGACTGGTGACCCACGGCGAATCGTCTGGGCGCAGAGACACGCTGCTTCCGGTCCTCGGGTCACTCGCCACGAGCTTGAAATACGCCGTCTGAATCGCGATGGTTGCGAGCGACCACATGAAAACCCCAATCCAGGCGGTGCCGCACCGGCTCGCTCCCGTCGTCGCGGGGGACTTCCGAGCAAGGGCCGGACGCGGGGCGGCGGCGACGGCGCCGGTGAACCTCTTCTTCGTGGCGGACCTCACGCGCTACGATCAAGGACCCGGCCAGCCCGACCGGCGCATCGGGGACCCTGAAATCCAGAAAGGGTATTACTACGTGGGGACGGGCCTGATCGCGGCGAACATCTACCTGTTCGCGGCGTCACAGGGCCTGGCGGCGTGGTTCCACAACTGCAATCGAGAGGCGGCAGCCAAAGACTTCAAGCTGCGATCTGAGCAACTGGTGCTCTATGCCCAGACCGTCGGGTATCCAGCCTGATCGGGCGCCGATCACTCGTAAACCTCCAACTCCGCCACGGCCATCTGCGCACCTTTCTGGTCCGGCCCATCCGGCTTGAGTGCGCTCACCCGGACGAATTGTGCCGACACCGACTTGGACAATTCGGACGCGTATGGCTTGCCATCAAGGTTGTCAGCGGAAGCCACGATCTGCCAGGTCTTGCCGTCCGTCGAGAGGCCGATCTGCAACTTCGTCGCGTAGCCATCCGAGGCGAACGTCACCTTGATGCGGCGCACCGGGTGCGGTTCCAACAGGTCAACTTCATCACAGAATGTGCCACTGCTCGCCACCGGTCCAGCGGGAGACCGGCTGGTCGAGGAACCGGTTCTGTTCCCCGCACGTGTAATCTTCGTGCCGCGAGTAGGGCCGCACCCGGTCCTGCACGCCGGGGTTGAAGGCGATGATGCGGTTGGCGTTTCCCGCCTTGAGCGCCCGGGCGAGGATGCCCAACTTTTCGCACAGTGAAAATCACGTAGCCCGCGCCAACCTCGGCCATGGCGTCCGCGAAGCGCCGGGCGTCGAACTCGCGCACGCATTCGTCCCAGGAGGTCTTTCGACCGAGACTGTGGACCTGCTGCGGGTCGTTCTGCAGGTCTTCGAGGTAATGAACGAACACGCCGTATCCGGCGCGTTGAAACCAGTCGGTGCTGGGGTTGTTGGTAGCAGCCTCCAAAACGAAACCGCAGGCGAACAAGGGCAGGAAGATGAGCCAGTGTTGCGCCCGGCCGAGCCGTTCGAATTGCGCCGATTTCATCTCTGGAATGTGAGGAATCACTTTCTTCCTGCCAACGCAAAATCACCATGGTCGGCTGGGGCGCCGCGCGCCTTCGGCTTTCGGCTTCCTCCAGTAGGCGGACTGAGGTTAGCTTCGCTGTATTATGCGACCAGACCCGGCCCGTAGTGGAAACGAGACGCCTGCATCAGGATGAAATCGCTTTCAACCTGCTTGTGCATCCTCCCCGCACTGCTCTGCCTTGTCCAGGGCGCCGACCTCGACAGCGGCGCCGGAACGAACTCAGTTCCCGTGTTCGCAGCCGCGACCGCGCGACGGGCCGAATACCGTGTCGAGTTGGATCGGTTCCGTCAGGAGTTCGGCGGCACGCACGGGTTGCCAGCGCAGCCCTTCTTCCTGTTCGGCCTGGGCCTGCGGACGAAGTACCTCTACAAGGCGGGCACGCTCTTCCACGCGGAATCGCGAACTACCTTCCGCCAGTGGGAAGGTGGCGAAGAGGTCATCCTGCCGCCGGACTACGCGGTCGTGTTGCGCACGAAGACGGGCGACATCGTCCGGTTGGTGGAAGACCAGCGGGGGTTCTGGATCGAAGATCGGGCTGGTCGGGAGCGGGTGTCTGGCACGGAGCAGCCGGTGCGCCTGCCGCGCTTCGAGGAATTCCGGTTCCCGCAGGTGATGCGCGTGCTGCACCAGGAGTTGCTTGTGAACGTCACGCCGGCGGGGCCGGTGCCGAACTTTTTCGGTTACCAGGGCATGGCGCTGGTGTCCGAGGAGTTTGTGACGCGCAGGCTCGCGGCGCCGCACACCTGGCACGCAGCGGAGGTGTTTCTCTATTTGTTGGAGGCCAACCGACATTGAACGGCTTATGAGTACACGGCTTGTGCTGAGCGTTCTGATTGTAGTGACCGCTGCACGCGCGGCCACCTTCTATTGCGACCCAATCCACGGCAGCCCGGAGGGCGACGGCAGCAGTGCGCACCCGTGGCGAACCATCGAGGAAGTCCTGCAGGCCCGGCGGATCCAATTCCGGGATCGAGATGGCAGACCCGCCAATTCGGAAGCCCCGGTCAAGCCCGGCGACACCGTCCTGCTCCGGTCCGGTTGGCACGGTGTCATCCGCATCGCCGGGGGATACAACGACCAGTTCATCACCATCGCCGCCGACCAAGGCCACGCGCCCCAGGCGGGCTGGATCGAGATCGGCGAGGGCCGCAGGTGGTGCCTGCGCGGCCTGACCGTCTCGCCGTCGTTGGCGCCCTCGCCCATAGAATCCTTGAAATCCCAGACTCACTCCGCTCAAGTCAAGTCGCAGCCCTCCTCCCCTCCGGGTTCCAAGGATTCTACTCAGCGAGGCGCGGGAGAGGTGCGACGGAAAGACAGTGCGGTTTCGAGTGAAGATGGGATCGGCGTTGGCCAGAGGCGCGCCTCGCTGGTGATGCTCGGCGAGCAAGGCGGTGAGGAGAGCGCCGAATTGGTCGTCGAGGATTGCTTCATCTACACGGCGCTGGACACCAGTGCCTGGACCGCCAGGGACTGGGTGCAGACAACGGCCAGCGGCATCTGGTTGGGGCGACACGGCCGAGCGCATGTCGCCCGCAACAACTACATTCTCAACACCCGTTTCGGCATCAACCTCTGCGCCCCCGACTGCCTGGCAGAGGGGAATGTCGTCGCCAACTTCTCCGCCGACGGCATCCGGGTGACGCGTGACGGCCAGACCGTTCAGTACAACGTGATCAAGAACGTCTTCGTCAATGCGCGCGACGGTGACGACAATCACGACGACGGCATCCAGGCGTTCCTGTTCAACGTGGGGACCGGGACCCTGCGCGACGTCACGCTGCGCGGGAACATCATCCTCGCCCGCGAGACCGACGATCTGCCTTTCCCGAACGAACTGCAGGGCATCGGCTGTTTCGACGGGCCGCTGTTTCACTTCACCGTCGAGAAGAACGTCGTCTGCGTCGATCACTGGCATGGGATCACGCTCGGGGACGCCCAAGGGTGCAGCATTCTGGACAACGTCTGCTTCAGCCGGTGGTCCGGGCGGGTGCGGCCCTGGGTGCAGTTGGGGCAGAAGAAGAACCAGGCCACGGGCAACACTGTCCGCAACAACTTCGCCCACAGCTTCGACTTCAAGGCGGACGCGGCGGTGAAGGCGCAGAACAACCAGGAGGTCACGGAGGCCGTGTTCGACCAGCGGCTGGCAGAGCTGGCTCGGGAGATCGATCGGCGCTTTGGCGAACGCCATCCGACTGCGAAACGTCCGCGAGTGGTTCGTTGAGCGACCCCAGGTGGGCCGGCGTTATCAGTTCATCATGCGCGCGGTCTATTCCCCGGTGCCGGAGGGAGCGGATGAGGCCGGTGTTCGCCCTCAGATGCGGAACCGTGTGGAAGAGGCTCGCAAGACGGCAACTCCAGCAGGGGCGGATTCTGGTTTCTAGTCGATGTGGCAGCCCGCGATGCAGCCAAAGAACTTCTCCCGCAGGCCGATTGTATACTGCGATTGTATACTGTATGCCCGAAATTGAGCCTCCAAGAGTCCATGTGGTTCCGCGGCTGCGCGACGGCAAGACGCTCGGAATCAACGATTTGTCCTTGTTGGTTTCGGTCGGTCCAAATGGGTGGAAACCGTCATGAAAGAACTTCGGACAAACAGGCGTCAGACGGCCGGTGATATGAGATCACCTGCGCTCACTGCCGCAATGTGGGCGCTCCACTCACGCCGCTCGGCGAACATAACGGTGATGCAGGCCGCCGACCAACGGCAACTCCACCACTTTGCCGTGCTCGGGCGACTCGACCGGGCGCGGCATTGGGCTACTGTGCTGATCCGTTGGGGGCCGTCCCAATCGGCCGCCAGACCGCCAGCGTCAGGCCAGCCTGAAACCGGCCCTGTGCCAGCCGATGACGGTCTCAGGCGAAAAGATGATCAGCGCAGCCCTGCACCCGTCCCAGGTTCTCCTGAGCGTCGCCCAGAAGCAGCGGTCCCACGCATGAAGAATCGGTCGGCGCCCCTGTCGTTTCAGGACCCCGATTTGGTGGCGGAGGGCCAGAATCTCCAAGGCGAGCTGGTGCTCGGAACGGAACCACGCCAGTAGGTAGTCGAGCAGTGCGCAGACGACGGTAAACATGTCTCGAGCCGATGAAGACAAATCCTGCAACATCAACAACTTCCTCCCGTGATGGAGTTATTGCCACCCACAGCGATCCGGAAAGTGCTGACGCGGGTGCACCGGGCGGCGCCCTCACTTGAGGGCCGCAAGGCCGACGTGATCGAGGCGCGGCTCAGGGAGCAGGAAGAGGAAGTCTTGGCCCAGCTCAACATCATCGAGGATCGGCGGGCGAACTGGCGGCGGGCGGAGTGAGCGAGGGCCTTCCGCGACCTGGAGGTCGGACCATTTCTCGGGAGTGCGACGGCTCTGCTGTCACATGGATCGACTCGGCCTCAAGGGCTCCAGGTGCTTGCTTGTTGAAATACGTCCCTGGCTTTGCCAGACTCGCCAGCATGCCGAAGGAAGTCGGGCCATCATCATACGAGTGCGATTGTGGCTACGTCGCCCGGTTCTCCGAGAAGGTGGTCCGAGACCTGAAGCATCGCAGCCTCATGAAGCGCCAGTGGCTCTCGGAGGGCGGGGAAGCTGGGAGGCACATCGTGGTGTTCGAGGGCGGCAGGATGACAATGATGCTCTGCTCGAAGGAAGGGTGGCATGAAGAGCCACCGCCGCCATTCACTGTAAAGCAGGGCCGGTACCTGGGGTTCATTCACCAATACACGATGCTACATGGGGTGCCTCCGGCGGAGCACGAGATGCAGCGGTTCTTCCAGGTCTCGCCGCCCACAGTGCACCAGATGATCCTGACCTTGGAGAAGAAGGGGCTCATCCGTCGCACGCCGGGCGAGGCCCGATCGATCAAGGTGCTGGTCGCAGCAGAGCAATTGGGGAGGCTGACGTGACCCGAACCACCACCGCCTTCGACTTCCATGTCGCCCTCGTCGGCGCGCCCGAGATCTGGCGACGCATCCGCATGCAAGCACATCGGTCCCTGTGTGATCTGCATGAGGCCATCTACGGGGCATATGACCGCGTGGATGAGCACATGTTCTGTTTCTACCTAACCCAGCCCGGTCGTCGCGGGCGGGCAGCTCTCCGAGATGCCATCGAGTACGCTCACCCCTACACCGTGGAGGATGCCCCCAAGTTCGGTGCGAAGCCCCCGCTGTACGCCACCCGGGCGGTGCTGGGGGATCTGGGGCTCAGGCCTCGACGAAGGTTTTACTACTTGTGGGACTTCGGCGACGAATGGTGGCATACGGTTAAGGTCGAGAAGGTGTACACGACCATGCCGCCGGAACCGAACCTGCTCGTCCTGGAGAAGCACGGCGAATCACCCAATGAGTTCGAGCAGTGGCCGCCAGGGAGGCTGTGAGAAACCTCGCCCGGTTCTGATCGCCTGAGTTCGATCCTGAATGTCGAGCGGGACTCCTTGACCCTGATCTCCGATGAACAACGACAAGCTCGAGTACGCTGATCCCCTTGAGTTGCTGATCAACGGTCCAGTTGGCGGGCGCCGACGTTGGGCTGCCTGGCTGGTCCTGCGGATGTTGGAGACGAAGGGCAACTGTCGCTATCGGGGCGACGACCGCCTCCGTGGCACGGAGCATGCGCAAACGGCGATTGCCTCTCTGCGAGCCGCCGTGCGTGCGCTCTCCCCCGCCGAACAAGGACTGCTGTTGCGGGTGATACTGACGCTGCCATGGGAGCAACTGCGTCGGAACACCGGCTTCAGCCTCCGAGTGCCCGAGATCCTCGTTGAACTCGGCAAGGACCTCGGTGTTCTGCCTTGTCTGGCTGCCGCCCAATCCGTAGTCGACCAAGGCGGCGACGCTGTGCGCCGGTATCCGCTGACGGGTCTGCTGCCGGAGGTGCGGCAGCCCGGCAGTGGCCTCATCATTAGCCTGAGTGCGCGGGAACGCAAACAGCTCGGAGTTTCCGCGGACACGATCGAATTTGACCGACTGACCGTCGCGGTCCAGAGCTTCCGTGGCTACGGATGGGAGGCGAACCTGCGCCCTTTGGTTGCCTGGTGGATCGAGAGCCTTGATCACAGAGACGCGGCTCGCGTGGTCAGAGGATTGTTCCCGGACATCCGCAGGGCAGCCAAGGATGAGAGGGCGCGATGGCGAGCGCTCGGACTGCTGGATTGGCTGGTGAACCATCCGGATCACCCGAGAGCCGGCGAGGCAATGACCGTCGCCCGGGAGGTCGCTCGGGCCGATGTCCGCAAAGCCGCAGCCGATCTGGCGGCGGCGTTGGGGCAGTGGGAGGTGCTCGAAGCGCTTGCCCGGAGTGATCGCGACAGGGGCGTGCGGCAGCGGGCCGAGAAGCTGCTGACGGGCAGGAGGGGGTCAGGATGGGCCGGTGGTCAGGGCGAGCTCTTCGGATGAGAAGCGGGAGTTGGTCCCGGACGAGACCGTGAACCGGTCGGATGTGGAGCGTGGGAGCGCCGCCGACCGCAGGCGCGAGGCGTGCCCGCAGAGGCGTTCGATGTACTCCGGTCTGCTGGTGGGGGCCGGTGCCGCCGGCCCAATGAACCTTCGAGCATCACCAGAAACGCGGAGAGAGTCGTGCACAGCCAACGGGCGTCGTCTTCATCGAAGTCCATTACGTCGAGCACGTAGCGGCGGATCCGCGTCGGATACCGAGTGGCGCGTCCGCCGATGAGGGCCGCTTGGCGTTGGGCGATGCGACACACGACTTCCCGAACTGTGGCGGCAGAGTATTTCGGGAGTCGGCGCCCGGTGCAGTGTTCGGCGTATTCAAGAGCGACCTCACAGAACGCAACGCAGAAAGCATGCGCCCGCACACAGCGCGGATCCAAACCCACCTCAGCAATCATCTGGCAGAAATCCGGCTGTCTGCGCCGAAAGGTGGCGGACAACCGCGCCGTCACTTTCGGCATGGCTGGCGCAAGGGCTGACGCCAGCTGCCTCAGAGTATCAGAGGTGAAGGTCATGATCTGCGACCGCCTCGGCGACGCCTGACTGTCGCCAACAACCTCCTGCGCAGGTCCTGGTCAATGAAATCGGGGCTTGTGCACACCGACAGCACGTCGGGCTTCGGCCATCGCCGCGAGAGACCTCTCGCCCAGGCGAATCTCGGGGCGACATCCTCCCACGCATCTTCCGAAAGCCACATGCTTGGATCGTCGATTGGCTGGGGAGTGACCCAGACGACCCGGCAATCAGGCCAATGCCGCATGGCGAAGCAGACGAAGTTGCCAAAGTTGGCTGGCGGTCGCTCGGACATCATATCGTGATGCTCATCAACGTGAATGATCAGATCGGGAGTGAAAGTACGAGATGCATGTGACGCTTCAATGGAGAGGACACGCCTCAGCCGCTGAACGTTCACCGGTGGCGTGTTGTTGCACCTCACCATCCGTTGCCTTCCCCAACAACGCGCCTGATGTACCCGGCGCAGATGATGCCTGGATGTCGCCGGAATCGACTCCACCGAGGGTAGAGCACTGGCCTCCGGATTCATTTCGCCGCTTTTTCCCCATCTGCCACCGATTGGACCGCGGCGGACAACGCACTGGTTATCAGCAGCTGCCGCCACTTCGGACCTTGGACTCACCGGAACCCGATCGGTCCTAGAACCGGCGCCCGGTTTACAAAAGCGGGTTACAAGCGGAGGCTCAAGCTGTGTGCCCTCGACGGTGCCGACCCGAAGCGGTTGTGGAAGGAAACTGGGAATTCCGATTAGAGTCTCCCCGCATGAACAACCGAACCATCGTTCTGGCTGCCGGGATCTTGATGCTCGCCTGCCAAGCCACCCGTGCCGCCGCCACCTTGTGCGTCGCCACCGACGGCAACGACACCCATCCAGGTACCGCAGAGAAGCCCTTCGCCACGCTGGAGCGGGCGCGGGACGAGATTCGGCGCATGCGAGCCGCCGGGCCGCTGCCGGTCGGAGGCATCACGGTCGAACTCCGGGGCGGTGTGTATGAACTGGCCCGGCCAATCGAACTGACCGGCCAAGACAGCGGGACCGACAACGCTCCCATCGTCTATCGCGCCCGGCGAGGTGAAGGGGTGAAGATCGTTGGCGGGCGGGCGGTGACGGGATGGCGACTGGTCACCGATGCGGCCATCCTCCAACGCCTGGAACCCGCCGCACACGGCAAGGTCTTCCAAGCCGACCTCAAAGCGCTGGGGATTACTGATCTCCGAGGCATAGGAAACGCGGGCGTGTATCAGTCCGATCCCGGTCTGGAACTGTTCTTCCAGGACCAGCCGATGATCTTGGCCCGCTACCCGAACTCGGGTTATCTGCACATCGCTGACGTGCTCGATGCCAACGGCATCGTCAAATCCGGCCAGGCGCAGACGGCCGAGGGGAAGTTCGTCTGCGATGACCCTCGTCTTGCACGCTGGGTTGGCGAGCAGGGCATCTGGCTGCACGGCTTCTGGGTATGGGATTGGGCCGACCAACGCATTCGGCTTGGAACCATCGACGCCACCACCCACACCCTCGGGTTGGCGTCTCAACCTGGCCGCACCTACGACCTCCGCAAGGGCCAGTGGTTCTATGCCGAGAACGTGTTGCCCGAACTGGACAGCCCGGGTGAGTGGTACCTGGACCGCGAGACGAGCGTCCTTTACTTCTGGCCACCGGCCGCCATTTCCGCGGGCCAAGCCGTCGTCTCCATCGTGCGTGACCCCTTCCAACTGAACGGGGTATCCAACGTGTCGTTCCACGGCTTGTTGATCGAGGCCGGACGCGGCAGTGCCATGGTCATCAAAGATGGCTCCAACGTCCGGGTTGTCGGCTGCACCATCAGGAACATGGGGAACTGGGGGGTGAAAGTCTATGGCGGCAGCCGGCATGGCGTCGTGGGCTGCGACATCTACCAGACCGGCCAGGGCGGCATCCATCTCGAAGGTGGCGACCGCAAGACGCTGACCCCCGCCGGCCACTATGCCGACAACAACCACATCCACCACACCGCTCGTTGGGACCCGGTTTATCAGCAAGGGGTCACCGCCTTCGGCGTCGGGAACCGCGTCACGCACAATTTGATCGATCATGTGCCGCATGTCGCGATTGGGTTCACCGGCAACGACCAGATCATCGAGTACAACGAAATCCACACCGCGGTCTTCCAATCCAACGACGCCGGCGCTATCTACACGTCCCCTCCCGATGAAACCTGGTCGATGCGCGGGCATCGGATTCGGTACAACTACCTGCATAGTATCCGCGGCTTTCGCGGCAAAGGCTGCTTCGGTGTCTACCTGGACGACTGCTTCTCATCGGCCGACATCTCCTGCAACGTCTTCTACGACGTGGCCACGGCGATTCTGATTGGGGGCGGGCGCGACAACACGATGACGAACAACATGTTCATCAAGTGTGACAGCGCTTTCAGCATCGACGCGCGCGGCCTGGGCTGGGCCAAAAGCGTGGGTGATTTCGCGACCAAGGAACTGATCGCCCTGAACTACAAGCAGCCCCCTTGGTCGATCCGGTACCCGGAGCTCCTGAATCTTCTGGAAGATGAGCCGCTGGCCCCGAAGGGCAACGTCGTCGCCCGCAGTGTCTGCTGGGGCGGCAAGTGGGGTTCAACGGAGCCGAAGGCCATGCCTTTCGTAACCTTCAAAGACAACCTCCTCGATACTGATCCGCGTTTCCAGGACGTAGCCAAGTTCGCGCTCCACGACGACTCGCCTGCTCTCAAGCAGGGCTTCCAGCGAATTCCTTTCGAGCAGATCGGTCTGTATCAGAGCGATGACCGGGCCACGTGGCCGGTCGCGCAAAGCCCAGAGTTACGGCCTGGGTTGTGAAGCGAGGAATCCAGGTGAATCAGGTTGACACCCTGCGCTTTGAGTACCCCGTTCGAGCCGAATCGACTGAAACGAAGGTGACCATGATGGAACATACGACCCGACGCCGTTTCGTAGGGACAATGCTAGCCGCAACCGCCCTGCCGGCGGTCAGCCGACTCGTTGGTGCACGATCGTCAATCACCGACGCTGAGGCCGGCGGCTACGTCCGCGCCAACACCGACTGGCTCGCCGCGTGCCGATTCGGTATCGGCATCCACTGGACCGCGCAGACCGTGCCTCGTGCCGGTCCGGCCACGCCGTTTACCCAAGCCGTCGCCGACTTCGACCTCAAGGGCTTCCTCGCCGCGATCGATCGCAGCGGGGCCGATTACGTCCTGTTCACCATCGCTCACGCGCTGCAACGGCTGCCGGCGCCACATCCGGTGCTCGACCGGATTCTGCCAGGACGGACCTGCGAGGGTGACTTGATCCAGGAACTGGCCGAAGCGCTCGCCGCCAAAGGCAAACACCTGCTCCTTTACTACAACCACTCGTGCAACGGCGGGCAGGACCCCGCTTGGGAACAGGCCGTCGGCTATCATGCGGCCAAGAAGGACCGCCTGGCGGAGAACCTCATGGAGATCGTGTCGTGGCTGGGCAACCGCTACCGGAAGCTGATCAAGGCCTGGTGGTTCGACAGCCCCTATTCCCTCGATCCCCGCGGGCCGCACAACAGCGTGACCACGGACATGAGCGGCTTCCAGTTTCCGTGGGAACGCTTCACGGTGGCGGGCAAGACCGGCTATTCCGCCCGCCTGGTGACCTACAATCCCGGGGTCGCCGAGACGTACCTCTACACCACGCACCAGGATTACTGGGCCGGGGAATTGGTGAACCTCGAATCGCCGGCCCGGGGTCGCTACCTGGACAACGGCCTGCAGTGGTTTGGCTGGACGTGCTTAGAGGATCGGGCTTGGGTGCATACGCGACTCGACACACCGATTCCGGCGCCGCTCCACAGTGACGAGGCAATCCTGCGCTACGTCCGAACGTGCAACCAGCACCGCGCCCCGATGACCTTCAACGTTGGCATCTACCAGGAGGGCACGCTGGCACCCGGATCGGTTGACCAGTTGTCCCGACTGGATCGCGCGTTGAAACCCGTGCGCTGAGTACGGGCAATCCCCGCCGTAATCGCGATCGCACCAAGGTGAGTCCCCGAGCCTTCGAAGCCACAGGTCGAGGCTGCCGGCCCCTGAGAACTTACGGCCTCGCGTTTGCCACCGACGTTCAGAGGTAGAAGTGGTCGAAATCGTTCCGTCAGGGACGCAGAACCGGGACGATTCCAGGGCAAGTCAGCGCGCGCCGACCGTGGCGCGCCACGGAAACTCGTCCTCCCGCTCGAACCGGATGGCCAGCGGCAGGAAGCGCTCGATAATCGTGGCATTGGTCGTGGCGTGCGACGATGGAGCCACCGTGCGAAACGAACCACCCCCCGCCAGGGCCAGCGGGAGCAGGAGTTGATCAGCCAGATGTTCGTCCACGGGCACGTCAGCCTCCAGCCAGCGTTCCGCCGTTTCCGTTGCTTCCTGCGCCACCGCTTCGGCCGGACGGCCGCGTTCACCGAACCCGGTGAAAACACCCGTCACGTTTTCCGCTTCGATTTCCAGAACCAGCGCATTGCCGGGGCCGGTCGGGTGCGACACCAACTCGACACCGCATTCGTCGGCCCGCCATCCCAACGCCTCCCGGACAACCGCCAGTTCACGCTCGGCGATGGGTACGGGCAGCTTCGACAACCAGGCCCGTGCGCGCCGTCCCCGGATGGCGCCGCGCTCGGTCAGATCAAGTGCTGACAAGCGATTCACCGGATCGATGCGCGCGTGGAATAGACCTCCGCCGGCCGGGAAGAAGCCCGGTCGCTTCAGTTCGAGATTCACGCCCGGCCCCATCCGCCGGATCAGCGGCAGGAAACTCCGCGCCAGGAAGTCAAACGGCGGTGCCATCGGGTTATGCGTCCCGCCTTCGAGTGTCAGCGTGCTCGCACCGGAGGCGGTCAACAGTGCAGGGAGTACCGTCTGCAGAACCAGCGTGGCGCTGCCGGCCGTGCCCACGGCGAAGCGGTAGTTCCCCGGAGACACAGGTCCGGGCCGAAACTCCAGGACCTGCGAGCCGAGTGCTGCCCCGACGACATCCGCGCACCCGATCGCCTTGGCCGCTCCGACCGCACTCAGGTGCTGCCGCAGCAGACCGGGCTTTGGCCGCCCGGCCCGGATTCGGTCGATTCGAAACGGTTGGCCGGTGACCAACGACAGGGCCAGCGCCGTTCGGAGAATCTGTCCACCGCCTTCCCCTTCGGAGCCGTCAATCTGGATCATCGCCTCAGTCCTCCACCCGTTCTCCCGCGGGCGCCATCTTCACGAGCTTCGGATCGAACTGTCCGAGAATCGTCACCAGATCGCTCTGCGCCGCCATCACTTCGCGGATGTTCTTGTAGACCATCGGCGCCTCGTCCAATCCCGCGGAGATCAACGTCACGCCGCGCTCGCGCAGAAAGGCGCTCACTTCTTTCCAGTGGAAGGTCTTGGTCGCCTTGGCCCGGCTCATCACGCGACCGGCGCCGTGCGAGGCGGAGTTCAACGACTCCGGATTGCCCTTGCCGCACACGAGGAAGCCCGGCGACGCCATGGAGCCGGGAATGATTCCCACCACGCCCACACCCGCCGGCGTTGCGCCCTTGCGGTGCACGACTACCTCGCGTTCGACGCCTTCAATGACGTGCCGCTCCTTCCAAGCGAAGTTGTGGTGGTTCTCCACGTCGAGCAGCACCTGCGCGCCGAGATGTTCGGCGATGTGCTGGTGGATGCAGGCGTGGTTCGCAGCCGCGTAGCGCCCCATCAACTCCATCGCTTGCCAGTACTCCTGGCCTTCCGGCGAATCCAGGGACAGCCAGGCCAACCGCTTCAGGTCCACGGGCAAGTCGGCGAGCTGCCTGGCGGCACGCTTGCTGTAGTAGTCGCACACCGCTGCGCCCGTGCCCCGACTGCCGCTGTGCGAGAGCAACGCGACATACGTCCCCGCTGGCAGTTCGTCGGCCTGACCTGGCGCCCGAATCGGGCCGTGGGCCGTGAAGACGCCAAACTCCACAAAATGGTTGCCGCTTCCGCTGGTACCGAGCTGGGCCCAGGCTTTGTCCCTGTGTTGTTGGGTGACGGGGCTTACCGACCAATCGACGTCCATCACCTCATGCGTGCGGCGGTGCTTGAAGGCCGCCCCCACACCAAAGCGTGTCTCGGCCTCGATGGCGCGCTTGAGCGCATCCTGCTCGCGATCCAAAGCACCCACGGGAATGTCCAGCACGGTCATCTTCATCCGGCAGGCGATATCCACGCCAACGGCGTACGGGATCACTGCGTTCTCCGTCGCCAGCACGCCGCCGATGGGCAGGCCGTAGCCGACGTGGGCATCGGGCATCAACGCGCCCGCCACCGCGACCGGCAGCCGACACGCCTTCTCCATCTGCATCACCGCCTCCGGTTCCAACCCCTCTCCCCACTGCCGATAGGCCTTCGCGTTCATGTCCGGTTCCCTCGTTTAGCGTAAGTACAGAAGGAGGGCGAGCGCAGACGCCCGCCCCCGTGCATTATTCACCCGCGTACGAACAGCTCCCAATCGCCAATGCCGTGCACGTTTCGAATGAGCGCCGTCGCCGGCAGTTCCTTCGGGACCCGCGGCGCGGCCAGGAGCTTCAAACCAGCCTCTTGCGGCAGGCGATTGCCCTTTCGCACATTGATTTCCTTGCTGGCCCAAACGCAGTTCTCCCATGAGTTCGCGCCGCCCCGCGACCGCGGCAGGACGTGATCAATCGAGCCTTCCTCGGGCCGGAGCAGCCGACCCGTGTACTGGCAGCGGTTGCCGTCCCGCTCCCGGATGCTCCGGGTGCAGAACTTCGGACGCCGCTTAGGCACCCGCGCGTAGTTCACCGCCACGATCACCGTCGGCACGCGGATCGAACCGCGCACGGTGCGCACCGCCTGGTCCTGCGGCCGGATCGGCAGCGTGATCCATTCCTCCCAGGTCACCGGGCGAATATGCTCCTCGCCCGCGATCTCCAGGCCGGTGGCGACGTTTGTTGCCATCTGGCAGAACGCCTCGGCCGGCGTGCGGACATTGATCGCCTGCCAGTTGCGGTTCAGCACCAGCACTGTTGCCTTGTTCAAGATGTCGCTCATACAGATTCTCTTGGTGTTTGATCTTCGTTGAATGGCCAGAATTGGCTGCCTCGCCGGGAATTGTACCCGGGCCTTCGGTGTCAGAGACCGACGCACTGCTGGTTATGCAACGAGGCCCTTGGTCGCCCGAGAAGGGGTTGCACCCTCAATTCCCGGATGTAAGCCGGACCTGATCCTGTTTCACCATCGGGCGTTAAAGCTGGCTTGCCGAGCCGTAGCCCAAAGCGAAGCGCAGGGCGAAGGCTGGCTGCCGGGGATCGGTTCGCACGATCATCCGCGCCTTCAAAGGGCGCTGTCCTACTTGGTTAGACGACCCGGCAATGGGCGGGCCGCGAAGGGCGATCTGAGTTCGGCCGTTCGTGGTCCGCCAAAGGCGTGGTGGAGCCGGAGGGAGTTGCGCCCTCACCCTGCCGGATTAAAAGTCCGGTGCCGGTCTACTGTGGCTTCGACTCCGTCAAACTGGCTCGCCGAGCCGTAGCTCAACAAGCGAAGGCTGGTGGGCGAGAGAGGACTTGCATCCCGCCGTCGCGGGACTCACAGATTCTCGATCTGTGGGGTCTGCTTTTCCCGCTGAACCACTCGCCCAAGAAACTGGCGTTCCCGGCAGGGCCCTCACCTGCGACCTTGACCTTCGCACGGTCACGCTCTGATAACCTGAGCTACGGGAACGATGGTGCTCCTGGCCGGACTCCCACCGGCAACTTCAGCCTTCGGACGGCTGCACTCTGGTAGTTGAGTTACAGGAGCGACGATCTTTGGAGCCCCCTGCCGGTGCTGCCCCGGCGGGACCTCCTTACAACGGAGGTCCGCAGGCTGCTGTAAGGAGGCGGTGTGGTCGCAGTCCCCAGTGCTGCCCTGGGCACGGCGGGCGTATGAAACCTGCCTGAGCGCTGGCTCGACTGCGCTGGGCCGACGACGGACAAACTGGAGCCCCCATCCAGAATTGCACCGGCTTGGCTCGCTTACCGAGCGAGCGCATCACTCTTAATGCTTTGGGGGCAGGAAACTGGTCGGCGCGGAACGACTTGCACGTCCAAGGCTGCCTGAGTCTGAGTCAGGTGGGTCTGCTATTCCCCGTGAACCACGCGCCGGAAAGTGGCGTCCCCGGCCGGCTTCGCACCGGCGATCTCCTGCTTGAGAAGCAGGCGTGTTGGCTGGACTACACCACAGGGACGCAAAGGATCAAACCCCTGGCCGGTCTCTTCCACCGGCTCACATCCCGCGAGCGGGACCGCTCGAGCTGTTTCGCGTTCAGGGGTTCGAAATGGTGCGCGCGTCCGGTAACGCTCCGGAACTCGGCACTGATCTAGTGCGACACGGGTTATAGGCCCGCCGGTTCTCTTTGAACTACGCGCGCTGATGGCCGTCTGCAAAGACCGGAATGCCGTGGACTTGCACCACACTCCCCGGTTCGAGGAGCGCACTGGTTAGCACCCAGGCCCGGCACGCTGGTCCGGTTGACATTCCAAGAAACTGGTCCGCGTGGCAGGAGTTGCACCTGCAACCTCCGGGGTTTGAGTCCGGCGCCTCTTGCTGGTTGGGCTACACGCGGATGGTGCCCACGGTCGGGCTTGCACCGACACTGGGCGCGTTTTAAGTGCGCCGTCTCTGCGTTGGACTACGTGGGCTGCGGGCGCAGTGGCAACATTGGTGCCGCGTTTAGGATGCGCACCCTGAACGCCGTCTGCCAAGACGCTTCCGGTTCTGAACGGGATGCCTCTGCTGGTTGGGCTAACGCGGGTCCTGGCGGACTGTCAACATTGGCACTCCCGGCAGGACTCCCACCTGCACCTCCGACGTTCGAAGCGTCGCGCTCTGGTGATTGAGCTACGGGAGCGGAAAAGTAAGAGGGCAGAATCAGAAGGCAGAGGCACACACGCCGCTCAAAAGCGGCGGGCCCTCTCCGCTATTCTTCAATCTGACTTCTCCCCCTCAAGACTGGGGCCAGCGGAGGGACTCGCACCCTCGTGGGGCATGATGCCCGGCAGTTTATCCCGCGGCCGCGCATACGCGTCAACCTAAGGGCGGCTGAGACGGGGACCTTGCACGGAAGCTGCCCGGGCACAATCGTGCGCGGTAGCGCCAAGCGTCTGGAGTGCGTGTGCTTCAGCACCGCTATGGTATGGTGTGTGAATGCACAGAGAACCGGCCTCGAAAAGCGGCGGTAAACCGCCGCACTCCACACGCTCCGCGACATCGAGGCCGACCTGAGCATGGGCGACTGCCACAACAAACTATGGCCCAATTACTTAGACAACCACGACGGCGCTGCTCCCATGACCAGCGCGGGAGATCTCATTAGGTTGACGCGTATGCGCGGCCGCGGGACTGCTGTCGCTGCTGAGCCACGCCGGCGTTTGCTGGTTGATGGTGGAGGGGTGATCGTTGCTGGACCATCAACCCTCGACAATCAGCCATCAACTCTTTGGAATTGGTGGGCTGCCACGGTGCTGCCCCGTGCTCTGCGGTTTAAGAGACCGCTGCATCGCTGCAATGCTTGCAGCCCAACGCGATGCCAGGGCCAGACAGAGCCGGCGTATCGCATCAAATGGTCAGAGCGGCCGGTAACGCTCCGGCTTGTTCCTGCGCCCGAGGCAGGCGCCTCACTTTTAGGCTACGCTCTGGGGAAAATGGACGGGCATCAGGGTATCGCACCCCGTATTCCGGTTCGGAAGGTCCTAGCGGACGGCCACCATGCGTGTATCTCTCAGCACCTATGCCCGGATCATGGAGTCCCGTACTGGAGTCGCACCAGTCTCTGCGGCTTTGCAGGCCGCCGCCTGAACTGCTCGGCCAACGGGACGGAAATGGGGTAAACGCGAGCGGATGTTCTCGGCACCCGCCCGCGCGTGTTCACCGTGTTGGTTGTCCTTGAACCGTCCGCGAGGGACGGTAATTCACTCCCCGCGGACAAAGTCCGAAATCATGGCCGGAACCGTGGTGTCGAACCCGACCACGTCGAGCATCCCGCGATCGTTCGGGTCGGCCAAGGTGAAGCCGTTGGAGGTCATCCCTACCACGACCGCCTTCGCGTCGCCGACGAACTCGCTCCGATACTCACGCAGTGCTTGCGCCGGGTGGATGTTCCCGGCCCAGGTTTCGCTGTCGGTGTAGGTCACAAAGCCCGACACCGTCAGCTTGTTTCGCCGCGCCCACACCATCGGCAGGGCGCAGTCGGTGCCACCCATCGGGATGGCCTGCAGACGATGGATCACATCGTCCAACCGCATCCGCGGCGAGAGGGTGAGCCGGGTGATGCCCGATTCCCCGCCCCCGTGCATGCCGCCGTAGCCGCCAGCAGCCGGAGCCGAGAACGCGATGATCTCGCACTGGGGCTCCGTCGCAGCGGTGACCAGCGCCATCGCGGCACTGGCTTCGCGGGCCGTGAGGCATGAACCGGCGATGCGCGAACCGTCCATCGAACCGCTGACGTCCAGCGCCAGAAGCACCGGCTTGCCGCACGGCTCGACGTTGCTGAACGTGGCGTAGAACGCCGCGTCCAGGGCATCGACGATCTTCGCCACCGGCTGCCACTTGAGATCGCCCTTCTCACCGTGGGCTTGCGCATACACCTTCTCGGCGATGAGCACGGCCAGGGGGTGAATCCGGGCGCGCTTGAGCACCTTCTCGTCGCTCAGCTTGCTCACCACGAACTTCGTGGCCGCGCTGAACGACTGGATCAGGGCCAGACTGGTCATCTTGCCCAGGTTCCGGATCAGGGCCGTCATCGGCATGCGCTGGAGCAGGGCCTCCCAAACCTCTGGCTCATTGAGCCATTGGGTCGGGACGGCTTCCCGCGGCAGATCATGCTCGGTGATGAGCCGCACGATCTCGGCCTTGGTGGATGCCTTCTTGGCCTGCTCGAAGGCGCCGATGAGAGCCGGCAGTTCACCGGTGGGGGCGTACTTGGCAACGCGCGGTTCGCCCTGCACGCGCCGGGTGACCGTGCGTTCGCCGAGGCCATCCGCGCCGGACAGAATCCAGCGAAAGACGGCTTCGTGATCACCGCTCGGCGCGTTCGGGTGGGCCAGGCGGAGCAGGTCGCCATGCGACCAGCGATCCCGCTGTTGATACTTCACGACCTGGCGAGCCAGGTCATCAGCCTCACGGCTGACGTACCAGCGGCCCACGGCATTGCGCAGACCCCGGCCCCAACCGCGCAAAGCATTGACGTACTCGGCGAAGTGGAACAGGTGCGTGCCGATGCGGCAGACCTTGCCCAGGTTCTGGAAGGCCAGGGCCTTGGCAGCCGGGTCGCCGTGGGTGGCCACCAACGCCAGGGCGAAGATGGCCGGGTCGTTCTTGGGCGCGCGGCCGCTGTCGCTGATCTCGACGATCCGGTTCACAGCGCGGCCGCCGTCGGTCTGGATGCAGCGGACCAGGGCGTCATGGTTCTCCTTCACCAGGTCGCGCTCGGTGATGTAGTACGTGCCGCCCTCGGCGCCGAGGATCAGGAACCGGTCAAGCCGGGTCCAATCATCGACCGGCCAAGCATAGCCGCCGGCCGAGTTGGGTGCCTGGGTCGAGCCCGGGATGCGCTGCGACTGCGGGGTGGCGCGACGGTGGAACAGACGGGCGTAGTTGACGGCCATGGTGGCCTCCTTTCGGTTCGAGTGTGCCGCCAACTCTCGGCACGGGTGGTTTCGCGAATCTGCAGGCAAGTTGGTGAACGTGGGGTTTCATTGATGTGTTGATAACCCACGTCCTTCGGCCCGCAGAAAAGGGACGGGATGGGCAAGGGACTGCCGTGGAATCACTCCTTGCGGAGGCTGCTCTACCATTGAGCTACGCCGGGTGCTGGCGCGCGGCCAGTCAAGAACCGGCGATTGGACTTGAACCAACAACACGCGATAACCCACGAACTTCGGCCCATCAAAAGGGAACCGACGGATAAGAATTGGACTGGGAATGAACGTGCTCTACCGCTGAGCTACCCCGGCGTCTGGAGCCGGAGGCGGGACTCGAACCCGCGACCACGCGCGTTGCGAGCGATAACCCAATCCTGCGACCCGTCGAGAAAACGGCGACGGACAAGACGCGAGTTGGGAAACCAGCCGTCTGGCGGCTGGGGCGGGGTTCGAACCCGCTCACCCCGACACGTCGGGGCTTAACCGATAACCCAAACTCAACGGCCCGTCGTTTTTCGTGCTGCGCACGAAACACCAAGCGGCGCGTGCGCCGCGGGATTCTTCCGCGCAGCGAAAGAATGGGGTGACCAACCGGATTCGCACCGGCACCGGCGCCCTCACAAGGCGCAATGCTGCTGTTACACCATGGCCACCATGAAATCTGGCGCTCCCACGTGGACTTGCACCACGAACCTCCGGCTTCGCAAACCGGCGTGCAGTCTGATTACACCTTGGGAGCATGGCGTCCGTGGCCGGACTCACACCGGGTCCTGGCGGACGGCGTTCAACCGGCTTGAAGGGCCGGGTGCTCGGGCTGCTTTGCATTCACGGACGGCAAGGGACCGCCCGGACAACCAACTCCGTCCGGACGGTTGTGATTATCGGGAATCGCATCCCCGATGACCTCAGCGGCGCAGGCCGCGAGTCTTGTACGTCAACACCGGTCGGAGCGTGGCGATTACACGGATCAACCCGGCGTTCACCAACGCCTCGATCACCGACTCGACTGGCTTGTAGGCCATCGGCGCTTCCTCGTAGAGCAGGTCACGGTCTTCGCAGATCACGCGGCTGCCCAAAGAGGTCCGGACCAGTTCCGGCACGCGGAACCGCTCCCGGACCCGCAACCGGGTCTCGCTTCGCGCCCACTTACGACCGGCCCCGTGGGCCAACGAGAAGCCATGCGATTCCCCATACCCGATCGGCTTCACCAAGTAGCTGAGCGTGCCGCGCGAGCCCGGAATGACGACTGGACCGGCATCGGCTGGCACCGCGCCCTTCCGATGAATCCACGCCGTTCGGCTGTCAGCTTCGACCGGCAGGATGCTGGTGTGGCAACCGTCCCACACGGACTGACCGTCAGCGCCGAGTGCATCGAGGAACCGCCGGACCACGAGTTCGCGGTTAGCCCGTGCCCAGCGCAACGCGAGATTGTGCTGTGCCAGGTAGGTCGCGCCAGCGGGGGACTCAGGGTCAACCCCGTCGGCGCTGTGTTCTGCCACATGGGTGCGGAAGATGGACTCGCCGTAATCGCGCGAGCCGCTGTGGACCAGCAGAACGAGATCGGCCTTGCGCAAGCCGATGCTGGTGAACTCATCGCCGTCGCAAATCTCCTCGACGGCCTGGAGTTCCGCGAAGTGGTTGCCACCACCAAGCGTCGCTATCGAGGCATCGAAGGGCGAAGAGGCCAGCCGATTGTCTTGCAACCAGCCGCCGAGATTGCCGTCCCAGGGGGTTTCCAGGTTGAACGGCAGCTTCGTCCACCGATCGACCTTCGCCTTCCGAAGCGGCAGGTCCGTCTGCCACAGCGTCATGCCGCAGCCGATGTCCCCGCCGATCAGGTGCGGGTAGATCACACCCTCGGTAACGAAAGCGGCACCGACCGGCACCCCCTTGCCGGGGTGAAGGTCAGGGAACCCGACCGCCTGCCGGATTCCATCGAGGCGGGCGCAGGCGTACAATTGGCGCACAGCTTCGCCTTCGATCCACGCGCCGGGCGAAGCAATCAGGCGCACCGGAGTTTCAACGGTCGTGTTCATGTCGTGGTTAAGCGGTTGTCGGACGCCCGTCCCGGGGGCTCCGAATGAATGGCCACTGGAGTCGGAATCGCACCGACACCTCCTGGGCTTCAGCCAGGCGTGCAGACTGCCTACACCATCCAGTGGAACAAATGCTCGTCCCGCGTGGTAACGCTCCACGGTCTTCCGGTTATCGGCCGGGCGCTGGTGGCCGTGCGCTAGCACCTTTTGAGCTACAGGACGGAAAAGAGGGATCGAGAGGCGCTCACAAGGAACGCCTCCCGATGATTCGAGTTAGTCGAGGAACGCCACGTTGACCATCGTGCGGCTTTGGGTTTCGGTGTTCATCAACACCCGATGCCAGAACGGCAGCGTGATGGTCGCATGGTCCGGGTGACGCACCGTGCCGCGGGCATACACACCCGCGTCACGCACCATCACCCGCCAGTTCCATCGCGCCCGCTGCGGATACTGACGCACGTAGCGCCGGTACTCCGTCTCGGTCAGACCGTTGGGGAACTCCCGGCAGACATACACCTTCGTGCCGCCCACCCGGGACAGTTCCTGCACGAGGTGCGGCTTGTCCCGACCGCGACGGATGGGTTCATTGCACAGCACCCGGACCGGGTCAACGACCAGGTCAGGGGCCGGAATGAAGAACCACTCGCCCTGGCGACGGAACGCCGGGTTGCGCCGACGATTGCGCTGGCGGTTGTCCAGATCTTCACGGGCCTGGGCCACCTGCACTTCGGCCGGCTTGAGCGATTCCATCGCGTCGGCCACGTTCGACACGCGACCGGGCACGGCAGCGACGAACCAATGTCGTTCGTCATGACCGCAGAGGAAACGGTCCGTCTGCGGCTTGTCGGTGAGCTTCCGGGCCAACAGAAGCAGATGTTGCTGCTCCGGCTTCGCGTTGAGGACGGAGAAGTCCACGGCCTCGGCCAGATGAGTCGGCAGGCGGAGTTCAAAGAACTCGCCGTGACGATCACGTTGGACGTCCATGGCGTAATCCTGCGGACTCAACCAATGCCGGTCCCCCTGCTGCCAGCGCGAGGGGATGGCGCGCACCTTCAGGCGCGCGCCCATGGCGGCGAACTTCGATTCAATGTGTTCAAGTTTCATATTGGATACGGATCGGACCGGCGCGACTAGGGCGGAACTTGACCGCCCGACCGCGCTGTCCGGGTTTGAGTCTGGCGTTCGGCTTGAACGCCCTTCGGACAAGTAATCGGCTTTGGAAACGGATAATGGACTTGAGCATGGGGTTCCTTTCGTTGGAGGTTCAGAATGGCGGAAGGCGTGGGTAACGCTCCCACCCCGGTTCTTACCGGTCCCGTTTTCGAGACGGGTGCAGCCAGCTTGTATCTGCCTGCCTTCCGAAAGCGGTTGAGAGCTGATTGTTGATCGTTGATACTCGCTTTGAACTCGGGCGCTGCATCAACCATCAACCATTGACCATCAACCAGAACTGGCTGCCAGGCTTGGACTCGCACCAAGACAAGCGGCTTAACAGGCCGCCGTGCTACTTTGACACCACCTGGCAATGGCGCTGCCGACAGGAGTTGCACCTGCCTCGGTCCGTTTAGAAGACGGATGCCTGTTCTCTCTCGGCCACGGCAGCTTCGAAATTGGTCAGCGCGGCAGGGGTTGCACCTGGTGCTTGCGCACGGCCTACATCCTCGGTCCCAAGCCGAGTGCGTTGGCTCCTACGCTACGCGCTGAGATGCCCCGGTGAATCCAGGAGGGCACCGGGGACTTGTTTTGGAGCAGGGCGGTATTCAGTCACCTTGTTCGCTGAATCCCGCCGGGGATTGGCGGACCCGATGGGATTTGCACCCTGATCGCCGTGCGCAAGCACCCCTCCCGCAGACAACGGGGCGCTCTGCTCATTGAGCTCCGGATCCGAATGGTGGGAAGTGCTGGTAACGCTCCAGTCGTCGCTTCCGGCACGTTTCAATGACACCCGGGTTACGGTCGGGCTGCCGGACCACTTCCCTGACGTTGGTTGCAGGGATGGGAGTCGCACCCATGAAGGTCGAGCTTATGAGGCTCACCTGAATCTCATTCTCCCTGCGATGAAGCTGGTGGAGTCGGCGGGATTCGCACCCGCATGGGCCTGCTTGCAGGGCAGGTGCATCGCTGTTCTGCCACGACCTCAGAATGGCAAGCCGTTCGGGTGCCGCCCCCGACGGGCGGAGTTTTGGAGACTCCACCGCACGCTGGTGCCCGGCTTGTCCGGAAATTGGTGCGGCTGCCGGGAATCGCACCCGGACATGCTCCCTGGCGAGGAGCCATTCTCCCTGTTAAATCACAGCCGCGGAAATCAAAGGGCCGGGAGCACGTCGTCCGCACTCCCGGCCCGCGCCATTTCAACAAAGATCAAACACCTCTTGGCGATCTACTCGATCCCAACCCGCGGTTTCACGGCGGCTGTTTCGGTGTTTAGGGGCACACCTCCTGCGAAGCCCTTTGACTGTAAATCCGGGCCAAACTCACGCGACGCGCTTGATTGCGACCGGCGGGCACACCCCACCGGCGGAGAACCTCGGCTCTCCCACGTCCTAACTCGTGTTGGCATCTCGGACATCAGCTAGATGTCGCGTCTTGTCTCACTCACCATCTCGGTCCTTTCGTTCATTGGTTTCGGTTTCACTGGTGCATAGGGAGAACAAAAAGCCCCGCTCACCATCGGTAAGCAGGGCTGGGAAATCCTGGTCCTCTCTGGACGCTCTACACCTGCTTACCTTTGTCGACCTGGCCGGGGGTTATGTCCCTGGCCTTGATCGGTACTTAGGCCGAACACATAACCGCTCGACCATTCACGACGTGTCGCTTTCGCGACGGACATCGTCGGTCTCTTCGCGGCTAAAATGTTCATGCAAGTGCGCATCGAATGTGGGAGACGTGTAACATAGGGCTGTGGTTACAGTCCACTTATACTTTTGGGGGGAGGGTCATCTTGAATCTGAATATGCGGATGAATCAATGGAAAGCCTCAGAAGAGTATCCGCTGCCTCGTCGCGCGTGGACTTCTGCGCCCCTCCCGCGCGTTGTACCACATCCTCATTCCTAAGCAGGAGATCGCTTCCTCCACGACACGCGGTGAACCGTGTGGCTGAAGGCAACCGACCGAGCCGCCCTCAGATCGGCCGCTGCATCATGGGAGTGGCCGTTGCCTGCTTGCCGGACTGGTGAGGATGCAAGCAGGCTGATCAGGCGCGGGCCGCAGCCGGCTCGGCGTCGCGCTCCCAGTCCCGGCTCTCCCCACGACACCGACTCGTTCACCCGCACGAATCTCCAGGACCTGTTCGCTCTCCTGGGCTGCCGCTTGAACCACGACGCGGTCATTGACGTCACCCAACTGCGCGAGGTCCACGCGCTTCAGCTCCATTTCGAGACCCCACGCGACGCCCTGCCGATGCCCTGGAGCACGAAAGGGGTCGAGACGGTCTGCTGGCGGGCTGTCGCCACGTTCACCATTCTCCCGACGGCGAATGTGCGACCGCTGGCGCTCTCGCCCGGTGGCCGGTGTATCAGTTTCGACTGCGTCCAGCGCCGCATCAGCTTCCAGTCCTGGCCCGTCGCGGTCGTGGGGGTCTTGGGGCGTGGGCGATACGTCCTTGTCGGTGGGCCGCATGTCTTCGAGACCGGACCTTTCGGTTTTTTGGGTGCGGCCGACAACCGTCGCTTCCTGCAAAATGTTCTGGACTGGCTGCTTAACGGCGAAGGCGGCAAATTGGAGACCGTGGCCCCCGGCCAGGAACCGGAACTCGCGGCGCTGCATGCCCTGCTCGATGAACAGTGGCGGGACGTCGGCCAAATCGAAGCCACCGGACGTGGCGAAGCGACGGTGGCCTTCGTCGAACGATTGCTCAAGCAGACTGGTGTGCTACGGGCGCTCGCCCACGCCAAGTGGATGCCCTGATTCCACCAAGGGCGTTATCGGGTAACACCTTCGGGCTTCTGCCCATCCACGCTCGAAGGAGAACGCCGCCTGTCGCGAGGGCACAGCTTCCATTACGCAAGGGGAAGCGTCCCTTCCGCTGGTTCGGGGCGGTTTTGCTCGCGTTGTGCGCCACTCGATGAGAGAACGCTCGCCATGCAAAGCCCGAAAGCGCGCGCGATCGCGTTCATTCTTGCGCTGGGGTGGACAGCGGCTCTGACGTATGGCGCCGATCCCCAGCCGCGTGCCGAGCAAGACGCCGATTTCAGCGTGCCCCGCACGTGGGAGTATACCGCCCCGTTGATTGCGCCCGAGGTCCGTGAGCGCGAACCCAGCCGGGCGCAGAAAGACCCCGGCGTCGTCTTCCACGAAGGCCGGTGGCATGTCTTCATGACAGTCAAGCTGCCCGGGCGATCGGCCATTGAGTACTGCTCGTTCACCCAATGGAAGGAGGCCAATGGGTCGCCACGAACACTGCTCTCGGTGAGCCAGAGCGACTACTACTGCGCCCCGCAGGTGTTCTACTTCCGGCCGCATCGGACATGGTACCTCGTTTACCAGATGGGTGTCCCTGGTGCGGACAAGATGTGGGTGGCCTATTCCACCACGACGGACGTTGGTGATCCCCAGTCCTGGACTCGGGCCAAGCCGATCCTCGACGGGGGCAAGGACGATCCGCGCCAAGTCGGCGGGCTCGATTATTGGATCATCTGCGACGACCAGCGTGCGTACCTGTTTCTGACCAGCCTCGATGGCCGGATGTGGCGACTGTGGACACGGTTGGAGGAGTTCCCGCGCGGTTTCGGGCGCTGCGAACTCGCCCTCAAGGCCAACATCTTCGAAGCGAGCCACACGTACCGGCTCAAGGGCTCGAATCGGTACCTGACGGTGATCGAAGAGAACGGCCGGAGGTTCTATAAGGCGTACCTGGCGGACCGATTGGATGGTGAATGGATGCCGGTTGCCGACACAGCCGAACAGCCGTTCGCGGGCTGGAATAACATCCGTCCCGCAGTCGGGGTCGAGCCGTGGACGGACAACGTCAGCCACGGCGAACTCGTGCGCGACGGAAACGATGAAATGATGACCGTGGATCCGGCGAACCTCCGTTTCGTGTTCCAGGGCATGTGGGAGAAGGACAAAACCGGCGCTGCGTACGGCCAGTTCCAGTGGCGCATCGGCCTGTTGACGCCGGTGGCGGCTGAAGACGTTCCGCAGCCCTGAGGCGGCCGGTCAGCCCGGTGCTGTTTGAGGGTTTCGGCGCTTCATCAGTCGTGCATTGAGGGTTTACCATCCGGGCATCTTGCGAAAGTCTGAGGTGGCGTGCCCTGACCAATCGCGGGGGACCGGCAGCGACAAACCGCGAGCTGGACGCTGACGCAACACACGTCCGCCGACCTAGAGCAGTTCGTCAAACTGCTGCATCCACTTCGCTAATTGTGCGCTGACATGTGTTAAAGACCTGTAAAAATTGGCCGAGAATGGCGTCGCACAACTGGCTCTCGCGGCCCGGCCACGGCGGTTCGTTGCCGATGAAGTAGCCAAGCATGTAAGGATCGTCGCGGAAGGGCGTGAGTTGGCTGGCGGCCGCCTCCTCCACCCGGCGGGCGAAATCCGCGGCGTACACGTCGGGCAGGCCCATGATCGAGCGGCCAGTCTGCCAACCGCGCATCATCAGCGCATAGGGCACGCGGGGCTCGGGCTGAGTGCGGTTGGGCGCGCCCCAATTGTGGACGGTGTTGAAACCCCAGGCGGCCAGGCGGCGGGCTGTGAACTCCGCCCAGTTCGAGCGCCAGTTGTCGCCGAATCGACGCTGCAAGTTCCACGAGTAGAACGAACCGCTGAACGCTCGTCCACCACGACCACCGGCCAGGTTTGCGGGTGGCAGTGCGGCAAACAAATCCTCCCGCCCTTGCACGCGCGTGCCCGATCCGGTGCTAACGCCGTTCAGGCCTGTCGAGTAGAATAGGTGCCCATCGGGGCACACGAACCACCATCGCCCTTCGACCTGCTCGACGCGGAAGAAGCCAGTGGCCTTCGCTTGGGTCTTGAGGAAACCACCGTAGAGGCAGCGGTCCGACGCCGCTGTTTTAAGTGCGGACTCCTCGGTGTGCCAAGCCTGCGTCAGCTCATCGAGTGAGTGGGCCTTCCCCGGCCATTCGGCGTGGGTGTATTGACCCAGCTCGTCGATCAAGGGCTTGCCCTCCAAAACGGCATCACCGGGGCCGGTGCGGGCCAGCGTCACGGATCGCAGTTCGAAGGTCGGCGCTCCCACCGGACGATTCATGGCGACCGTGATGCCCGTAACGTCCGTGAGGGGTCCGCAGTTGCTGGTGTGGATATTGATCCAATACGAGCCGCGCGGTTGGTTGTAGGTGGCGGCCATGTCGATCCCATCGCCTGCCGGTAGTCGATAAAAACGCAGCGGGATCGCCGCCCGTACCCAGACGCCGGCTAACGGCCCGATGCGTTTGGCGATGCGGCCCTTTCCTGTTTCCAAGCCGAGGTCGAACCGCTGCGAGGATGACGCTTTGAATTCGAGCACCAGGAACTCGAAGCCCGTCCAGTCGGATGGCAGATCCGCATTGAGTTGCTTGAGGTTCCAGGTGCGCTCGGCCCTAACGCCGGTGAACGCAGTCTGCAGCGGCAGCGCTGCGTGGACTGCGGTGGCGGCGATCAGGCAGCCTCCGACGAGTGGGGTCCAGATAGTCTTCATGGGTTGGTGTTAATCTCGTTTGGCAATTTCGTCCACCTGAAGGTCTCGCTTCGGCCAGGATACGGGCTCGTGAGGTCTCAGAGTCGATCCACGAAGTCCCATCCACCGGCGCGGTGAAAGCGGTCCGTGATATCGCTGGGCCGCATCCAAACCACGCGGTCGCCCAGGTCAATCCGCTGAACTGGATCCCCACTCGCTCACCTTCAGCGACGACGCTGCTCAAATAACGCGTGTATTGCTCCACGGTGACCGCCGGCTCGTACAGCCAGAGCCCCTCATGGACGGCCCCTTCGGCCTCGCGGTTTGCCTCGAAATCAAACAGTCCATGGTGGGTCATCAATTCCATGTGCGTGCCGATGCCACATTTCCAGGCACGTCGGACCTGCTTAAGAAAGGCGTGCTCCTCTTGGTTGGGATCGCGCGTCATCGAGTGTCCCTTCCCGCCGGGAATGCAGCTCGATTCCCCCGCGATTCCGCGCGCCGCACAGTAGTCGAGGAACACCTGGAATGCTTTGGCTCCGGCCACGTAGGGGCTCGTGTCGTCGCAGTAGAACGAAAGGAGCGTCTTGCGGTGCTGCGACTCTGGCGTACCCGAGGCCAGAGCAGGAGGCACCACCGGCGCCCTCCGCCCGCTGCCGCCAACCCCAACATTCGCCGACGGTTTATGAGTCGTTATGTGGTCCTCATAGGTTGCACGTGGAACTCACAGCACTTGGGTCAGTCCCGGGATTGCGTGGGGGTACGTGCCATCAGCCTGGGGAAGGATCGGTGGACTCGCCGCCCAGTCGTAGCGCTCGGGGGCGAGCACCTTGTTCGACGCGAAAGCCTCTTCCCAAGTGACCCGCTGGCCGCTGTGAGTGGCCATGCGGCCCAGGATCGCCAGCATCGTGCTCCGCGCCATCGAGAGACTGTCGTTGATCGGGCTCCCGGCCTGCATCGCCGCGAACATCTCCCGATAGCGATTCACCTCGGGCATCTCCGTGTCGACCGACGCCCGCCACTTCAGTTCGCCTTGGCTGCTGTAGATGCCCGATTGCTTCTGGACACCACCGCGCCGCAACTGCCCCTTGGTGCCGAAGACAGTCGCATACACGCCGTTGAAGCAACCCGACTGCTGGCGCGTTAAAGCGTACACGCGTGGGCCGTTCGCGTATTCATAGACCACCGAGTGATGATCGAAGATGTCACCGAACTTGGCCTCCACGCGTTGCGAGCGCCCCCCGTAGCCCCAGGCGTGCAGCGGCGGTTGCTCGTGCAACAACCAGCCCACGAAGTCCAGGTAATGCACGTGCTGTTCGACCAGGTGATCTCCGGAGAGCCAAGTGAAGTAGTACCAGTTGCGGACCTGGAATTCCATCTCCGTCCATTCCGGCTGCCGCCCCCGATGCCACAACGGGCCGGTGTTGTAGACGCCCTCGATCGCCACGATCTCGCCAATCTGGCCATCCTGGACCCGCTTCACCTCCTCGCGAGCGCTCGGGGAGTAGCGGGTCTGAAATCCGCTCACGAAACTGAGCTTCTTCTCCCGCGCCTTCTCCCCCGCCACCAGAACGCGCCGCACCCCGGGGGCATCGACGGCCATTGGTTTCTCGGCGAAGACATGCACCCCGGCCTCAACGCATGCTTCCAGGTGCATGGGGCGAAAGTGCGGCGGCTGAGTCAACACCGCGACCTGCACCCCGCTCTCGATCAGCTTCTGGCCTGCGTCCAATCCGGAAAAGCACCGACCAGCCACATCCATCTGGCTCCTGAACTTCTGTTCGAGTTGGCTGCGGGCGCTCTCCAGGCGATCGGCGAAGGCGTCGGCCATGGCATGGAGGCGAGCCCCCGAATTGACCGTCAACGCATTGGCGATCGAGCCCGAGCCGCGTCCGCCGCAGCCGATCAAGCCGATCTTGAGCTCATCGCTCCCTGCCGCGTAGGCGCTGCGGCTCACGTCGAGGGATCCCGCCATTGAGGCGCCCACGAGCAAACTGGACTCGGCCAGAAACTGTCGCCGCGTTTGGCCACGGCCCTTTGGATCGAGTTCTCGCATAGTCGTTTCTCCCTTTGTTTTGAGTGTTCCGCATCATCGCTGTGCTGGCTCCCATGGAAAAGCCGGTCACTGCCACCGGCGACGCGTCCACGTCGGGCCGGTGGGCCAAGGCGTCCGCTCGATGAACGGGCGCTCGGTCCTCCGCCTCCGACCGTCGGGACAGAGGAGAACCGGTATCCGGGCTCATCGGCTTTCCGTCATTTCGGTTTGATGAACAACACCTCGGCGCGGTCGATCCAGCCCGATCTCAGGTCCACGCGAAACCAGCCGTCGCCGTTCTTGGCGTGGAACCGGGTGGCCGAACGCTTGCCGAGTTCTGTCAGGTCGTGTTGCGCCCAGGTCTTGCCCATGTCCGGGGAGACGATGAATCCCGTGCTCAGGGGCGAGGCCGGACAGCAGTGCGACGCCAGGATGAAGCCGTCCTGGATGATCATGTTGCCGGACTCGACCCCCGGGTTGTAGAGCAAGGTGTGCTTCCTGGGGTCCGCGATGTCGGCGGGATCGCAACAGAAGATGCCCCGGTCGTAGTCGCCTTCGTTCCACGGCCTGGACGCATTCGCATCGCTGATCCAGTAGCATTTTCCGCCCACGAAGCTGATGCCCCCCGACTTGTAACGCGAGTTCGAATTCACGGACACGAGGACCTTCCACTGCCACTGGTCTTTCTTCGCGTCGTACGTGCCGCGCAGCCAATGACACTCCAACCCGACTCCGCGGTCAATGTCGCCCGTGCAGGCGTAGAAGGCATCTTCGACGGGATTGTAGGCGACGGTGTGGACATGGCGGGCGAGGACCGGGTTGTCGGCGTTGCCCAGCAGTTTGCCGCCCTTGCCGCCGCCCGACGATCCGTCGTCGCCAAAGAACGGGTTCTGGCCGAAGGCGTACGCGATCTTCACGGTGCGCCCGCTATCGGTCGAATAGTAGATGTTGACGGGCGTGGCGCCTCCCAGAACGTTGCAGTAATTCCCCCACACCATCATCTCCCGGCCGTTCACCTCCCATGAGACCTCGCCCGGAAGCGTGTGGAAATACCAGCCCGCGTTGTCCGGGTTCCGCGGCGTGTGCGGAAGATAATCCGAGCCGTCCTGAGCCTTGACGGTGATCGGCCGACAGCTCTTGAGGTTGTCGGTGCTCAGGAAGAGCTTCGCGCCGGTAGCGAAGATGATGTTCCCGTTCCTGAAGATGTGACTGAACGTGATGTGCCGCGCCTCGGGAAACGCCAGCCGGTGCGGCCAGGTGCGGCCGTTGTCTGTCGACAGGAACAGGATTCCGTCGCCGTAAGCGAAGGCCAGGTTCCCGCGTTGGGAGTCAATGTAGGGGCCCAGCGGCTGCAGGCGATACCAGAAGTCGTCCGTCGAGGAGAACTCGGACGGAGCCGCACTCCGGGTTGCGCCCCGGGCGATCATGGGAGGCAGCGTGATTCCGCCCGCGACGGCCACCAGGGCGCCCAGGAACCGGCGGCGATTGGTCTGTTGCTTCATAACTATTTCATGACTGAATTGACGCCTCGGAGTCAACCGCGGTCTTCTCAAATCCCTGGATTCGCTGCCCCTCGGTCCTTCGGCGCGGACCCGGCACTGCTGCACCGAGCGGTCCGACATGGCGGAAGAGGCTGCAAAGCCGCGCCGCCGTTCCAAGCCTTCTCGGGCGTCGCTGAACCGCCGGCGGGCGCGACGGGAGTCTGCCGACATTTGCCTACACTTGATGCGGCGAAGTGGTGTCGAAGTGAACAGGAGGATGAAGAGGGTCAACATGCGCTGGACGCTTGGAAACACTGGCGATCGTGGTGTTTCGACCGATGTCCTCAAAGGTTGAGGATTGTCTGTGCGGCACAACTCGAAAGGCCAAGTGGCTGTCGCCGCTGGCCAAGGAGAGCGGTCCCGTCTGGCCGACTGGCCAAACATGGCGCGAGCGGTCGCGCAGTATCACCGCCGCTGCGCAAAACGCCACCACCGAAGCCGCTGGTCTTCTACCGTGGCGGCACAACGGGCTGCGCCACAGCTTCTGCACTTCCTGCCGCCGCTGTTGCTCGGGGTCCGAGACCGGCACGCCGCGGGAACAATGCCGCCCGTCAAAGGCCAATGACTGCTCTGCCATGGGTGCTGCTTAACCTCCGCCGGCGAAGGGACGGACATCCCGGAGCAGCGTGACTGACGGCTCTGCCCAAACGGAAGGCGACTCCGGAGCGTGAAAGCGCTTGGCCGAACCGATTGGGAAGCAACGGCTGGCCGGGTTTCAAGCCGTTCTGGGCAATCCACTGCCGGAGGAGCCGACGGGTGGTTCGCCAGAGAGGCACGGTCCTCTCTTTACGGCCCTTGCCCTTTAGGTGGACCGTCGCCAAGCCGTTGGGGCTGAGATCCTCGACGCGCAGGGGGATGATTTCCGAAACTCGGGCTCCGGTGTTGTAGAGCAATTGCAGCAGCACTCGATCTCGGCGCCCGGCCGGGGTAGTTGGGGGGCAGCGGTCGGTGAAGGAGGAGATGCCGCACATCATCGAGGCAGTGACGGCGAGGACGTGCAAGAGGGACAAACCAAGGTCATTGGAGGACATCAACGATTGCAGGTCGCCAGCCCAGGCTGGTCTTGAAAGGACCGGTGCCGGAGGCGTTCATCGCGTACTGCCCCTCACCACGCTTGCCGTCCTCGTTGGCGACCTTCTGCGGGCAGCGCAGCACGCGCATCGTGTCCTCGCGTTTGACAAAGCGGTCGTCCTTCACGCCGATGAACGGCACCAACTGCATCTTCCAGTCGTCCTGCATCAGCCAGCCGTACTTCTCGCCGTAACCCAGGATGCCCGCGCCGCTGGCCGGCGGGTAGGCGTTGAAATCGCCGAGGTACATCTGCATGGCCAGGCCCAACGTGCGGAGGTTGTTCCGGCACTCCGTCGCTTTCGCCGCCGCCTTGCCGCGTGACAAGCCGGGTAGGAGCAGGCCGGCGAGGATGGCGATGATGGCCACCGCGACCAGCAGTTCGATCAGGGTGAAGGCGCGTCTGCCGGAACCGGAGAGCACCGCCGTCCCCGCCGCCTGGCATGTTGCCGTAGTCGTCTCCGCCAATGATTGACAATAGATGTTGGCCACCGCTACGGTGCCGCCATGAAGATGGGCACCATGAACATCTCGTTGACGCCCGAGCAGGCCGAGTACGTCCGGCGCACCGTCGCCCGCGACTTCGGCAACGCCAGCGAGTTTTTCCGCGACCTTCTGCGCGAACGGATGAAGCGGGAGATCGAGGCCGACCTGGCCTTGCTGCAGTCCACCACGCCGGGCGCGCCCGCCGGCCCGAGCGAGGCCGAGCTCACGACGGTCCTGAAGACCCAGAAAGAGGTTCGTCAACAGCTCAAACATGCGCGTGGTGTTTGACGCCAATGTCGTCGTGGCCGGCGTTTGCTGGCAGGGCGAAGGCTGGCTCTGCCTTATCCGGATGGCCCGGCGCCAGGCCTTCGCCTACGGGACCCTGGCGACGGTGGAAGAAACCCGTGAGACGGCGGTGCGGATCATCCGGGAACGCCACCCCACGCACCATGCCTCGGCCCGGCTGGACTGGTATCTGGACAAGGTGCGCCGGGTCGAACCCCTGCCGCTGGGCAAGCGCCGCAGCCGGGATGAGCGGGATGATCCATATCTGGCCGCCGCGCTGGCCGCGAAGGCGCAGGTCATCGTCACCTATGATCTGGACCTGTTGGACTTGGGAAAGCCCTTTGGCATCCCCATCGTGCGGCCTGCCCGGTTCTTGGCCATGCTTCCTCAGGGATGATGCCTCCCGCCTCAGGTACGGCGATTGATCCCTGCCATGCCGCACGCCCGCGTCCCGTGCCCGGGCGTCGCGGGTGACTCCATGATGAGGGCACGCTTTTCGGCGCTCGCGACAAATCAACTGTCTATTTCGATTCTCCCGCAGCCGTCCCGATCAATCCTCATGCACCCTCCCGCCCTCGGTGACAGGCTTCGCTGAGAAGATGCGAGGCATGGCACCGCCCAAAGTGCCACTCTTGCTGAACTGAAATTCCTGTGGCATATTTAGCGCCGATTTCAGAAACACATCTCGAGAAAGCGCAGGACTTCATCCGATGAAAGCCAAGCCTTCGGCGCGCACGACGGGCCGTGGGGCGTTTACCTTGATCGAGTTGTTGGTGGTAATCGCCATCATCGCGATTCTGGCTTCGATGCTGCTTCCGGCTCTGGCCAAAGCGAAGGCTCAAGCGCACAAATCCTTGTGCGCCAGCAACGGCAAACAATGGGGATTAGCGGTCAATCTCTATGCCAACGACTTCGACAACGCATTCCCTGACAACCGCGATGGATGGGGCTTCAGTTGGATGACACCGTCGATGAGCAACTTTTGGAACCTCTACCTCATCCGCAACCAGCGCACGACCGCGAAGTCTGAACGCGCGCGAAACGACGTGCTGTTTTGTCCGACCGACGTCTGGCATCGGGTCGCGGAACGTGGCATGATCACGTCGGACAGCGGCCTGCAGTTGATGGGATACTTCTATTTGCCTGGCCGCCGCACGGGTGATCCCGACGTCAGCAGCTACGCCCAGGGCACTGCCGAGTGGTTTTTTCGCAAGAAACTCAACGGGCCTTTCGCGTCGGCCCCGATCCTGATCGACCGCCTGCAAGCCGTGGGCCCGAAGTGCACCAACATCTATGATGCGCGGCTGCGCTGGACCACGGACTACGAAGGCAGACAGGTGTTGACGGCGGTGCATCGCGGCGCCGGCGGCGCGCCCCAGGGCGGCAACTTCACCTTCGAGGACGGACATGTCGAATGGTACCAGGGCCGCCGCGTGTCGCTCGGCTCGGCCTACGGCGATTGGCAGTGTTTCTTCAAGATCCCCGCGGCCGAGCCGTAACCGACTTGGGGCTCGGAGTGCAGTCATTGAGTCAAGTGTTTGCGCCGCTGCGCGCCGCAAAAACTTGACTCAATTCCTACAATGCAGAAGCCCGGCGTGCCCGCGTGCGCGGCGTTCGACGGAAACCTGACCCACTATCCCTGGGGATCGCGCGAAGGCGCTCCGGAACCGCCGCTTTGGCACCACGACATCTTCCGGCGTGACGGCACGCCCTTCAATGCGCGCGAGGTGGAACAAATCCGGATGGTGACTCGCGGCGTTCCCGCCGAGTCCCCCGAATACCGCGTCCTGCTCCCCACGTCCGAACGCAAAGCCCGCTCGTGGCAATACACCCTCGACAGACCCGTGGGCGACTGGTTCGCCTGCGATTTCGACCACTCGAAATGGAAAACCGCGCCGGCCCCCTTCGGACAGGACGAAGCCGGCATCGGCCGCAAACCCAATACCCGGTGGAACTCGAGCGACATCTGGTTGCGCAGCAGCTTCGACATGCCCGCGGAGCAATTCGACCACTATGTCCTCAACATCCAGTACGAGGAAGCCCCGGAGGTCTATCTCAACGGGCTGCTGGCCGCCAAACTCTCCGGCTACAATGCGGACTACGACCAGATTCCGCTGAACCATCAGGCCGGCGCCTTCCTGAAACCCGGCCGGAACACCATCGCCATCCACTGCACGCAGACGGTGGGCGGCCAGTACATTGATGTCGGCATCCAGGCCCTGCCGCTAAAGCCTTAACCCGGTTATTTCGCGGCGCAGCCAAGCCGCAACCAAAGGTCGTCGGCTGAGCAGATTCTGGGGCATAGCAGCACAGAGGACACGGCATCCAAAGAGCCACAGATCAAACACGGATGGGCCGGTTCATTGCGCTCTTGCCGGGCTGGATCCACAGCCAGGTTCCATCCCAATTCCCTCATGAAGGCCAGTGCTTTGCGTCTCTGTGGTGAATTCGCCCCTCGATGACAGTCACCGTCCCGAATTGAACCACAGAGACACGGTTTTGTTGCCCGCGGCAAAACCGCTGATGTCAACCGCAGAGGCGCGAAGGACGCGGAGAGGAACAGACCAATTGCAGCTTGAACAAGCTGTCGCTCCGGCGTACCCAATAGCCATGCTCAGGACACTCAAAGCCACGGTTCAGGGCGACCGAATCCGGTGGCTCGAGAATAGCGAAGCCGTTTTCCCGCCCAGCCGGCTGGTGCAGGCCCTGATCACGCCGCTGGAAGAACCGGCTGCCGCAGCCACGCCGGACGAGCGAACGCAACGCCGTCTGGCGGCGCTCAAGAAGCTCGCCAGTCTCAACGCCTTCTCCCATATTCAAGAACCCGTGGCGTGGCAACGCGAAGTTCGCGCCGACCGCGAACTGCCTGGTCGTGAGCCATGAAGCTCGTCGACAGCAACATCATCATCTACGCCAGCAAACCGGGCTTCGACTTTCTCCATCCCCTGCTGGCCGAGCCTGACGTGGCGGTGTCCGTCATCACGCATGTCGAAACTCTCGGCTACCACCAACTCACTGCGGATGAGAAGCGCTACCTCGGCGAATTCTTTGCCAACGTGGAATGTCTGCCGGTTTCGAAAGCGGTGGTTGAAAAGGCCATCGCCTTGCGGCAGACGCGGAAGATCAAGCTCGGAGACTCCCTCGTTGCCGCTACCGCCCTGGCGCAGGGGGCCATGCTGGTCACGCGCAACACGGACGACTTCAAATGGATCGCCGGGTTGGATCTGCTTGATCCGCTCGCGCACCCTCCGGGCAGTTGACCGGCGCACCAAAGGCATTCGCACATCCACTCCTCGGAATTTGCTTTTTCGTCTGGTTGGAGCATGCCCGCAGGGGAGGGGCTCGAATGCGATCCGGAAGGCTGGGGCCAGGCATGTCGAGGACGCAAAGGCGCGTTGAGCGTGCCGCTCAGTGCCACGCTGGGAGCAGTCTCCGAACTCCCTTCTTGACCTGCTGCTCAAACCACTCTTCCTGAGTTTCCCGCCAGGGCGGCGGCGATCAGCTTCCCAGTGTGCGAAGCCGCGCATCGCGCGATCACCTCCGGAGGGCCCTCCGCCACGATCCGGCCTCCGCCCCCCCCGCCCTCGGGCCCCAGGTCGATCACATGGTCGGCGTGGAGGATCACGTCCAGGATGTGCTCGATGACCAGGACGCTGTTCCCGGCGTCCACGAGCCGGTCAAGAACCGCCAGCAATTTCCGAAGAGCGTGTCTAAAAACCCTCCCCCCACCGTAGGAGCCGACGTGAGCAGGCTCAATCCTCCCGACACCCGGGCGTGGAACGTGGACGTCTGAGCCTCCTTGCGTCGGCTCTTACGGTCTTAGAACAACCTCTGAAGTCGTCGGGGGTGCGGTTCACCGTCGAGCGAATGCCCCGCATTGCCGACGAGAGCTTGACATACTGCCCTTGATTCTGGGAGGCACTTCCACACATGCGGGGGATGTGGAATCGTCTGCACGCTGATCATCTCCGGGGCATCGCCTGCCGCTTCCCGGCAGCCCTCATCTTTGGTTCGCGTTAGGTGGGTAAGACCACTCTCGCCCGCGCGGCCTTTCCCAAGGCCCTGTACCGGACTTGGATCAGCCCCACACGCGCCAGTTGCTCGCGGACGACCCTCACTTTCAGATCGAAAGCCGCCTCACGCCGGTATGCATCCATTACGCTCATGCCAGACTCACATCAACGCACAACGGCGCCGTATGCCTTGGCCTTCTCCAGGATCGCCACTTCCTCAGGCGGCTGCCTGCCTCGTACGTGCACCAGAACCGGCACGCCGCCGTCCCAGCTAAATGCTGTCTGTGGGACTGTCCCCGCTTCCCCTGCACTGAGTTCGTCAGATGTCCAGTACAGGCGGCGTACGCCTGCGGCTTGCCCCACCTGCTGGGCGACACAGGGGCGACTCCACAGCTTTTTTCACAAAGGCAGAATGAGCGGCGCACGTTGGCTTGCTATTCTTCGGCTTCCGGAGGGGTATCACAATCGAACCAGCACAGCAGCGGCCTGCCTCACGGCCCTGCGAGAACGCATCCGACAGATGCCTCGCATCGTGCCGCAGAACGTGAGCGGCGCAGTTCTGTGACAGTTGCGTGCAGGCGATCCAGCACTTCGGTCGCGCCTCCAGAACGCCCGCGATGACATCAGGATTGGGAGTGGCGTATCGCCCCCGGCCAATGGAGAAGAGCACGGCATCCGGCTTCACCGCCTCACACATACGCTTTGCGAAGGCCCTGCCGTCTTCAGTGCCCGGTTTCCCTCCATGATGCGGAAAGACGAGGAACGGAGCGCTGACGTCGCCCCCGGCATCCAGGAGGTACTCCAAACCAAGACCGTCAAGGTCGCTCGCCAACAACGCGACGGGGCCTGCCTCTGTCTTCACGCGTATGACAACGCTGACGGTGTTCGACGTGATCCGCCGCCCCTTTCGGTCAACACTGCCGGGGCCTCCCATCGTCAGGTACGGCGTTGGCGCCAGAATCTCCAAGACTGTCCCGTCAACGTCGAGTTGCCCAGTATCCGCACGGGTGAGAGCGGTGTGGAGCCTGATCTTACCGACGTTCGACTTCCGATTCAGCACGTAACGGAGATCTTCCCAGACCTTCGACTGCTTGACCGCATCCGCGTTGACGTAGACGCGATCCACGTCAACAACTTGGCTGGAGATCAGCCCCACCAATCCACCAATGTGATCTTCATCGGCGTGCGTTAGCACCACGGAATGCAGCTTGCGCAGTTTCGTCTGCGTCAGGAACTCCTGAAGGGCCGAACCGGAGCCAGTGTCGATAACGATCACCCGGCCCCCGGCGGACACGACGGCACAGTTCCCGTGCCCGACGTCCAGAATTGTGAGCAGGTCCCGACGCGTTGCCGAGGGAGGTTTGCCCATCAGTCGGCCTCCCATTCGTCGAAGAACAGGTCCTTGGAATCCTCCGCACCCGTGTTAACCTTCGCATGGAGCCGCTTGTCGGGCTTGAGCGACCGCCGTAAAGCCGCCGGGATGCTCTCGAACGAGACCCGGATCTTCTGCTCGACATTCCATCCCGGGACAACCACATGGCAGTACTGCCGCATACCGTCCACATCGTGAACACGCACGAGAGTGCGCCATGGCCTGCGGCTAGGGCGAAGTTCCCCTGACAACTCCAACAGGCACCGTTGATAGCCGTCAACGATCTGTTCCGGTTCCGGTGAGCGCGTTCGCAGCACGACGGGAATGAACCTCATCAACCGGCGGTTGATCATTATGTCGGTATCCGCGTAAGTGGTGCATAGCAGCGCCGGAATGCGGGCCTGAATGCAGGAGGCAACAAATGAGTCGCCCTGTTCGGTCGCATAGTTGCCAGGGGTCAACCGGTAATCCGACAGAACCGCGTCGGCGCGCGAACCCACAGAACGAAGAAAAACACCGCGGCTCCGGATCGGGCCATCCTCAACTACTGGTTCGACCCCAGCTTCCTCCAACGCGAACCGCATGCTCCGACGCGCTTCCGGTTCGTCGTCCAGAATCAACACCCGGTTAATCTCCTGCCCTGCCACAGCGATAGCCATTGTCAGCCTCCAAGGATCGGCAAACGAATCAGGATCTCCGCCCCGCCCGTTTCGCCATGTTCAAGAGCGCTCACCTGGCCGGCGAGTTCGGTGACGGTGTCTCTCACGATCGTCAAGCCCAGCCCTGTGCCGTTCTTGCGCGTTGTTATTCCAGGCAACCAGATCTCCCGGGTATCCTTGCCGACAATGCCCGGCCCTGTGTCGGCGACCCGAATCGACAAGTGCCCGTCGGCCTTCTCGGTCGCCACTAAGATGCGGCGATCGGCGGTTCCCGCCTCCTCAAACGCGGCGATGCTGTTGTTCAGGAGGTTTGTCAATACCGACTCGATCGCTGCCTCGCACCCGCGGAGGTAGGGCGATCCTTGGCAGAAGCGGGTTTCAACCTTGATCTGCCGCGCCTCGAGGAAGGGCTGGAAGGTCGTCAACACGTGTCGGAACACCTCGTGGATGTCCACCCTGCCAGGACGCCGCTTCTCGTGGTTAAGCAGGTCGAGCGTGGCCTGACTCAGAACCTCCAGGCTGCGGGTCGCTCCCTTTACGCCCTCTACCGGTTCCGAGAGTTCCTTCTCGTACACGGCGCTGTGCAGCAACCTCTTTCCGCGCCTCTCTACTGCACTGATCGAGCGGCTGATGACCTTGATCGGACTGCCTGCAGACTCGTGTGCGAAAGTCGCCGCCGTAATGCCCGCCGTGCTAAGCGTCCGATAGAGCTGAATCTCGCTCTCGTGCTGCTTGAACTGCTTGGTCACAGCCTGCCAAGCGAACCCAACGGCCTTCTTCACCGATTCCCGGTCGGCCGGCGGTAGCTTTTCCACTGCCGCATCCAACTGCTTCTTCGATGCCTCTGTGGCCGCAGGTAGTTCGTTCTTCTGCTGCTCCCGCCTCTTCTCGGCCTCATCGAGCCGCTTGCGGGCCATCCAATCCAGCGCATCCTGCGCAAACGCCCGTATCTCAAGGAAGGTCGCGCTTTCGATGAAGCCTGAGCGGTCGGTCTTCTGGACCAGCCAGGCGTCCGTGTCGTTGAAGACCACCCGCCCGATGGAGTTATTCGTCGAAGGGCGCTCTTCGGGACTTCGGACACGGCTCAGGTTGAGATCCAACCAGTCGTTTCCGGGGTCGCCATATGGCGTCACGCGCAGGCCGTTCTGGTAGATGTGGACGCCACCTACGGCTCCAAGCCACTCCCGCAGAGCCCCTTTTGAGACGCTCCTCGCGCGGAAGCGTGCGCTTTCGAGCAAGAAGGTCCAGAACTCGAACGCGAGTGCCGGGCACTCGTACTTCGCACGCTCGTTGGTCGTTGCGATGTCCCGGTGAGTCCCCGAAAACAGAATCCCGCCCCGCCCATCGAGGACCTCGGCCTTCCCTCGACCTTCCGCGTCGATGCGAGCCACAAGGTGATAGTCTGCCTCATCAAAGTAACCTCGCTGGACCAGTTTTTCCAGGTCACGGAAATCCCTCGCTTTCAGCACCGGACGGAATCCCGTGGGATCCTCGCCGAACGGCCCGGCCAGAAGAAGAAGCTCCCGAGCCAGCCGCTTGGCGTCGTGCCGACCGATCCTCGCGCGGAGCCCCTCGATCCGTATCTCCGTTCCGGGCTTGGCATCGCGCTTGCGGCGTCCTTCTTCAACCGTCAACTCCACGTCATCGACAAGTTCCACGCCCTCGTACTGCTTCCAGTCGATGAGCAGGTCGTACTCCGTGTTCCGCTCACTCCGGGGGCGGGTCGTTAGCCATGCCTGACTACCCATGCGCAGCGCCGCCAGCCGGCCCAATCCCTTGCTCCCGGCTGGAATACGATGCAGCCGCGTGCGTTGCCTCGCATCCTTGGTCGAACGCCCCAGCACGAGCCAGCCGGTCTCGATATCTTGCGCCGTCATCCCGTCGCCGTCGTCCGTGATGACCACGGTTCCGCCGGCCTGATCCGTCCGCTCCAGCTCGACCGTGCAGTGGATCGCATCGGCGTCGTACGAGTTCTTGACCAATTCGAGAATCCCCCGGTCCATGCTCGGGTTCAATTCCTCCCCCAGCCGTCGGAGGACATCCGTCGCGAAGCGTAACTTCATGGCCAGTACGTCAATCCCACCAGGGTAGTTCCATCACCACCGAGACGGTCAGATGCCGGCATCGTATCCGGGAATCGAGCCAGTGCGTCGTCCGGGCGTCCTTTAGGCGCGCCAGCAGTTGCCGGCAGGTTTGCAGTGTGCCGTCCTTCGGCGTGAGCGCGAGGAGATGGTTCTCGACGGCAACGTCTTCGTGCCCTACTATGATTGTTCCAGTCGCCCGATGCGCATCGCCGGGGCGCGACGTGCGGCGAACCACCACGAACGGAGGCCGAAAGCCCTTGCCGTCCGTACGTCTTCGGTCTCCGCTGGCCTGCCACGCGCACCACTTGGGCAAGCCCTTTGCCGCAATGTAGGGCCGCAACGGTTCACTCCCATTGTCCCGATACGGCACAACCGGCCCGACATGTACGTCGAAGAACTCACCAAGCCTCTTCCCGCGCCGTGCCTTGACCGGCGAAACGGCGCAGCGGGAAAGGCCGTGCCGAACGTTCCGTCTCTTGCGAAGGTGCAGCAAGAACACGTCTATGTCGGCTGTCCTGTCGAAAAGCCCGTGCGGCTGGACCTTGAACACGTCCGCCTGCCGCTGCACGCACTCTCGCCAGCGGCGATAGCGGCTGCCCGAACGAAGAACGTCCGGCAGAATCATCGCTAGGTGCGCTCCCGGCTGAGTGTTTTTGATCGCCGTCTCCGCAAAGAGCGCCGCCGCCGTTATCCTGCCCGTGGCCCACTCACAGTCGGGCGGTGCCTGCACTGGCCCAAAGGGCGGATTCAGCAGAATGCAGGACGCATTCTCGTAGTGTTCCACCCCAGAGAGCGCGTCTCCTTGCGTGATCCGAGGGAAGACCCGGATCAGTTCCGACGCCGCCATGCGCTCGGGATTCGCTCCGCGCCGCAACGCGAGAAGGGCCAGGCGTATACGCGCCAGTCTGACGAACTCCGACGAAACATCGGAGCCGGTCAGCCGCTCGCCCCACTCTGAAAGCGTCTCGACGAGTCCCTCGCGAACGGACAGTCCAGCCGCGGCGGCAAGCAGAAGGTCCCCAACTCCGCAGGTGGGGTCAAGCACCTCGCCCCGATAAGCGGATTCCGGTATGCCATTCACCAATTTCCGAGCCAGTGTTCGACCGGTGAAGAAAGCTCCGCTGGTCCGTTGTTCTTCGACCGAAAGCCCCTCCCTCAAAACCGCGTTCGGCCCACCGTCCAGCAGGGCATCCACCTGCCTGCGATACCGGACAGTCGATGCGGCATCCGGCGCTAGTAGCGTCTCCGCTTCTTGCAGGTATGCAGTCCATCCCATTCTGTTCTAACCTCAAGTGTTCACACGACTGCTCCATCGATCTGGCTCATTGCCAGCCGCTATTCCACCGGTTCCGCACCAACTGATAGCTATTTGCTTGTTCGACGTGGTTGGAGTGTGTCTGAACGGGTGTGCCAGGCAAGACGAAACGCGGCAGAATCCTCCGCTGCCAGATGTTAGGTCGGTCTTCAGGGCAGGTGGGCGGCCGCCCACCTGCCCCCGAAACCGGTCGTGGGCTGTAGGAGGCCGGTTAAGGAGCTACTACGGCTGGAAACGACGGTCGCGGCTGCCACCGAGGGTGCAGTTCTGAGCCGAGCGGATGCCCCGCCTCAGGCGCGGTGCCAGCGCTCCAACAGTTCCCCTCCCCCTGAGCCTCAGCCCGTAACCGAGGTCTTCGCTGTGGGCGAGGCGCGCGCTGGGCCCTCCTCCCCTGCCTGCGCCGACCCGTCTGCGTGCGGACCGGCACAGGCGGAGGCTTCGGCAGGCAGGCACAATCCGCAATGGCGGAGAATCCTCTCGATGACCTCGCTCTGATGTCGCCCGATGAAGGCGATAGTTTTCAGCTCGGCCCGACAGCGAGGTCAGCAAAGCGAATTCGCTTCGCACACATGTTTGATCAGTGCAGCCCAACCTTTGCGAGCCTCTCGTTTCGTGGGAATTCAATCGGCCTTCCCCGAGTCTTTCGCCAGGGCGGCGGCGATCAGCTTTCCCGTGTGCGAAGCCGCGCATCGCGCGATCACCTCCGGAGGGCCCTCCGCCACGATCCGGCCTCCGCCCCCCCCGCCCTCGGGCCCCAGGTCGATCACGTGGTCGGCGTGGAGGATCACGTCCAGGTTGTGCTCGATGACCAGGACGCTGTTCCCGGCGTCCACGAGCCGGTCGAGCACGGCCAGCAACTTCCGGAGATCGTCGAAGTGCAGCCCGATGGTCGGCTCGTCCAGGATGTAAAGGGTGCGGCCGGTGTCGGTCCGGCCGAGTTCGCGGCTGAGCTTGACCCGCTGCGCCTCGCCGCCCGAAAGGGTGGACGCGGGCTGGCCCAGCTTGACGTAGTCCATCCCCACGTCCCGCAGCGTCTCGAGGATGCGTTTGAGTTCCGGGTGCGCGCCAAACACCTCGAGCGCCTGGGCGACAGTCAGGTCGAGCACGTCCGCGATGTTCAGGTCCCGGTACCTCACCCGCAGCGTCGCCGCGTTGTAGCGCCTTCCCCCGCAGATCTCGCAGGGGAGCCAGACGTCAGGCAGGAAATGCATCGGCACGCGCTTGACGCCGTCGCCGCCGCAGGCCTCGCACCGGCCCCCGGTCACGTTGAAGGAGAAGCGCCCTGGCCCGAATCCGAACATCCGCGACTCCGGCAGGCCGGAGAAAAGCTCCCGGATGCGGTCGAAGGCTCCCGTGTAGGTCGCCGGGTTGGAGCGGGGCGTCTTGCCGATGGGGCTCTGGTCCACATGGATGACTTTGTCGAGCAACTCGGCGCCCTCGAGGCGGGCGAAGTGCCCGGGCTTCTGCTTCGTGTGGTGCAGGAGCGCGGACAGGGCCGGTTTCAGGATGCCGATGACCAGCGAGCTCTTGCCTGCGCCCGAAACGCCGGTCACGGCGGTGAAGACGCCCAGGGGGATCGAGGCGTCGATCCGGGCGAGGTTGTTCTCGGCGGCCCCGAAGATCTTGAGGACGCCCGAAGGCCGCCGTCTCTCGACCCGGGCGGGGATCTTCTCTTTGCCGGAGAGGTAGCGTCCGGTCAGGGTGTCCGAACGGAGAAGCTCCCGGGGCGGGCCGGAGAAGACAACCCGACCGCCGCGTTCCCCCGCTCCCGGACCGAGATCGACCACCCAGTCGGCGGCCCGGATGGTGCCCGCATCGTGTTCGACGACCAGCACGCTGTTCCCGCGGTCCCTGAGTCTCCTGAGCGTCTCGATCAGGCGGGCGTTGTCGCGTCCGTGGAGGCCCACCGACGGCTCGTCGAGCACGTAGAGGATCCCGGACAGCTCGCCGCCGAGCTGGCTCGCCAGGCGTATGCGCTGCGCCTCGCCGCCGGAGAGCGAAGGTCCCTGCCGGTCCAGGGAGAGATAGGAGAGGCCGACGGATTCGAGGAACTGGAGCCGCGCGCCGATCTCCTTCAACACTTCCGCCGCCACGACTCCCTTCGAACCCGGCAGCTTGAGGCCCGCGAAAAACGCCGACGCTTCCGCCACGGAAAGGGCCGCCACCTCGACGATGCTCTTCCCGCCGACGAAGACCGACACGGCTTCGGGCCTGAGCCGGGTGCCGCCGCATGCGCTGCACTCGGCCTCGGAAAAGTACTTCAGGTAGTATTCGCGCATCATCGGGGATTTCGTCTCGGCGAACCGTCTCATCAGGGAGTTGAGGACGCCCTCCCAGGGCATGTTGAAGGTTCCGGAACCGCGCCGGCCCTCGTAGTTCACCTTGACCTCGCGGTCCCCGATGCCGCGCAGCATGATCTCTTGGTGTTGGGCGGGGAGTTTCTTCCAGGGCCGGTCGAGATCGATCCCGAAGGCGGCGGCCACGGCGTCCACGATCCGGCTGCTCCAGCTACCCGCCTTGCCCATGACCTTCGCCCAGGGCTCGATGGCGCCGCCGCGAATCGAGAGCGACGGGTCGGGCACGACGATGTCAGGGTCCATCTCGACCCTCCGGCCCAGGCCCCCGCAGGCCGGACACATGCCGAGGGGGCTGTTGAAGGAGAAGGTCTGGGGCGTGAGTTCGGCAAAACCGGCGCCGCACCGTTTGCAGCTCCGCCGGCCGCTGAACCGTTCGTCCGGCTCCTTGCCCTCCGCCCGGCGCGCCACGAGGAATCCGTTCCCCTCCCGGAGGGCGGTTTCGACGGTGTCAGCGAGCCGGCGGCGGTCGGCTTGCGCGGGGTTGAGGCGGTCCACCACGATCTCGATCGTGCTTTTTCTCCTGGGCGACAGAGCCAAGTCGTCGATCCGCGCCATCCCGCCGTTCAGCATCACCCTCACGAAGCCGCGTCTCTTCAGGTCCGCGATCTCCTCCGCGAAGGCGCCCTTGCGGCCCTCGACCAGGGGAGCGAGGACGAAGACCGGGGCGTCGATGCGGGCCAGGGCCTCGACGACCTCCTGCGGCGACAGAGGCTCGATCGCCACGTTGCAGCGCGGGCACCGGGCCGTCCCCACCCGCGCCCAGAGCACGCGCAGGTGGTCCCAGATCTCGGTCATGGTCCCCACCGTGGACCGGGGGTTGGCTCCGGCCTTCTTCTGCTCGATCGCCACGGTCGGCACCAGGCCGTCGATCCTGTCGAAAACGGGCTTTTCCCACGGGCCCAGGAATTGGCGCGCGTAGGAGGAAAGGGTTTCGATGTAGCGCCTCTGCCCCTCGGCATAGAGCGTATCGAAGGCAAGCGAGGATTTTCCAGAACCGCTCACGCCAGTGAAGACAACGAGGCGGTTCTTCGGGAACGAGAGGTCGTCGACCTTCAGGTTGTGCTGCCGCGCCCCGCGGATTCTTATCTCCGAAACCTCGCGCATGTCTCAACAGCAAGAATGTGCATTGTCGACGTGGCCCGAGTGTGTCCAGCCCAGAGAACCCATTCAAGCCAACAGATGGTTGGACGGGACCCGTTGGTGTGGCATCCTCCACGCATACAATCCAAATGAGCAAATGAGCACGATTCGCCAATGCGGAACCCCGGAGCTGCTCCGTCCTGGTCCCCGCCGGAAGCTCATTCTGGCCGCCTTGACCGCAACTGTGACGCTGGTCGGGCCGACCCGTGGCTGCGAGCGGCTGACTGGCCCCAATGGCGTGGCCCCCACCGCGACGGGCGCGTCCACGGCCTGACCTTGCCCGCGACCCTGCCTGTGCCGCTCCCTCGCGTGTGGCAGGTCGCGACGGGCGAGGGGTACTCGGCTCCCGTGATCGCCGGAGATAAACTGCTGGTCCTAACCCGCATATTTCACACCCCGTCGGTGCACAGGGCGGTCAGACTTCGCAAGAGGACCGCTATGCGGGTTAGAAAAGCAAAACCGCGCCCGGTCCCAGAGTCAGAGAGATGCAACACACTGTTCATGTGGAAGAACACCTTCAGGACCGACGGGATCCTCTTGGGTCCCTTTCCGGGCGCGGTTTTGCCGACTAGCCCGGTTAGGGGTCCTCGCAAAGCGTGTGAAATAACCGGGCTAACAGACCGTGGTCTGCTTCGCGTGGTGGCGGCCGACCCCCAAGGCTACCGGGAGATGCAAAGCCTGAAGGTTGCCGATGCGCCGGTGTGGGCGCACCTGGCGGTGGCGCACAACCGGATTTTCCCTAAGGACAAGAGCCACCTGTCGTGCCTGGCTCTCGAGGCCGAGTGAGAAGTCCGCGGCGATTCCAGGCGGAGTTCATGGCTTGGCCAGCTCGTTGAGAATGTCCACGGCTTCGTCCACCAGACGTTCGCCCGTGCCGGGCTCGGCGTAACTGTGATAACCGGTCCAAACCTGATAACCGCCCAGCTTGTGCGCCGTTTGATCGGGCAGATAACCGATCCAGTCGTTGGCCAACTCGGCGACAACCGTGTGGCGAAAAGGCGAGCGGTTCTTGATGTCCAGGCCCAATTGCGTGAAGCATTCCGCCGGCACGCCCACCAGGGCCACATCCCCAATGCGCATCCCCTGCAGCCACGTTTCCCGTTCCTGGCCGCGTTGCGGCGCCAGCTTCGCGCGCATGTCGCGAAAGACGTCGATGACGGACTGCCCGTAGGCGCCCACATAGCGCTGGCAATACTGCGTCACCGCGGCGTCTTCTTGCGCTTCGTCGAACTGACGCACGCGATAGCGGAACGGGCGCTTCACCGCGCCCAGACGATCCACGGACCGCGGTTTGGCCTGTTGCAGCGCGTCGCGCACCGCCTGGGAAATTCGTCGGGCGCATTCGGCGCCGGACAACGTCAAGTTATGCGTCGAACCGGAGGCGCCTTCCAGAAAGCACACCGGACCGCCGAGTTCGGCTTCCAGATCCTGGGCGGCTAATCCATAGAATCCCGGCGAGCGTTGGCCCGGCGCGCGGCTGCCGATGGTGTGCGTCGAGTGATTGAAGATCAGGGCCCGCAGTCTGGCGGACGTGTCGCGGAATGCCAGCACCGGCAGCTCGGGATCGAACGGGCCAGTGGGCCGCACGAACTGGTCGTGGGGTCCCACCCAGTAAATCGAGCCATCGGCAAGTCGAATCCGGCTGTTCTGCCCCACGGTCTTCTCTTCGCCCAGATGGAACAGCAACTGGCAGTCTTCCTCCGAGAGACTGGCATGGGCCGTCTGCACGGCCTGCACGAGGCCACGCTGCACGCGTCGGATGAAGACTTCGTCCGCGCCATACCGGTGCACCCTCATGGTGCTGGGGGCATGATGGGTGTGCGTGCAATTAATCAGGATGTTCGCCGCGGGGATGCCCGTGCTCTGCTCGATCTCCCGCACCACGGGATCGAGGTGCTCACGGGTGATCATGAGAATGTCGCAGGCGGCAATGGCCAGCTTGCCGAACGGTTTCTGCTCCAGCACCACCGCGACCGCGCGCAGTTTCCCTTCTTGCCCGCTGGCAGTCCCGGCCGTGATTCCGCCGGCGATCACCATCGAGTCGTCCGCGGTCAACTCGATCGCCGCCGCGCCGACCCGCAGGCCGGCGGTCTCGGATTGGGCGGCCTTCGCCGTTGCCAACTGACTCGAGATGCACCCGCCGCAGAGAACCCCATACACGCTCGTCCAAAACCATCGATTCCGTAGCGTCTTCATGCTTCGGCGCATGGTAGGCGCAGGCCACAGCCAAGAAAAGAACGGAGGCGGACTTCTTTGGACGCGGAGCAAAGCCCGTGAACTGGGGGGGGTGCCGCTGTGTCAACCCGGTATTACCCTGGCGCCCATGAAAACGGTTTCTCTCAGACTGCCCGCGCCGCTGGCCGCGTGGCTGACGCAACAGGCCCGCGAACTGCGGCGCTCGAAGTCGGCCCTCGTCCGCCAGGCCCTGGAGCAACAGCGGAGCAAGCCGGGCAAAGGCACCTGCCTGGATATGATGGAGGACCTGTGCGGCTGCAGGCGCGGGCCGCGTGACCTCTCCACCAACCCGAAGCACATGGGAGGATTCGGCAAATGACCTGGACCTTGCTGGACACCGGGCCGCTGGTGGCCTTCCTCAACCGCAACGACCGGTGGCATGACTGGGCCAATCCGTTCGCACACCCGCTCTCGCTGGCTCCTGCTCGGGCTGTGTCTCGCCCTGGGCTGGGGCGCCCTGCACGTTTCCCTCGCGGCCCCATCCGGGATCGGTGCGGTCGTGGTCGACGGCTCCTGACCCGCATACTTCATACCCCGTCGGTGCACAGGGCGGTCAGACTTCGCAGGATGACTGCTATGCGCGTCAGAAAGGCAAAACCGCGCGCCAAGGAAGACGTCACGCACCTGCCGCCCGAAGAACGCGTCCGTCCGCTCGCGCGTTGCTGCGCGCCCGAGGACGGGCGCACTCCGGGCCAAAGTGCCACCCCATCCCCTCCCTTCAATGGTCGTGGTCGGTGGTCTGATCGGTATGGAAGCGCTGGCCACGCACCTCGATGAACGTGCCGCCACACCGAGCCGCGTGTTCGACCTGACCCGCCGCGTTCAAACGCACCAGGCACAGCTCGGCATCGGTCACCAGACCGCACGCAGGCACCTGGACCGCGCCGTCTGTACGGGACGGGCGCAAGTTCAGAGGGTTCTCGGCGTCCAACGCCACCACGAGGTCCGCGCGACCGTCGGCGAGATCGACTCGAAGGGCCACGTTTCCGTCGGGCATCGCCTTCCCCTCGACGGTCGGGACGAGTCGCGCGATGGCCTTGATGGCGGACTGATTCGAGAAGGGCTCGATGATGCCGACGAAACAGGAGGCCAAAGGCTCCTGGTCCGCCGTGCGCCGCACCATGAGGCGCGGGATCCACGTTTCCTGGCTGCTGTCGTAGCTGCCTTGGATCACCCAAGCTTCCGCCGTGGCCACCGCCCCGCCCGCCGTCAGATCCGTATAACGCAGGTGCACCTTCGCCCCGTCCGTCAAGTACCCGTAGCGGTCCTCGATGTTCCAGGTCACGTTCCATCCCGGCGCGGGCGCGGTGTCGTGCCGGAAGTTGCGCATGTGGGTTCCGTGTTCGTAGTCCGGTCCCCGTTCGAGCTTCAGCCCCTCCGCGCGCAGGGTTGCGAAGTGGCTGTGCATGAACCTGGCGTGATCCTTGCCGCCCACCACGCGGAACACATCGAGGACGTAGAAGCGATCGGTCCCTGCGTCCACCGAGGCCACGGTGCGTTCGAATTGCTTGCCGCCGATCATCGCCGGGCACGAGGCGCGCACGGCCTTCAACACCTGCCCGTCCTTCCACAGCGTGGTCGTTCCGGCGGCGTTGGCCTGGTTCTTCCCGTCCACCACAACCGTGTTGTGGCTGGCCGTCATGTGATACCAGCGGGAGCGGGCCGAATCCCACCCGCCGAATTGCACCGGCGGGTAGCCGAAGTCAGGCATCAGGTCGAGTCCCAACGCGAACAGGCCCAGGTTCATGCCGTCCAGATGGCCGTGGCCGCCACCGGCCTGGTAGTTGAGCCATGCGACACGGGAGTTCGACCCGGCGCCGGACTTCAGCAAGGCGATCCGCCACTGCTGCTTGTTCACCGATTCGCGCGTCGGCTCCGCCCCGTGTTGGGCGATCAGGCGTGTCACCCGCGCGCGGAAAGCGTCCGGGGCGGCGCCGAACACGTCATGCGGCAACCCCGCGACAGCGCGGTCGTTGGCCAGGTACAGCACTTGGATGAAGGCGGGATCCCGGGTCAACTCGTGCAGTCGCCCCATGAAGGTGAACATCGACGGGGCCAGCACCGGGTCCCTGCGGCTGGAAACGCTCGCATCCCCGAAGCGCTGAAACCGCACGCCCTGGTATTGGTCGGTGCGCGCGGCGAACCAGCCGGTGTCGCCCACCAGCGGATAGTACCGGGTGAAGCACCACGTGTCCACGTGGAAGCGATACATGTCATGAAGTTTCGGATGGCGGCCGAGCATTTCTTCCAGGAATCCCGGGATCGCCCGGTCCCACAGGGCCAGGAACAGGGCGGTGCCCTGTAAGCCAAAAGCGGAGTAACCCGCCAAACCCTTCTCCCCCGTGACGCCATCCACCGCCGTGGCCCGCCGGAGAAAGTCGTCGATGATCGCATAGACTTCGTCCCGGCTGCCCGGCCAGTCGAGGACCGCTTTGATCGTGGCGATGGCGATGGGCGTGCGCGGATAGTTGGACGTGATCTTCGGGACGTGGTCCAGCGCGTCGCGCAGGATCCGGTCTTCGATATTGCGGCGGATGTCCGCGAACGATTCCTTCCGGTTCTCGATGCCATGCTGCGCCGCTTTGGTCCGCAGCAGCGCCACCAGGTCGGCGTCGTCCGCGATCGCGTCGAAGACCGCGTCGTAGCCCTGCGCCAGTTCCCGGGTCTCCTCGCAGGCGTCGTGCCATACCGAAACGTACCCCGCGCTCTCCCTTCGCCGCTCGTAGATCACCGCCTGTTGCGCGAAATCGAAGCCGGGGTACACGTCCGCGACCCGATCGAGCAGGAGGCCGGCCTTGCGGGCATACGCCTTGTCGCCCGTCACGAGGTAGGCTTCGCTCAGCGCGTTGATGCCGCCGAGCACCGCTTGCTTCCACTGGCCGTAGATCAGGTACGCGCCGATGAACCGCCACCGCTTGCCGTCCTGCACGAACCCCTCTCCGTCGTCCACGCCGAACCGGTGCCGCGGGTCGTTGGGGTCGGGATGCGCGGCGTTGAACAGGAGGGATCGGTCGGCCAAGGCCGGGTCGAAGATGCCGCGCCGGTCGAGCCCCGAACGGTAAAAGGCCTCGAAGTCATTGGCGGGAAACACCGCGGCACAGTGGGGGCACCAGGTTTTCCACGGCCGGTTGAGGGCATCCATCCGCCAGTTGTACATGGGCACGCTCTTGCCGCAGGCGGGGCAGTGACCGTCGGACCAGACCATCCAGGAACGTGTGATGCCCGGCCCGAACATCAGTCCCCAGACCTGGTCGTCGGACATCTCCATCCAGGAGCGGGCCCGCTCGACGATCTGGTCTCGCAGGCGCGTCATCGTTTCGTCCTGACGCATGTTCGCCCAGGCCCGCTCACGAAGCTCGCGCGGCATGAACAGGCTGCGCGTTTTCCCTTCCCCGCCCAACACGCAGCGACAGGGGCACCAGCACACGGAAAACAGAACGGCGATCGTCGTAAGAGTCCGGTGGTTCATGCGATTGGTTCCCTTCGGATCGAGATGGTCTTCGAATTTCAGATGGTGGATCGTGGACCGTGGATTCGGCTCGACGCGGCTGAAGTCTGCCCAGCCGAGTGTGGCCATTCACCGCGGAACGCGGCCGAGACCCGCGGGCGCCAGGGGAAGCCAACGGGTGTTCATAGGAATCGATTCGGTTGCTTGGTCCCTTCACCTGACGCTTGCTCTCGAGATCGGCATTCCTCCGGGCGACACTGCTTCCGCCCGGCCGTGGCTTCCGCCAGCAGCGCGATCGACTCGTGGATGGCCTGCGTCGGGTCCACGGTCGGCCACATCTCCAGACCGAGGAATCCGGTGTATCCCTGGGCGGCGATGGCCCGGAAGACGTTCAGGTAATTGATCTCGCCGGTGCCCGGCTGGTGGCGGCCGGGCACGTCGGCCACATGGAAATGCGAGATCTTCCCGAGATTGGCCGTGATGTTGGCGATCAGATTGCCCTCCGTGATCTGCTGATGGTAGATGTCGAAGAGCAGACGGACGCGGGGGCTCCCCACCGCATCGACCATGCGGAAGCCTTCTTCCGACGTGGCCAGGTAATAGCCCTTGTGGTCCACCAGCACATTGAGCGTCTCGATACTTAACGTCACGCGGGCGTCCTCGCACAACGGAGCGGCGGCGCGGAAGGCCTCGACGCAATTCGCGTGCTGTTGGGCGCGGGGGACATCCTTCAGTGCGTTGCCCACCTGGGCGATAATCTGGCGGCAGCCGAGCTTCCGGGCCGCCGCCAGCGTGTCTTTCAGCGGTGCCATGATCCGCTGGGCGCCGCCCGGGGCCACCAGCGGGCCGCCGGTATCGCAGGCCAAGCCGACCACCTCCATGCCGAGTTCCTCGCGAATCCGGGCGAGTCGGTCCAGGTCGCGCCCCCGCCAGCCCCAGAACTCGAAGGCGCTGACACCCGCGGCCTTCACTTTGGCGGGGCGCTCCTCGAATGGGACGTCCGCAAACAGGGCGTCGATGCATACCGCCAGGCGGGGCCGTGGGTCCGGACTCGGCGCCTCGGCGCCCGAGGCGAGGTTGCGCTTGATTGTGGCAGAGGCAGAGGCCGCGGCAGCCAGGCCGAGCCATCGGCGACGGGACATGGAAGCGTTCATGGGATGGTCTCCTCCACTCGGTACAGGTAGTTCTCTGTGCGGATGATGAATGCGCTGCCATCGGCGTGGACCACGACGTTGCCCGCGATCAGAGTGGGGGGACTCGCCGAGTCGACGTCGACTTCATGATCACAATTGAGGTCGCGGCGAGTCCAGAGTCTGCGGCCGGTCGCGGTGTCCAGGCAGGCGGTTCCATATCCAGCGTTCTCCTCCCGCGCGGCCCAACTGAGCTCGCCGAAGTCCTCGCGCCTTAGAATCCTTGACCCCTTCAACGCGGCGCAGAGACTTGACTTGTCTACAACACATTTCACCGGTCAAGGATTCTACAAGTCGATTTCCACGGCCTTCGACTCCAGCAAGTCAAAGGTCAGCCGTCGTTGGTTGCCGTCCGGCTCATGCACAATCAGAGTCGCATCCTTCAGCGGTTCTCCGCTCGATACCGTCACGCGCAACTTCGTTCCGACCGCGGCCACTTCCGTCAGCCGCACGCCGCGACGCGCGGTCTCCCACTCCCAGACTTCGGCGTGAGTCCACCATTCCATCCCGCGTTGGCGACCCTCCCGCACCAGTGTCTGCAGCGCGTCGGCAATGCCGGGCTTCTGGATGTGCGCGGGATGAAAGAGAAAATGCGCCACCCCGCCATGCGCCACCGCCTGGTCCAGCATCCGGGGCGCCAGTTTCGCCGGCAGGTGAATGTCCAGGTCCTGGGTAATCAACGGGATTTCATAGACGTCCAGAAACCGCGGCGGCGCGGCCTCGTCGTCCAAGGGCCGCCACGGCTGACACGTGCCGCGCGGAAAGCCGCAGCCGCCACGCTTGCTCGGCCCCATCGTCCCGTCGATTTTCAGCCCGACCTTTTCGCACCAGCGAAAGAAATCGAGCCGTCCTTCCCATCGCGTGTAATGGTTCTTGTTCGCAATGATGTTCGTGAGGCCACTTTCGGTTGTCAGTCCCTCGAACTGTCTGACCAGTTTGTCGAAGCCCCACTGGCGATCCGGACTCTCTTTCATCGCGTCGTAGTGCAGGGCGATTTCGCAGCCTGCGGCGCGGATCTCGTCGTAGAGCGAGCGCGGATACCCGCAGGGGAACAGCGTGCACCAGGTCGTGCGGATGCCTGCCTGCTTCACCTCTTGCAGCATGGCCCGCGCGGCCGCCTCGATGTTGCCATCGCTGTCGTGGCTGACGCATCCCACCGCCGGCACCGCGCGCGGCCACGGCGCGATCTGGAGGAGTGGCTGGCCGACGGCGCGCGCGGCGTATTGAATCGCGCGCAGAATCACCAGCCGCAGCTCATCCGCCACCGGGTCCAGGAACGCCGGCGCCTCGCCTTCGGCCAGCACCACGCGATCGAAGTCGTCGTCGAGCACCTGGCCATCGTCCGTCTTCAGGATGCGATCGTTGATGGGCATGGTTCCATCGAACGCCGGCGTGCCGTCCCGCAGCACGGCGATGCCTTGCTGGATGTGGACGATGCTGTTGAGGAGATCCGGCGCGATCAGCAACGCCAGGCCGCGGCCAACGCGTCGCTCCAACAGAACCGCGAAGGGCTTCGACCGGCGATGACGGTCCAGCACCGTGCCCGTGGCCTCGGCTTCCGTCGCCCGCACCGCCAGCCCCCCAAAGAAATGCAGCGAGCTCCTCAGCCCGGCAAACACCGGATGCGGCGAACCCCGGACATCAAGGTAACCTTCGCCCAGTTGGAGGACGGCGCTCGCCCCGAAGCCTTTTGCGCCGCCCGACGGCGCCAACTCCGCCCCGAACAATTCCGGCATTCCGTGCAACCCGCCCAGCGACACCAAAGCGCCCCCGTTTTCGACGAACGCCGTGATCTGCTTGCGCTGGTCGTCGGTCAACTGGTGCTCGCCGGCGAGCACCAGCAGGCGATTGCGGCCCGCTTGGCCCGGCGGTTCCTCAGCGAAGAAGAAGCCGGCGCGCTGGGCCACTTCGACGATGTATGCATTCGACGGCAATGCGGGAGACACAGAGAGGGTGAAAGTCGCCTGCGCCCAAGCGCACGCGGCACAGGCCCACCCCATTCCCAGCAGAAAGCTCAGCCGTCTCATGTTCTGAAACCACTCGTTGTTACCGCCCATGCGAGCGGAGCGCAAGTCGCCGCAGTCAGGCAGCCGAAAAGGGGTCGGTCCCGGAAAGCAGGAATCTTTGGTCTTGACGCATCCTCCCGGCGGGCGTACGGGCTGGTCGTTATGGCGCGCAAGTTGCGAATCGAGTATCCGGGCGCGGTCTACCATGTGATGAGCCGGGGGAATCAGGGCGGCCTCATTTTTCGAGGGGACCGGGATCGGAAGCTGTTTCTGGAGACGGTGGCCGAGGGTTGCGAGAAGACGGGGTGGCGGATTCATGCCTATGTGCTGATGCCCAACCACTATCACCTGCTGGTGGAGACGCCGGAAGGCAACCTGGTGGCGGGGATGAAGTGGCTGCAGGGAACGTACACGCAGCGGTACAACGCGCGCAACGACGTGTTCGGGCATTTGTTTCAGGGGCGGTACAAGGCGCTCATTGTGGACGGGGGTGCGGATGAGTATTTCCAGGTGGTGAGCACGTACGTTCATCTCAATCCGGCGCGGGCCGGCCTGATCCGGATCGGGGAGCAGGCGTTGAGCGGGTATCGATGGAGCAGTTACCCGGGCTACGTGAGGGGGCGGGCGGGGCGTCCGCCGTGGCTGGAGGTCAAGCGCGTGCTGGGCAGCGTGGGGATTGGGGCGGACGACGCGCGTGGACGGCAGGAGTACGAGGCGCACGTGGAGGGGCGCGTGCTCGAACTGGGGCGCCGGCGAAGTCGGGAGGCGTTGGAGGAGGAATGGAGGCGGGTGCGGCGCGGGTGGTACCTGGGTGCGGCGGGTTTCGGGCAGCGGTTGGCGAAGTGGCTCGAGAAGGCCGTGGCCGGGAAAGCGCGGCAGTCGCATGCAGGTGAGGCGCGGCAGGCGCACGACGAAGCGGCGGCGGAGGCGCTGCTGGCGCGGGGATTGGCAGTGATGGGGCTCAAAGAGGATGACCTGGCTGGACTGGTGAAGGGGGCCAAGGAGAAACAGGTGTTGGCGTGGTGGCTGCGCAAGCGGACCGTTGTGTCGCGGGCTTGGGTGAGTCGGCGTCTGCAGATGGGGGACGAGTCGCGGGTGACGCAGGCGGTGGCGGCGGTGAGGCGGGCGAGCGATCGGCAGATGGCGGGGTGGCGGAGGCGGCTCGAGGCCAAATGTTCCTGAATTCCGGGACCGACCCCATGGCTTACTGGAGCCGCATGCGGTAGTAGCGGCTGGGGGCGTCGGCGGAGATCGAGAGCTTGACCTCGGCGATTCCGCTGCCCGGCAGCGGCAGGAGATTCGTCCGATGCCGCCATTCGCCGGAGTCGAAAGCGTCTCGTTCCTCGACGGCATAGGTGCGGCCGGCGATGGCGTTGTAGGTGAGATGGACGCCGTCGGCGGTCACGGTGAGGCTGGTCAGGACCAGGTCCGGCGCCCGCGGGTCGGCGCCGAAAGCGTGCTCGAGCCCATTCCTGAGGCCGTCGTTGTCGGGATCGCCATCGGGACCGTCCGCGCCGGTCGCCACCTGGGGGTTCAAGCCGTGACTCAGCTCCCAATCGTCGGGCAGGGTGTCCTGGTCGGCA
>JAXGQW010000160.1:0-3615 GCA_040766265.1 Verrucomicrobiota bacterium
CAGGTTACCCCGGTCAGGTGCTGGCCCCAAGCGGCAGCGGTTGGCAGACTGTGACTTTCGATGCCGGAGTCCAAAGCGTTGGCGACTCCGCAAACGCAACGGGCACGGCGGTCGCGGGGGCGGGATACAACCCCCACGAAACCGTCGCCATCCAGGTGTACGCCTATCGCACCCTGCCAGGCGACGCTGGCAGCATCTACTCGAGCACTCCCGCTCAATCCGAGGTGGTCACAAGCACCGAGGCGTTCAAGGTGAACTGGTCTTGGGATGCCGTGGCCGGCGCGGACGGATACCGTGTGATGCGCGAAGTCAACAGTGGCGGTTACTACGAATATGCCGACGTTGCAGGCGCCACCTCTTTCAGTGACGCCAATGACAATTGGCTCTGGGGTGGCGAGGTCACCCCCAACCGGATCCAGACCGGACCGTCCGTCAAGTGGAACACGGTTTCTGGCGATCCCGATCCGGTGGGTTGCATCTCCTGCCTCCGCAGCAACTGGTACGTGATCGACGCCATCGCCTTCGCCATCGACGACCTCACGTCCGTCGGCCCGCATGATCTCTACATCGATACCATCGAAAATGGCACCAATGTGTTTTACGGATTCGAGGCCTCGCCGGCCGGGACAACCGATGTCGGCTTCCGGGCCCCGGGTTTCTCGGGCAGCACTAGCGGCCACCTGGCCGCCACGCCCAACTCTGCGGTTGTCGCCAATAACGCCGCCTTCGAGGGCACCAAAGCTATGCGCGTCCAGTGGGCATGGAACGGCCTCGCAGACACCAAGTGGCTGCGGTTGACCGCCTACACCGTCGGCGACCCCCAGGTGAACATCAATGACCCGATCACGATCCGATTCCTGTACGTGCCCGATGGCGGCGCCATGCCGGCCCCGCCGCCCGCGCCGAGCCTCGCGATCCTCCAGACGGAGGGCCAGACTCTCCTCGACTGGGTCGGTGGCCATCGCCTCCAGACCGCGCCAGCCGCGACCGGCTCGTATACCAACGTGCCCGGTGTCACCCTGGCGCCCTACACGAACACATTCCCCGAGCCGCAGCGATTCTTCCGGCTCGTCGATTGATCGTGTCTCGCCGGATGCGGACCGTCCGCTTGCCGCGGGCGGTCCGCCCGCAGTTTCCTTCACGAGAGGGGTCCGGGCTCTGGCAAAACCGCGCCAAGAAAGGGAACCGAGAGCATTCTGTCGGTCCTGAGAGTGGTCTGCAATGGGACCAGTCTGTTGCAGTTCGCTGTCTCTCAAGCCGGGCGCGGTTTTGCCTTTCTAACCCGCATAGCAGACATCATGCGACATCTGACCGCCCTGTGCACTGACGGGGTGTGAGTTATGCGGGTTAGCGAATCGCCTTCACGTCGTAGCACCACAGCCGCCCGTGGTCCCGCAGATAGAACCTCCCGTTTGACACGACCGGATAGGCCCAGGCCTTCTCCATGGGACTAGATCGTTTGGGTTGATCTGGGGGAGCGAACCGGCCCTTTTCCCGGTAACCCTCGGGCGAAGGTTCGACCAAACCGGCCTCGCCATTCTCGCCGTGGAGGTAGAGCCGGCCATCGGCGTAACACAGGGAGGCCGCGCCCAAGGCGCGTTCTTCCCACTTAACGCGGCCGGTGGCGAATTCCACGCAGAGCAGGGCCTGTGCCGTGGTCCCGTACAGAAACTCGTTGACCTTCACGGCGCCGCCGATGGCCGTGGGCAACTTTGCCTCGAAATAGAGTTCTTCGATTTCGACCCGGTCGTCATTGGACACGAGCTTGATCGAACCGGCACCCGTGCCGGCCGACGCCCAGTAGACAGCCCCTTCGGCCGCCAGGGGCGAAGGGATGTTCGCGTTGTACCTGCTGACGGCCCTGGCATAATGCCAAAGCAACCGGCCTGATCGGGCGTCGATGCCGACCAGGCCTTTTTGCAGCAATTGCGCATAGTGCCGCACACCACCGGCCTCGACCACGATGGCGGAGGCGTAGGCGGCTTCGCCCGCCTCTGGCAGGACGGCTTTCCAAATGGTTTCGCCCGTCTGCTTGCGAAGCGCGACGATGGTGGCCTCTTGGCCGCCCGGCGTGCAGACCAGCGTGTCGCCATCGATCAGCGGCGATTCTGCATAGGCCCATTCGCCCGGTTTGCCGCCGAAATCGGTGCGGAGGTTCTTCTGCCAGCGCGCCTTGCCGCTGCCAACCTCCAGGCATGCCAGGTCGCCATCGGAGCCAAGGGCGAAGAGGAAATCACCCTCGACTGTTGGGGTCGAGCGAGCGGCTGGCATGTTGGGGTTTTGTTTGGGATTGCCCACGTTCCCCAGCCGCGTCGACCAGACACGCTGCCCGTCCCGCGTGTCGATTGCCTGGACGAATTCGTTCGCGGTGCCCTCGTTGGCCAGCACGAAGAGCCGATCTCCTGCCACGGCGGGCGCCGCGTAGCCGGCGCCGATGTCCGATCTCTTCCAAAGCAGCTTGGGGCCTTCCGGCGGCCACTCCGGGAGCAGGCCGGTCTCCCGCGAGATGCCGTTGCGCTCAGGCCCGCGCCACTGGGCCCAATCGGCCCCCCGCGCCGTCACCACCAACACCAGAATCAGCGCACTGGCGAGCGAGGCGCGCTTCAGACCAAACCCAGTCCTCCTTCCCATGAGGAGTCCCCGTGTTTCCCCGCTCTTCTCTCCCGCGCCTCGCTCATGAGAATCCTTGACCCCTTTAACGCAGCACAGAGACTTGACTTGTCTGCAACATGTTTCACCGGTCAAGGGTTCTAGTGTAACCGTCTCGTGTCTTGGCCTTCGCATGTGACTCTCCTCTCCGCCGCCTGCGCGTTTCTCCGACAAACAGCCGGAGTGTCGTGCCCGACGAGACTGCTCCTCCGAATGTCAGAGCCCAGTCTGAGTTCGAGCGGCATCGAGCACGTTCTTCGCCGCTCCACGGCAATCTGTCAATACGCCTTTTTTTTGGGGGGGGTGTCATCAGATGTCAGATACCATCGCGTAGACTGACTGGCGAAGATCGGCACGTCGGTGACAAATAGAACGGAAACGACAGAGCCGGAAATGGCCTGGTCTTCCAGGTAGAATCGCCAGCAAAAACAAGGCTGCAAATGATGTTCTTGCATCCTGGACTTGCATCGTCCAGTTTTCACGGATTCCTATGATGCCTCGTCCTGAGCTGATCGCGAGAGTGAACGACGGGCTGGCCCACAGCCCGGTTACGCTGATCCTGGGACCGCGTCAGTGTGGCAAGACGACGCTGGCCCAAATGTTGGGCGAGAAGCAGTCCGGGAGCTACTACGACCTGGAGAGTCCTCGTGACTTGGCGCGGTTGGTGCATCCGCAAACGGTTTTGGAGGCGGCACGCGGGCTGGTGGTGCTGGATGAAATCCATCAACGGCCTGACCTGATGCCACTCTTGCGGGTGCTGGCGGATCGGAAACCATCCCCCTGCCGGTTCCTGCTGCTGGGCAGCGCGTCACCCGACTTGATGAAGAAATGCTCCGAGACGCTGGCTGGGCGGGTCTATTTCGTGGACATGGGAGGGTTCGCCCTGGCCGAGACGGGCGTTGAACGGCAGTCCGAATTATGGGTGCGGGGGGGATTGCCCAACTCGTTTCTGGCGGCGAGTGAACC
>JAXGQW010000161.1:0-3563 GCA_040766265.1 Verrucomicrobiota bacterium
TTGCCGCTGGATTTTCAGACCAGCCCTGATTAGGGTCGCCCCCCAATGAAAACGCTTCGGTCCCCTCTGGCGCAAATGCTCGTGCTCTGCGCCCTGATCTCGAGTTCCGCATCGGCGGCTGAGTCCGCCAAGGACACCTGGGATTCCCTCTTCAACGGCAAAGACCTCTCGGGCTGGGTCGGCGTCCACGACACCAAGTTCGACGTGGTCGAGGGCAACCTGCGGCTCGTGAGCGGCATGGGATGGCTGCGCACCGAGAAGCAATACCGCGATTTCATTCTCGAATTCGAGTGGCGCGCCCTCGTGCCCCAGTACGACAGCGGCATCTTCATCCGCGCCGGGCTCGAAGGCAAACCGTGGCCGAAGGATGGCTGGCAGGTGAACTTGCGATACGATGCCCTGGGCGGGCTGGTGAAAGGGACGCGCCCGGTCGTGCCGTCGGAGACACCCAGGCTCCCGCTCAATCAGTGGGTCAAGTTCCGTATCGAAGTGAAGGGGAAACAGATCACGCTCGATGTCGACGGCGAGCGGGCCTGGGAAAGCGATGCGCTCGATGCAACCGAGGGTTACCTCGGCATCCAGGCGGAAGAAAGAGCGTTCGATTTCCGGAACATTCGAATTCGGCCCCTGGCCCCGGCCAAGCCGTGACCCGCCCCGCGGCGTCAGTCCCGCGACCCCGGAGATCAGAACAGATGAGGTCTTGTGCAATGCCCGGGCTGGTCGGCGCCCTCCTGACGTGCGGCCTTCTCGCCGCCGACCTGCCGCCCGCCTTCCCCGAGGACCCGCTGGCGCGGCTCGAACGCACCTGTTTCCAGACCGGTCAGGGCTGGAGCCCGAACGGCAATCTGAGATCGGACGTGGCGATTGTGTACGGCATCGATCCGGCCCTCGGCGGGCGCATCCGGACGTGGCGGGATCGCGGCTACCGGATTCACGTCATGACCGGCGTGTCGTGGGGCAACTACCAGGACTATCTGTACGGGCGCTTCGACGGCGTCAACCACGAGGACGAGGCCCAGACCGACCGACAGGGCCGAAAGATCAGCCACGGCGGCGACGTCTACTACATGTGCCCCGGCGAGAACTACGGGCGGTTCCTGTGCGTCGGCGTCCAGCGCGCCCTCGATGCCGGCGTCGAGGCCATCCACCTCGAAGAGCCCGAGTTCTGGGTCCGTGGCGGTTACTCGGAGGGCTTCAAACGCGCGTGGCGCGCCCACTACCTCGAGGATTGGCAACCGCCACACACCAGCGTCGACGCCCAATGGCGCGCGTCGAAACTCAAGTACTTCCTCTATCGCCGGGCGCTCCAGCAGGTCTTCGACTACGTCCAGGATTGGAACCGCCGAACAGGCAAGCGAGTCCGCTGCTACGTCCCGTCCCACAGCCTGCTCAACTACGCCCACTGGCGGATCGTGAGCCCGGAGTCGAGTCTGGGCCGGCTCAACGGTTGCGACGGCTACATCGCCCAGGTCTGGACCGGCACGTCGCGCACCCCGAATCTCTTTCGCGGCAAGCTCAAGGAACGCACCTTCGAGACCGCCTTCCTCGAATACGGCTCGATGCAGGACCTCGTCCGCTCAACGGGCCGGACGGTCTGGTATTTGAACGACCCGATCGAGGACAATCCCGATCACGACTGGGAGGATTATCGCACGAACTGGGAATCCACCCTGGTGGCCTCGTTGCTGCAGCCCGATGTCTGGCAGTACGAGGTCGCGCCCTGGCCCGAGCGCGTCTTTGGCGGACGCTACCCCAAGAAGGGCAATCCGCAGGAGCGCGAACCGATCCCGCCAGCCTATGCCGCCGAGCTTCAAACGGTCTTCAACGCCCTGAACGATCTCCGGCAAACCAGCGTCCGCTGGGACTGCGGCACGGAAGGGCTCGGCATTCTCGTCAGCGATTCACTCATGTTCCAGCGCGCCGACCCCGCCCCGAGCGATCCACACCTGAGCCACGTCTATGGACTCGCCCTGCCTCTGTTGAAGCGCGGAATGCCCGTCGCCCCCGTTGTGATCGAGAACATCACATCGACCAATTCCCTGAAAGACTTCGCCGTCCTCCTCATGAGCTATCACGGACAAAAACCCATGTCCGAAGAAGCGCACCGACCGCTGGCGGATTGGGTCCGCGCCGGTGGCGTGCTGGTGGTCTGGGACGATGATTCCGATCCGTACAACCACGTGCGCGAGTGGTGGAATGCCGAAGGGCGACAGTACGCGACGCCTCGGATTCACCTGTTTGAACAACTCGGGCTGGCTGGAGCCCTCGATCCGGCGGCGCCGGCGGACGAAGGCCCCCGCGCCGTGGGCAAAGGCGCCGTCCTGTGGCGGCGCGAAAACCCCGCCCGCGCCGCGGCCAGCGTCCAAGGCGACTCGAACGTCATCGCAAGCGTCAAAGCCGCCGTCTCGAAATCGACACGGCAATGGCGCGAAACGAACTACCTGCTTCTCGAACGCGGCCCCTATGTCGTCGCTGCCGGTCTCGACGAATCGGTCGGCGACGCGCCCAAGACCTTGCGCGGTCGTTTCGTCAACCTGTTCGATCCCGACCTGAAGGTGCGCGTCGAGGTTGCGCTCGAGCCGGGCAGCCGCTGGTTCCTCATTGATCTGGACAAGGTCCGTTTGCCTGCTCCGACGGTCCTGGCATCCGCCTGCAAGACGCTCCCCGTCGCCTCCGCCGCCTCCGCCGCGGATCCGAAGCGCTGGCATCTGGAAGGCGTGGCCGGCACGCCGGCGATCGTGTTGCTGCACGCCGCCAACCCGCCGAAAATCGTCACCCTCGCCGGGCAACAGTTGGATGACTGGTCCTGGGATCCGGACCAGCGCCTGGTCTGGATTCGGTTCGGCAATACTTCGACCCCGCGCGAGTTGTCGATCCGGTTCTGACCGCCCCGCGCGGCGATCCCCCTGCCGGCGAGTCTCCCACGGACCTCGCCGTTGACATCGAAAGCTGTGCTCAATCTCAAATGCACTGAGGGTTTCTCCGTTGACGAACGAGTCGGCTTGCGGTGGATTAGTTCCCATGCGTTCCTTACCGAATCCTGGATCTGTTCGTTTCCCCCAATCCCTGTCTGTCATGCTGCTGGCCCTCGTGGCGGCCCTTTGGCTGCTCCCGCTCAGCGGTCTGCGCGCCGACGTCCGGCTCCCCGGGCTCTTCACCGACAACATGGTGTTGCAGCAGGGGCGTCCCCTCAGGATTTGGGGCTGGGCCGATCCGCAGGAGGCGGTGAGCGTTCAGTTCCGCAAACAGACGGTCAAGGCGACCGCCGACGCAGACGGGCGATGGGCTGTCACGCTGCGCCCGGAGCGGGCCGGGGGGCCCGACGTGATGGTTGTGACCGGCAAGCAGCGGGTCGAGATTGGCAATGTGTTGGTGGGCGAGGTCTGGATTTGCAGCGGTCAATCGAACATGGAGTGGCCTCTCCACCGTTCGTTCGAGCCGCAAGCGGACATCGCCTCCGCTGAAAACCCCCGAATCCGCCTGTTCACTGTGCCGAAGAAGAAGGCGGTCGATCCGGTCGACGACGTGCCTGCCAATTGGGCGCTGTGCTCGCCTGCCACCGT
>JAXGQW010000162.1:0-3282 GCA_040766265.1 Verrucomicrobiota bacterium
CCTCGCGCAAACCGGCGGCCGCAGGCTGTGCGTGCGATGGCGTCAGCCCAAGATCGTCCGCCCTCAGAATATCGGTGTCCGACATGATTGCCGCGCGTCGCACGCAGTTCTCAAGTTCGCGCAGATTGCCCGGCCACGCATGCCGCTCGAGCGCGCGCAACGCCTCGCTGTCGAATTGCAGATTCGGCCGGTCAAACTGCGCCGCAAAGCGCTTCAAGAACCCTTCGGCCAACTGCCGGATGTCCTCCTTGCGGTCGCGCAGAGCGGGGACCCGGATCACCAGCACGGCCAGTCGGTAATACAGGCCCTCGAGGAAGTTGCCCTTGGCGATTGCGGCGGTCAGATCCTTGCTCGATGCAGCAATGAGCCGCGGCGCGGTCTCCCCGGAGGGCCGCTCTTTCACTCCATCCGCCACCCGCTCATCGAGCAACCGCATGAGTCGAACCTGCGACCTCAGCGGCAAGTCGCCCACATCCTGAAGAAAGAGGGAGCCGCCGGACGCCGACTCGAGCCGGCCTTCCGCGGACGCCCCATCGCTCCGCGCATCGTCCTCGCGCCCGAACAGTTCGCTCTCCAAGAGGCTCTCGGACGCCATGTCGCAGTTGAGTTTCACGAACGGTCCGGCCCGACGCCCGCTCTGCCGGTGAATCGCCAGGGCCACCGCGTCCTTCCCCGTGCCGCTCTCGCCCAGAATCAGCACCGGCGCCTCCGCCGTCGCCACCTTGCGGATGTTCACAAGGAGTTCCTCCATCCGCGGGCTTCGACTTTGAAGAAGCTCGAACGGCTCGACCTCGGGATGCTGCCGGATCTCCTCGTATTCGCGTTCGAGGGTCACCACGTGGCGGCAGTGGCTCAGAAGCAGCTTCAGGCTGTCGATTTGCACCGGTTTGAGCAGGAAATCGCAGGCCCCTTCACCGACCGCCCGCGCCGCTGTCTCCTTGCCGCTCAGACCGCTGATGACAATCACCTTCGCATGCCGGTCCAGATTTCGCATGTCCGCCAGGGCAGCCATCCCTTCGCGTGGATCGTTCGGTAACGGCGGCAGACCGAGGTCGAGCAACGCCAGATCCGGACGCCGCGCCCGAAATGTCTCGATGGCGCTCGGCCGGTCCTTGGCCAGCAAGACTTCGTATTCGTCGGCTAAGGCCCATTTCAACTGATCGAGGACAGCCTCGTCGTCGTCGATGATTAATACTGTGGGTTTCATTGGAAAAAGTCGTTAGACACAGCGTCAGAAGTTCCGCCGCGTGCGGGCACGCGGCCTACAGGCTTGTAGGCCGGGTCCCCTGACCCGGCGCTGCATCATTTATGTCGCTCTGTATAGACCCAGTTCTGTCGCAGGGCCCCGCCGCAGGTTCTTGGGATGATCGCACGCAGGCTATAGGATGAGTGCCTGCTCGGACTGCCCCCTGAACTCGCACCGAGGTCTCCTGGTCCTATTCTCAATCGTATTCTAATCGTAATCTCCTGTCGCCAGCGAGAATCAGGATCTCGAGTCACCCCCAGATTCATCGAGAGCGCATTGGCTGAGTGAGCCGCTCCCGGCCACGGGGCGCTCCGAACTCAGCGGCAACACCACACGGAACGTCGTGCCGCGACCAGGCTCGCTTTCGACCTCGAGTCTCCCGCCATGCGCTTCAACGATCATCTTGCTCTGGAACATCCCAATCCCCAGGCCCTTCTTCTTGGTCGTTTGAAAGGGTCGAAAGAGCCGCCGGCTCAGGAACTCCGCGCTCATCCCGCAGCCCGTGTCCGCCACCGAGACAACCACATGTCCGCCCTGGACCATCGTCGCCACACGAATGGTTCCAGGCCCCGAAATCGCTTCACGGGCGTTGAGCAGCAGGTTGGTCAGGACCTTGGGCAACTGCTCGAGATCGACCGGCAATCGGGGAACCGACTGCAACTCCTGAATCACCTGGATCGCATCCGCACCGTCAATCTGCCCCAGCGCAGCCCTGACCAACTGGTTCAGATCCGCCAACACCGGCTTCACCTCGAGCCCGCGGCGGATCAGAGCGAGGCGCTGGACCAAACCATTGAGTCGATCCACCGAAGCCCCAATTCCGCGCAGAGCATCCGCTCTGAACTCAGGATCGTTGAAATGCACCGGCAGGTTCCGCAACATCAACGAGAGCGTCGACGCCGTGTTCTTCAGGTCGTGAACGAAGAAGGCCGACATCGACTGAAACGCTTCGAGTTCCCTGGCCTCGATCAGTTTCCGCGACAACTGCAGATTCAGCAGGCTCGCGGCCACCTGATCCCCGATGCACTTCAGCAAATCGTAATCCTCATGCGAGAATTGCACGCCGCTGACCCGATCGGCCATCGTGATGAGCCCAAGCACCTCGCCCGCGGCCACCAGCGGCACGCAGACCCGATTCCCGCCTTTCTTGAAATAGTCCGGATTGCACCGCTTCAGGGTCTCAACCCAGCCGCCCTCGGAACCACTGAGGTCCAACGGCGTCGGCGCCGCGCGCACGGCCGCGATCACCGCCGCACTGTTGTCTCCCAAATCGAGCAGTTCGTTTGCCGCTTGCTCGGTCAAAGCCGTCGACGCGCCAAAGCGCAATTGCTGCCGATGCGGATCGACCACCCAAACCGTGACCGACAATGTATTGAACGTCTCGGCAATCAGCGTCGCCACAGCGCGGCACAGATCCGCCTGGTCAAGCCGGGACGTCGTGCGTTCGGTGAAGGCCGCCCAGACGCGCCGATAATCGTAGACCGGGCGCCGCAAATGCCGGCTGATGAATTGCTGCGTCCGCTGCCGAACGCGGTCGGACATCAACACGACCGCCAACCCCACCATAGCCAGCAGCAACAGCAACGCCTTGAGCGCAAAGGCCTGGTCGCCGCCAAACCGCGCGACGACCTCGGCAAGCACACCGACGCTCAACAAATACACCCCGACCAATACAATCGTCAGCGAGCCGTACAGAAACGCGTGCGACGGATAGACGTCGACCTCGCTCAAACCGGTCCTCAGGAAGGAGAACGCCAGCAGCAAAGTCCCCAGCAGCAGACTCGTGCCCAACACGCCGACAACCGGGAGTTGGATTCCCGAGAACAACACCGCCTGGCTGCTGACGTACATCCGGCCTCCGAGAATCACGGCGAGACCGAGCATGACGAACTTGACGCGCCATCGCATCATTCCCCCCGTGCTGCGGAAAGTCTTCTCGAGGTTGATCAGGACCAGCAACAACCCCAGCAGATGGGTCACTTCGCGCGCCTTGCCCCCCCCCCTCCGCGGACTGCCCCGGACCGGCCCCCCCCCCG
>JAXGQW010000163.1:0-3270 GCA_040766265.1 Verrucomicrobiota bacterium
GCCCGCGCCGGATCGATAAGTTCCGCGCGTTTCCCCGCGTACCCCTTCGACAACAAGCCCGCCACCGGCACGCGGCTGAAGAGCGGATCGGCGACGTACCGCAGCATGTCCGCGTAGGCCAGTTTCTTGGCCTCGATCATCACGTGCAACGCGTCCGCCGAGCCGGCGCCATATTGGGCCAGCGGAAAACGCTCCATCAGATTGAGCATCACCAGCGCGGCAATGCCCTGGCCGTTCGGTGGAATCTCGGAGACCGTCCATCCCCGATAAGTCGTCGAGATCGGCTCGACCCACTCCGCCCGGTATTCCTGCAAGTCGGACGCCGTCAACGTGCCGCCGTGGCGCCGGGACGTGGCGAGCAGCGTCTCCGCGATCGGCCCCCGATAGAAGGCCGCGCTGCCCCGGCGCGCGATGTGGCGGAGGGACCACCCGAGACCTGGATTGCGGAACAACTCGCCCGCACGCGGCGCGCGGCCCTCGGGCAGGAACGTTTCCGCCGCTGCCGGGTCGGCCCGCATCAACCCCTCGCTGCCGGCCCAATAGCCTGCCACAAGCTCGGTGACGGGAAAGCCGTCCTGCGCCGTCCGGATGGCCGGCGTCAGGAGGCGGTCGAACGACTTTCGGCCAAAGCGACGCCGCAGCGCATCCCAACCTTCGACCGCGCCAGGCACGGTCACCGAGTGGATGCCGCGCTGAGGCATGTTCGTCAGCCCGAGTTGGCGCAGGGACTCGAGGGTCAGGCCCGACGGCGCGTAACCGCTGGCATTGAGCCCATGCAGCTTGCCTGACTTCGCCTCGTACACCAGCGCGAACAGGTCGCCCCCCAGGCCGCACGTCATCGGCGCCACCACCCCCATCATCGCGTTCGCCGCAATCGCGGCATCCACCGCATGACCGCCCTCCGCAAGAATCTCGGCCCCGGCTTGCGACGCCAGCGGATGCTCTGACGCCACAATCCCACAGCGTGACATGACCATCGACCGGCCTTGGGTCCGATCGGCGTGGGCGGCAGGCATGGCGCCCGCCATTGTGCCAAAGCCCAGCAGCAGCGCAACAGAGTAAGAGGAAAGGTTCATGCGCACACTCTAACCCGCATAGCAGTGATCCTGCGAGATCTGACTGCCATGTGCACAGACGGGGTGTGAAACACGCGGGTTAGCACTCCGCGACGACTTTGAGGCCGAGCAAGTGCCCGAGGTGGCGAATGGCGCGGGTATGGTCGGCGTAGTAGGCCACGCGATGCAGCGACGCGTAGTAATCTTTGGCGCTGTCGCCCAGCGCACCGCCGCCCCAGTTGTCCAGAAGTCTGTCGGCGTCGCTGACCTGAGCGACCAATTCCGTGCGGCAGCCCCGCTCTTCGCCTTTGGGCGTGGTGGGGGCCTCGACGATCTTGCCCGTGAACACGAGCAGCGTGTCGAGGTGAATCAGCTTGGTGAACGTAACCGTCTGGCCGATGCGATAGTGGACCTCGGGAACGGCGCCGCCACGCACCTCGGCGTGCCGCCGCAGCAGATAGGGCGCGGCCTCGCCGTTCCGACCCTCCATTCGCAGGGGCGCCGAACAGTGGGAGAGGTGGAACGTGTTGCGGGAGGCATCCACGCCCGCCGCATTGCCGAGGAAGCCGGGTTGGTTCAAGGCGTGTTCGAGGATGAGCATCGTGAGCAGACAATCCATATCGCCGTCGCAGGCGGCCGGGATGCCCTGATCGTTCAATTCGGTGAATCCCAGGCAGGGAAAACCGCGCGGCAGCCACCCCATGCACGTGCCGACACACAGCCCGCAGGCGCCGTGTTCCGCGATCAGTCGGTCCAAGGTCTGGGCCGCCCGCGCCGCTTTGACGACATCCTCGCGGCTCGGCTCGACGAGTTGTTGGGCTTCGCGCAGCCACTTGTCGGCGCGCGCCTCGGCGGCGACCTGATCGACCGTCGCCATGACGGCGTCGTAGCGGCCATCGGCGATGGCGACCATCTCGACGCCCAGGCGCTGTTTGACTTGGGCGGGGTCGTGCGCGGCCGGCGTGCCCTTGAAGGGCGGCGAGACAAGCACGCGGCTCCGGCGCAACAGCGGAATCACGCGCAACGCGCGAGCCGCCTGTTCCAGGTCGTCGGAGTCGGTGGTGTTGTAGAGCGTGATCCGCTGCCCTTCCTCGCGCCACGGTTTGACCAGACACCAATCGTGGCCGCCGATCACCGGCAGATGAAACACCGCGACCGGACGCGCCTCCTTGAACACCGTCGGCATCACGCCCTGAGCCAGGCCGAAAATGTCCGCGCTGATGGCCAACACGGGCGCGTCAGGACCGGCTTGCTCGAGCAATGCGGCCGTTTCAGCGGCGTTGGTGGCCCGGCCGAGGACAAACTCCACGTTTCCGAGCTTGCGCTCGACTTCCGTTAATCGCTCGGTCAGCGCGCTCACCTCCGCTTCGGACAGGCTCCAGCTCCGGTCCGGCGCCTTGCCGGCGACGATGACGCCGATGCGGACCTTGCCAGGTGCGGCGGGAGGGGAGGGGGACGATTGGGCGGGTGCGGGAGCGTTTTGAGCAAGCAGTGAGCTCGAGGCCAGGGCCGCGCTTCCCAAGGCCGTGGCACCGAGAAACTGGCGGCGGTTACAGAGCGTGCACATAGTCTGTTCCTCTTGATGCACAGTGCGAATCGATCGGCGGTTGAAATGGTGTTGGTTGGACTCGTCGCGATTCCGTGTGCCGTGAATGAGCAGTTGCATAACGCCACGCAACACCCGACACAAGGCGAAAGCGAGACGGAGAGGCGTTTGTGATCCCCGGATTACCAGCGCCCACCGCAGGAATCCGTGCGATGTGAGGTCTCATTCCGCAAGCACGGGGCTGTGCCGGACGCTTGCACAGTGACACAGCGCGTCCGTTCGCGCTCGATCCACGCTGAGAACTGCTGGCGGTCGGGCCATTGCGCTTGACCCGCACGCGTTATCCGATAGCTTATCCGATATGAAAAAACGGGTTTCGGTGGCGGAGTTCACGAAGCAGTTCGGCCCGCTGACCAACGCACTCACGCCGGGCGAGTCCCTCGAGGTGACCAGCTACGGCAAACCGCATGGACGCTATGTGCGCGAGGGAGTGGCGCCGCGCCGCCGGAGATTCGACATCGGCGCCCGGCTGGCCCGGGAAGAGTACTCCGAGACGGAAGGTCAGCGGCTGATCGAATCGATTCTGGCCGAGGCATGACGCACTACCTCGATCTTGGCTTTCTGTTGTGTCTGGTCGCCAAGTCGCCCGGGTCCGGCCCGGCGTGGGAA
>JAXGQW010000164.1:0-3262 GCA_040766265.1 Verrucomicrobiota bacterium
GGGTGATCACCTCCCGCACCGGCTCCCGAGTTGGGAAGTCCAGGATTACCAACCTTCGCTCCTCGGACGGGTGCTGCACTCCAAACGCAAACCGTTTGCCGTCGTCAGAGAAAGCCATGGTGAACGCGGGGCGCGGATCGAGAATGGGATCCAAGTACTTGCGCGCCTGCAGATCCCAGATGCCAAGCGAGCCAAATGATTGTGCGGTCTGGGCGCAGACCACCAACACGCGGCTGTCGGGCGAAAAGGCGCCCCAGGCCCAGTCCGCTTCCCCCGCCACCTTGACCTGCTCGCCAGTAGCGAGGTTCCAGAGCTTCGGCTCGCCCCCTTGCGAACCGGCGAAGAGCCATTGTCCGTCCGGCGAGACCTCCAAGGAACGTATGCGGCCGGACAACTTCCCTATCACCTTTTCGGCCTCGTTCTGGCACTGCTGCCAGAGGTAACGCCACTCGAAACCGCGCGGGTCAGTGGCGAGGGGCAAACCAGGGGGCCGGTGGCGATTGAGAAGTTCGAGCGCACGCCTCGGATTGAGGTCCCGGAGAGCGAGCTGGGCTGAGCTGATCTCGGCGATGTAAGTCCGGCGCTGGAGAGACTGTTCACTGCCTACGGCGCGTGCTCGCTGCACTTCGGCTCGACGCCATTGCACGGCGATGCCGACCACCCCGACCAGCAAACTCAACAGCGCCACGCCCATCGCCGCAGCCAGGGATGGTTTGCGCCGGCACCAGCGCCAGACCTTGCCGGCGGGGCCGATGCGACGAGCGTGGATCGGCTCACCCGCCTGGAATCGCGCCAGTTCGTCCGCGAGTTCCTGAGCCGTGGCGTACCGGCGCGACAGCTCCTTCTCCAAGCACTTCAGGCAAATCGTCTCCAGGTCGCGCGGCACGCTCGGATTGAGCAGGCGCGGGGCGACCGGATCAGCGTGCAGCACAAGGTCCAGTGTTTGCGCCAGGGATTCCGCTTGAAACGGTGGCCGCCCGGTCAAGAGGTGATATAGCGTCGCGCCCAGGGCATAGACATCCGCGCGCCGGGAAACGCGCGCCCGTTGCCCCGTGGCTTGCTCGGGCGGCAGGTAATGCGGCGAGCCCAGCACTTGGCCGGTGACGGTTAATTCGGACTCCCCTTCCAACCGTCGGGCCAGACCGAAGTCCACCACGTGCGGCTGATTCTGTGCGTCGATCAACACGTTCGATGGCTTGAGGTCGCGATGCAGGATACCGCGCTCATGGGCGTAATGCACCGCCTCAGCGACGGTCTTCATCCACTGGACCGACTGTTTGAAATCTGAAATCCGAAATCGCAAGTCGGAAATCCTCTGCGCCAGACTCTGCCCCTCGACATAGTCCATCACAAAGAAGTGCTGGCCTTCACGGATGCCCACCTCGTAGATGGCGACAATGTGGGGATGGTGCAGACTGGCGGCGGAGACAGCCTCCGCACGGAACCGCTTGACCAGTTCCGGGCTGGAGTCGGGAGCGAAGGCCATCATCTTGACGGCGACCACGCGGTCCAGACTCCGTTGCCAGGCGCGATAGACCACGCCCATGCCGCCGTGGCCGATCTCCTCCAAAAACTGGTAGTCGCCGAACGATTGGGGAAGGGGCGCGGCGGATGGGGGAGGCCGGATATTGGGTGCCGGCTCCCCGAGATGGGACGGCGGAGGCGCGACTTGCGGGGCAGCATTTTCAGGCGAAGGACCGGCCCCGGCCCCGGGACCTGGATCGAGCATGCCGACGCTGGCCTGAAGAAAAAGGCACCTCGGACAGAACCCCTGGCGCGCATCGCCTGCCAAGGGCGCGCCGCATTTCAGACATGTGGGCTGGTTTGACATCTCAAGCCCCGTTACCGTTTGCCGTCACTCTTACTACCGGAAAAAGCCCCGCGGCGGGACACGATTTCCGTCACTCGCCAGCGAGGCGCGCCTCAGACCAATCCAAATTCTCAGCACCATGAACCACCTCAATGTCTCCCCCTTCCTGCCCGCCGCGCCTCGCTCTTTAGAATCCTTGAAACGCGGGAAGAAGGAGGGCTGGAACTTGGCTTGATCGCAGTACGTATGGGGTTTCAAGGATTCTACTGGGCCATGAGCACACAGAGGTGGCGCATTTCGTCTTCCACCTCCGCCGGGGTTCCCACCGTGTGGGCAATCTCCTCGCGAAAGAGCTCCGAGTAGCGGTGCCGCAAACGCTGCACAGCTTTCTTGACGGCTTCGCCGGTCATGCCCAAGTCCTTCGCAGCATCGGCGTAGCTTTCCTCAGCGGTACCCGCCACGAGGAACCCGCGCAGCCTTTGGAACATGGAGGCCTTGTCGGCGGCGCGGAACTCCTGCTCCAGACGCGCCAGCACTTGGTCCAACAACGCCAGGGCCCACTGGCGCTCAAACGCCTTGTCGGGGGTAAGACAGTCCGTGGGTTCGAGGTGATAGCGCTGTTCTGCCGTTTGCGCATCGAACGACAAGTTCGCCAGTCCTCCTCCGCGCTTCTGAGCTCGGGCGCGATCGCGCTCGTCGGCGAGGTAGTAATTCAGGGCAGCGAGGAGAAACGAACGAAACCGGCCCTTACCCGGAGCCGCTCGCGCGAAGGAGTGGCGCTCCAACAACTGAGTGAAAAAACCCTGGGTCAGGTCTTGGGCGTCCTCGACGCCGTAGCCACGGCGGCGAATGAAGACGTAGAGCGGATACCAATAGGTGCGACAGAGCCTCTCCAGCGCTTCGGACGACGCGGAGGAGCCCGCCTGCCCGGCCGTCAGCACGACGCTCCAGTGGGTCGTCGCGAACAGCCCAGCGCCCTTCGCGGAGGACTCGACACCGTTGTCGGCGCCATTCATGAGAGCAGTAGTGTAACCGACACGAGCCGGATGTCGATTCGCCAACGAACTCGGCATCGGCAGTCTCCTGGGCACCGGTTACGAATCCGCCCCAGCGAATGGACCGGCAGCAGCGGTAGAAGCCTACGTCTGTGGGGACGTGGACCGGTGCGCGGGCTTTTCGGGTCGACTCCCATCCGGATCGACTGTTCTGTGTTCACAGGCCTTATTGCATGCGAGCGATGCACGCAGGCCACGGGCGACGGAGCGAGTAGGATCACCGAGCCAAGTTCCAAGGATCGACCCCGAAATCTCTTGCCTACAAATGCCGACACCACACGTGTCGAAATGCCCCGGCAGCCGCCAGAAGGTCTTTAACGGCCAAAGTGCCTTTCACCCTTGAAATCATTGGCTTCTCTTGGCGTTTGGCCGTTCTCCTGAATAGTCGAGGGTTGTC
>JAXGQW010000165.1:0-3234 GCA_040766265.1 Verrucomicrobiota bacterium
GCGAGCCGCCTTTGAGTATTATATACGCTTGACATGATCATGAAATAGACGTATTCGAATGCACGGTGATTGGACCGTTTAGTACACAATTCGAAAAGTTCCATCGTACTTCCCACCCATGAACACCATGAACACCATGAAAACTCCAAGGACCCGAGTGCTCACCTCTCTCAGTCGGCTTGGCGTGCTGGCCGCAATTCTGGTTGCACCGATTGCGCAAGCCGCGGTCTTCGACGTGGTCGTGAACGGCAGCGACGCGATCTTTCTGGCGGGCCGCACGGATGTTACGATACCTCCAGCCAATCAGCCATGGACGGGGCCGGGCACGCATCTGATCCGCCACGTTGGCGCCACGCCCGAGGAAATTCTCGAGACAGTCCCGCCTTTTCTGAGTGTCACTGGCGGTGATGTCGTGAAGGTCGCCGATCCAGCCGTTGGCGGGGTGAGTTTTTTCAACGGCTACGGGGCGCCGCTCTTCGGGCCGGGGGGCAATGGGCTTTCCGGCAGCAGCCTGACTTCCCTGGACGGCATCAGCGGGTATCTTGGCCCGCAAGGCCCGCTGGCGGGGGTCTTTCTCGATGACAGCATTCCGAGCTCGGGGCCCGCGCCTGCCACTCTCGACTTCAATCCGGGCGGCCTGGGGATTGACTTTCTCAGTCTCACGCCTGCTTTGAGACAAGTGTTCTATATCGGCGATGGCGTCACCAGCGGAAATGTGTTTCAGGAGTTCATTGCGCCCGCAGGAGCGACGCGTCTGTTCCTTGGCATCCCCGATGGATTCAACTTCGGCGGCGCGCCTGGCGCTTACGACGACAACGATGGTTCGTACCGGGTGCGCATCGGGATCAACCAGGACCCGACCATTCCCGAACCGGCGTCGATGGGCGTCCTGGCGCTCGGGTTGCTGGGATGGACCTTCTTTCGCCGCCGCTAGCCCGCATATTTCACACCCCTCTGGTGCGCAGGGCACTCAGACTTCGCAAGAGGACTGCTATGCGGGCTAGAGAAGCAAAGCCGCGCCCGGCAAGGGAACCAAGAGCCTCCAGCCACCTTGTCGATGGCCGCCTTGGCGGAATATCCGGCACAGGTCAGTTTGGTTCTGATGTCCATCTGTGCTGGCGCGAGGCGAACACACGGGCAGCTCAAGCGATTGTTCTGCAGTATGACCCGCCGATTCCGCTGTCGCGCTTCAAAGAGATCGAGATGCTCCACTCGCCTGAGGGAATAGAAATCCTGAATACTATTCACGAGCACCGTCGCGTTGAGTCCGAAATGCAGTGTGGCCCTGCCCTTGGCGCCGCAGTGTTTGCAGGGCGATCCGACATGTGGGGGGAGTCTCTTCGACACGCTGCTTGCGGTTTATCGCGGGACGGCCATGACAGGGCTGAGCCTGGTGGCTGCAAACGACGACGGGATAGTGTTCCTGGGGCAGAGCAGCGTCTCTTTCCCCGCCGAGGCCGGTGTGGCCTACTCGATCGCCGTTGACGGTTACGGAGGCGCTGCCGGACAAATCGTCCTCAACTGGTGCTTCGAGGCGCCGGTGTTCGGTTCAGCCACAGTCCAGGATGGAGCTGTGCGGTTGCAGGTGGGTGCGCCGATACGGTCGGTTGTGGTTATCGAGGCCTCCGCGGATTTGGTGCACTGGACACCCGTCAGCACGAACATGGTTCTGGGCGCCGGGTTCAGGGGGTGGGAAGTGCCCGTCACGCCCGGAGTGCAGCATCAGTTCTTTCGCGCATTCCGGCACTGACCGGCGTTGAAGGGCCTTTCAGCTATTCTCCATGGAACAGCATTGGGTCCGATCACCGCCGATCCTTCGTCCGACAATGCCCCAGAATCTGTGCAGCCGGCGGCTTGACCGTAGGGGGGCCAAGCGGCAGGGTTATGTCAACATGAAGACGATCAGCGTCCAGGAAGCGGCGCGCGAGTTCGCCAAGTACGCCCGTCAAGCTCACGAGGGCGAACGGATTCTCGTGACTCAACGAGATGAGCCGTGGGTGGTGCTTGTGCCGCCGCCGACCCAACGGTCTGCTCGACTTGGAGAACGGTTGGCGTGGCCGGATTTTGCCGCGCGGCTGGTACCTTTTTACACCGAGGTCGTACCCGGACCCACCGCTACCGAGTTGCTCGCCCAGGATAAGGAGGACCGCTTTTGAGGGCTTACTTCGACAGCGGTTTCTTGTTCAAGTTGTATTGGCGCGAGGCGAACACACCGGCAGCTCAAGAGATTGTTCACCAGTATGACCCGCCGATTCTGCTGTCGCGCTTCAACGAGATCGAGATACTCCACGTCGCCCGCCGGAAAACCTGGCTGCGGGGGCCGACTGGACAGTTCTTGCTGACGCTGCCGCAGTTCCAAGCGGGACTCACCTTGCTTCAGAAGGATGAGGCCGACGGCATCGTCGCCTGCTTGGAGGTGGACTATGACCAGGTGTTCGACACAGCTCTGCAGCTTTCGGCAACGCACGGGCAGACCATTGCAGTGAAGACGGCGGACCTCATGCACATCGCCATGATGGAGTTCGGCTTCGACCATTTCGTCACGGCGGACCAACAACAGCACGCCTTCGCGGGAAGAGCGGGCTACCATTCAGTACTCCTCCCTCGCTAACGGTGTGGCAACCGATCACGCTGCCGAGGCAACGTTCTTTGAGCGACAAAACAATCCCAGCAAGCAGCACTACGATGAAGACCTCGACAATTGACCTCGATCTCACCGCTCCTGCATCGCCGAGAGATGCGGCCCCGCCGCACGGTGCTCGAGCAGGAACGGCAGCATATTCTCTCTGTTGCCCAGACAAGAAGCCAGCCGATCGGGCCCTTCGCGTGATTGTGCAGACGCTCGCCGTCCTGCTCGTCGCGATGCCGGCGAGCGGGGGCGAACCCGGTTTATCGCGACTTTGGGAGATTGGCCGGCCGGATCGGGGCAATGCCGAGTTTGCCCTCGCGCCTCGAGACTACGGGCGCTACGTCGAGGACGGTTTCTTCGTTGTCGGGGCTTCGGAGCCGCAGCGCGACTGGCCCTATGTGCATCCGGGTCCGGCCGACAATTGGGCGGGGAGCAGGCGGCACACGTTCCTGGTTGTGTTCGGTTTGAGCACAGCCCCTGCCGAGGGCAACTGCCGTCTGCGATTCAACCTTCTGGATACCCATAGCGGGGTGCCGCCGACATGGCGGGTCGAGATCAATGGCACGGCCTTCGAACGCGCCTGGCCCGCCGGCGCGGGTGACGCC
>JAXGQW010000166.1:0-3213 GCA_040766265.1 Verrucomicrobiota bacterium
GGAAATCCCTGAAAACAGCTGAACTCTCGGTGGCGAAGCTCCGACTGGCCGACTTTGAGCGAGCGAATGGCGGAGTGGCTGAAAAGCAGACGAATGTTGCACGCGGGCGAATGACCTCCGGCGAAGCCTCGAGTGTCACGTGGCAAGACTGCGACTTCGCGAAGGGCAAGATTGTGCTCGAAGGGGTCGGGCCGCATCGAGGCCGGCGCCCGTCCGCTGCGGCGGCCCTGTCGGCGGAAACAACCTGGAATTGTCGATGAACAATCAAACCGGACGGCTGCCTCGATTCATGGGTCTGCTGCTCTTGGCCTGGTGGGCCGCTCCTCCTGCGGGAGCGGCTCTCGTCACCGGCCGGATCACGGACTTCCGCACAGGCGAGCCGCTTCCCGCCCGCCTCTACGTCCGCAGCGATCGAGGGTCTTGGCACTTCGCCGAGAGTTCGGACCCCGCCCGACCGGCCGTCCGGTACGCGAAGACGAACTGGATCAACCCCGACGCGGTCGAATGCCATGTCACCCTGCCGGCCGCCCCGTTCCGTGTCGACCTTCCCCCCGGCAAATACACGCTGATCGTCGAACGCGGCAAGGAGTATCGCCCTCTGACTCAACAGGCCGAGGTCGCCACGCAACCCGTCGAGTTGAGTCTGCGGATCCGGCGTTGGATTCGCATGGCGGAGCGCGGCTGGTTCTCCGGTGAGACACACATCCATCGCACCCCGGCTGAGCTGACCAACGTCGTTCTCGCCGAGGACCTCAACGTCACGTTCCCGTTATCCTTCTGGGTGACACAGGCCTTTGCCGCCCCTGGCGCCGGTGACCGGAACATGGCCGGCGATTTTCCTGCGCGGCCGCTGTACGCCGATTCGACCCACGCGATCTGGCCGCGCAACACGGAATACGAGATCTTCACTGTGGGCGACAGGCCCCATGCGCTCGGGGCGCTCTTCCTGCTCAACCACCGCAGCGTTTTTGCCAGCGGCGTCCCGCCGTGGGGACCCATTGCCGCGCAGGCCCGGGCCGAAGGGGCGTTGCTCGACATGGACAAACTGGACTGGGCCTTTGCCTTTTTGCTGCCGCCGGTCACCGGCGCTCAGCTTTACGAACTCGCGAACAACCACATGTGGCGGACCGAGTATGCGTTCACCAACTATGTTTCATTCGCCCCGCCTTACCTCCATCCGCCCTACGGCAGTCCGTGCGGCAGCGAACGCGACTGGACCCTCTACACGCTGGGCATGTACTACACGCTGCTCAACGCGGGCTTTCGCTCCGTGCCCGCCGCCGGCACGGCAAGCGGTGTGCATCCGGTACCCGCCGGATTCAGCCGCGTGTACGTCCATTTGCCCGACGGGTTCAGCTACGAGAAATGGGTCGAAGGCCTCGCCGCAGGACGGAGCTTCGTCACAACCGGCCCGATGCTCTTCGCACAGGTCAACGAACGGCTGCCGGGCGACGCGTTCCATCCCGGCACCGCCCCGGCGTGCCACCGCGTCCGCGGCACGGTCGTCAGCGAGGAACCGCTGGCATTTATCGAGGTATTGCACAATGGCATCGCGGTGCGCACGATCATGCCGCAGAACCGCGAGGGGCTCGAAGGGTCGCGCGAGTCCTCGTTCGACACGGAGATCACCACCGAGGGCAGCGGTTGGCTTGCGGTCCGGTGCTGGGAGGAGCGTCCGGGTGGGCGCTTCCGGTGGGCGCACACCGCTCCCTGGCACATCGAGGTGCCGGATAAACCGCTCAGGCCGCGCGCCGAGGAGAAGGCGTTCCTGATCGAGCGGATGAGGTTCGAGATCGAGCGCAGCCGCGACCGGCTTCCGCCCGAGGCCCAGGCCGAGAACGAGCGCGCCCTCGCAGCCTACGAGAGACTCCAGACCGAGGAGGAGGACGCCGCCATCGCCCGGACGGCCCGCGCGCCAAGAAGCGGCCGTGACCTGCGCGATTGGCTCGAGAACATGATCTGGCATCACGGTTTCACGACCGAGGAGGTCCGCGCCGCTACGGGTCTGACCTCCGCGGAAGTTCAGGCGGCTCAGGAGCGGCACGGCATTCACGCCACGAACCGGCCGACGTTTGCCACCGACGCCCGTCTCCGGGTCCTGCCCTACCCTGGCGGGCGCCATCCCCGCACGGGTTTTCTGGACGGCGCTCTTCGCCCCCAACGGGACACCAAATGCAGCGTGTTCACCCCCTGGGACGACCGCAGTTATGTGGTCGTCGATGTGCCCGAAGCCCTCTGGTCCAACCTCGGTCTCACTTACCTCGCCCACGAACACGTGGACACGATCTGGACCAAGACCGACACCGCCCTCGAACCGATGGAGTGGAGTCGGCATGCGGACGGATCGCTCGACTTCGAGCGCACACTGCCTAACGGCATCGTGTTTGGCACGCGCGTCGTTCCCGGACGCGATGCCGTGCGCATGGAATCGTGGTTGCGGAACGGCACCACGAACGTGCTGACCGGTTTGCGTCTCCAGAACTGCGTCATGCTCAAGGCCGCAAAGGGCTTCCACGCCCAGACCGGGCAGAACAAGGTGCTCCGCGCCCCTTACGCCGCCTGCCGGTCGGAAGACGGTCGACGCTGGATCATCACAGCCTGGGATCCGCTGGACGGCGTCTGGCAGAATCCGCCCGTCCCCTGCATGCACTCGAATGGCAGGCTGGCCGACTGCCCGCCCGGTCAGACAGTCCGCGCGCGGGGCTGGCTCTCGTTTTATGAGGGGACCAATGTGGCAGCCGAGTTCGAGCGCATCGAAGAGACGCGGTGGCGATCCGATTCCCAGTCTCCCCACTCGGACACGGCAAGCGCCGCGGCCTCGCCAGACCGCCGCGCTGGCAGCTCACAAACGACTCTCCCCCGTAACGCCAAATCAATGCCGCAATCACGAGGATTGAATGAGAGACTTTTACCGACACTTGGCCGCAAAACGCATCGCGAAACGCCCCCATGGTTCGGCACTCAAGTCAAAAACGGCCAACACCCGTCTGACCGCTGTAAAGATTGGCTCTCTTGACGTTTCCCAATTCCGGCTTGGGCCTTCCGTATCACCCGCGACCGCATCTGCCGGGAGCATCGTCGCCTCCAGGGGCCAGTCCATGCCGCGGAGGAGGCCCAACTCGCCGGGGTTCGGAGCGTTTGCGAAACCTCGCGAGTGCGGCGACACCCTGTTGCCCGGTTCCGTCCCTCCACTCGGGCGCGGTTTTGCTTGGA
>JAXGQW010000167.1:0-2830 GCA_040766265.1 Verrucomicrobiota bacterium
GCTTCCGTGCAGCCCGATTGAGAGCGCCGAAATCCCCGCTCCGGAGTGACAGTCAGTTTTTGCTGTTGAACTGTCAATTTCCGCTGCCAGTTTCTGCTTGACGCAGGCGATCAAAAGCGAAACGCTCCGCCATATGAAGGCAGGGGAAGTCCTGCGCAGACAAGGTGTTGCTGAGGTTTACGAGTGGGCGAAGAGCACTATGAAAACAACGTTTGTGTTGGTGGGAGTTCTTGGGCTGGCCTTTGGAGTCAACGCTCAGACCGTTTTCTACGATAATTTCGAGGGCTACGCCGACCAGGCTGCTTTCAACGCGGTGTGGAATGTGGGGATTACCGGTGGCGGTCTAATTCTGTCATCGGACCAGCCATACAGCGGCTCTCAATCGGTTCAGCAGGATCTCACCGGCAAGGCCAGCGGTATCGACATCACGCCCGTCTCCGGCTCAGATGCGGCGCCGCTCGAGTGGTCGTTTCGCTTCTATGATTCGACGCAAGCAGGCAACCTGCGCCAGTTCGCCACGATCCGTGACAACTCGCCGGCCCTTGCGCAGCTCGTTGCGGTCGGCGCCTATAACGACACAACGCTGACCAAGAACCTCTTTACCGGCGAATCGGTGACGGCTGCCGATCTGAACACCTACTACGCCTGCCGCGTGGCGTTCGCCCCCGGCCCCAATTGGTTCATTCTAAACACGGAAGGCGTGCCCACACGCAGCACCGGCTGGCACGAAATCAAGGCCGTGTTCTCGGATACAACCGTGGATTTCTACGTCGACGGAGCCCTGGGCATGGCGGACGTGCAGTACGCCGCTGCGGCCGGAGCAATCACCTTTGACCGGCTCACGGTTGGATCGGGCCTCAGCTCGCCCAACGGCGCCGCCTTCTACGACGACGTCAAGGTGACTGTGATTCCCGAGCCGACAACCCTTGCCCTGCTCGGACTGGGCGCCCTGGCATTCCTGGGCCGCGCCCGGCGCGACTGAGTCGGCAATTGCGACGGATTCAGCGAAGCCGCTGCGAACCTGCAGCGGCTTCTTCTTTTCTCGCGGATTCCTCCCTCCCGCACATGCCAGCTCGGTGGGTCGGTCCCGCGGCCGCGGGTGAGGCGTTGGCGGGTGACGCTGATTGTCTCAAGTGCGCGCCCTCGCCCTCCAATCCGGGCTACCGATCGAGCGCGACGCCCTCGATGCTGACATAAACCGGCATGGATCCCAGACCGATCCCGAGGCTGTCCACGGTCAAACGCAACATGGCGTCTTTGTCCGATTCGCACCGAGCGTACAGCTCCTCCTTGACCCCGTCGTTGCGCTTGGTCTCGAGCCCGAGCGTGGTCTCACCTGAGCCGAGAGTCGCGCGAATGATCACCTGCCCTTGCGCGCGCACGGGGATCCTGACCTCATGCGGCTCTCCGATGGTCCACGCAGCGAGCTTCGCCGGGCCGCCGTCCGTCTCGCACACGAGGACGTAGTCCTGGCTGTTTCCGGTCTCCAACCGCCTCGCGACGCGGTACCCATTCAGGGCGGTCGCCATCGTCCGGATCGCCGTGTACGCCGGTTTCGGTTTGAGATCGGGCCAGACGGTGCCGAAGTTGTGCTCCCGCTCCTCGGGATCGGGGCCGTCGTTCTTCCAGTCGTACCAGATCGAGACCGGGATGCCGGCCAGGAGGTTCGCCAGTTGTTGGCGGACGATGTAGGCGGCTTGCGTCTCCGGCGAGACGCCCTTGGTGTGGCTCGCATAACCCCACTCCCCGCTGATGATCGGGAGTTCCTTTCGCCCGTCCGGCGCATACCGCCGAATCAGGTCGCGCAGCTTGGCGTAATCTTCAGCCGCGGTCTCGGGCGGTTTGGCATAGTTGCGATACGGATGCACGCTGACGGCGTCAAGGTGCGCAAGAACGCCCGAGGCGAAGAACTCTTCGAGGAACTTGACGGGCACTTCGGACGTCGCCGGGCCGATGATTGTGGCGTGCGGATCCGCCGCGCGGATGGCCTCGCAGGTGGCCAGCGCAAGCGTTGTGTACTGACCCACGTCCGGCTTCGGTTTCCAGAACGAGATGTTCGGTTCATTCCAGATCTCCCACACCACGCGCCGGCCCTTGAAATGCCGGGCCGCCTCGCCCGCCCACCGGGCAAAGGCCGCCACACTCTCGGGCCGCTGCGGCGAGGCCGTCGCCCGGTGGTCCTTGCCGGAAACCGGATCGCGCGTCGCCACGGTCTCTTCGTACAGTGGATTCGAGTAATCCAGGATGTAGAGCGGGCGAATACCCCGCGCCTCGAGGTTTGCAGTGAGTTCGTCGTAGGCCGACCAGTCGTAACGCCCCCGTTCGCGCTCGATGCCCGACCACCCCAAATCCATGCGGATGAACTTGAACCCGGCGGCGGCGATCAGATCGAGATCGGCAGGATGCCCGCGATTGAAGTGGATGTTCACCCCGACGCCCTGCGGCACGACCAGGGGCGGAAGATCGGCAGCGGCGGCCAGCCACGCGCACAGAACCGGACCGAAGAGGAGAGTCTTCCTGGAGCGTTCCATCATGGAATGTGCAGGTACAGCAATTCAGAGGCCGGGTCAACACGGATCCTCGAATCAACCTTGTTCAATCGCAAGCACCTCCACCCTTGAAAAGCGTCGTCCCAGGTTCCACTATTCGAACTCTATCGTGGCGCGCCTCCCCCTGCGCTGACACGGTCTGCGTTGGTCTGATCAGGGACGCGGACACGCCAGCACCCCACGGGCGTTGAAAGAGGGTGCCCGCGAGGGCGGAGTCTTCGCTGACCACGAAGAGGACGATGGCACGGCGGAACAGAGAACGGGACATCGATCATGACGAA
>JAXGQW010000168.1:0-2795 GCA_040766265.1 Verrucomicrobiota bacterium
ATGAAACATCCGGGCTAAGGGCAAAGTTGGAACCGGATGACGTCGCCCTGGGTGTCGTAGTAGGCAGCCTTCGTCGCGCTCGGGTTCAGCGCGAATATGCGCGACGTGCCGTCATTGCCGACGTAGGCGGCATCGACCTTGGCGTCCGCAACGCCGGTGTAGGTGACGATGTCGACAAGCAGGTTCCCTGCCCCTGGATTATACGCGAACGAGTTGACGCCAAAGGGGATGACGATGTCAAAACCACCTGGGACAACACCCGTGATATCGACGGTGCCGTTGAACAGCGTCTTCACGTCCGGACCGACATTGGAGCTGAACCGCGTGTTCAGCTTGTCAGGTTGCGCCGCGGTCGTGGACAGGCGGACGAGGACCTTAAGCGATCCGCTCACGGGCGAGACCACACTGCTGTCCAGACGGAAGGCCATGCCATAGAGTGTGACGCCCTCGCTGATGCCGCCCATGCTCGCCGGCGTGTAGACCTGCTGGATCCGCAGCGGTTGAATGAGCGTTCCGCTCCAATTGTTGGCTTGGTCATCCTCGTACCCATTGGGGATGACAATCGCGCACGTATCGACCACGTTATCCACGAGCACGCTGACGCCCGCGCTGGTGGTTGTCTGCCCGATGCTGTCCGTGGCAACCGCCGTCAGGGTGTACCGGCCATCGGTGACCGGCGTGGTGTCCCACGAAATCGACCAGCCGTCGCTGTCATCGGAGTCGGTCCCGATCGAGTCCGAACCGCGGAAGAACTCGACCTTGGCGACGCCATAATCGTCCATTGCCTGGGCGGTAATTTCGACCGTCCCAGCAACGATCATGTTGTTTTCCGGACTGGTGATGGACACCGTCGGCGGCTCATCACGGGGTTCGGGCGGCGTTGTCGGGGTGATCACTGTGCTGAGGTCCAGGCGCCCGCCAGTGACAGTCTTGCCGGCCAGCGAGGCGGTGGGAGTGGTGGCGCCGAGGATCGCGGTCTTGATCTCCAAAGCCGTCGCCTCGGGGTGGGTCGACGCATACAGGGCGACCGCGCCGGTGACATGGGGCGTCGCCATCGAGGTTCCTTGGAAGGCCCCGTAGGTGTTGTCGGGAAGGGTCGAGTAGATGTTGACGCCCGGCGCGCCCAGATCGACCTTGGTCGCGCCGTAATTGGCCCAACTGGCCTTGTTCCCAATGTTGTCAATCGCCGTCACCGCAATCACGGAGTCATAGGTGGCTGCGCTCTCCGTTGGGGTGCCCTGCGAAGTATTGTAACACGCCGGGTAGTAGGGCGTCGCGTCGAGGTTAATCGCCCGCCCCCGCCGGTCGCCATTACCCGCGGCCGCGATGAACAGAATGTCCTCTTTTGCGGCCCGGATGATCGCGTCGTGCAGGAACGGGGAATAAGCCCCGCCACCCCAGGAATTGTTGAGGGCAACGATGTTGATTCCCGACTGTTTCTTGAGTGCGGTGAAGTAGTCCACCGCCTTGATGGCCGCGTCGGTCGTCCCGCCGGTCGGGCCCAGAAATTTTCCGGAGATCAGTTTGACGCTCCAGTTGACGCCCGCGACACCGATGCCGTTGCCGCCGACCGCGCCGATGGTGCCCGTCACATGGGTGCCGTGGTCATCGGCAGTGCCGTCATAGACGGAATTGTCGTTGTTGTAGAAGTCCCAACCGTTGATGTCATCCACGTAAGTGTTTTCGTCATTGTCGAGGCCGTCGGCCGAATCGTTCGGGTTAATCCAGATGTTCGCGGCCAGGTCGGCATGCCCCACCTGCATGCCCTCATCAATCACGCCCACGACGACACTGCTCGATCCGGTGTAACCGGCAGCCCAGGCCTCCGCGGCCTGGCTGCCATAGGGGTTGGCCGGGTAGGACAGGTCGCCATACATCCCCCATAACTGGCCACCCGTGAAGTAGGGGTCATTGGCCACTTCCTGGTGCGTGTAAACCCAGTTCGGCTCCGCGAACTCGACCGCCGGATGATTGCGCAGCGCTCGGACTGCCTGCCAGACCGGCAGCGCGGTCGCCAGGTGCGACACGCCCAGGTGGCCGGCGGCTTTCATGGCGTCGGTCTAAATATGCTCAATCACCTGAAACTGGCCACGCCCCACCGCGTCGGCCAGCTCCGCATCCGTGGCCTGGGCCTTGAATTGAACCAGCACGCTGGCCGCCAAATAGGCCGGGCCGTCTGGTCTGTCCTGAATGACTGCCCATGGCTGGCCCCATGCCGGAGTCGAGGGAATCAGTCCGCAGAACAGGAGCACGCCCAGGGCGGCCTTGGTTTTGATCTCACGCAGGGTCTTCATAAAACGATCGTTTGACGTTTGTTTGGCTAGGCACGCACTCCCCTGACCAAACTCGCTTCCACCCCTTGCCGCCCCACTTCGCATTGCCCTCCCGCCCCCAAGACCAAGGAAATCACGCGCGCATTCAATTTGGTTTGATGAACAATCGTTAGCGGCAAGAAACTGTCAAGCCGAATAATCAGTCCGATGAACCGCCGATCGCACTCGGGGACGGCAGTATATCGGGTCGGGAACCCGTTCGGATCGAGGATGTAACAGAAAAGTTGCAGAAAGCGTCGATTTTCCTTGCAACCACAACCCATTGTATTAGCTTCTGCCCGCTTGCCCAACTAAATGGGGTTCATTGCTTTGCCTGTGCATCGCAAAGCCCTTTGTTTGGCGGGCACTTTTGCTCTTTGGGAAGGCGTGTCGGGCGTTGTCCCGGCGCAGCCCGAGTTGTAGATTTTCACTGATCAAATCGAACCAGCCAATAGCCATGATTGCCGCCCGCGAAGAACTTGT
>JAXGQW010000169.1:0-2790 GCA_040766265.1 Verrucomicrobiota bacterium
ACGGTTTTGCCACAGCCCGGATTTCGTTGTCACCCTCCCGGTGGTGAGAAAATCCGTAGAGTGACTTCCATTTCAAAATCTGTACCGAATGAGTCGAGTTTTTGGCGCCGCGCAGCGGCGCCGCTTAGCGAGGCATCGGCCACCGGTGGCCATGGCCAAGACCCAGCGCACACGAACTGGCCACATGCTCCCTCGGTCTGAGGCGGAGCCTCGCTAAGACGTTGCGTCCGGCCGGCTCAGCCGGCTCAGCAGGGTCCCGATCAGCAGAGTGGCCAGGACCCCCACCAAGGTGAACCAGGTCCACGCAACCGCCTTGAGACTGATCACGGAGACCATCACGAGAATGCCCCCAACGAATGCCGCCAGGGCGTCCTCCTGCCGCGCCTTGTGCAGTAGCACACCCAACAGGAACGTGCCCAGAAGCCCGCCGTAGGTGAACGAGGCAATGCTGAGCGCCAGCTCGACGACCGTCTGGCTCGTGTTCATGAAGAACACCGCCGACCCAACCAGCAGAGCCGCCCAGCACACGGTAATCCGCCGGGAGAGCCAAAGCGCCCGCGCATCGTCCATCGTGCTGCCGCTCAGGGGACGATACAGATCGAGCAGCGTGGATGAGGACAGGGAACTCATCGATCCCGCGAGGGTGGACAGCGCGGCAGCGAGAAGCCCCGCAATGATAAACCCCGAAATGCCGGGCGGCAGACCTTCGATGATATACTTTGGAAAGATCTCGTCGGCGCGTCGCAGACCGAGCTCGGCGACCGTGGCGGCGGCGTAATGGCCGAACAGCAGCAGGCCAACGACCAGGAACAGCGCGAACTGAAAGACGATGATAATCCCGCTGCCGATCAGGGCCTTCCGGCTGGCGGCCAGCGATCGCGTGGCGAGGAGCCGTTGGACAATCAGTTGATCGGTGCCGTGCGACGCCATCGACAGCAGCGCACCCCCCACGAGTCCGGCGATGAGCGTGTACGGCTTCTGGAAGAACCCGGCGCCCAATCCCCAATCGATCACCTGGAACTTCCCCGCCTCGAAGGCGGCCAGGCTGATCCCGCTCCAGCCGCCCTCGGCTCGGGCGATGAGGAACACCAGCGCAGTGGCGGCGCCGCCAACGTAGACCAGCATCTGCACCGCATCGACCCAGATCACCCCGCGCACACCGCCGAAGTAGGTGTAGGCCAGAGCCACCGCCGCCAGGATGACGATGGCCGTCGGGTAGTTGACATCGAGCACGAATTTGAGCGGTATCGCGGTGGCAAAGAGCCGCACACCATCCGCCGCGATCCGCGTGAACAGGAACACGATGGCCGCAAAGCTCCGCGTCTTGCGCCCGAACCGATGTTCGAGAAAGGCATACGCCGTCGAAAGTTCGCCGCGGAAGTAGGCGGGCAGCAGGAGGTAGCTCACCACAATCCGCCCGATCAGATAGCCGATCGCCACCTGCAGAAACGTCAGGTTCGTCAGATACGCCAGGCCCGGGATGCTGATGAACGTCAGCGCGCTGGTCTCGGCCGCCACAATCGAGAAGCAAACGATCCACCAGGGAATCTCCTCGCGCCCGAGAAAATAGTCCTGCGCCGAGGTCTGGCGCCCGCCGCGGAAAATGCCGAAGGCGGTGATCGCGGCCAGGTACACCAGGACCACGATGTAATCGAGGGCAGTGAAGCTCGAGTTCAGCACGGTCCCGCTGTCATACCGGACAGCCGGGGGCCGTGACAAGCCTGCTGAGAAAAGGCAATCGATTCTGACCGAATGGCGCTCTTGTGCCTCCTGGCCAGCAGTGGTTTCAAATCGGCCGCCATGCGGCCCAGCCGATCCACCAGATGCAGGATGGACACGACTACCGTCTTCGGCCCAAGGTCGTAGGACTCCTTGGGTTTTCGGGTCGTCCTCGCCGTCGGTCAGTGAGCAGCCCGGTGATTGGTCGCTACATCCAGAAACACGTTGCCCCTTTGACGCTCGCTCCCCTCGCCGGGGACTCCGTTGCCTCACCGTTGCGCTCTGCCGGCTCGCACCGTCAATTCCGCCGCGGGCGAGTTCGTGAGCCGCGCGGAAGTAAGGACATCGGCCGCGTCCAGTCGCGCCATTGGCGAGCGATGGCTTTGGCGATGCCGAAATCGATCACCTTCGGCACGGGCACGCCGTCGTGCAGCGTGACCAGGATACTCGACGGCTTGACGTCGCGATGGGTGATTCCCTTCTGGTGCGCGTGCTGGATGGCATGGCAGTCCGAGGTGCGGGAGTTTCTTGAGCACTTCGGCGAACACGCCGACCACCTCGCCCTGCTGGATCGCCTCGTTCAGAAGGCCTTCTTGACTTCGACGCCTTTGCTCGGGGCCTGGCGGCGTTGCAGGTTGAACCGCTCGCGGTTGGACTCCTGGATCAGGCCGCTCTGGACATCCAGGTTGCCCCGGAAATCGAGAGACTGCTGTTGCACCGCCGGTGTCGGGGCGGATGCGGGGCGGGCATTCAGCGGCGCGCCAAGCCAACTCTCTCCGCGATAGAACGCATACCGCGACTCGCCTTCGCGGGCGATGACGGTGGCTTTTCCGCGGATATTGTCGGCGATGAACAGACCCCGCAGGTCGGTCTCGCCGCTGCGGAACTCCGTGCCGGCGCTGCCAATGGCTTTGACGTGGACTTCGGGTCGATAGCCACCCTTCGCGGTGTCGAGCACGTTGGCGCGGATGCGTCCGCTGGTGGTGTCTTCCTGCACTTCGATCTTGAGCGGCGTGATCAGGATCATGCCGCTGGTGAAGAGATCGTCCCCGCGGCAGATGACCAGGTAGG
>JAXGQW010000017.1:0-72689 GCA_040766265.1 Verrucomicrobiota bacterium
ATCGAGAACTACTCGCGCCACATCGCCGGGCGCCCCCCGGGATCGCGTCCGTGCACGCTGCTCGATTTCCTGCCTGAGGATTTCGTGATGGTGATTGACGAATCGCACGCCACGATTCCTCAGATCGGCGGGATGCACGCGGGGGACCAGTCCCGCAAGCGTGTGCTGGTCGAGCACGGCTTTCGCCTGCCGAGCGCCCTCGACAACCGTCCGCTGAGCTTCAGCGAGTTCCAGTCTCTGCAGCGGCAGACGGTTTACGTGAGCGCGACGCCCGGGACGCAGGAGTTGACATGGTCGGAGGGGCGCCTGGCCGAGCTCATTGTCCGGCCCACCGGCCTCCTCGATCCGAAGATCACGCTCAAGCCGCTCAAAGGACAGATCGACGACCTGATCGAGGAAGCGCGCCAGCGGGTCGACCGCAAGGAACGTGTGCTTGTCACTACCCTGACCAAACGCACCGCGGAGCAGTTGACCGATTACCTGCGGGACATCGGGATTCAGGTGCGATACCTGCACAGCGAGATCGACGCGATCGAGCGGGTCGAGATCCTGCGGGCGCTGCGGAAGGGCGAGTTCGACGTGCTTGTGGGCATCAATCTCCTGCGCGAGGGGCTCGACTTGCCCGAGGTCTCGCTGGTGGCGATCCTCGATGCCGACAAGGAGGGTTACCTCCGCTCGACCACCAGCCTGATCCAAACCGCCGGCCGCGCCGCCCGCCATCTGAACGGCGAGGTGATTCTCTACGCGGACGTCCAGACGCAGAGCATCCGGAAGTTTCTCGAAGTGTCCGAGTACCGCCGCGGGAAGCAGGAGGCCTACAACCGGGAACACAACATCACGCCGCGCAGCGTCAGCCGGGCCGTCGAGGAAAGCCTCTCGTCACGCAGGGAAAAGGCCGGCCAGGCCACGGCGCTTCTGCGTGAAGGCGGCGGCGATTTCGACGTGACGGAGACGATTCGCGAACTCGAGACCGACATGCTCGAAGCGGCAAATAACCTCGAATTCGAGAAGGCCGCGCTCCTGCGGGACCAGATTCGCGAACTGAAGCGCCAATACGGAGCCGCTCCGGGCGAAGCGGTCCCGACGGCCCAAACACCAGGTCGCGTGAGCTATCGCCGGTCCAGAAGCCGTGCCAACCGGCGCTGATCGGATCCGATCGCCGGTCACGGCCGCCCGGCGTGCTCGACAATGAAGTTCACGATCGGCGTCGGGTCGGCCAGTCCGTGCGGATGGTGACCCACTCCGGGTCTCGCGATCAGCGTGATGCTGCCCCCGAGTTCGCGGTAGCGCTTCGCAACCACCCCGGTGTTCTCGTCCGCTGGAACGACGGTGTCGGCCTCGCCATAGACGTGCATCAGCGGAATCCGGGCCTCGGCAAGCGGACGGAGACTGTCCACGGGATTGCCTCGATAAGCCACCGCCTCCGCGTCCGACCTAAAGCCGTATGCCTTGAGCAGTTTCTCCCACTCGGCTGCGCTGCCATCGCCGCGGCCAAAACCCTTGACTTTTCCCCCAGGCCAGCTCTTGAAATCGCACACCGCCGCATCCGCGTAAATGCAGGCCACCTTGTCCGGATTGGCCGCGGCCCAGTTGTAGCAGTAAAGGCCGCCTCGGCTCAGTCCGATCAGAGCGACCTTCCTGGCCAGCTTGTATTCGGTTGTCAGGACCTCGTGAAAGGCAGTCCAGGCCTTGATCGCAGCCGGACTTCCGAACAGGTCGGGCACACCCAAGTACGCGAGATGGAAACCGCGCGCGACGAGTTCGACATCCGCATTGGCGAAAGCGCCGAAGAACTCGCCGCGCCAGGCCCAGGGTCTGCCCGGGCGCGGCTCGCGCGGCACAACCACGATCGCCGGCTTGCCCGCGAACTCGAAATCGTAACGGTCGAATCCTTGCCACTCAGAGCGCTGGCCGGGAAATGGGGGCGCGAGAGCCAAGATTCTGACGTCCAAGCCCCTTGCGCGTTCCTGGGCCTCGGCGAGGGAAAGCCCGCGGGGCATTCCCGGACGTGCATGGCCGATGGCGGTGAGCATCGCGTCCTTGAGCAACGCCTGACGTTCCACGATCAACTTCAACAGTTCGGCTCCGCGCGGATGCGCTTCGAGCATGGCATCCATCGTTTCGAGCCTCGCAATCTCGGGGAGTGCGCCGAGGGCCAGGAGGATTTCACGCGCTGCGATCCAGTGTCCGGTCGCGCCGATGTGCACGCCATCGTCCGCCAACCGGTAGGCTGGCTCGCGCTGACGGCGATCGGAGAGATGCCGGTTCATTGGACCGTGGACATCGGCCACCTGCCAGCCCTGGCTTCGCTGTGCGACCAGCCAGTCTGAGTACCGGTCAAGCACCTCGTTGTAGCCGGCAAACGGGCGCCGATACTCGTCCAGACCCGACGGCAGCGTCCGATCTCGGATCGGCTCCGGATCGAACGTGGGCGGTGTGACATGGAGCAGGCGCGCGCCCGAGGCAAGCACCCGATCGCGCAACCGTCTTTGTCCGTCCTGAAACCTGGCGAACCGCTCCTGGCCAAACGGGTAATAGATGCCGTCGTTCATGCCGTAGCAGGCCAGAACCAGGTCCGGCTTCGTCTGGGCCAGCACGCGATCGAGGCGTTCGTGCAAGTCAGGCCGGGGGAATTGCCCGTCAGCATGACCGGGCTCGGATAGCCCCGAGACCGTCTCGCTCGGCAGACCGAGGTTGAGCCACTCGATTTGGCGGTCGGGGTGGCGGGTGAGGGCGTAGGCTTCGAGTCCGGCAACATAACCTCCGCCGTAGGTGATGCTATCCCCCAGAACCACAACACGCCGCACGCCGGGCAAAAAGCCGCTCTCCGCCCCGAATGAAGAACCGGACACCACAAGAAGAACCAGCGACCCGAGGACGATCCATGCCTGTCTAGCTCGCATATCTCTTATGAAATATCCGGGCTAAACCGGGCAGCATCGCACTGATAAGGTCGGACCGGCGCTTCATGCCTCCCGGGACCGTATCGAACGGGGTGCCTCGAGTCAACCGGTCAACCGCTGCGGCAACCCTGTGCGGTGCATCTGACAGTTGTCGGTATTCCGTCGCCCGGTGAGGGTGCCGGGCCGACAACGGATGGAGATTGCCGGAGGGGCGACGCCCTCGTCGCCCGCGAACACATTCTGCGATCCCACGGGTCGGGGACGAGGCCGTCCCCGCTCCAACGCCTTCGTGTGCGCGAACAGAGCACACCAGGCCGCGTGCCCTGCCTGCGCCGCAGCGCCACCCGCCTGCCGCGCGAGGCGCTGGAGCATGGCGATGAACTTGTTGGCCCTTACGTAGCCTTCGCACTCCGCCCGCTCTGCATCCGTGAGACTGCCTCCCGTGCACTTGCCGGCCACTTATCGTCCGGGGTGCCTGCCTGCCGCCTCCCTGTGCCGGCACTTGCCTGCGCGCGGCGCGCAAGCAGGCGGCGGACAGGCGCGTGCTTCAGCACCGCCTTGGCCGAGTTCGGCACCGGCACCGACCGTCTTCACCCCAACGACGGGCTCATCGTCCGCAACCTGACCATCGCTCAGGGAATGGTCCCCAAAGGACGCACTCCACACGCTTCGCGACGTCGAGCGCGCCCGGCGTGGCGAGGTCCCGCGCCTGCGGGAAGTGCGTGCGGTTTACCGCCGCTTTAGGTTCATGTCCACTGAGCAGCGGGAAAAGGAACCCGTCGCTTCCCACAGACGTATGAAATCGCCAGAATCCTCGAACCCCCACTCATCGGGTCGCCGCTGCGATGTGGACAACGAACCGCACCGATTGGGGCGATCCCGGCTGCGGGTCGACAGGACCGTGAGACCCGCGCTCCTGCTCTTGCTCTTGCTCTTGCTCTTGCTCTTGCTCTTGCTCTTGCTCTTGCTCTTCCCCCTGCTCCTAAATGTCACCGGACGTTCGATATGGTAGTGGTTCCTCGCCCAGTCGATCCGGAGAGATGCTCTTGATGAGACCGACCAGCAGAGAAACCGTTTCGTGCAGTACGGCCTTTCCATCCCGGACTTGGTCAGCAGTGAATTGGCCCTTGGCCACGAGCACGTCCAAACAGGCCGCACACTCGAGCGCAGAGCCTCGCGCCGTGTCAAAGTACCGGCAGCGGTCCGGAACCGTGTATTTCGCGTTGCCCTCGGCAATGTTCAACGGCACCGAAGTCGACGCGCGGTCCAACTGGTCATGGACGGCCAATTTCGAGCGGACGTTCTCAAGCAAGTGATTCGCCCAGACGACGAATTGAATGCTACGCTGGTAGGCGACAAGTTTCTCGTGGTCGAAATAAACTTGCGGCGTGTTCATGCGGGATCGGATTAGAGCAAGAGCAAGAGCAAGAGCAAGAGCAAGAGCAAGAGCAAGAGCAAGAAGAAGTGGTGGGAGCAAGAAGAAGCGGCGTTGCAGGACCGCTGACCGAATCGCGCAAATCACTTTTCGACTCTTGTCGGGCCCGCGGCCGAGGCGCGGGAGAGAGGCGCGGCGAAACACGGGGACCGCGCATGGGAACGAGGACTGGATTTGGTTTGAGGCGCGCCTCGCTTGACAGCATCCCGGTCAACCTTGCTCGCATCGCTCGGCCAGCAACTCCCCGACAGCCCGCTCGATCGCCTGGTCCGACGTCAGGGCGGGCGCCCAGCCGAGCCGCCGCAGCCGTTCGATCGAGTACTGAAACCGCGGGACATCGCCCGGCCAGCCCTGCGCGCCGCCCGTGTACCGGATGGCCGCGCCGGGAGCCGCCGCGCGGATCACGGTCTCGGCAATCCGCGACACGATGCTGGCTGTGCCATCGGTCCCGATGTTGTAGCAATTGAGCCTCTCGCATGCCCGGTCGACGACGAACAGCATCGCGTCAACCAACTCGGACACGTGCAAATACGGTTTCTCCTGCCGGCCATCGCCCAGAACCTCGAGAACGGACGGGTTGGCCCGCAGTTTCTGAAGCAGATCGAAAATCACCCCGTGCGTTCCCCGGCTCCCGACCACGTTGGGGAACCGGAGAATCCACGCCCGTTCGAGATGAGTCTCGAGACCGGCTGAGACGGCCCCTTCCGACGCCAGCTTCATCGCGCCGTAGTTCGAGACGGGGAAGCATGGCCCGGTGTCTTCGTCCAGGAGACCCGGCCGCATGCCGTAAATGGCCGAACTCGACGAAAACGCAAGTCGGCGCACACCGAGTGCGCGCATCAGCTTGAGGACGGTGAAGGTGGTGAGGAACGTATGCTCGAAATCGACCTGTGGGTCGAGCGCTCCCGCCCTGATATCCGAGTTGGCGGCCAGATGCCACACCGTGTCAATGGGCCGCCGCGCGTGAAAATCCCTCAGGCGCCGCAGATTGGTCTCGTAGTCGTTGACGTCGGCTTCAATGAAGCTGAATTCAGCGTGCTGGAAGGCCTTGTGCAGGTTGGACGTTCGACCGAGCCGCAGGTTGTCCATGCCGAGGACCCCCCACCCGCGCTCGAGAAGCCGGTCCACCAAGTGACTGCCAATGAACCCCGCCGCGCCGGTCACCCATGCCGTTTTCGATTGTGTCGTCAATGGCCGCAAATGCAATCGGGCGCAGGCGCCTTTGTCAACCGCGCAGAACCCTTGTGAAGAACCCCGGCAAGGTGGCTTGGACCCCGAGTGTCAGCGATACCCGACCTGTTGTCCTTTCACCGGGACGCGCGGGAAGCGGCGGGAATGGGCGCTCTGGCCCGGAAATCTCACCAGTGGTGCGATCGCGGCATTCCGGACGGTCTGCGGGTGAGATTTCCGGGTCAGTCAGACGCAGGGCACGCTCAGGGACACGCCCTCAGTCACCAAGGCGTGCCTGCACACTCCGAAAGGGATGAACAAACCAACGGTCTGCGCGGCGCCCACCATCACCGGCACTGCGCCGGACCGGCGAGGCAAACGGCCAACCTACGCCTCCGCTTTGACACTGGTCTGTTTGACGGGGACGAGCTTCTTGCTGGGGTAACCGGCAACCGTCTCGCCGCGCGCGCGCAACGACTCCGCCAAAGCATACTTGAACTCCTCCGGCGCGCCGTCCATCGCCCCCCGCAGGGCAGCGGTCGCCCGGCTGCCGGGAACACGCGTCAGAGCGCACCGCGCATCCTCGCGCACCTCGGCGTCGGCCAACAGCGCGGCCATGGGGCCGACCGCGGCGGCATCGCCAACTTCGGACAGCATCCAGACCGCGTGCCGGCGCACGTTGGCGTTGGAATGGCTCAGGAGTTTGATCAACTCGGCCTCGACAGCCTTGCGCTCCGGATTCGCCCCAGGGCGTCCGGCATGCCGCACGATCTTCTCGATGGCGCGCTTGGCCGATCGGGCGATCTCGAAGTGGGGATCGGACATGACGTCGGCCAGGGGCGCCACGGCAGGCGCGCCCGCCGGTCCGGCGCCCTGCCAGGCAGGACCCCGAACGGCATCATCGGTGCTCTTGATCTTTGCGATCAGGTCGTTGACGACCGAGGCGTCGGCGGCTACGACGGAAGCGGCGCCAGCGAGAACAGCGGCAGCAGCGGTGAGAGTGGTTTCTTTCTTCATGGTGTGAGTGGTTGATTCAGAGAGCGGGAACCAGAGGTTCAGAGCGCATACGGGAAACGTTGCGGACGGCTCATCAGGCGTCGGGCGGCTTCGTCTCCGACGATTTCCTGTCGCATCGGATCCTAGGCGAGCTTGCGTCCGACGATGAGGGACAGGTTGCCGAGCACGCACAGGAAGGCCGTCGCGACGCCCCCCTCGATGTTCATGATGGTCTTGCGTCCGGTCTTGATGCCCTCGAACCAGTCCTCGTGGTGATCGAATCGGGGGCTCTTGGGGACATCGACGCCACCGGCCGGCTTCTGGAACTCGACGGCCTTCTTCTCGGTATAGACCTGGCCGTCGCCCACCCAGACGACGAGCTTGTCTTTGTCGCCGTAGTACACGGCGCCGTAACCTTCGCGAATGCCCTCCCGCTTGACGCGGTCACGGTCAAAGTAAGGCACCATTTCGCCCGGCTGCGCCCAAATAAGGGTCCAGTCCGGGTCCTTGAACTGGTAGGTCACCTCCATGTCAATCGCGCTGTCCCAGAGCCCGCGCGTCGGGATGCGGCCCTTGGTTTCGATCGAGACCGGGCCGGTGGCATCGGCGTTCATGAAGTGCAAGGCGTTGCTCATGACGTGCGCCCCGCGGTCGCGGATCTGACCGCCGCCGGACTCGAGCAGCCAGCGGAACACACCGTGCAGGTAGCGCTGGTTGTAAGGGCGCCACGGGAGGGGGCCAAGCCAGAGATCCCAATCGAGATCGGCGGGCGGTTCGCTGTCGGGCACCGGGTTGTCGTCCGAGGGCGTGGCGTAGTGCCAGCACTTGACGGTGTGGACCTTTCCGATCATGCCGTTGGCGATGTACTGGTGCGCGAGAAAGGCCTCGCGCTGCGACCGGCCCTGGGAACCGACCTGCACGCAAATCCTGTTGCCACGGGCGGCGCGGACCATGGCCTTGCCTTCCTCGATGGTGCCGCATGCAGGTTTCTCGACATAGACGTGCTTGCCTGACTCGCAGGCATGGACCGTCTGGCAGGCGTGCCAGTGGTCCGGCGTGGCGATCACGACGGCATCGACGTCCTTTCGTTCGAGGACGTAGCGGTAATCGCGGTACGGAGTCGCCTTGCCGCCGGTGCTCTTCACCGCCGAAGCCAGGCGGTTCTCATCCACGTCACACACGGCCACCACATTGACATCGCCGCGCGACTGCCGGGCGAGCATGTAACCCAAGTGGCCGCCGCCCATGCCTCCGACGCCGATGTGAGCGATGTTGAGGCGATCCTTGGCGCTCGGCTGGGTGTAACTTGCGCCCAGGACACGCGCCGGCAGGATTTGCGGCAGGCCCAGGGCGGTTGCGCCGATCGCGGCGGCGCCGGTGCGTTGGAGGAAACTGCGACGGTGGATGCGGTTCATTGTCATCGGTTCTGCGGGTTGTTCCATCTTACACCGCCCGCGTCAATCCACGCAGATAATCGCGCGATTTGGCCAGGGCGGCATCCATGATTTCGGGTTCGACGTGTCCGTGCATGAACGGATTCACGTACCAGCGGTACTTCTGTTCGGCCAGGGCCCCGAGCCACGGCTTGAAATCCGCGGGCCCATGACCGGGCAATTGGCCCAAGCCGTCCGCCTTCTGCCAGGCATAGAAAAACAACAACTGCGACCCGCAAATGCGGATCGCCTCCTCGACCGAGGCATTCCGCGCCTGGAGGTGATAGGGCGCCAGGGCGATGCCGAGCCTCGAGGAACGGTTGAGGTCGACAAAGGCCTTGAAGGAATCGAGCCCATCGAGCAGGGCCTCGCCGTGGTTCTCGATGGCGAGATACGAGTTGTTTGTCTCGGCGAGTTCAACCAACGGCTTGAGGCTCTCGAGAAAGGTCTTCATCCGCGCCGTCAGTTCCTCAGGTTTGCAGGGACCGGCGCTCCCTTGAATGGCGACGCCGCCGCCGGCCTTGCCCAAGAGATCAGCGTACTTGGCGTAACCGCCGACGTAGGTCGAGAAGGCGTAGAGCTTGAGTTTGTGCCTGTCGAGGATCTCTCGAAGTCCGTCCGGGCCGAGCCGCTGCAGAACATCATCCAGGTGCGGGCAGTTGTCGTAGGCGCACCAGATGTCGATGGCCTCGAACCCGAGCGCGGCGATGCGCTGGCACGCCTGCTCGATCGGGAGGTCTTTGAAGAGAATCGAGGACGTCGCGAGACGGAGAGGATGGCTGGCGCTCGGGCCGGGCTCGGCGGGATGGCCACGAACATCGAGCGCCGAGGCCGCCAGGGTCAAGGCACTGCTGGAGAGGAATTGGCGGCGGTTGATCATATCGGGGGCGTGTGTCGGTGCGTCGCTACAGGCAATACGGATATCGTTGAGGCTTGGCAAGCAGGCGGTTGGCATCCGGGTCGCCCACGACTTCCTGCTTCTCGCCATCCCAGACGAGCTTGCGGCCGAGGATGTACGACAGGTTGCCCAGGTTGCAGAGGTTGGCCGTGTGATGCGCAATCTCGATGTCTACCGCCGGACGCAGGTGCCCCTCGCGAATCGACTTAAACCAGTCGGCCTTGTGATTCATGTTGAAGTCCTCGTACTCGTCGGTCCGATAGACCTCCTTGCCGCCGGGAGGCAGTTGAAAGGCGATCGCCTCGGGGTTGGCCGGACGATACCCGCCTTCCCATTCGAGAATCAGATGGCCTTTGTCGCCCCAGAAGACGTTGCCGAATTCGGTCTGGCCGACCTTGTTGCCCGGCTGACCCCATTCGAGCGTCCAATCCGGATTCCTGAACTGGTAGACCACGTGCATCTCGACCGGGTTGTCCCAGAGGCCGCCGTTGGGGGCACGGCCGGTCGCTTCGACCGTGAACGACTTCTGATGGTCCGCGTCCATGCACCACAGCACGGTGCTGAACTGATGCGCGCCGCGATCGCGAATGTTCCCGCCGCCCGATTCGAGCAGCCAACGGAAGTTGGCCGGATGATAGCGGCGGTTGAAAGGCCGCCAGGGCAACGGCCCCAGCCACAAATCCCAGTCCAGACCCTCCGGCGGCTCGGCGTCCGGAAGCGGCTTGTCGTCGACCGGGTTTGGGTAGTGCCAACAGGTCACCTTGCGAACCGTGCCAACGATCCCGTTGCGGATGGCGCGGCAGGTGTGCCACGCGCCTTTCGCCGTGCGCGCCTGCGCGCCGACCTGGACGGCCACCTTGTTGTTCCGCGCCGCCCTGACCATCGCCTCGCCCTCCCGAACGGTGACCGATGAAGGCTTCTCGACGTACACGTGCTTTCCGCTCTGGCAGGCGTGGACGGTCTGCACCGCATGCCAATGGTCCGGCGTCGCGATCAGGACCGCGTCAATGTCCTTCCGCTCGATGATGTAGCGGTAATCCCGGTAGGGCGCGACCGCCGCGCCCCCCTTGACGTTGTTCACCGCCGCTTCCAGGTGGTTGTCATCCGCATCGCACAGGGCGGCGATGCGCACCTTGCCTTCCTTCTGAAAACGCAGCATGTTCGCCACGTGGGTCATCCCCATCCCCCCCACGCCGATGTGGGCGACAACAAACCGTTCATTGGCCCCGGGCCGTCCGGCGGCGGCCAACACCCGCCCCGGAATGAGGGTGGGCAGGCCGACGACACCGGCGGCGGCCGCCGCGGCGCCCGACACCCGGAGGAAATGGCGGCGAGACAGGGCATGGGCTCGAGTGTTCATGTGAGTGTGAGTCTGCTCAATCGGGTGTGCGTTCAACGCAGATCGTGAGTCGGCGCTGGCCCGCATGGGTCCACGTCTTGGAGTCTTAGGCTTCGCCGTGGTCACGACTCCATGAAACATGCGTGCCGGCGAGACACAAGAAAAAGTTGTCGAAAACGAGGATTGACACCTCGTGGGGCTTCTGGTCATATCCACCGCTTTCGACAGGTTCAGCTATGTACGCAGTCCTGCAAACAGGCAGCAAACAGTATCGCGTCGCGGCGGGCGACACACTCGAAATTGAGCGTCTCGAGGCCGAGGCGGGGCAGCCGGTCACTTTTGACCAGGTCCTGTTGGTCAATCGCGACGGCCAGGTGTCGGTCGGTTCCCCGACCGTTGCCGGGGCGAGCGTTGTCGGCGACGTGATTGAGCACAAGCGGGGGCCCAAGCTCATTGCGTGGAAGATGAAGCGTCGCAAGGGTTACCACCGCAAGGTCGGGCACCGCCAGGAACTGACGGTGGTCAAGATCAAGGAAATCAAGCTCTAGGTTCAGGCTTATGGCACACAAGAAAGGCGGCGGCAGCGTTCGAAACGGCCGCGATAGTCAGGGCAAGCGGCTGGGTGTGAAAGAGTACGGCGGTGAATCCGTGCGCGCCGGCAGCATTCTCGTGCGACAGCGCGGCACCAAGTTCGTCGCGGGAACCAACGTCGGCGTCGGACGCGACTGGACACTTTTCGCTCTGGTCGATGGCAAGGTGCGATTCGACCACAACGGACGCCGCATCAACGTCGAACCTGCAACCGCGACTCCGGCGAAGAATTAGCGGCTTTTTCTCGCATTCGAGGCGAGGTGCGCAACCTCGCCTTTTTTTTCTTCCGTTGGGAATCCCCTTATCGAGGGGCGAACTCGTCGAGGCCTCGAATCGTGCCCAGCCACACTTTCGCCAACTGTTATGTTCGTCGACGAAGTTAGAATCCGCGCCCAAGCCGGTCGAGGCGGACGCGGCTGCGTCGCTTTTTTGCGCGAGGCCTACCGGCCCAAGGGAGGACCCAGCGGCGGCAACGGCGGCGCCGGTGGTCATGTCATTCTCGAAGCCGACCACGATCTGAACAACCTCATCGCCCAGTACTATCAGCCCCATTTGACCGCCGAGAGTGGCGAGCACGGCCTGGGCAAGGGCATGGACGGGCGCGCCGGAAAGGACCTTGTCGTGAAGGTCCCCTGCGGCACTCTGGTCTGGCGATTGCCCCCCACACCGGTCGAAGCCGGACTGCCCACTGCCACACCCGTCGATTCACCGCCCCCGGAAGACGGCCTCGAGCCCGCGGAGGCCTTTACGAGTCCCCGGATCCTCGGCGGCCCAGCCGGTCGAGCCATGGAGATCGATCTCGAGGCGGCTGGTCCTCAGGTCTCGTCTGAGCCGAAAGAGACCCCAAAAGGAGAGCTGGTCGCCGATCTCACCGAACATCAACAGCGTTTCGTGCTGTGTCGTGGCGGGCGGGGCGGTCTGGGCAACCGGAATTTCGCAACCGCCCGTCGCCAGGCACCCCGATTCGCCCAACCGGGCGAGCCGGGCGAGTCGGGCGAGTTCCGACTCGAACTCCGACTGATGGCCGATGTCGGCTTGGTCGGCTTTCCCAACGCCGGCAAGTCGACTCTCCTGACCGCCATCTCGAAAGCGCGGCCCCGGATCGCCCCCTACCCCTTCACCACGCTCACCCCGAAGATCGGAATCGTCGAGTACCCGGACTGGGGCCGGCTCACGGTCTGTGACATTCCCGGCCTGATCGAGGGGGCGCATCGGAACCTGGGCCTGGGCCATGCTTTCCTGCGCCACATCCAGCGCTGCAAGATGATCGTCCTGGTGCTCGATATGGCCGGCACAGACGGACGCAAGCCCTGGGACGATTGCCGGCAACTGCTCAGTGAACTCGAATTGCACGACCCGGACCTGTTGAACCGTCCGCGCCTGGTGGTCGCCAACAAGATGGACGAACCCGCCGCCGTCGCCAATCTGCGCTCGTTCAAACGACGCATCCCGCGCACCGAGGTCCTTCGCATGGCCGCGGCGTTCGACGAGGGCATCGCCGAGTTCAAAGACCGCATTCGCACGGCGGTCCAAGAGATTCTCTAACCCGCACAGCAGACATCTTGCGAAATCTAGCCGCCCTGCGCACTGACGGGATGTCAGGATATGCGGGTTAGGCCATCTTGACTCGCTCGTTCCCGCCGCTTACGGTCCCACCATGAGTGCACCCGCCGGAACCGTGCGGAAAGAATGGACGGAAGCCGAACTCCAGGCTCTGCCGGGGGACGGATTCATTCACGAGGTGGTCAACGGGGAGTTGGTTATGAGTCCAAAGAACACCTGGTACCACGGGCGGATCTGCACGCGGTTGCTGGTCGCGATCAGTCATTTCGTCACCGGGCACAAGCTGGGCGCGGTTCTCGACTCGAGCACGGGCTTCTGGATGTTCAACCGCAACTGCCGCGCGCCGGATGTCTCCTTCGTGTCCAAGTCAAGGTTGACGATGCTCGGGTTCGAGCCCAACGCGAAGCGGTTCTTCCCAGGGGCGCCCGACCTCGCGGTTGAAGTGCTTTCCGAGAACAACACACGGGCAGAGATCGACGAGCGTCTTCGAGATTTCTTCGCAAGCGGCACGCAAATCGCCTGGGTTATCGACCCGGACCAGCAACGGGTCGAGGTATGCCATTCACCCTCGCGCAGGCAACTGATCGGCTCGGGCGGATTCCTCGACGGCGAACAGCTTCTGCCAGGCTTTCGCTTCGCCATTGCCGACTTGTTCAAGGAGTGGGAGTGGGATTAGGTTCTCTCACCGCTGGCCCACCGGCCCGATTTCTGCTAAGAGGGCCGGTGTATGAAGCACGCTCAGCCGCTGTTGATCTTTTGCCTGGCTGCCGGACTGGCCATCTGGTCGATGCGGGCCGACGTGGTTCTGAACGAGATCCATCACTCGCCCGACGTGAAGACCGAGCCGGTCGAGTTCATCGAGCTCTACAACTCCGGCACCACGGACGTCGACCTCTCGGGCTGGGCGTTCACGGCGGGAATCGACTTTGTCATACCCAGCGGCACCACGCTGCCCGCCGGCAGCTACCTCGTCCTCGCTCAAAACCCGTCCGCCCTCAAATCCAAGTTCGGCGTCGACGCCCTCGGACCCTGGACAGGCCGCCTGGCCGGTGAAGGCGAGAACGTCGTGCTGCGCGACGCCGCCCGCCAGATCATGGACAGCGTCGACTACAGGCTCGGTTTTCCATGGCCCACTGTCGGGGACGCGCCCGGCTACTCGATGGAACTGATTCATCCGGAGATCGACAACGACCTGGGCGGGCATTGGCGCGCGTCGTTCGTCGGCGGCGGCCAGCAACAGAGCACGCTGCTTTTCGATACCGGCGCCGAATGGCGCGTTTTCAAGGGGACGCAACCCCCGCCCGCCAACTGGCGCGATCTCGCCTTCAACGACAGCGCCTGGATCGCCGGCCCGGCGCCGGTCGGCTACGACCCCAACGTCCGGATGGGGACGCCCCTCGACGACATGCGCAACGGTTACTTCGACTTCTTCATCCGCCGGACCTTCCAGGTCGTCGACGCCGCGTCGGTGACCGCATTGTCGATCGACGCGCTCTACGACGACGGCTTCAAGCTCTGGATCAATGGCAACAACGTCCTCAACCTGGCCATGCCCAACGGCGAGGTCCCGTACAACCAACCGGCCAATCCCGTGCGCGAGAGCGATGCCTATGATCGACATGAGATTGCCCTGCCCCCCGGCCTGCTGATCGAGGGAGCAAACGTGATTGCCGTCCAGGTGGCCAACATCGGCCTGGGGAACAGCTCCGACGCGTTCTTCGATTGCCGCCTCCGGGCAACTGTGGGCCCCACCGGACGCGGGCCAACGCCCGGCCAGATCAATGCCACGTTCACCGCACGGATCCCGCCCGCCATTCGCCAGGTCGAACACCAGCCCCGCCAGCCCGCATCCGGACGCCCGGTCCGCATCTCGGCAAAAGTCACTTCGGCTTCAGGGCTGACCGATGTGACTCTCGAATACCAGGCGGTCGCCCCGGGCAACTACATCGAACTGTCTGACGCGTCTTACGCATCCACATGGGCCTCGGTGTCGATGAACGACGCCGGCCTCGAGGGGGACGCGCAGGCCGGAGACGACATCTTCACCGCCACGTTGCCCGCATCCCTCCAACAGCATCGCCACCTGGTCCGCTACCGGCTCAAGGCCTCGGATTTGGCGGGCGTGAGCGTTTCCGCACCCTATCCCGACGACCCGCAGCCGAACTTCGCGTACTTCTGCTATGACGGCGTCCCCGGCTGGACCGGCGCCGTCAGTCCCGGTGCCGCGGGCGCCCTCGGGCAAACGTTCATCGTCGGCGAGGAGGAAATGAACCGCCTCCCAGTCTACCATTTGATTGCCAAGCGCGAAGCAGTCGAGGATTGCACCTGGTACGACCGCTCGCACGGGGACGAGTACTTCTGGCAAGGCACGCTCGTTTACGACGGCCGCGTCTACGATCACATCCACTTCCGCCCCCGAGGGGGCGTCTGGCGCTATGCCATGGGCAAGAACATGTGGAAATTCGATTTCAATCGCGGACACGACTTCGAGCCGCGAGACAACTGGGGACGAAAACTGAAGACGGCCTGGACCAAGCTCAATCTCGGCGCCAACATCCAGCAAGGGGATTATATGCACCGCGGCGAGCAGGGCCTCTTCGAGAGCGTCGGCTTCCGCCTCTTCCAACTGGTCGATCAGCCCTCCATGCACACGATGTTCGTCCAGTTCCGCATCATCGACGCTCCACAGGAAACCATCCCCAACGACCAGTACTCCGGCGATTTCTGGGGCCTCTACCTGGCCACCGAACAGCCGAACGGACGCTTTCTCGACGAGCACGGATTGGCCGACGGCAACTTCTACAAGATGGAAGGCGGCTGGGGCGATCCCAACAACATCGGCCCGCTCGGCCCGACCGACTATTCCGATCTGCGGGATTTCATGAACACGTACAACAGCGGCCCGCCCGAATCGTGGTGGCGCGCCAACCTCAACCTGCGCGCCTACTACGGTTACCAGGCCATCGTCCAGGCCATCCACCACTACGATATCGCCGACGGTAAGAACTACTTCTACCACCGCGACCCCAATACGGGGGTGTGGACCGTCGTCCCGTGGGACCTCGATCTGACCTGGGCCGACAACATGTACCGCGGGGGTCAGACGGGCGGCGACGAGCCGTTCAAGAGCCGCCTCCTCTCCAATTTCTCGATCAATCCCGCCTATCCCGCAATCGTCCGGGAATTCCGCAATCGCGTTCGCGAGATCCGCGATCTGCTCTGGAATTCGGATGAAGCGTTCCGGCTGATCGACGAATACGCGCGCCTGGCCCGGGGCACGAACGCAGGTTCGATCATCGACGCCGACCGCGCCCAGTGGGACTACAACCCGCTGATGAACAACGGCGGCATCGTCAACCCAAGCAAGGCGGGCACAGGACGCTTCTATCAGATGGGCACTCCCACCAGGGACTTTGCTGGCATGGTGCAGTTGATGAAGAACTACGTCGGTTACCGCGCCACCAACGCCACCTTCTCCCTGGATACCATGGCGGACGAACCCCAACGCCCGGCCCGCCCCGCACTCACATACATCGGCCCCGAAGGCTACCCGGCCAACCGACTCCGGTTTCGCGCCACGCCTTTCAGCGGCAGTGCATTCGCCGCCATCGAGTGGCGCGCCGCCGAGATTTCCCGCGCCGGTCATCCGGCATTCGATCCCGCGGAACCTGAAGCTTACGAAATCACGCCGGTCTGGGAGAGCGGACCGCTCGCCGAACCCGCTCGCGAATACGCCCTGCCGCAAGGGGCCTTGCGCGTTGGCCATCTCTACCGCGTGCGCGCGCGCTACCTCGATACTATCGGGCGAGCGAGCAACTGGTCGCCTCCCATCGAGTTCACGGCCGGCCCATCCGACACCTCGGACACGCTCGTGCAGCACCTCTGTCTTTCCGAGTTGATGTACAACCCGATCGGCGGCGGCGATTTCGAGTTCATCGAACTGCATAATCGCAGCCTCGACATCGCCCTCGATCTGGGCGGCGCCACGTTCACCGCGGGCATCGACTTCACCTTTCCGAGCGAAACCAGCCTCCCCCCGGGCGGCTACCTCATCGTCACCCGCACCTCGACGCCCGAGCAGGAGAACGCCTTCCGCGCTTTCTACCAACTCGACGACACCGTGACCATCGTCGGCCCCTACGCAGGAGCCCTGGCCAACGAAGGGGAGACCGTGACCCTCGAAACAGCGTCCAACGGAGCCGCGATCTTCTCGGTGAAGTACGGCGATGGACGCGGCTGGCCATTGGCGGCCGACGGTGCCGGCCACTCGATGATCCCCGAGGCCGAAGGGGTCGCGGGACAGCGCGCCGGCTGGCTGGATTACGGCGGCAACTGGCGCGCCAGCACGTTCGTGAACGGATCGCCCGGCCGCCCCGACCCGGAACCGCCGCTGGGCCCGGTCATCAACGAACTCATGGCGCAGACTCACCTCTCCGATCCGCGGTACCCCCAATACGACTCGAACGATTGGATCGAGATCCACAATGCCGGGTCCCTCGATGTCAATCTTGCCGGCTGGTATCTCAGCGACAATGCGGCTCAACTCGACAAATGGGCCATCCCCGATCTCGACCTGCTGGCCGGAGCCTTCATTGCCTTCGACGAAGTCACCGGCTTCCACACGCCCATCTCATCCGGCTTCGGACTGAACAGCGCCGGCGAGGAGTTGTTCCTTTCCCATCTGCCGGGCGGCATCGAGAACCGCGTGGCCGATGCGGTCCGCTTCAAGGGTCAGGAAGCGGGTGCTCCTGGGGCCGCGCATTGGACTTTCCAGCCCGCCTGGCGCCGTCTCGATGCCGACGCGCGGTGCGGCCAACCTCGAGGCGGGCGCCACGATCACGATCAGCGAGATCATGTACCGCCCCTACGACGAACGCGAGGGCACAAACCTGGTCGACAATACCGCCGACGAGTACATCGAGTTGCATAATCCCGGCAGCGTGCCTGTCGCGCTCCACGACACCAACGGCGCCTGGCGATTGAACGGTGGTGTGGGATTCCTCTTCCCAACCAACACGATCCTCGAACCGGACGCCTGTCTCCTCGTGGTCGCGTTCGACCCGGCACATGCCTGCATTCTCTCCTCATTCCGACAGAAGTACGGCATCACCGGTCTCGATGTGGCGATTCTCGGGCCCTGCGCGGGGAGACTCGGCAATGCAGCCGACCGCGTTGCCCTCGAGAAACCGCTGGGTCAGGAGGCGCCCGACGAACCGCCTGCATGGGCCATCATGGACGAGGTGTTGTACAGCAGCGGATGGCCGTGGCCGCAGGAGTGGCCCGCTGGACAAGGGGCGTCTCTCCGGCGAGTCGGCGCGGGCACGAGCAACACCCCTGAGGCCTGGCGCGCCTGGTGGCCTACGCCCGGCTTCGAAAACTTCGGAGAATCGCTGTCCGATTTCGACGGCGACGCCTTGCCGGACTGGTGGGAAACTGAAGCCGGACTCGACCCCCTCGATCCGGCCGGGAGCAACGGCGCCGGCTAATCCGGTCTGCCGACGGCAACGGAAACTGGCGGGAGTTCGACGGCCGCACGAATCCGCACTCGCGCAACATCACTCCGGCTCCTGTCGATCGAGCGCAGGAGCGCGTGGACGTGCAGTTCAATCAGCCCGCCGAAGGCGCGCGGTGCAACTCGAGGCAGCCAACTCGATCGAAGCCGCAGCGTGGGAAGTCATTGCCAGCTTTGCCGGCCAGGCCTCGGCCCGGATTGCAGTCGCAACCGACCTGCCGCCCGGGGCAGCGTCCGCCCGGTTCTACAGGGTCAGCCCTTAAGATTGTAGTTAGGCTCACCGTAAAGCACGTTCGATATCTGCCGCGATCCGCTGAGCCTTCTGGTCCGTGATCATCTGCTGCCGCCAGCGCGACACCTGCTGGCTAACGGCAGCGCCCGTTCCGACACCCAGGCAGCCGGCAATATCCCTCTGCGTCAAGCCGGCAAATCGCTGCAGCGCCCAGGCAGCGACCCCGCGCAAGACAGAGTTCCTCCTTCGTTCCACGAACCGACCCGGTTCGACACCCAAGACCTGTGCGACTCGCTTAATAACCAGGGACGCATCCTGTGTCGACTCGGTACGGCGGAAGGATACGTCCTCCCTACGGAATGCCCGCTCCATAAGGCTTCGATGCTGACTCTCGACGGACGCGTTAAACAGCTCCGATCCAACACTGAGCTTCGCCCGGCGGTACAAGACCGCGAACTCGGTGTCGTCCTCGGCCAGGCCTGTTTCGACGAAGGACTGGTAGATTGCTGTGGCCTCTGAGATCCGGCCTCCGGAGACCAGGGCGAGAATCGGTTCCTGGTCGAGGACAGACCAGGGATCCTCCAGTCCGACGTAGCTCCGATAACTACTCCAGGGGTACGCCCTCAAGGCCTCCAGCTTTGCCTCGATCGAAATCCCCCTCCATCGCTTGCCACTGACGGGATTGAGGTGGATGTAGCGGCTCAGCCTCAACAGATATGCATTCCCCTCAACGAGCTGGGCCTTAAATCGCCCTTGCGTGAGGTGCCCAACTCGGTGGTGGCGCAAGTTGAAATAGACCGCGTACGCGGTGAGAAGGCGCCCCATAAAGCGGCTCAGATTCGCTCTCGGCGTGCCGATCAGAAGATGAACGTGATTCGGCATGAGGCATACGAGATGCACTCGAACTGGATGCCCATCCACTGTCTCATTTAACTGCCTGAGGAATCGTCGCCGATCCGTGTCATCGCGAAAAATGACGCGTCGCTCATTCCCGCGGAAACAGACGTGGTATAACCCTCCTTCAAGCAGGACCCTCAGAGGCCTTGCCATGTCCACAAGGTCGCATCGTCCTGGCCTGTCGTCAACGCGCGGACTGGTGCCGTTCCGCAAACTTCTAACTTAAGGGCTGACCCGTCTGTCAGCGCAGCATGCTGGCGTGCTCGTTGATCCAGGGGACGTCGCGGGGCGCGATGTAGGCCCCGGACCAATTCTTGGTGATGGTCGCGGGATCCATCCATCGTTTGATCTCGGCATGGCCGTCGGCGAAACTCAGTCCGCTGGCCTGGTTGTGGTAGATCGCCGGCAGATTGCCCCATTGATTGGGGCTGTCGACCGTGACCAGGAAATAGCCGTCGTCCACGCTCTCCTCGCGCTCGTCAATGAACACGAACTGGGTCGAGGGCTTGGTGATCTCGCTGAGCTTCTGGTAGGTCCACCACTTGGTCTTGATGATGTCCGTGTGCCAACTGCTGCCGTTCATGCAGCCGTTCATCGAGATGCTCCGGGTGCGCGGATACTTCTTGCCGCTGATGGTGACCATGAACTTGTCGGCGGGGCACTTGTAGATGCCGAGCGACTGATTGTAGGGATAGAGCTTGCCGTGCGGCGGCATCAGGAGATTGATGTTCGTGCAGTCCCGGATGTTGATGGGGTTGCTGACGCTGATCCACCCTCCCACCCAGCCGTCCTCGGTGCCGTCGCCGTTGGACACGAGGTTGTCCTGATAGTCATTAGCATACATCGTCCAGGCCAGGCTCAGTTGCTTGCCATTGTTGATGCAGCCGATGGCGGTCGCCTTGGTCTTGGCACGGGATAACGCGGGCAAAAGCATGCCGGCGAGAATTGCGATGATCGCAATTACCACCAGCAACTCGATGAGTGTGAACCCAGCCCGACGCCCTTCATCGGATCGACTGTACATTGCCTTCATAAGTCGCTTGTCTTCACCCGCATGCCGCGCCGTCGCACCCTGCCTTGCCGCGTCCCTGCACGGCCGACGGCAGTCGACACGCGAACATCTGTTGAACACAGAGCGAACCGTAAACTCGAACCCGCGGCGGCTCAAGGCCTAATCGCTGCCAGTCCCTATCGGCGGGCCGGTCCCGCGTCGGGTGCAGCCGACACGAATGCAGCCGCCCGCTTGACGCTCACCGGAGCGTCCGCTACGTTTCGGCGCAAGGTCCGACGTTTTGATTATGAACAGTTTCCTGATTCCAATGGTGGTCGAGCAGACCGGGCGCGGCGAGCGGGGCTACGACATTTACTCCCGCCTGTTGGTTGACCGGATCATTTTTCTCGGCACACCGGTGGACGACATGGTGGCCAATGTGGTCATTGCCCAGTTCCTTTTTCTTCAGATGAATGACCCGAAGAAGGACATTCATCTGTACATTCATTCACCGGGAGGCAGCGTGACGGCGGGCCTGGCGATTTACGACACCATGCAATTCCTGACGTGCGATGTGAACACCTACTGCATCGGCCAGGCAGCCAGCATGGGGGCGGTCCTGCTGGGTGCAGGCACCAAGGGCAAACGTTACGCCCTGCCCAACGCGCGCATCATGATCCACCAACCGTGGGGCGGCGTCCAGGGCCAGGCCACCGACATCAGCATCCAGGCCAAGGAAATTCTCCGCCTCAAAGACCGGCTCAACGAGATCCTCGCCCACCATTGCGGCCAGAGCATCGAGTCCATCGCCCGTGACACGGACCGCGACCGTTTCATGTCGGCTGACGAAGCCAAGGCCTACGGATTGGTCGACGAGGTGGTCAAATCGCGCAAAGAAATCCCCTCCCTGGCGGAAGGCGCCAGCGCGCCTGCGCCCGCGGCCCAATAAGCGAGCTGGATTGAGAGCACCGCAAGATCACCCCCAACGCCGAATTCGCCCATGTCACGCCCGACACAACTGACGCTTTGCAGCTTCTGCGGCAAATCGCATGCGGAGGTGAAGAAGCTGATCCAAGGCCCGGGCGTCTTCATCTGCGACAGTTGCGTGCTGCTGTGCAAGAGCGTTCTGGACAAGGAACTGCGGACGGACGCGCAGCATTCCCTCCAGGCGCTGAGCGTTCCGCGCCCGGCGGATCTGAAGGCGCTTCTCGATCAGTACTGCGTGGGGCAGGATCACGCCAAGAAGACGCTGGCGGTGGCGGTGCACAACCACTACAAGCGGATCCAGAACCAGGTCAGCCCCAAAGGAGACGCCAAAGCCGGGTCTCCCCACGACGGGGTCGAGATCGAGAAGAGCAACATCCTGCTGATCGGTCCCACGGGCTGCGGCAAGACGCTGCTGGCCCGGTCGCTGGCGCGCGCCCTCAACGTCCCGTTCGCGATCGCCGATGCCACGACGCTGACCGAGGCCGGGTATGTGGGCGAGGACGTCGAGAACATCGTCCTGCGCCTGCTTCAAAACTCGGACTACGACATCGAGCGCGCGCAGACCGGCATCATCTATATCGACGAGATCGATAAGATCGCGCGGAAAACGGAGAACGTATCGATCACGCGCGACGTCTCGGGCGAGGGGGTCCAGCAGGCGCTGCTGAAGATTCTCGAAGGGACGGTTTGCAGCGTTCCCCCCCAAGGCGGGCGCAAGCACCCTCAACAGGAGTATATCCGGGTCGACACCACCAAGATTCTCTTCATCTGCGGCGGCGCGTTCGTCGGTCTGGACAAGATCATCCACCGCCGACTGGGTAATCGCGTGATGGGGTTTGCCGCGGCGGAGCAGAATGCCGCGGCAAGGAACAGCCCCGCGCACAACGTCTGGAGACAGATCGAGCCGGAGGACCTGCTGGGCTACGGGTTCATACCTGAGTTCATCGGGCGTTTGCCGGTGGTCACGGTGCTTGACGAGTTGAACGAGTCCCAACTCGTCTCGATCCTCACCGAACCCAAGAACGCCCTGACCAAGCAATTCGCCAAGCTGCTGGCGATGGAAAACGTCGAGCTCGAATTCTCCCCCGACGCTCTTCACGAGTTGGCCACCCAGGCCCTCCATAAGGGCACCGGCGCCCGCGCCCTGCGCAGTTTGGTCGAGAAACTGATGCTCGACCTCATGTACGACATCCCAAGCGCCAACGATGTCACCGGAGTGACGATCACCAGCGCCGTCGTGCGAGGCGAGTGCCCTCCCCTGCTCCACCGCAAGCCCAATCGCCAGGCCGCCTGACGCCCCAGGCGCGGAGTTGTTGAACAGCCCGAATCGGCTCATGATCCCCGCGTGTTTTCGAACAAGCCCCTTCTCCCGATGACGACCCAACTCGGCCGCTCCCTGGGACTCGCGCTGTGTCTCCTCTCGGTTCGAACCGCGGCCTTTGACGGTTACGTGGCCTCCGACGGACCGCTCACCACGCTCATTGCCCCTTTGCCCCTGATCACGAATTACGACCAACCCCAACCGATCCGCGTGACTGTGTCCAACACAGGTCCGCATTCGCTGACGGTGTCGCTCGTCCTCGCCGGTCTGGTGGATGAATGCCGGGCGATCGGAGAGACTCGGAAGGTCCTGCGCGTCCCGGCACAAAGCACTGGCGAAACCGAATTCGCCCTGGCTGTGGGCAGGGGCGCCTGCTCGGCCCTGTATCCGGTGCGGATCGATGCCACCGCCACGAACGCCGATGGTTCCTTCCCGCGCCAACCCCCTGCGCATCTTTACAAACGACTTCTCAGCGCTCCCGCCACCCCCGGCGGCAACGTCCGCCATTCCGGTTCCCGACGCGGGCGCTTTGCTGCTGGCCGGCAAGAAGACTCAGCGTGTCGCCTGGCAGTCATTCGGCCAGCAGCGTCAGGACCTCGGTCCCGGCTGGACCGGGAGCGAGCCGGGCTCCGGGGTTCACGTCGCCTTCGGGCCGATGGCTCGCGGAGAGTCCCGTCAGGCAATCCATGTCCACCCTCCCTGTTGCGCGGTCCCGGCACGGTGTTCGTCGCCTACCGCCTGGCCTTCACCGCCGGACACCCGGCGCCTCGTCTTCCACCAGGCGATTCGCGATCATGCCGATCACGAACCGCCAGCGATGGCGTCACCGCGTTCCGTGTCCGGGTCAACGGCGAGCCTCTGTTCGAACGCCACACCGACAACAAGGTCTGGATGGCTGCCCAGGTCGACCTCGCCCGCTCGCGGTCAGGAGATCGATCTCGAACTCGAAACGCATCCGGGTCCAAACCGGGACACCACCTGCGATTCGGCCTTCTGGGGCGATCCGGTGGTCGTGACAGGGCCGACGCCCGCCCGCGTGTCTCCGGATGAACGGGAGGGGTTGCGGGCGCTTGCGCGCGGCCGCCTTGTCCGGCATGTCAGCGCAGGAGTTCACCGCTTCGATCTTGAAGACGATTGCCGCGCTGCCGTGGCGCTGGGGCCCGCTGGTTTCGTGGATGGGCGCCCTTGCTTTCCGGGGGCGGTGGGCGGGCTGTGGTGTTCGACACCGTCGAAATGCGCGTGTTGGATTTGCCGGTCGGCGGCTGGCCGCGGGTGTGGCAGTGGATCAAGTGAGCGTCTCGAAGACCGGCAGGCGCCTGCGCATCGCACATTGGATCCGGACGCGGAAGGTCCGGGAACACTCGACGCGGAGGTGTGGGCCGAGGGGGCAGGTCTGCGGGTCCGGATCGCGTGTGACCGTCGCCTCACCGACGCCCGGCCCGGCGGATCGACTCGCCTCGCGCGTCTACTACGGACACGGCTATTGTATCGAGAAACCGGAGTCTTTCCGGGCCGGCGGCGGCGGTCATGACCTCGCGACGAGCCATGTCGGGTTCGAATTCGACAACGGACTCTCGCTCCTTGTGGCGGCGGACACGCCCGTGGACCATCTCGAAGTCGATCCCGCACGCAAGATCTTCGCCCTGCACACGCATCCGGATGCCACCTACACCTTTGTGCCGGGCATCGAGGGCGCTTTCGATTGCGCCATCCGATACGTCGCTCTACGACAAATCGCCGGCGCCCGCTGTCGCACTCAGGCGGGCCGCTACGTCTTTGACCTCTGGGGCGGGCGGTATGCCGACTGTGACGCCGCGAAGCTCGAACGTTGTTTCGAGTACGGTTTGACCAATTCGCTGGTGATCATGCATGTCTGGCAACGCTGGGGCTACGACTATCGCCTGCCCGACATCTTCCCCCCGCTGCCCAGCCTGGGCGCCCTCGAGGATCTGCAAGGCCTGGGCCGTCTCTGCCGCCGACACGGCGTCCGGCACAGGAAGCTGCACGACAACTACATCGACATCTACCCCGACTGCGAAGGTTTCAGCTACGACAACGTCACATTCATGCCCGACGGCCAGCCTCGCCGGGCCTGGTTCAACGAGGGCCGCAACGCGCAAAGCTACCAGTTCCGCCCCGACCGCGTGCAGCCGTTCCTGCGGCGGAATCTCGACCTGATCGGACCGGCGATCGAGCCGACGAGCTATTTTGTGGACGTATGGACCTCGATGAACGCATTCGACTATTTCGATCGGCACGGCGCCTTTCACTCGAATATCGAGACCTTGCGCTGCTGGGGCGAGGCCTTTGCCGCCATTCGACGGGCCTGCGGCGGCGGCCCCACGATCAGCGAGGCGGGCAGCGACCAGTTGATCGGATGGGTCGACGGCGCGGACTGCCAATTCCTCCACCTCAGCCCGACGGGACGCCCTTTCAACAACCACGTCCGCTGCCGCGATTGGGCTCGTGTGCCGTGGTTCGACGCCGTCAACCACACCCGATTCAGCCTCATGGCCGTGGGTACACCCGGGCCGTTACGAGGGCCGGACGCGGCCGATCGCTGCACGGCATTACCAGCGACGACTACCTCGAAGCGCCGAGATTCTCACCGGGCATGCCCTGATGATCGATCTGACCAATCTCGGACGCGAGGCGGTGCGGAAGTATTGGTTGGCGCAACCTTTCATCGAGAGCGTTGCCTTGGATGAAATCGAGCGGGTCGATTTCGTCGGCGACAATATTCACCGGCTTGCCATCCGCTGGAGATCGGGCGCGCAGGTCTGGGTCAACCGCGGCTCCGACGACTTGCGGTCGCCCGGACACATCCTGCCGCCATTCAGTTCTATGCGACCAACGGACCGGTCGTTTTCGGCCATCGAACGCCTGGGCGGTCAGATCGTCGAGCACTCGACGGGCCTGACTACGCGTTATGTCAATGGCCGTGGGTACCGCCCGGACGCCCCGCTGCTCATCCAGCCCGAATTCGCGGGCTTCCACGCCCACTGGAGAACGTCAATTCCGATTGCGGGTCAACTGGCAGGCGCGAAAACCTGCCCCCCGCGATCTCCAGGTCTTCTACCATTTCTCGCGTCCGTCCCCGGGCGCTACAGCCCGGCCGAATTCTACGGGGCACTCCCGCCACCCCGACTTCGCAATGGCGCGGCCGGGAGAGCACCGACTTCACGGTGCATATCCCCGAGGACGTAAAGGCCGGGGAGTACACCGCGATGGTGGGCCTCTATAGTCCCCGGGGCGAGAGCGGACGACGCTATCCTCTTCTCGGGGACGACGCCTCGGACCGCCGTTATCGCGTGGGCAAACTGACCGTCTCCGGCTCGGAGGCCGAGATCACCGGCCTCAGCTTCGAACCCCCTTCGGAGCCGCACCAGCCCGACTTGCGCCTGGTACCCAACGAAGAACCGACCGATTTCGGCGGGATAGTCGTGTCGGGCGCGTTGCAGGTCACACGGCAGGGAGACCGTTTGCTGTTGACGCCGTTGCCTGAGGGCGAGGATCTCGACGTCAACCTTGTCCCGAGTCGTCTCCTCGATCACCCGGTGCACGCCCGACGGCGTTGGTGGCGGTGGACGCGGACAGCGCAGCCCGTGGCCGCGCCATTCCGTTCGTCCAGGAGGGCGAAACAATCCGATTCACCCTTCGTCGGTCCGAATTCGGGTGCGAGCTGAGTGGGGACTGAGGACTGAGCGTTGGCCGATGTCTTGATCAGCAGGCTGAAGCCGCGACCGACTGTTCGGTCGCGGAACCGCGCTACTGATTGAACGGGACGCTCGTCCGCTCCCACAGCCACTGGAAGTCGCGTCTCCCGTGCGCGTCGAAGCCCCGGGGCACGTGGCTCGAGGTGGTCACCCGCGTGCGCGCCGTGGGGCTGAGCCACTTGTGGATTTCCGAGTGGCCGTCGGCGTAGCAGAGACCGCAGGCGCCGTTGTGGTACCAGGCCGGCGAATCGCCCCACATGGTGGCGTTGCCCAGGGTGTTGAGGTAGTAGCCGTCGTTGACGCTGGCGGACATCAGGCTGCGGGCAGCTATTCGGAGTGTCCTCTCGGCATCACGAGGGTAATCTCGGGCCGCGGCGGGGGCGCCATGCCTTCACCCAGGAAGAAGCTCGGGTGCGGGGGTTGATTGTACCCCACGTTCTGCCACGCGATGCCCAGCCTGTACTGCGGATCATGCATCAACGTGCGAAGCCGAAGGGCGGTGGGCGACGTAGCCGGGTAGACGCGCAATGCCGAATCGTCGCCGGTGCGGAAGATCACCTCCTCGCGCCAATCGCCGATCAAATCGGCGCTCAGGATCGGGCGTCCGCCCGCGCATTCAGGCGCTGTCAGGAGGGGCGTCATGGTGCCGGTCCGCCAGTCCCATTTGAGAATTCGATTGCCGGCGAGCACCTCGCGCAGCGGATCGCCATCCCACCAGACCACAAAACTCGAGTTGCCTCCCCCCGCCGGCCCCCGGGCAGCGATCACCTCGCCCTTGCAGGAATGCAGACCGCCCGGGATCCCCCACACCTCCTCGCCGGGATAACGCGGGTCGATGTCGCCGCTCACACCGCCGCCAACGTCCTCACCGACGGACGTGGCCCACAGAATCCTGCCGGTCCGCGCGTCGTAAAGAGCCGCGCCAGGCGTCCACCGGTCGTACGCGCCGCCTTCGTTCTCATGCGGCCCAAAAACCTCGAGCCCGGGACGCGTCGGGTCGATGTCGCCGACATGCATCGAGTCGCCATGCCGCAACCCGGTGGTGAAAAGGCCCTCGCCGGTATCGTCCACAACCATCGCGCCGTACACAATTTCATCCCTGCCATCAGCATCGACATCGGCGACGCAGAGATTGTGATTGCCCATCCCCGAGTACCCGTAGACGTGGGCGCCCTTGCCCGCCCCGGGGGTCATGGCTTCGTCCACGGTGAGCACGTTGCCGGCGATGGCGATCACCCGTCGTCGTTCCTGCGCTCCGTCGCGGTCCCAGATCATCCACGCCCCCGGCGCGACGCCGTCCCATCGGCCCGTAGCGTCCACGATCTTATCGAGACCGATTTTGGGATCGACGGTCGCGCGCGCGGTGACGTAGGGGTGGCCGCCATTCGGATGCCGGGCGGAATCGAAGACCCAGCGCAGGGTGAGCGCGCTGTCCCGCCAATCCCAAGCCGCCAGGACCGACCGCCCGTAATACCCGCGGCACATCACAACGCTTGGACGCTCGCCATCGAGATACGCCACACAGGCCAGAAACCGGTTCAACCGATTCCCTGTCGTGACGGTCTCCGTGCCCCCGTTGCCGCCAATCCCGCCCCAACCGCCGGTCGGCTCCCGTCCTGGGACATAAGGCAAGGTGGCCATCTCCGCCCCAGTCCGGCCGTTGAAAATCGAAAAATACTCGGGCCCCTTCATGATCTTGCCGTACGTGCGGGAGAGAGGGTCGCGATCGACCCAATCCGCCTCGGGATCGCCAATCACCCTGCCGGTGCCGTCGACCGACCCGTCGGCAGTCCGCACAGCGATCTCGGCGATGCCGTCGCTGTCCAGATCGTACACCATGAACTGCGTGTCGTGTTCGCCCTCGCGAATGTTCCTGCCCATCTGGATGGTCCAGAGAAGCGTGCCATCGAACTTGTAGGCCTGGAGAACGGTGTTGCCCGTGAGGCCGCGCGCTGCGGTGTCCAGCGGGCGTTGGCAGCCCTTGAGCACGATCTCGTACTCGCCGTCGCCGTCCAGATCACCCGCCGACCCGTCTACCGCCCGGGTCCCTGGCGGCAGCTTGAGCGGGATCTCGAAATACGGCCTGGGCGCCGACTCGCCCCGAATCGTGTGCAGGAAAGGTCCGCTCACCTCGCCTTCCCGACCGTCGATGACCGGGCGCACGAAATAACTGTGATCCCGTGTCAGATCCACGCCCGTGTCCTGAAAGAACGTCGCGGTCCGAAGCGGATCGCCATTGAGTTTTAAAGGCGGGGCATTCCCGGCGACCCGGTAAACGTTGAACGCCGTGTGCTCCGGGTCGACACCCAGCAGCCGCCAGGCCACGAAGACGCGACCCGCGCCCTGATTCATGGCGACGACCCCGCGCCCGAGATGCTCCATCTGCCGAGGCGGGCTCGCGGCGATGAGCGAGAAGGGCAACCCGAGCGCACTGGCCGTGCCAAGAATGCGTCGCGCCCGACTTGCCAAGGATCCCTTTCGCATGAACCGGCTGGTTGAGTGTTGAGTTTTGAGTGTTGCGCGTTTCTGTCTGGTCCCCGGTCCCCATACGCATTATAACACCAACTGTCAACGCCCTGACAGTTGAGGTCAGTGGCTCTGTAGGTTCTCGATGGAAATCGAGGCTGCGCCGCGTGGGGCACGCGGCCTACAGCGGAGTTCCATCCGCCAGGTCGGTGCTCACCGGGCGACAGAATACCGACAACTGTCAGATGCACCCCCGTTGAGAGTTGACCCGCCTTTCTGAACTTGAGTGCCCGCCTCCGTTCGACTAGAATCCCTGACCGGTGAAACATGTTGCAGACAAGTCAAGTTTCTGTGCTGCGTTAAACGGGTCGAGGATTCTACTCGGAATGGCATGACACTATGCGCACTCACTCAGTCTCGCGTCGCTCGGGCAGTCGTCGGGAGTCCGCGTTCACCTTGATCGAACTCCTGGTCGTAATCGCCATCATCGCGATCCTCGCAGGCCTCCTGCTCCCGGCGCTCTCGAAGGCCAAACAGAAGGGCCAGGGCATCGCCTGCATGAACCACACCAAACAACTGGGGTTGGCCTGGATCATGTATGCCGATGAGAACAACGACAAACTGGTCATCAACACCACCATCGACCTCACGCAAGCCAGTCGCACGAACAACTGGGTGGCGAACGTGATGGGGTCCAGCCCGCAGGAAGACACCAATACGGTTTATCTCACGCAGGGATTGCTGGCTCCCTACGTCGCCAAGGCGACCGGCATCTACCGCTGCCCCGCCGATCGCAGCCTGAGTGGCCCCCTCCCGGATGGCCGGCGCCTGCCGCGCGTCCGCAGCGTTTCCATGAACGCGTTCGTCGGCCCTTTCGACAAATCCAACCAACCCCTCATCTCGGGTTGGGCCCAGTTCATCCGAATGTCCGACATGCCGAGTCCGTCGAGCATCTTCGTCCTCCTCGACGAGCATCCCAACTCGATCAACGATGGGTGGTATGTATTCTGCAACAACGGTCCCGACGGGAACCTCTGGAGCGACATGCCCGCGAGCTATCACAACGGGGCGGCGGGTTTTGCCTTCGCCGACGGGCATTCCGAGATCAAACGATGGCTGGCGGAGGTCACAAAGCGCGCCCGTTGGTCCGCTTGGCCGATTCCGACCGGCACCGACCGCCGGGACTTCCTCTGGGTCTCCGAACGGGCGACGTTCCGACGCTAGCCCGCATAGTCGTCCTCTTGCGAAGTCTGACCGCTCTGTGCCGGACGGGGTCATCCGGGTCCGACTCTTGGATGGCTCCGCCTCACCTTCGCCTGCGGGCCACGACGAACGCATTGAACATCGCGTACCGCAGCGGGGTGAGATTGAGCAGATAATCCACCGGCTGCCGCACATACCGGTCGGTGCAGTCGACGCGCTCGATCGCGCAGCCGAGACGATCAAGGAAGAATGCCATCTCCAGGCCGTTCGTGGCTACGATCGCGTCATCGTCCGGTGTGAACGGTTCCTTCACGATCGGCCTCATTCGGTCGAATCGCACATCGCCGGGCGCGGCCCGCATTTGGCGCCGTTTGGCCAGCAAACGCCGCGCATTGCGCCACTTGTTGCCCAACCCGCGCATCCTCGGATGATAGTCGCGCCAGCCCAACGCGCGAAAGAAGTTCGGACTCGACACAACCACCCGGGCCCCCGGACGCGCCACACGCACCAACTCGGCGAGGAATCCTTCCGGATCCTCGACGTGTTCAAGCACGTTCAAAGCGCCCACGGACCCGAAATGCCGATCCGGGAACGGCAAATGCCGCCCATCGTAAACCTGGCAATCCAGACCCGCTTGACGAGCCTTTGCGACGTTCGGTTCGGACACCTCGACGCCGCAGACCTCATAACCCCCGTCCCGCAGTCGGCGTGCCACCTGTCCGACGCCGCACCCGACATCCAGCGCCCGGTCGCCCGCCTGATCCGGACGCAACGTGTCGGCGTACTTCGCGTAAAAGCCCTCGTCCCATCCCGCGAGAAACTCCGCGTACGCCTCGTTGTGCAGATACGTCTCTTGGTGACCCATTCGGATTCGGAGAGTGCATCATCCCTCTTTCTTGGGCAAGAGCCGCCACGCAAGGTTCATTCCGACCGACGACCTGCAGATGCACTGCCGCCGGGGAGAGCCCAGTGGCGGGTGTTGACTTGCTGCCAGGCCGCGAATACCGTTTAGCCATGGAAACGGTGACGCTGAAACTGGACCGCCGCCAGATTCAACTCTTGAAGGCACACGCGGCCGCGCGCGGTTGCTCGCAGGCTGCGGTGGTCCGTGAGTTGATTGAGGACCATTTCGGTCGCAAGCCACGGCTCTCGCTACACGATCAGGCGAGCGATTTGTGCGGTTGCGTCGGTGGCCCGAAGGATCTCTCGACTCGCAAGCTCAAGGGGTATGGCCGCGACTAGAGTGATCCTGGACACCGGCCCGCTGGTCGGTTACCTGAACCGCAACGACCAGCATCATGCATGGGCGTCTCGTTGTTGGTCTGCGCTGTATGACCCGCTCTGGACTTGCGAATCCGTTCTGTCGGAAGCCGTCTTCGCGTTGCAGTCCGAAGCCCTCAACCCCGAACCCATCTTCCGCTTGGTGGAACGGGGCCTCATTCGGCTGGGCTTTGTTGTCGAGAAGCACCAGACGGACGTGTTCCAACTCCTGCGCAAATACGCCGATCAGCCCATGAGCCTGGCGGATGCGTGTCTGGTTCGCATGGCGGAGCTCACCGACCAGTGTCAGGTCTTCACCACCGACCGCGATTTCCTCGTGTATCGGCGCAAAGGCCGGCACATTATCCCCTTGCTGTCACCGTTCGCCGGGTGATCCGACGTGACGTGTTGACGCTCGAGTTCATCGCCAGGAATCGGCGAGGCCTGGTACAGCCTGCCGCCAAATGTCGCAGACGGGAGTATCTGCGCATCATTTGTGGCGCGGAATACACGGCGACCGAGTACCTTGAGCGGCTGCGCTCACGAGGGCTTTCCACGAAGCATTCTTTTGTGCTGCGCGAGTTTGCGCTGGGAATCGAGTCGCTGGAGCGGTTCGTACGCGGAGAACCTCTCCGGAGCGTGCATGAGGCTGTGTTCGGGGTTTTGGCAATGGAAAGCGAGTCTGTGGATCCAAGGCTCTGAACCATGACCCGCCAGCTCGGATCCATCACGGGCTCCGGGCCAGCTTGCCCACATGAGGGTGTCGCACATTCGACAGATTCCCCTGTCTGTCGCCACACCGCGGGGGTTGGCTGGGTCGGCACTCGAACACTCGGCAAGCCCGCCTCGCCAGCCCGCCTCGCCAGCTTGACATCGCATCCGTCAATCTTCATTTTCTTGTTTTAGGCTCACGAGAATCCGACTGATCAACATGGTATGACTGAACCACATTCTTTGTTCGGGACGCTTCAGACCCTGGACCTGGGCGGCGGCCGGACCGGGCAGTACTATTCGCTGCCGGCGCTGACACAGGCGGGGCTGGGCACCCTGGAGCGGCTCCCGATTTCGCTGCGCATTGTGCTCGAATCCGTCCTCAGGAACTGCGACGGAAAGAAGATTACCGAACAGAACGTGCGTGATTTGGCCGGGTGGCAGCCTCGAGCCGAGCGCACGACCGAGATTCCGTTCGTCGTCGCCCGCATTCTGCTGCAGGACTTCACGGGCGTGCCGTTGATGGTGGACCTTGCGGCCATGCGTTCAGCCGCCGCGCGGCTCGGGAAGAGTCCGAAGACCGTCGAGCCGCTGGTGCCGGTGGATTTGGTGATCGACCATTCGGTGCAGGTGGACTTTGCCGGAACCAGCGACGCCGCCCGCAACAATCTCGAGATGGAGTTCATGCGCAACCGCGAGCGCTATCAATTCCTCAAATGGAGCATGCAGGCCTTCGACCAGCTCAAGGTCGTCCCCCCGGGGATCGGGATTGTGCATCAGGTCAACCTCGAGCACCTGGCCAAGGGTGTGCAGCAATCGCCTGCGACCCTGAACGGAGAATCCGCCCCCGTCCTTTACCCCGACACCCTGGTCGGCACCGACTCGCACACCACTATGATCAACGGCCTGGGCGTCGTTGCCTGGGGCGTGGGGGGCATCGAGGCAGAGGCGGGCATGCTTGGCCAGCCTGTCTACATCCTGACGCCGGATGTGGTGGGCGTGTGCCTGACCGGCGCGCTCCGGGAGGGAGTCACGGCGACAGACCTGGCGCTCACCGTCACGCAGCTCCTGCGGCGCGCAAATGTGGTGGGCAAGTTCGTCGAGTTCTTCGGACCCGGCGCCGCGGCGCTGTCCCTGGTGGATCGGGCCACGATCGCCAACATGGCGCCCGAGTACGGGGCCACGATGGGCTTCTTCCCGATGGACCGGGAGACAGTGGACTTTCTCCGCGCGACCGGCCGGAGCGAGGATCTCTGTGAGGCGTGCGAACGCTACTATCGGGCCCAGGGGCTCTTTGGCATGCCGGCGCCCGGCCAGATCGACTACTCGAACGAGATCGCACTCGACCTCTCGAGCATCGTACCAAGCGTCGCCGGCCCCAGGCGCCCCCAGGATCGCATCGAACTGCCCGCCCTCAAACAGGCATTCCTCGACCTGCTCGCGAAGCCGGCGTCCGAGAATGGGTACGGCAAGTCGCCCGAGGAATCCGCCCGTCGCCTCCTGGTCAAGGGCCACCGGCCGATCAACTTCCATCACGAGTGGCACGCCGGCTTCAACAAGGCCCGCATCGAGCCAAGCGAGAGCGAGATGCGCGACCAGCACCCCGCGCCCGACAACATCACTGTGAGCCGCGACACGCTCAAGTGCGAACTCCGGCACGGGACGGTCCTGATCGCCGCGATCACCAGTTGCACGAACACGTCGAACCCGAGCGTGATGCTGGCGGCGGGGCTGCTCGCGAAGAAGGCCGTCGAGCGCGGCCTGTCCGTCAATCCGGTCGTCAAGACCTCCCTGGCGCCAGGGTCGCGCGTCGTGACGGACTATCTCGAGAAGACCGGATTGCAGCCGTATCTGGACCGGCTCGGCTTTCATCTGGTGGGCTACGGTTGCACCACGTGCATCGGCAATTCGGGCCCGCTCGAGACGCACATCGAGGAGGCGGTGGTGCATCACGATCTCATTGCCGCGTCCGTGCTCTCTGGCAATCGCAATTTCGAGGCCCGCGTGCACCAGAGCATCAAAGCCAATTTCCTCATGTCCCCCCCGCTGGTCGTCGCGTTCGCCCTTGCCGGGCGGATCGACATTGACCTGACCGCGGAACCCCTGGGCCGCGACGCCGAGGGGCGCCCGGTGTTTCTGAAAGACGTCTGGCCGCGGCAGGAGGAGATTCGCGATCTGCTCCACTCGACTCTCAAGCCCGAGGTCTACCGCCGCCTGTACTCGGATTTCACGACCCAGAACCCGCGATGGAACGAGATCCAGCCGAGTGGAGGCGACGTTTACCAGTGGGACCCCACCTCGGGCTACATCCAGGAACCGCCGTTTTTCGCCTCGTTCTCCCGCCGCCCGAGCGCCATCGCGGAGATCAAGGGGGCGCGCGTCCTGGGCATCTTCGGCGACAGCGTCACCACGGACCACATTTCGCCGGCCGGAGCGATCAAGAAGGACTCGCCTGCGGGCAGGTACCTGCTCGATCACCACGTGGCGATCGAGAACTTCAACAGTTACGGCTCGCGGCGCGGCAATGACCGCGTCATGACGCGCGGCACCTTCGCCAATGTGCTCATCAAGAACCTCATGCTCGGGGGCGAGGCCGGCGGCGACACGCTCTATCAGCCCACGGGCGAGAGGATGTCGATCTACGATGCGGCCATGAAATATGCCGAGACCAAGACGCCTTTGATCGTCATCGCCGGCAGCGAATACGGCACCGGCAGTTCGCGCGATTGGGCGGCCAAGGGCCCGGCTCTCCTCGGCGTCAGGGCGGTCGTGGCCCGCAGCTTCGAGAGAATCCATCGCTCGAATCTGGTCGGCATGGGCATCCTTCCGCTCGAATTCAAGAACGGTGTCAGCGCCCAGACGCTAAAGCTCGACGGGACAGAGGTGTACGCAGTGCAAGGCCTCGGGCCCGGGCTGAAACCGCGCCAGGACGTCACCCTGTGGGTGCGCCGCACCAACGGCTCGGTCGAACACGTCCCCCTGACGTGTCGCGTCGACACCCCGATCGAAATCGAGTACTACCACCACGGCGGGATTCTCCCCTACGTGCTGCGGCAGTTGCTCGCGAAGGCTTAACATCTCACGGCGCCGCGCGTGATCTGACGTCCGAGCGGACATCCCGCGGCGCCGGATCGAGCAGGATGCGGATTGCCGTGACGTTGAGCGCCGCTTTCGGGACAAACGAGTCGGCCTCGACGAACTCGGGCACTTTGCTGCCGTCGGCGCTGCGCTCCGAACAATGGTCGTTCTGTCCGTAAGGCCCGAGACCGTCAATCGTCGGCACGGCGTGCCACAGCAGGTTGCCGTCGCTTAATCCGCCCCGTTCCTCGCTCTCCAGTTCCATGTCCAGTTCACTGGCCGCCTGCTGCCAGACGCTGAAGAGGCCGTCGGTCGCCGGATTGCGTGGCCAGGGCCGGCTCTCGCTGAGAATCTCCACCGCCACGTGGCAGGCATAGCCGTCCGCGGGGCTGGTGACGGCGCCCGGCCCCGCCAAAGCCATCAGCGCCGACTTGGCCGCGGCATACGCCTCGGGAGTGAACGCGCGGAACTCGCCCTCGGCCACGGCCTCATGCGGCACGCGATTCAGACCGCCTCCACCCGAAACACAACCGGGGTTGAAGGTGATGTGTCGCGCATAATCGGTCAGGGCCGCGACTTGCTGAATCGAGTGGGCCATTTGAACGATCGCGTTGGCTCCATGCGGGTGTCTGCCCCCGGCGTGCGCGCCCCTCCCGCTGACCCGCAGACGCCAGGTCGCCCGCCCTTTCCGGGCCACGACCAGCCTCGAGACGTTCCCGGCGCCCCTCGGCCTCGAACACCAGAGCCGCGCGTGTGTTGCTCTCGATCCGCTCCAGGCACACAACGCCAAAATCGTGCGAAAGGGTCTCTTCCGACGAGTTCCAGAACAGCTTCCAGTTCACCCGCTCGAACAGATCCGGCGCATGCTCGCGCAGAGCCATCAGCACCAGCCACATCATCACCGTGCCCCCTTTGATGTCGTGCGTGCCCGGCCCGTAAATGCGATTCCCTTCCCGTTGCCAATGGAACCGATTTTGAACCTCTTCCTCCGGCGGAAAGACGGTGTCCAGGTGCGAGACCATCGCGATCGCATCCGCGCCCCCGCCTGGTCTCGACAGAATCAGGTGATCCCCCCAGACCGGATTCGTCGACGCCACATGTTCGGTCGTGAATCCAAGGGGCGCAAACATCTCAGCCGTGATCGCGCCGACCCGGTTGACCCCGTCGCCGTTGCCGGTGTAACTGTTGGTCTCGACCAAGCGGCGCAGGAACTCGAGCGCCTCCGGCATTCGCCGTTCGAGGCAGGCGACAAGATCAGGTCGGTTCATTGGTGGCCTGAATCGAGACTCTGCGGTTTGGCGGCGTCCCGACTCCCCCCCTGGCCCGGCGGCGCGCCGGGGTCGGGCATCGGGGTCCGAGGCATCCCCAACTCGCGGCGGAGCATCGGCCAGAAATCCCGGCCGACAAACACGTGCCCGCCCTCGTGCACCGTGAACACAACAGCGGGCTTGGCCTCGAACACCGCGTAGGCGCCTTGGATGCGCTCGAAGGCCCTGCGACCGATCTGGACAGGGAACCCGCCCGGCGCGCGCTCCTGCTCGCCAAGCTCGACCACAAGAAGGCGCGGAGCGACCAACGCAAAGATGTCGGCGAAATCGAAATGCTCTTCGAGCCCGGGGAAGTTCCAGCATGGGCAGTGGCCGCGCTTCATGTTGTCCACCGTGGTGAGCCAACCACTGCTGCAGGCCAGCCGCAACCGCTCATCGAGCGCGGCCACGTACATGGTGGTCTCGCCGCCCAGCGAAAGCCCGGCCACGGCCAGGCGGTTCGTATCCACCTCAGGGCGCGTCACGAGATAGTCGACGCAACAGAGCGCGTCCCAGACGCGCTCGCCCATGAGACTCCAGTTCGTGTGCTGGAGGTCGTGCTGCCCGATGTCCGGCGCCACCACCACGTAGCCCATCTCGACCAGGGTCCGTCCGTACCCGTAAGGTCCCTCGCCGCGGACGATCTTCTCGCCGGTGCCGCCGTGCCCGTGCAATGCCAGGACGCCGCCGACCTTCACTGCAGGCTGCCGCGGAACGGCGATCCACGCATGCACAGTGCGATCATCCAGCGTCTGCAGCCTGATCTCCTGCAACCGGGATGCGCTGTTGGCAAGTTCGAGCTCGCGCAGGACGACTGGCTGCAATCGCACTCGATCCGGGCGATTCCCGCCCATCATCAAGGCGAACAAGCGCGCGCGAGCCTCCCTCTGCCATGCGGCGGCCTCGCTCGCGTCTCGCGCATGGAAACGCAGCAATGGAGCGTCGGTTGTCGAGGCGTCGATGGATGCCGCTTGGACGAAAAGCGGCCACGCGCAGACGCTCAGCGAGCCAAGCGCGCAGGCCAACCTGACTGCACGAAGCCGACCGAGAGGCCCGCCCTCGTGCTCTTGTCGTCTTCGCGGAGGATTCGGATCAGGTATAGGGAGAGCATTGACATTCATAGGCTTGATGCGCATGGGGACCATGAATCCGTTCAGAGGGCAGCCCTCCGGGAGAGGCGGTTCATGGGAGGCACAACACAAGGGGCGCAGTCACTGCTGCGCCCCTGTCTTTTAGAGAATCTGAAATCCGGGGGTTACGCGCGCGCTCTGCGGATAAAGAAAAGACTGCCCAGCCCGAGTCCCAACAGGGCCATCGTGCCCGGCTCGGGGATGACCAACTGACCGCGGATCTCGCCGTTTGGGTACATGGCGCTCTTGATGTTCATGTACAACCCGCCCTGGTACAAAGCCAGTTCATACTGTTGCGGCAGAACGAGAGTGCCTTGGAAAAAACCGTACCTCGGGTTGAGACTGACCTGAATCGGCTTCAGATCCAAAACCAGATCGCCGTTCTCGCCGATTTCCCCCGAGTAAATGCCCGACCCAGTGTAATTCCCCTCGAGCCGATTCCAGCCAAACATCCCGTACGCGACGTTGATCATGAGTTCGTTGGATTCGCTGTTGTAGCGCAGTCCGAGACCGACCTCGCCGCCCTGGGCGGCGCTGGTGTTGGCCGGGACCTCTTGCTGCCCCACGAGGAGACCGTTCCAAAGGTCCACTTCAAATACCCCCGCCCTCACGCACCCCATCACCAAGAGCACCGCCACCGCCACGAGCAGTCGCTTCATATGAACTTCCCTTTCAGCCTGGGTTAGGTTAGACGTGGTCTTGTTAGTCACGCGGGCCGGTTCTGTCAAGAGAAAGATGGTGATATTCTGCGCGACGCAGGGCTGCTCTAAAGTCGAACCGGGCGGGTGAGTAGGCGAATGACCTGTCCCGGGCGGCGACTCATCTTCGCCAGGAAGGTCGGACAGGTTCGATCTCGCTTGCGGGGTTGACGACGCGCCCAGGCCCGCGCTTCACCCTGCACCGCGCGACGGAGGATGCCCAGCGTCGTCGCGGCCACTGGATGACTCACCCGGCACCGATCTTCACCCGCGCTCACATCCAACGGATAGTGCGTGCCATTCTCGATGCTCCAGTACTGGCGCGCCAACTCCAGCAGACGCTCCAGACCGGCCTGCTCCGCCGTCAAACTCGTGACGATCCACACGGTCTCCACTTCCTGCCGACCACCCTTGAGTTCCCGAATCCGGTCAAGGCGCGCCACCTGCGCCACGTGCGGAAAACCCATCTGGGCGGGGGTCACCTCCTTGACCGCAATCCCCCGCCACTCGATCCGCCCGTGACCCCGTTCCACCGTGAGCAGTTGAGGGGGAAAAATCTTCCGGGAGGAAGTGGCGCGCTTGCTTCAGGAGGCCGTCTTGGTTGCCCTTGACGAAGAGCACGTAATCACCCCCACCCTCTTGCACCACCGATCGAGCCGTTTCCACCTGGGTGTGCATCGCGTCCATCAGCGCGATGGTCCCGTCCAGGTCCAACCGCTCCAGGAGCGTTTGCCCCGCCGGAATCTCGTTGCTCTTGTCCGCCACCGCTTCCACCCCCAGCGTCCGGCCACTCTGCGCGTTGATCGCCCCAACCAACTGCGTCTTGCCGCTGCCCCGCAACGCCTTCCCGTCCAGCACCACCACGCCCCCGTCGGCCGCCCCATGCCGCGCCTTCTGCCACGCCCAGAGCGCCGCTTGAAACGCCTGCACCGGCACGGCCTTGAGCACCCGGTACACACAGTTCTCCGTCGGCACGTCGTACTGGCGCGTGCGCCGATTGAACCAACACCGCAAGTCCGCCCGCTGCCGGGCACTCAAGTCCTGCGCGAAGAGCGCCACCCCACGGTGACCTCCCTGACCCCCGCTCAACAAATACGCAAAGGTGATCGCCAACACCGTCGCCTGCCGGTGCCGCAACCCGTGCACGTCCCGGCTCTCGGGCACCTCCCGGTGCAGCACCATCCATAAACTGGTCAACTCCTCCCCCGCCAACAAACACTGCCGCGCGATCTCCCGCTCCTGCGCACCCCAGCCTGCGGGCATCCGCCGCCTTCGCAAACCCCGCGCCGCTCCCTTCACCAGTTCCCGCACGTACAACTGCTTGGGCCGATCATGCGCCTCATAGAAATCCTCCCGCACCCGCCGGTACTTGGCCGTCGTTCCCACCGCCCGCCACCCTGTCGCCTTGTACGCCGTCCCCCGAAACAATTGCTCATCCACGAAACTCTCCACCGCCATAATCGGATGCCCGTACTGCGCCTGCCAGTCGGCCGACAACCGCTCCAGGTTCAGTGCCAGCGCCCGGCTGGCCAGGTTCGGATACTGCCCCTTGGGTCCCAACCGGCAGAACCGCGCGTTATTGGCCACCAGATGCAGTCGCGCCCGCCGTTGGTTCGCGTCCCACCCAATCCACCCATCCCGCCCCTTCAAATGATACGCCCCCGCCGCCCACCCGATCAGCGCCATCCATTGCCCCCGGTACTCGGCCACGTACCGTAATTGCTCGCCCACCATCGTCGCGCTCTTCAGATAATGGTGTTGGATCATCAGTCGGTCCCACTCCCCGACCTCCTCGGGCCGAACCAGGCGCACCACGATTTCATTGACCACCGCCGCCTCCACGGGGTCCGTCAGTACCAAGCGTGTCTTCGTCATCCGGCCCAGCAAAACAGATGGGCCGAGGAATGTCCCGCAAATTCGTTAAGTCCCTATTCTCCAATCACCCCCTCCCAGCTCAGAACCGCCCTGTGCGCGACGTGAGTTGTGGCAAGCAAGGGTTGTGGGACAGCCGCTTTGACCGGAAGGCACCCAAGGCAAGACTGCGCCTTCCCATGCATTACATGCTGCTGGCGAACAACTTGCAAGTCTGCACCCCCCTGAGTGCCTCGATCAGGCAAACCACCATCCAGCCAACAGCGTTCACGGGGAACATGCCTGTGCTCTACCATGACCCTCGACATGTTTCCACGCTGCCTTGGGCGCAGCGCGGATTCTCAATCTGCCGTACAGTTTCTCGCCCCGGCCATCCGCGCGAAGAATTCGAAATGCGCCCCAGAATGCGAAGAAGCGAAAATTGCTGTGGTCAGTCCGGCACGGCTGTGGTTGAAATAGACGGACGGATATGGACGGCAAACCTACGCTGCTGATTGTCGACGATGAGAAGCCGACGCGCGAAGGGCTGCGCGCCGCACTCGAGGATCGTTTCGAGGTTTACCTGGCGGAGGATGTCGCCACTGCGACCGATCTGTTGGAGCGGGAGCGGTTCGACGTGGTTCTGACCGATTACCGGCTGCCCCGGGAAGACGGTCTGAAGCTGGTGGATCGCGCGAAAAGGCTCACGCGCCCGCCCATCTGCATACTCATGACGGCGTACGGATCCGAGGAGTTGGTGAGCCGCGCCTTCAGCGAAAACCGGATTGACGATTACATCCGCAAGGGAATCAGCCTCGAGGAGATTGAGATGCGCATCGCGCGCGCCCTCAAGCGCCAGCAACTCGAGGTCGAGAATGAATCGCTCCACATCCAACTCGACGAGCGATTCGGCCTGGAACACCTCATCGGCCAATCGCCTCCCATGCTCGAGGTGTTCGACATCGTGCGGCAGGTCGCGCCAACCCCCGCCACCGTCCTCATCCAGGGGGAAAGCGGCACGGGCAAGGAACTGGTCGCCAAAGCAATCCACCGGCTGAGCACACGGAGCCGCATGCCGCTGGTCACTGTCCACTGCGCGGCCCTGGCCCCATCCCTGCTCGAAAGCGAGCTGTTCGGCCACGAGAAAGGGGCGTTCACCGGAGCCCACGAACGGCGGCTCGGACGATTCGAGCAGGCCAATGGCGGGACGCTCTTTCTGGATGAGATCGGCGAGATAGACGCCGGGACCCAGGTCAAGTTGTTGCGGGTGCTGGGCGAGCGGACCTTCGAGCGCGTGGGCTCGAACAAGACGATCAGCGTCGACGTGCGCCTGATTGCCGCAACGAACAGGGACTTGGCCCGCCTGGTCCGCGACGGCGCGTTCCGGGAAGACCTCTACTTCCGCATGCGGGTCGTCGAACTGTGGCTGCCGCCCTTGCGCGAACGGCCGGGCGACGTGCCGCTGCTGACGCTGCATTTCCTGCGCGAGATCGCCAAGGACTACGGCAAGCCGGTGACCGACTTCACCGCCGACGCGATGGAGGCCCTGGTCCGGTATTCGTGGCCGGCCAATGTGCGGGAACTCCGCAATGCCATCGAGGGCGCGGTGGCCCTCTGTCGGAGCGAGAGGATCGGCCTGCGCGATCTGCCCGTGAACGTGCGCGGCCAGGGGGGCGGCATCGGCGCCGGCGCCTCCGCCAAATCCGTGATCGAGCACAAGGATTTGACTCTCAAGGAGGCGGAGAAGCAGTTGATCTTGCGCGCCCTCGAGGAGCATCACGGGAATCGCACGCTCGCTGCGAAGAAGATCGGCATGAGCCGGCGCACGCTGCATCGAAAACTCCACGACTACCATCTCGGCGGCTTTTAGCACCCATGAGAATCCAGGAGATCATCCACAACATCGAGGTGGGCAAGGGCGTTTGGGCTCTGCGCACCGTCGTCGCCCTGCTGCTGCTCGTGTCCCTGACCGTCTGGTACCACGTCCACGAGTTCCAGAACTTCAGGGCGCCGGAGGCGATGGAGGCAGCCCAACTCGCGCGCAATCTCTCCCAGGGCGAGGGCTACACGACCAAATGCATTCGCCCGCTCACCATCGGCCTGCTTCAGAGCCGACAGGGATTCGACGCCCGCCTGGCCCGACAGGCGCATCCGGATCTGACCAACCCGCCCCTCTATCCCGCGATCCTGGCGGGTCTGATGGCCGTGGCGCCGTTTCGATTCGAGGTCATGCCCCAGTTCTGGATGTATCAACCCGAGGTGATCATCGCCTTGTTCAACCAGGCGCTGTTCTTCCTGACGCTCTGGCTCGTTTACAGGCTCGCGCGGCGCCTCTTCGACGTGCCCGTCGCCGTCGTGACCGTGCTCGTCCTGTTGGGATCGGACATCCTCTGGCGATTTACGGTGTCGGGCCTGTCCACCAACCTGCTGATGCTCATTCTCACAGCCGTGCTCAGTGCCCTGGCGACGGCCGAGCACGGGTGCCGGGACGAGACCCGACCGACCGGATGGTTTGTCCGCCAGAGCATCGTGATCGGCGGCTTGATCGCGCTGGGCGCGCTCACGCGCTACTCGTTCGCCTGGCTGCTGGTGCCGGTTCTGATCTGCTCCTGGTTTTGGTTTGGCAAGCGCCGCCTCCTGGGTCTCGCGCTGATCACCGCCACCTTCCTCGTGCTCTTCGGGCCGTGGATCGCGCGCAACTACGCCGTCAGCGGCACCCCGTTCGGCGTCCCGGGATTCGCCCTCTTCCAGGACACACTCCCCTTCCCGGACACCCGATTGGAACGGTCCTTGCAGCCGGATTTGGCCAAGGTTGAACCGCGGGACATCTTACGCAAGATCTTCACCTACGTGGGCGAAATCTCCCAAAACGAACTGCCCCGGCTTGGCGGCGCAGGCTGGATTGGCGCCTTCTTCCTGGTGAGCCTCTTCCTTCGATTTCGGAATCCGGCTCTGGGTCGGCTCCGCGCTTTCCTCATCATCAGCCTGGTCGTGTTCGTCTTCGTGCAGGCGGGCGGGCACACGCACCTGAGCCAGGACACCTTGCTCGTGAACACGGAGAACCTGCTCATCCTGCTGCTGCCGGGCGTCGCCTTGTTCGGAACAGCGCTTTTCTTCGTGCTGCTCGATCAATTCGATCTCGCCATTGTCGAGATGCGCTACCTGATCATCATCCTTTTCCTCACCGCCACTTCGAGCCAGTTCATCACCGCGCTGTTGCCGCCGCGGACCTACCCGTTCGCCTATCCGCCCTACCTGCCCCCGTGGATTCAGGAGACCTCCTCCTTCCTGACGCCGAAGGAACTGATGATGAGCGACGTCCCCTGGGCCGTGGCGTGGTACGGCAATCGCAATTGCGTCTGGACCACCCTGGACGCCACCCGCTCCTTCTATGCCATCAACGACGAACAGCAACCGATCGTCGGGCTCTATCTGACCCCCCTGACCACCGACGCCCGGTTCCTGAGCCAGATTCTCCAGAGCCCGGATCACGCCTGGTCTCGCTTCGCAACCGAAGTCCTCACCAGAACCAACCTGCCTCCGCAGTTCCCGCTGCGGCATGCTCGCCAGAAATACGCCCCCGACCAACTCTTCCTCTGCGACCGCCCTCGATGGCAGGCGCCCCGAACTGCCCAATGAACACTCTGATCGCCGTGCATCCCGGCGATTGCGCTGTATGCCCGTCGTGCCTCCTCTGAACCGGGACAAAGGGCTGCCGTGGCAGGCGATGCTGCAGTCGCCCCTCCCGCGTTCCTATACGAACTTTGTTGGCCAGTGGATGCTCCGATGGATCGACGCGAGCCACAAGATGCTCGCTTTCGCCCTGATCACCCTGGGCGTGCTCGCGACCAAGTTCAAGACCGCGTCCGCCGTGGTGCATCCGCTCATCTTCGAGCAGATCGCGCGGGCAGGCCTGGGAATGCTCCCGATGATCAGTTTCCTGGCCGCCGCCCTCGGTTTTGTGGTGATCGGACAGACGGTGGCCCTTCTGACCCAGGTCGGCGCTCAGGACCTGATCGGCACGGTCATGGTCACCGTGGTCGTCCGCGAACTGGGACCGCTCATCGCCGCGATGGTCGTCCTCTTGCGCGTCGGCACCGCCACCGTCATCGAATTGGGGATGACCCGCGCCCTGGGGGAAGTCGAGGCGCTCGAAGCCCTGGGGATTGACCCGATCCACTACCTGGTCGTGCCCCGGGTGTTGGGGATGGCCATCGGCGTGCTGACGCTCAGCTCCTACCTCATCCTCGGGGCGGTCTTCAGCGGTTACCTCTTCGCCTTCCTCCAGGACGTCCCCCTCACACCCGGCGAGTACTTCCGCCAGTTGGCCCTCGCACTCACATGGCAGGACTTCGCGCTGCTCGCGCTCAAAACGATGGCATTCGGCGGGATCCTCGCCGTGGTCACCTGCTTTCACGGCCTGGCCCAACCGCTCCTCCTGGCTGAAGTCTCGAGCGCCACGACTCGGGCCCTGGTGACCAGCCTCATCGCCTGCGTCGCGCTCGACGCGCTGTTCATCGTCGTTTACCTGCTCATGTGACACCCATGCCGGCCAGCCTCATCGAGCTTCGAGGCGTCAGCATCCCCGCCCGCCAGGACCCAGACATCACCGTGGTCGGCGGGGTGGACTGGCGCGTCGAGGACGGAGAGTTCTGGGTCATCGCAGGGCCGCCCGGATGCGGCAAGAGCCTCCTCTTCGAGGTCGCCGCGGGCCTGGTTGCGCCCGCCCGGGGAACACGGTCCGTGTCCACCCCAAGCGCGGCAGGAATGACCGCGTCCGCTTCCCCAAGCCCGGAACGCGGGATTGGATTGGTTTTTGCGGACGGCGGACGCCCCTTCAACCAACTGACGGTCGCCGAGAATGTTGCCTTGCCGCTGCGCTACCACCGCGGCTGCCGGTTCGACGCCGTGGCGTCCGAGGTCGAACGACTGCTCGATTGGACCGATTTGGCGCCGCACGCCCAACGTCGGCCAGCCATCCTCAACCGCGGTCTGCGCCAGCGAGTCGCTTTGGCCCGCGCCCTGGCGCTGCGACCATCCCTCCTGCTCCTCGACAATCCCCTGGGAGGGCTGGCCACATCCCAGATCCGCTGGTGGCTGGATTTCCTCGCCCATCTCCAGCACCCTCGCCACCCTGCCCTGCCCGCCCCCGCGGCAATCGCCGTCACGACCGACAACCTGCGTCCGTGGCTGACGCTGGGCACGCATTTCGCCCTGATTGAAGAGGGTCGGTGGCGGTCGCTCGGCAGCCCTCCCGAGGTCGCCAGCAGCCAGCACCCGGCAGTCCGCGAAATGCTGATCGATCCGGTCCACACAAGGGATTGAACCGGCGCGCGGGACATGTCACGATGCCCGTGCTCGCATGCACCTGGGAACGTCAGCGCCGCCCGTCCGTCGTCTTGGTGACATCGCGCCATTGCAGTGGAAGTCGGGAATCGCGGCATGGCTGGGATGGACATTCGACGGGCTGGACATGCATCTCTACACGCTGGTGTACGCCCAGTTCGTCGCCCAGTTGCTGGGCGCTGTCAGCACCAAGGATCCGCAAGTCGGCTACTACTCCTCGATCATCCAGGCGGCCTTCCTGTTGGGCTGGGCGCTGGGAGGCGGCTTCTTCGGACGCGTTGGCGATCGCCTGGGCCGGAGCAGGACGCTCTGCCTGACGATCCTCACCTACGCGCTGTTCACCGGCCTCTCGGCTGTCGCCCAGAATTGGTGGCAGCTCTGCCTGTTCCGGTTCCTGTCCGCACTGGGCATCGGCGGCGAGTGGGCCGTGGGCGCCTCGTTGCTGGCCGAGACCTGGCCGCGGCGTTGGCGGCCCTGGGTTGCGGCCGTGCTCCAGACAGGCGTGAATGTCGGCATCCTTCTCGCCATCCTGGCCCATTTCCTGATGTCGGGAATCGTGGCGACACAACCCCGGTGGCTTTTCGTTGTGGGAATCGCCCCAGCCCTGCTCGTGCTCTGGATCCGGCGCGCCGTGCCTGAAACCGAGGAATGGACTGCCGCCAAGGCGCAAGCCAAACAGCGGCTGCCGGTCGTCCGCGACCTGTTCCGCGGCGAGGTCCGCCGGACGACCATTCTGGTGATTGCGGTCTGCGCGTTGGGCCTCAGCGGGCACTGGGCGTTCCTGTTCTGGAACCAAATCCACTTCAAGAACCTCCCCGACGTCATCGGCCTGAGCGACCAGGAGAAAGGGGATTGGGGCCGGCGCATTCTCTACCTGGTGATTGTCGCCTCGATTGCCGGCAATTTCGTCGCGGCATGGCTTGCCCGGCGGTTCGGCTATCGCCGGGTGATCGCCGGCATGTCCCTCGGTTACTTCCTGGGCATGATGGGATGCTATCTGATCGAGCGCCCGCACGAGCAGCTCTATTACATGCTGGCGGTGCCCGGTTTCTTTCAGGGGCTTTTCGCCCTCTACACGATGTACCTGCCGCCGCTCTTCCCCACTCTGCTCCGCACAACCGGCGCCGGATTCTGCTACAACATCGGACGCTGCGTCTCGGCATTGGGGGTTGTCGTCTTCGGGCTTTTCAGCCAGGTGGGCGATTACCGGATCACCCTCATCGTCGCCGGGGCAATCTTCCTGCCGACGGCTATCGTGGCCTGGTTCCTGCCCGACCTGCGCGACTGACGCCCGGTCTCCGGTCCGCATCAGAACTGGACCCGGGCGGTCAGCACGAAATTGCGCCCTGCTTCGTTCACCCCGGATCCGTGAATGCGGTAATCCTCGTCGGTGATGTTCTCGAGGGCGGCGATCAGGCTGACATTGCGCGACGGGTTCCAGCCCGCCCGCAGATGGCAGACGGCGTAGCCCGGCGTGCCCCCGACCGGGATGCGCTGGGTGTCGAGCTTGTCGTTGGCAGCCAACCGATCCTGCGCCTCGGCCAATGTGGCCGAGAACTCCGTCCACACCCGCCCTTTGGGGTGCTGCCAGCGAATGCCGGAGTTGAGGGTCATGGGCATGAGCCGGCTCAGCGGCTCGGTGATGGTCACGCCGCCCAGGTCCTCCCGATCGAGTTCGCCGCGCATCCAGGTGAAGTTTCCCCACAGTGTCCAGTCGCGATGCACCTTCACACTGGCGGAGAGTTCGACGCCGTGCACATGGCCCTCGCCGGAATTCTCCTTGGTCACAATCGGGATCGACCCGGCCATCTCACCCGTGGGCACCCGCACAATCATGTCATCGAAGAGCGTGTGAAAGTAGACCGCCTCGGCCTCAACGCGCTCGTACTGGACGCGGGCGCCGCCTTCCAGCGACAAGAATGTCTCCGGCTCGACATTCGGGCTGGGGATCTCCTGGCCCCAATCCGCGTCCCACCGGGTGAGGTCGGACAGATTGGGCGCGCGGAATCCCTGGGATGCCCCGCCGAAGAGGGCCAGGTGCTGCTCTGGATCCACATGGAAGAGCAGCCGCCCGCTGCCGATGAGCTGATCCCAGGACTCCTCGATCGAGAAGGTCTCGCCGCTCGAGGGATCACGAACCTTGTTCGCGTCCACCTGCGCGAAGTTGTACCGCCCGCCCAGGGTCAGAACCAAGCGCTCGTCAGCGAACGGCAACTGGTTTTCCACGTACCCGCCCACCAGGTCGTAAGTGGCATCGTCGGCGACCGGTCCCTGCACTCGCACCGCCGCCAGGCTCCCGTCGGCGTCATAGGCCCGATAGGTGGAATCGACCCAATCCCGATAATACTCGGCGCCGTAGACCCATCGGCCCACGGGCGATGGACTCTCCAACTGCATCGAGACGCCCAGCGTGTCCACATCCACGGTCTGGAGCTCCTGCCTGCGATTCGACCGCACCCGATCCTCGACCTCCCCCTGGTAGTGCCGCGACACGCTGAAATGGACTTCCTCGACAAACCCCTCCATCGAGTCGGCATGATACTGCACGTAATCGAGATCCCGATCCTGGTCGAAGGCCCGCTTGAGGTCTGTACCCCGCGTCGTCCCCTCCCAAAGCACGCCGTAAATCGTCGAGTGCGTCCGCCACGCATCGTCCATCCGCACGGTCTGATGGCCGTAGACAAGGCGCGAGTTGGGCGCCAGGAAGTACTCGGCTTTCGCGTCGAAGTCGTATTCGTCGTAGCCGGTCTTCGGCTGGCGGCCCACGCCGCCGCCGCCGCGGAGGTCGCCGAAGATCTTGTACGCCCCGCCCACATGCACGCCGAGCTTCTCGTTGTACTGCGCGCTCACTTCCGGGTGCGCGGTGTGAGAGTCCTCGGCCGAACTGAACCGATAGAGCGCCCCGCCGTTCCAATCGAAACCGGAGCCATAGTCGCGTCGGCCTCGGGTGATCGCGTTCACCGTCCCGCCCACCGCGTCGCTGCCATAAAGCACCGAACTGGGCCCGCGCACCACCTCGAGTCGATCCAGGGAATACACGTCGATCGTGCTCTACATTTGGGCCTGCCGTGTTGCAGGTCGAGTTGTTCAGCCGAATCCCATCGATCAGCATCAACGTGCGGAATCCGGTGAATCCGCGCAGATAGGGCGAACTCTGGCCATGCCCGGTCTTCTGCAGCATGACGGAGGGCTGCTCGCGCAGCGCTTCGGGGGTCGTCCGGGGCATCTGATGCTCGAAATCCGCCACAGACACCTCGCTGACGGAATAGGGCAGTGTGAACGGATCCTGCTCGGTGCGCGTTGCCGTCACAAACAGGGGCGGCAACTCCGCCACCTCGTTGGTCTTCGGTTGGCCCGGAATCTCAGGCTCCGCCACGGGCTGCGCTGCGAGCCGTCCGAGACACGCCGTCAGGGCAAAAACCCCACTTGACGTAAGAATTCTCGACATACGCATTGTTCGCGGCGTCATGGTGAACTGCCGCACTCGTGCGGTCGAGTCCTGATTGCCCTGATTCCCGAGCCTCGAACTCGTTCTGTTACCTGCCCAGCCAGCTTGCGTAGTAGAAGGTAAGGGGGCGGTGTCGCCCCTGCCCAAACAGGCATGAACACGGATCTCAGGGATGACGCGAGAGCCGCCGTGCCGTGCGGTTCTGTCCAAAGGCGCGGCTCTGGAGAAGAGCGACGGCGGCCCGTCCGAACAGCCCAGGGGCCGCGGCTGGCGTTGTGCCCCCAACCGCGCTCCCGAGGACAACGTGTCAATGCACCGGCTTGGACGCGCAGTGGCCGAAAAGGTTCGACAATTTGCGGCGACTTGGGGTATAGGGTGTCCATCTTCATCTCAAGGACGGCTATGCCGAATCGACGACCACCCGAGGCCCAGCCTTGTGCCTCCCCCGATTGGCCCGAGCGAACTCATTGGAGCATTGTCCTGGCCGCCGGCGACCCCGCCGCGCCGGGCGCCGCCGTCGCACTCGAGGCGTTGTGTCGGGCGTACTGGTACCCCGTCTATGCGTATGTCCGCCGCTGCGGCCAGAACGCACTCGATGCGGAGGACCTGGCGCAGTCTTTCTTCCTGCATCTGCTGACCTCGAAGGCCCTTGCCACGGCGACACCACACCGCGGGCGTTTCCGCGTCTTTCTGCGAACCTGTGTGGATCATTTCATCGTGACCTGCTGGCGACGCGAGCACGCCCTGAAGAGGGGCGGTCGGGTCAGCTTCCTCTCCTGGGAACAGGACGCGTCGGAGCACCGCTACCAAGCGGACGCTCTGTCGCCCCTGACGCCCGAGGCGCTGTTCGACCGGACTTGGGCGGACACGTTATTGAACCGGGTGTTGACTCAACTCGAAGCGGACCTGATCGCCGATGGCAGAAACAGCCTGTTCGAGCGCCTGAAAGACCGGTTGATCGGCGACCCCGACGCGGGGTCCTATGCCGAGTTGGCCGACGCTCTGGGCACGACCGAGGCGGCGCTGAAAATGACCGTGCGTCGGCTCCGGCTGCGCTATCGGGATCTGCTGCTGCGGGAGATCGCGCACACGGTGTCGTCGCGCGAGGAAGCTGAGCAGGAACTGCAACACCTGCTGGCGGTCGTGAGCGCATGAATGGTCCTTTCTGCAAACAATGCGGCCGGCCGCTGCGCCCCAACGCACCGCGCGGCTTGTGCCCGGCCTGCCTGCTCGGAACGGGGCTGACCGCGATGCGGCAAGCCTCCGAGCCGGCCGCCCTGTCCGCCCCCGCACCCGCTCCCCTGCGTGTTGGCGACTATGAACTGATCGAGGAAATCGGCCGCGGCGGCATGGGCGTCGTCTATAAGGCCCGTCAACTCAGCCTCGATCGCATCGTCGCCCTCAAGCTGATCCTGGGCGGACGACTGGCCGGACGCGACCAGGCGCAGCGGTTCCGCGCCGAGGCTCAAGCCGCCGCCAATCTCCAGCACCCGAACATCGTGGCGATTCACGAGGTCGGCGAACACGCGGGTCAACTCTTCTACGCGATGGACTGCATCGAGGGGAGGAACCTCGCGTCGATCATTTCAGATTTGAAATTTGAGATTTCAAATCACACGCGCAGCGTGTCGTGGATGAAGGCGGTGGCCGCAGCGGTGCACTACGCCCACGAGCAGGGCATCCTCCATCGCGATCTCAAGCCCGCCAACATCATCATCGACCAACATGACCAACCGCGCATCACCGACTTCGGCCTGGCCAAACGACTGGTGATCCCGCCCCGAAACGCCCCGGGCGGCGTGCCTTCCCCGATGCCCGCAACCTCGGGCGCGGAGCCGGCCAAGACCGGAATTCCCGACGGAATGGCCACCGCTTCCAGTCCAACAGAGCAGTCCAACGCCCCACTCTCCACTCTCGACTCTCCACTCTCAACTTCCCTCACCCTCAGCGGCCAAGTGCTCGGCTCGCCCAGCTACCTCTCGCCTGAGATGGCCGAGGGCAAACGCGCCGCGGTCGGCGTCGCCAGCGACGTCTATTCGCTGGGCGCGGTCCTGTACCACTTGTTGACGGGTCGCCCGCCGTTCCAAGGCGAGACATTGACGGCCCTGCTGCGGCAGGTGATCGAAACCGACCCGGTTGCCCCGCGCAGACTTAATCCCAGCATTCCACGCGATCTCGAGACGATCTGCCTGAAGTGTCTCGAAAAGGAACCGCGCCGCCGTTACTCGAACGCGCTCGAGGTGGCGGACGAGTTGGGGCGGTTCCTCGCGGACGAACCGATCCGGGCGCGTCCGGCCAGCCGTGCCGAGCGGCTTTGGCGGTGGTGCCGGCGCAACCCGAAACTGGCTGGCGCATCGGGCGCGGTTGTCTTGAGCCTCATGCTCGGTCTGGTCACAACCACCTGGCAAATGCGCCGCGCCCAAAAGAGCGAGATGGCAACGCTCCAGCACGCCTACGTGTCCGACATGGACCTCGCCACCCGCGCCTTGGCCGAGGGCGACATTGGCCGCGTGCGCGACCTCCTCGACCGCTACGCCCCTCCCATCCAACCAAAAGCTTCCACTGGCCAGCGGCCATCAACCATCAACCATCGACCCTCAGCCGACCTGCGCGGTTGGGAATGGCAGTATCTCTGGATGAAATCCCGCGGCCAGGGAGATTCTCTGCTGTGCACACGCCGCAAACAAGTGAGCAGTCTGGCATTCACCGCCGACGGCCGGCGCCTGGTGGTCCACGAACGACAAGGCGTCACCCTGGTCTATGACCTCTCGACCCGACAGCCCGTCCCAGGCCTGATCCTGACCAATCGCAGTTGGCGCATCGGCTTCTGCCCGGTCTCGAATCGCGTGGCCTGCCAGGTCTCACCCGAGCCGTCGCAGGACGGCGAGGTCCGCCTCTGGGATCTCAGAAGCAATGCCATTGTCTTTCGGCACAACTACCGGCACGACGAATTCGCCTCGTTCGCCTTCTCTCCCGACGGACAGCGCTTGGCCGGATTCGCCTACGTCCGCGGTGTCTGCCTGTGGGACTTGGCCAACGGAGGAGCGATGACCGCCATCCCCGGCGAACCGGCTGTGGGAACCAGATGGACTGGAGCGGTTGCGTTCGACCCGACGGGCCAGATGCTCGCCGTCGGCCATCGAACGAACGGTGTCGTTCGCCTTCACCGCGTCTCAGACGGACACGTCGAAGCGGAGTTTCGCCTGCCTGCCGACCCGGTTCTTGCGCTCGCGTTTTCACCCGATGGACGCTGGCTGGCTGCGTCGGCATTGGCCACCAACCCGGTCGTGAGGGCCTGGCCCCTCCCATCCGGCGAACCGATGGAACTGGCCGGACAGAGCATCACTCCCTTGGCCCTGGCGTTCGACCCGCGAAGCGAAGTGTTGGCCACTGGCGCTGGCCAGCTCATACGCCTCTGGGACCTCCAGCATCGCCGTCCGATCACCACGCTGGTCGGTCACCGCCTGGGCGTCACGGCCCTGGCTTTCTCGCCCGACGGACGCCAACTCGCCAGCGGGTCCAACGCCAACGGCGCCGAGGACGCGGAAGTGCGACTGTGGGACGTCGCCACCGTGGCGCGTCCCGCGCAGCCTGACTATCAAACCCTCACCAACATCGGGCTGGTGGCCTTCGAAAGCGATGCACGCTCGTTCCTCGCGCTGGCGGATGGAACGGTGGCCCGTTTCGACCTGATCACTCTCGCACCCATCGAGCCGCTGCCCCAGTATGGGACCAGCAACTCGAGCCTGAGCGTGTCCAAAGACGGACGCTGGCTCGCGCACGCGGAGACCAACGGCATGGTTCACGTGTGGGATCGGACCATGCAGCGAGAGCTGTCCTCCTTCCGCCCCTATACCAACACCGCTCCTGAAACGGGGACCATGCGGATCCTGGCGCGCGGGCGCTTCCTGCTGACCCGGCCCAATAACGTCGTTCAACACCCCATGAACATCTGGGACACGAGAACTGGCGAACAGCCCGAGCCGTGGCGTTCGATCAACGCCGAAACCCGAGGCGGCTGCATCACGGCCGATGACACGATGGACGGACGCCTGCTCGCGACTGGCCACTTCGACGGGCGCATCGTCCTGTGGGACGTCAATTCGAGAGACCTGTTGGCGTCGTTCGACGCCCACCGCGAGTTGGTCATGGATGTCGCTTTCTCGCCCGATGGCCGATGGCTCGCCTCAGCCGGTTGGGATGGCGCCCTGCGGCTCTGGGATGTCCGCCAGCGCGCCGCCGCCGGACAGTTCGGCAGGACCGAGGCGCCGGCCTTCGGCATCACGTTCTCGCCCGATGGACGCCGCGTCGCCAGCGGCGGCCTCACGGGACCTCTCTCCGTCGGCATCTGGGATGTCGCCACCCGACAGCACTTGACCGATCTGGTTGGCCCGGGCTTCTTTTTTTTCGCTCCCCGCTTCTCACCCGACGGACGAACCCTCGCCGTGTGGAAGTACCACGAAGACGTAACGTGCTTCTGGCGCGTGCCTGCGTTCGAAGACATCGACAGCCAGGAGTGAGTTCGGACTTCGGAGTTCGGAGTTCGGAGTTGGCAGTTGAGCGTTGAGCGTTGAGCGTTGAGCGTTGAACGTTGAACGTTTGCTATTTCTCCCCGTCTCCGCTCCGCCTCCCCTCACTTTTCCTGACTTTTCCTGTTACCTCCCGGCGGCATCGGCGTAGGCATAGGTAAGGGACAAAGTCCCCCGAAACAACGAACGGCTATGAAGACTCAAAGAACAATACATATCCTGTTAGCTATCAGCGGCTTGGCCCTGGCGGCAGCGCCCGGCCACGCACAAACTGGAGGCCCACTGGCCATCATCTGGCAGGCGACTTACGGGCCGGGTGTGAGCGGCGTCGTCGGATACGCGCTGCCAGGGGACTTCGTCCAGACCCCTGACGGCGGCTTCGTGATTGCGGGGTATGCCGAGGGCCCAGTCAACGGCATACGAACCGAGCCGATCTGCGGGATGAGTGACTATTGGATCGTCAAGATCGACGCCCAGGGCCAACGCCAATGGGACAGGTCCTATGGGGGCGACAGCGCCTTGATATCAGGTGATCTTGCGTTCCGGATCTTCCTAAGGGCCGACGGCGGTTTCGACGTCGCAGGCCTCACATTCTCCCCGCCGGGGTGCCTCAAGACGGCACCGCTCCATGGTGCGGCGGATTTCTGGCTGGTGCGCTGTGACGCCGCAGGCGCTGCTCTTTGGGACAAGAGCTACATCCCACGTGACTTCTCCTTCCTCTATCTTGTCGACTGTGATCCAACGGCCGACGGCGGTTACCTCGCCTGCGGCGCCGGTGACCCCGGACAAAAACTCCGTTACTGGGGGGTCATTAAGCTCGATGCCCAAGGGCAGCAACTCTGGAGCAAATCGTTCGGCTGTTCGAGCGCGATTCTCTCGTCGACCGGTGGGCCACGCCCGGTGCGGGTTCGGGAGACGTCTGATGGCGGCTTCGTCGTCGCCGGCGCTTACGGTTACGGGGGCTCATCCTGCGGCGACAAGACCAGCCCCTACTACGGCGGTGACGATGGGTGGCGGGGATCAGACGTCTGCGTGGTTCGATTCGAAGCGCAGCAAAACAAACTGTGGGACAAGACCTACGGCGGCGTGGGTGCTGAACTGGCGGTGGACATCGCCCCCACGCCCGATGGCGGCTTCATGATCTTCGGCTCCTCGGCCTCGCCTAAGGCCGCCAATCCCAACTCGGGCACCAAGACCAGCCTTAACAACGGCATGATGGACTTCTGGGTCATCCGCATCGATGCCCACGGCAACCAGCTCTGGGACAAATCGTATGGCGGCGCCGCTGACGACGTCTGCACCCACGCCGAGCCGATGCCCGACGGGGGCTGGCTACTGTCCGGCTATTCCCGTTCCCTGCCCAAGCCGGCAGGGGGAAAGACCGCCCCAGCCTTCGGCATGGAGGACCTCTGGATCCTGCGGATCGACGATCAGGGCAACCGACTCTGGGACCAGTCATTCGGGGGCAGCGGGGCCGAAGGGATAGCATGGCGCAGGAACCCCCCGTGGCTTGACCGCACACGGATCAAACGCATCGCGGATGGTGGTTTCCTGCTGACGGGATACTCCGAGTCACCCGTCAGCGGCCTGAAAACGGCACCGCTGATCAGCCACGGAGACTTCTGGGTCCTCAAACTGGGTCCCGAACCACCCTCGCTGCGCGGCGAGATGACCGCGGAAGGCAAGTTCCAACTCCGCCTCATCGGCCCGCCCGAGTTCCAGCACCTAATCCAAGGCTCGTCCGACCTGGTCGCGTGGACGGACCTGGTCACTGTGGATAACCCGACCGGCAAGGCGTTCTGGACAGACCCGGATAGCGCCGGCCACCGTTTCTATCGGGCTGTGCGAAAATAGTCCGGTTTGGCGCAGGGGTCACATCTTCATATTCGACATTCTGTGACTCCAAAGGCCGCTTGCTCGCGCCACAGGCCCCACGCTTCACCCGGCTCAAAGCCGGTCGCTCCAGATGGGCCGAGCGCCGCAGTGAGTCACGCTGGCAGAGGATTCTCGACCCGGACGCCGTCGTAGTCCTGCCCCGCGCTGAGGTCTTCCGAGCAAACAGTGCCACAGCCGGCAAGCCGTGCGGCGGCCAGAATGAGCGCATCGTAATAGCTTGTCTGAAATCGCCCCGCGAGTTCCAGGGCAAGGTCCACATGCGGCACGGTGATCGCGCGGACATCGTGGCGCTTCCAGATCTGTAGCCAGGCGAGGGCTTCCTCGTGCGTCAAGGACACGGCGCGCCGCCGACTGGTCACCGCACGGTAAAACTCGCCCAGGACCTGCGTCGACAAAACCACGTCCCGCCGTCGGACCAAGGCCCGCGCCGCTGCCTCCTTGGCTGGTTTGGGTCCCCCGGACTCGATGGCGTACACCAGAATGTTGGTATCCAGAAAAACGCTACCGCTCATTCATCTCCTCCCGTGTCGGCTTCGGCCCGACACGAAAACGTGCCGTCCTTTTCAAGAGCGCCTCCATCAACCGATCCCGCTCGCGGACCTCGGCCGAGACCAACGCTCCGCTTGACCGCGCGATCCGTTCGCGCAGGGCCTGCTCGATGTATCGAGTCAGGGTCTCACCCTGGATGGCGGCCTGCGCCTTGGCAGCACGGTAAACCTGATTGTCGATGCGCAGCGTCGTTTGCATAGGACAACCATACCGATGAGGATCAAATCTGTCAAAAGATAGATTTGACTGAAGGGGCGGTTCTGGTCGGCCCAGACATCAGCCGCGGTGGTGTTGAACAAAAGGACGCGGCCTTCCATCGCAAGGCGACTCTGCGTCAGCCAATGTGGCAGTCGCCCGCGGGCGCGCCTGTCCTTGCTGCGAATCCAATACGCGACCTGGGCCATCACGACGGCGCTGGGAGTTCGGAGTTCGGAGTTCGGAGTTCGGAGTTCGGAGTTCGGAGTTCGGAGTTCGGAGTTCGGAGTTCGGAGTTCGGAGTTCGGAGTTCGGAGTTCGGAGTTCGGAGTTCGGAGTTGAACGTTGAGCGTTGAGCGTTGAACGTTTGCTTCTCCTCCCCGTCTCCGCTACGCCCCCTCCCACTTTCCCCAACTTTTCCTGTTACCTCTCAGCCGAATCGGCGTAGGCGCAAGTAAGGGGCAAGATTACCCGAAACAAAAAACGGGTATGAAGACTCAAAGAAAAATACATATCTTCTTAACTATCAGTGGCTTAACCCTGGCGCCGGTGCCGGGCCACGCGCAAGCAGACGGTCCCCTGCCCCTGATCTGGCAGGCGGCTTACGGGCCGGGCAAAGACAACCAAGGGGTGGGAGTGGCTAAGCCATACGATTTCGTTCAAACCCCTGACGGCGGTATTCTGATAGTCGGGCACGCCTATGGCCCCGCCAATGGCATTCGAACCGAGCCCATCTGCGACGGTGCCGACTACTGGGTCATCAAGATCGACAGCCAAGGCCAACGTCAATGGGACAAGTCCTGCGGCGGCGACATTGGCTGGGATCCCGGCAGGGCGCGGCTTTTCAACAGTGGGGCAGATTGCGACTGAAGAAGTTAGCATTATTTTCGGGACATCCTCTTTCCACTCTTTTACGCTTGCGGCATGAGCAAATGCAAACGCCGCAGCGTTTCTCGAGACGAACAACTTGTTTTGGACCATGGCGACCTCCTGCTGCTGACACCTCGGCAAAGGATATGGCCCAGTGCGATGCGGCCATCGGCCAACATCATTACCTGCACGGTATCACCTTGGTGGGCGAGCATTTGCGCTATGCCTTCGTCATCGAGGCCGATGGTTGGCTATGGCCACCTGGAGTTCGGCCGCCCTTCCGCGCAAGATCGAGACCAGTTCATCGGTGGTCGTCCGAACAGTGCGCGCGCCGGCGTTGCCTGTGGCCAGCAATTCTCGCCTGGCTGGTGATGCCGACTACCACTATCTTCAACCTGATCAACCCTTCATGAAGCTCGGCCTCGAGCAACTCTCGGAGGATTGGCAAAAGCGTTGGGGCCATCCCATCGCCCTGGTGAAGTTGTCGATCCGAACCTCTACCAAGGCACCGCCTACAAAGTGAGCAGGTGGTCTACCTGAGCAAGACCGCCGGTTGAGCGCGATGCCGACGATTTCTTGAAGAACGAGGCCCCAAACAGTTGAGTTCGCGAACTGTCAAGCACGCGTGTAGTACGCCCCTTGAACGATTGCCTCCAGCAGGCACGGCGGTCGAAACGCCTCGACCGATCCGTTACACCGCCAAGGTAGCGCAGATTACCAGCCTGATGGGACACATCGAGGCGGAGATCCCGCCCGCCCGAATTTCGTCGAGCCTAAGCGCTGGCTTATCCGCTGGGCTTAATCTGCCCTGATGGTCATGGCCGCTGCCCGGGGGTCCGTCCGCGGCCCCAAGACCTAGCCGATTACGCGCAGACCTTAGGCCTTGCCGCAATTGCGCGCCGGGATTTCGCACCGATCCCACAGCCGTGAGGTGCGTTGCTCTGGAAGACCACCTTTACCGCGTGTTGCATGAGGTCGACGACGAGCAGGTGGAACGGGCGCTCTTGCGCTGGCGCTTGGGGATCGGATGCCGGGCCCTCGGCAGGATCGGATGGTCATCGTCGATGGCAAGAAGATCCGTCACGCCGGGGTGGAGATCGTCAACGCCGTTGATTCCCAGGGACGCTGGGCGGCGTGGTCACGCCGCCAAGACCGGCGAAATCCCCGCCGCCCGCCAACTGCTGCGCGGGCAAACGCTGCGGGACAAGATCATGTTAGCCGACGGTACGCTCAAGTGAAACGGCCCAGGACATCTCTTCGAGGAGGGCAGGGGCTATCTGCTGACAGTCAAGGGCAACCAGACCACCCTCGAAACGACCTAGAAAACCTGTTCGCCAACGGGAGTTTTTCCCCTCGACCCACGGCGCGGACGCGGTGCTCAAGCGGGAGCACAATCAGGTCGACTCGAGATTCGCTTCTTGGAGTGTGTGGAGAGTGACGCCGCCGCAGGCCGAGGTTTCCCGGAGCCCGATTTGGCCGCTCGCTTGGAGACGCGCGTCCGACGCAAGGGCAAATGGTGCCGTGAGATCGTTTATCTGCTGAGCGATCCGGCGCTCAGCGAGACGGCTCCAACCCGGGGGATGCTGGCTCGAGCAGGGTTACTGGGTGGTGGAAAATCCGAGCTGCACCACTGCCTGGACATCACGCTGCAGAAGATCAAAGCCGCGTGCGCACTCCCGTGCTGCACGGGTCTTGAGGGCGATTCGACGCGTGGTGGTCAGCTTGGCCAACGCGGCCGTGAATCGAGCGCGCCAGAACAACCCCAAGACCAAGTCCAACACGCGCAGCTTTCAAAAGCGCTTCCGTTTGGCTCGTGGCGGGCGCCAACGACTCCACGCTCTGGTTTTCGCCAAATCACCAACATTCTGGACTTACACGATTGAAGAACGCCATCCTGGGATCCCGGCGACCAAGCATTTCGGATATTGCTCACCCCGGACGGAGGCTTCACCGTCTTCGGCTTTTCCACGACGGAACGCGGCTGCTGCAAGACGGCTCCACTCATTAACCCATCAGGCAGTGTGGGCATTAACCACTGGGCTGTGCGCTATGACGCAGATGGCAACAAGCTCTGGGACAAAGGCTATCTCCCGGATGGTGTCGACGCCTGCTGGCAGTTTGATGCCGACCCAACCGCGGACGGGGGATACCTCTCTTGCGGGACCGGCTTCCTGAAAAACGTGGCCGCTTCCTTCTTCAGCATCGTCAGACTCAACGCCCAGGGCGAGCAGCTCTGGACCAAGAACATCGGCTGCTTCAAGACAGCTTCCAGGAAGCCCTGCGGATTCGGGAGACCGCCGACGGCGGCTTCATTGTCGCCGGCAGTTCGGGCGCCACACCTTGCGAGGACAAGACTGCTCCCTACTTTGGTGGTTACAATGCCAGCAATCCATTTCTGGGTGCAGACTTCTGGGTGGTCCGTTTCGACGCGCAGCAAAACAAGCTCTGGGACAAGCCCTACGGCGGTCAGAGTTCCGAGTTGGCGCTGGACATCCACCCGCTGGCGGATGGTGGGTTCATGGTGTTTGGCGCTTCGCAATCGCCTCCGGCGCCGATCCCACAAAGGGCACCAAGACCAGTCCTCGGTACGGCAACATGATGGACTACTGGGTCATCCGGATCGACGCCCAGGGCAACCAACTCTGGGACAAGTCCTATGGCGGCGGCTCCGACGACATCTGCACCCATGCCGAACCCATGCCCGATGGCGGTTGGCTGCTCTCCGGCACGTCCATGTCACTCCCGAGTGGAAACAAGACCAGCCCCGGGTTCGGCTCCTCGGACTTCTGGCTCGTGCGGATCGACGAAGATGGCAACAAACTCTGGGACCAATCTTTCGGTGGCAGCGGGGTCGAGGGAAAGGTGTGGCGGACGGCCGAGCCGCCCCAATTCTCGCGCGAACGAATCAAACGCATCGCAGACGGTGGTTTCCTCCTCACGGGATACTCCCAGTCACCGGTCAGTGGAGCGTCGGGGTCACATCTTCAGATTCGACATTTCGTGAGAAGCACGGATCGCTGGTCGGAATAATGACCTGCGCCGCGCGGCAGTGGCATTGGCGCTGGCCATCAGGGCCGTTCGCCCACAGATCCCTCCCTACAAAGCCCAGCCAGCAGCAGACAATTGTCAAATATGAAGATCTGACCCCACTTGACTTGCGCGCTCGAGTTCCTCGTATTCCTTTCTGACCTCGGGCGGGACGGTTTCTTCGCGCACGACCCGGATACCCCTTTTGCCTTCGACGGGACACTTGTTTTCGCAGATGCCGCAGCCGATGCACAGGCTGAGAACAACGAATGGCTGTTTGACCAGGGCACGCATGCCGGTCTCCTTGGCAACCACCTCGACTTCGCGAAAGCGGATTGCCTTCTCCGGCAGCGGACAGTGTTCCTCGCAGGTGATACAGGACTCGCCCGTCGCAAAGGGGAGGCACCGTTCCTTGTCGAACACGGCCTTGCCGATGACGCACTTGTGCTTTTCGGCGACCGTCAGACGTTTCAACGCCCCGGTTGGACAGACCTGCCCACAGAGTGTGCAGTTGAATTCGCAGTAGCCGCGCTGCGCGAGCAGCCGGGGCGAAAAGGCGCCCTCGATGCCGCTCTCGAACAGCGCCGGTTGGAGCGCATTGGTCGGGCATACCTTCATGCACTCGCCGCATCGAACACAGAGATCCACGAACTGGCGCTCTCCGCCCGCACCCGGCGGTCGGACGAGGTCGATCGGCAGGCGGTTCCCATCCCCCGCTACCCGCGCGACCGCCGGCAATGCCACGCCGGACGCGAGCGAAGTGAGGAACAGCCGACGCGACAGTTCCATCGGGACGTGTGCAACCCGAGACTTGCGGAAACCGAAGCGCGGCACACGCGACGGGCAGACGTCCACACAATCCAGACACAGGTTGCACGATTCAACGATCAGTCGCTGCCGCCTGTCAAACGCGCCCATCCGGCAGAACTCGGCGCAATCGGCAGCGGCCCGGCAACGCCCGCACACCCGTCCCGGCGACCGGCGCACGAGGGCAAAACGGGCCACCAACCCCATCAACGCGCCGCTGGGGCAGAGGTGGCGGCACCAGAACCGGCGTTCGACCAGTTCCAGCGCGAACACGGCCGCAAGCAGGGCAAACGAAACTCCAGCCCAGACGAAGGCGTTCTGTTGAAACGGCAGAATCGTGGTCTTCAGGAAGGCATAGACTGGCTCGCTCACACCGCTCACGGATTCCGGCGCGTTTCGGTAGAGCCAAGTGAAAGGCGCGGTGACGCCCCGATTGAGCCACGGGTCGACAGCCACCGCCATTCCCCGCACGAGAATCGAGAATGGGTTGACGAACCCAATCAGTTGTGTGCCCAGCCCCGCGGCCACGAGCACGACGCCGAGCAGGACGAACTTGGCCGCGCGCCAGCGCGGGTGCGCCCGGGTCCGGCGCTTCGGCAGCAAACGATGGGTCGCATCGAGCAGCGTGCCGAGCGGGCAGACCCATCCGCAGAAAAACCGGCCCAGGATCACTGTGAGCGCGAGCGTGATGAGGGCTGGCCAAACCAGCGCGATCCACTGCTTGCCGGCCAGGATGGCGCTCAGGCCGACCAGTGGATCGAGCCGGAAAAGCAAATTGGCGGCAGCCTCAATGGTGTCCGTGCCGTCGCTCTCGGTCCGCCGAAAGAGCCAAAGGAACGCGGCGAGAAACCCGAGTTGCACAGCGCGTCGCACCCATCTCCACGGGATGCGAATCGGCCGGGCTCCGGCTGCGGCGTCGGTGAGCGGGGCTGTGGGCATGTTCTAACGAGGCGCGCCTCAGACCAAATCCAGTTCTTCTTTCCACGAGGAGTCCCCGTGTCTCCCCGCCCCTCTCTCCCGCGCCTCGTTCCTTAGAATCCTTGACCCCTTGAGCGCAACACAGAAACTCGACTTGTCTGCAACATGTTTCACGGGTCGAGGATTCTAGACTCGGACCATCTTGACCTTGTTCAGGTCAATCTGGCCCAAGCCGAGAGCGGCGGCGCACCGGGTGGATTCCACCTCGTCGGGCTTCAGATCGAACAGCGTTGTGGCGTAGGCGTCCACAGCCACAGGATCCAGGGAGACCGCCAGCGTGTGCAACTCCTTTACGTCATCCAGCTTCCCGCCGGTGGGGCCGTTGCGAACCAGGATGCGCGTGGCGTCCACCACCGTCAGCGTTGGTCTCACGACGGTATTGAGGTCGGCGATCTTCTGCCCGAGCGATTGATGGATCTTCCCGCGGTCGCCGCCAATGACGCCCATGATGTTCTTCAGGCCCAACGTCAGCTTTGACAGGCCATGATGTTTGGCGATCGGCATGTTGACATAGCAGTCCGCATCGAGGGCGTCCTTGTAGAATTCCCACTCCGTGACGGCCTTGCCTTTCTGGATCCGGACGGGGACAAACTTCCGGTCGTCCACGAAGGCGCAAGTCGCGCGCGAATTGTCGAGCGATTGCACCGCCTTCTCGATGCCGCTGGAAGCGTAGCAGCGCCGCGAGTCGTTGCAGGTGCGATCAAAGACCATCACTCGGCCCGCGCCCGCATCGAGGCAATGCTTGACCATCGCCTTCACCAACAGCGGATGCGTGTTGGCGGCCTGCTCGGGCGTGCGGTCCCAGCCGATGTTCGGCTTGACCACCACACGCGCCCCCTTCTTGACGAACGGCAGCCCGCCGAACGGTTCGAGTGACTTCGTCAGCAGAGCTTCGTAATCCGTCCCTTTGGCCACCACCAACATGGGCTCGGCGGCATCCGCACCCAACGCGTGTGCGGTCCATCGGAACACAGGCGTCGCGGCCAGGGCGCCTGCCGACCACGCGGTGACGCGGCTGATGAACTGGCGGCGATTGAATCCTGAACAGGACGTTTGACATTCGGCGTGTCGGTTGTGCATGGCTGTTGAGTTGTTGGTTCGCTTGGTTGGAGGATTTGTTCCTGCGCGCCATGTTTCAAACAAAATCGGCATCTTCTGCAGAAAGATCAGGCAGACCCCGTGTGGCGGACTTTCCGGGCAACAAGGTCACCGCGGCGCGGCGGCAGGCCTGAACACAATCCTTGCAATCCATGAGGCAAAGAGGCGAGAAATTGTGTTGGGATTGCCATGATTGGGATTTCAAGGATTCGAGCTGAAGGAACTGCAAACGTCCGGGGATCACAAGCGACTCGAGGCGGCGCCGAACGGCGCGCCGCCAGGGCGTGCGCCCAAACCCGCATGTTTCACACCCCGAAGGTGCACAGGGCGGTCGGACCCCGCATGATGTCTGCTATGCGGGTTAGACCCGAGCGGCCGCGGGACTGACACGACGGACACCCACCATGGAAACCCTCCTGAGCCATCACTGGCATCACCTGCCCGCCCCCGAGGTGGTGCAACTGCTGGAAACCAACACGGACAAGGGGCTTGATCTCTTCGAAGTCAAACACCGCCGAGAACGTGCCGGCCCGAACCAACTCACGCCTCGGCAAGGGCGCAGCGCATTGCTGCGCTTCCTTCTCCAGTTTCACAATCCTCTCATCTACATCCTGATCGCGGCGGGCCTCATCAAGCTGGTCCTGGGCGGCTTTGTGGACGCGGGGGTGATTCTGGTCGTGGTGGTCGTGAACGCCTGGATCGGCTACCTCCAGGAGGCCAAAGCCGAGCGCGCCATCGAGGCGCTGGCCCGAAGCCTCGCCACCGAAACCAATGTTGTGCGCGCGGGCAACACGCTGAGGGTGCCCTCGACGGAGTTGGTGCCGGGGGACGTGGTGCTGCTCGCCTCCGGAGACAAGGTTCCGGCTGATCTGCGCCTGATCGCCACACGCGACCTGCAGGTCGCCGAGGCCGCGCTCACCGGCGAATCCACCGCGGTCGCGAAGAAAGCCGATGCCCAACTCGGACAGGAGACCCTCCTTGCCGACCGCGCCAACATGGCCTACGCCTCGACACTGGTGACCTACGGCCAGGGCCGCGGCGTCGTCGTTGCCACGGGCGACCACACCGAGATCGGACGCATTTCCGAGATGATCTCGGCCGCGCCCAATCTCGAAACGCCGCTCACACGCAAAATGGCCGCTTTTGGGCACAAGCTCCTGATCCTGATCCTGGGCCTCGCCGCCCTGGTCGTGGCCGTGGGATTGGCCCGCGGCGAAAGCCTCGATGCAATCCTCTCCTCGGCCATCGCGTTGGCCGTGGGTGCCATCCCCGAGGGATTGCCCGCCGCCGTCACTGTGACCCTGGCCATCGGCGTCGCCCGCATGGCGAAGCGTCGCGCCATCATCCGCAAACTGCCGGCGGTGGAAACGCTCGGCAGCACCACGGTGATCTGTTCCGACAAGACCGGCACGCTCACGCGCAATCAGATGGCCGTGCGAGAGGTGGTCGTTGGCGAGAGCGTGGTCGAGATCGACGGCAACGGCTATGAGCCGGAAGGGGCCGTCACGCTCGACGGGAAGGCGCTGAACCCGGACGAGGCCCCGGGCATCTCGGAGTGCCTCTCGGCCGGGCTGGTCTGCAACGACAGCGCCCTCGTCCAGAAGGACGGTCGTTGGGATGCCCAGGGCGACCCCACCGAAGTCGCCCTGATCGTCGCAGCCCACAGGGCCGGCCTCGACGACACGGCGGTCAAGTCGCGTTTGCCGCGGATCGACCTGATCCCCTTCGAATCGCAACACCAGTTCATGGCCACGCTGCACGGCGACTCGGGCGCGGGCCGGAAGCGGATTTACCTGAAAGGCGCGGTCGAGGTCGTGCTCGAACGGTGCCATGCTGCCCTCGATGCCGCCGGACAACCGGTCAGACTCGACCGCGGTCGCGTTCAAACCCAGGTCAGCCGAATGACTTCCGGAGGGCTGCGCCTGCTGGCCTTCGCCCGCGCCGAGGTTGGCCCCGAGACCCGGCACCTCGATATTGACAACCTGCCAGGCGACTTCACCTTTATCGGCCTGCAGGGAATGATCGATCCTCCTCGGACGGAAGCGATCGATGCCGTGGCGGCCTGTCACCGCGCGGGCATCCAGGTCAAGATGATCACAGGCGATCATGCCGGAACGGCCGCGGCGATCGGCCGGCAATTGGGCCTGATCGGGAATAACACGGCGCCAAAGCGCCCTCCGGCATTGACAGGCAAGGATCTTGCCGGGCTCTCGGATGAGGCGCTGGTCGACGTGGCCGAGAACGTCTCCGTCTTCGCGCGGGTCACCCCGGAACAGAAACTGCGCCTGGTCGAGGCGCTCCAGGCGCACGGTCACATCGTCGCCATGACGGGCGATGGAGTCAACGACGGCCCCGCCCTCAAGCAAGCCAACATCGGCGTGGCCATGGGCATCACCGGAACCGAGGTCGCCAAGGAATCCGCCGACATGGTGCTGACGGACGACAACTTCGCGTCGATCAAATCGGCCGTCGAGGAGGGCCGAAACGTTTTCGACAACCTGACCAAGATCATTACCTGGGCGCTGCCCAGCAATCTGGGGCAAGGCCTCGTGATCCTGGCCGCCGCACTGGCCGGCGCAACGCTGCCCATCCTTCCGCTTCAGGTGTTGTGGATCAACATGACAACCGGAGGCTTGCTCGGCCTGTTCCTTGCCCTGGAACCGAAGGAGCGCGACATCATGAACCGGCCGCCCCGCTCCCCCCAAGCCCCCATCCTCACCGGGCGCATGCTGGCGCAGGTGGCGCTCGTCGGTCTGCTCATTCTCATCGCTGCCTTCGGGCTGTTCAAATGGGAACTGGCTCGAGGATCGGGGGTCGACGCAGCCCGCACGGTCGCCTTGAATACCGTGGCCATCGTCCAGGCGCTCTACCTGGTCAACTGCCGCTCCCTGCGCCACGGCATCTGGTCCATTGGCCTGTTCCGCAACGGCTGGCTGTGGCTGAGCATCGCAGGTGTTTTGCTCCTGCAGGCCTGCCTCACCTACTTGCCATTCCTGAACTCAATCTTCCAGACCGCGCCGATTGGCTGGGACGAGTGGCTGCGCATTCTCGGCGCCGGCCTGGCTGGGCTGCTGCTGGTCGAGTTGCAGAAGTGGCTGATCCGCCAGCGAACACCTCAACCCTGAGCGCCGAAACCAGCGTCGCGGATTGACGGCTCTGCGCGCCCGGTCCTGCAACGGCGCGCCCTCACGAGGCTTTGGGAAATGTCTGCCTGCCCTCACAGACTGCATCGCTCCTCACGACGGCGAGCGCTGGAGCGTGCTCGGTGCCAGCCGCCAGAGAGCCATGCTGCGCCGGACTCCCGACGATGGCCATGCCCCTTTCCCCCATCTCCCATCTCCGATCTCCCATCTCCGATCTCCCATCTCCGATCTCCCATCTCCCATCTCCGATCTCCCATCTCCCATCTCCGATCGGCGCTTGCACCGTCGGGCATCTTGCGGCATCAATGCAGGCATGTCACCTGCCTGCGCCACCCCAATGGCGGGCCCATTTGGGCAATGACGATGCCATGATCACTTCCACCGATCCCTCAGCGCCGCCTCGCCCCGGCGATGCCGCCGAGCCTCGAGATGCCAACCATCTCCGCGTCGAAATCGAGCGCGATGCGGAAGGCAAACCGAGGGCTTTCACCCTCACGCTCGCCAAACAAACCGTGGTGCTGCGTTCGGGCACAAGCTGGCTCAAGACCGACGAGTTCAAGTGGGTCACGCGCGGCTTGATCGAAGCCCCGCAATCGTTCCAGGTCGAGCCGAACGGCACGGTCGACATCAATGGCGAGAAGATTGCTTTGGACGACCCCGAAGGGGCCGCCAAGCTCGAACACGAACTCAATAAACACCACACTGTCGCGCCCAAAAAGAAGGCCGCCCCCAAGACCGCCGCGGCGCAGGCCGTCTCCGGACCGCGCGTGCCGCATTTCGACGTCAAGCTCGATCAGTTCGGCCACCTGGTGATAGTTTGCACACGCGGCGCCGAGCGCGTGGAAACCGGGTTGCGCGGACTGCCGTCGCTTGTTCAAAACCGGCTGATGCTGGCCCCGAAACAGTCCCACGTCGATCCGCTCCATCGCGGAATCGATCTGGACGGGACATTCTATGAGGCGACTCAGGACGGCGCGCGCCAACTTGCCGAGATCCTCAACACCCGCTACGCCCCAAGTCCGGAGGACGACCAGGACACCGCGATTGAAATCAAGGAGAACCCCGCCGCGGCGACCGGTTTCGACATCCATTTCGTGACGGTGGTCTCAGGAGCCCGGTTCGAGGTCAAAGGCCACCTCTCCCAGGAAAAGCTCGATCTGCTCCAGGACTCCGCGAGATGCGATCTCCTCCAGCCCGGCGTCATCCTGCGCCTGACTCCTCCTCACATGCTCTTCCGCCGGCGTCGCCCCGACGGCGGCGAAGAGCACATTCCGGAATTGCCCGACATCCAGTACCGGCGCATCACCGCCCCCGAACTGCAGCGGCTCTTCAACCACCCGATCATCCGTCGCGGCGGCGAGTCGGTCGCGGCCGCGGCTCTGCATTCCCACGAACAGGAGGACGACCTCGTCCAGTTGCGGGTTGCCCGCAACCCGCAGAACAAAAAGGTCCTTTGGCTCGAAACCTCGACCACCGCCGGCGGCGCGCCCGCGGGCCGCGCATTCACCCATCACAATATCGCCGATCTCCAGGAAGCCGGCGCCTTCCTCCCCCACCTCGATGTCTCGCTCTCGCTCGACCACTGCGTCCTGAGCATCCTCAACATCGAGACTCAACACGAAGACAAACTGATCCTCGACAGCCAGAGCCCGGACAGCACCCTCGACGAGGCAGGCCGCATGCTGACCGCCGCCCTCAAACCGCCGCGACCCCACGCGCCCGCCCGCCCGCCCGCACCTGCTCCCGCAGCCCCCGCACCCCAGACTCCATCGGCTCCGCCGCATCCCGACCCGGTCGCCTCACCGCCCTCGCCCGCTCCGCCTGCACCACGCCCGCCCCCCTCGACCATGCCCTCGCCGGCTCCGCCTGTGATCGCAACACCATCGCGATCGGCTGTTCCACCGAAGCAGGCCGCGCCCCCCGCCCCACCGCCGATCGCCAAAGCGACAGCGCCGCCTACCCAGCCGCAGGCGCCGCCTCCGACTGCTCCGCTTCCTGCCGAGCCCGAACCACCCGGTGATCCGTCGGTTCTCGCGCTTTTCGAGGGGACCAGCCCCCTCGATGTCAATCTAGCGGTGTTCAACCGTCTCACCGCCCTCCTCGGAATGCCGGTCCAGGACATTCTCCTGACGCTCCCCCGCGCCTTTACGGACAGGCGCTTCCAGATCCTGAGTTTCAGCCATCCGGAGATCGATACCATCCTCGACCTCCGCTCCGAGACCTTCTACGGCTTCTACCTCACGCACGTCAGCGAGCAGAAGGTCCTGCTGGTCTATGCCTGCAAAGGGCGGCACATCGAGTGGGGCCCGGACCGCTGCCTGTTGCAACCGGGCGTCTCCGCCGAACCCAACGAGTACAAGCACAGCGCCCTCCTCGGCCTGGCCCAGGACGCCGACAGCCAGTTCGCATTCATCGTGACGCCCGCGTACGGCGATTGGGCCCAGGCCTTCGCCCCGACCTACCGCGACGTCTGCGCCCGCTTCGTCACCCCGCGCGAGATTGCGCTCGAACCCGACCGCTTCACACTGATCTGGCCGGAGCGGCAAGCGTGACGATTGAATGCTGGCATCCTGGCATTCAGTGCATCTGTAGGTTGTCGGTGGGAATGGAGTTTGCGCCGCGTGGGGGCACGCGGCCTACAGCGGGAGTCTCCATCCGTTCTACTCCCGGTGCGCTCACCGGGCGGCAGAATACCGACAACTATCAGATGCACCGCCTGGCATCCGTCTGTCGGGCACCCTTACTGACTCTTGACGTGTGCAGCATGGAGGCGTACTTGTGCGACCGAGCCTCGAGAAAGGACGATCATTATGGCCCGAACGGGTCTATGGCCGCCGTTGGCCCAGTGTGAAGGAGGTCACGATGCAGAAGCTGCACACACACACACACACACTCTCTCTCTCTCCGCGGCAGTGCCGCAGGTTCACGCTCGCCATCTGTCTAACGGCCTTGGTAGCAGCTTTCGCCCCAATCGAGCGAGCGGCAACGCCTGAGCAGTCCGAGCCGCCAGGCTCAGACTCCGAGTCTCAAATCGTGTCGGTTCGAGCGGGCCCCGAACTTGAACGGGGGCCACATCACCAAGTTCTCCAGACCATCACTGAGTACTCCGACTCGACCGCACGGTCGAGGAGATTGAACTGTTCGAGCAGGGTGCCTTGGCCCGCCAGGGGCCGCACCGTGTTCTTTGGTCCCTGGATGTCACTTCCGACGAGGGCGTGGACGTGTTGACGGCGGATGGACAGACGTTCTTCGCGACAGGAACTCTTCCGGCGCCTGGCCCAGTGCGGATTTGGCGGGTGAGCCCCAACGGGGCTGTGGCAACCCAATGGGCCGCGGTCGGAGACGCGGATTGGCCGGGCGGACTGCATATTGACACGGCTGGTGGTTTTGGCCACGACTTGATTTTGGTGACGGGGTGGTTGGCGGAGTGCCTTAGCGGCAGCGTCTGGCGCATCAACGCACAGACGGGTCTGCCCACCTGGATCACGACTCTCGACACCTGCATCGAGGGGGTTTTGGTCTGTCCCACCAATCAGGCCCTCTACGGTCCCTGGACGGGCAAAATGCTAACGGGCGCCGGGGATCAATGGTTGGTGTATCACATCGCTCCTGATGGAACCACAGACACGACCGACCTGGGCTTGAGTCCACATGACTTTCACGTCCTCCCGCCCAACCAGGACCTGTATGTCGTCCATTCGTTCCGAAAGACGAGAGGCGGAGCCGCTTGTTGAAGGTGCCAGGTGCGTTCTTTGCCAACCTGCAGGGAGACATTCTGATCGTTCAATCAGGTGAGTTTCACCACCCCGAGACGTTAGTGCTGAGCAATGGCGATTTGTTTGTGAGTCACTGGACAGGCGCCGCCTTTACCACGACACGGATCACTGACGGCAAAGGGCGGCAAGCGGACGCGCGGCAGTTCGAACAGGCGGTGTTCGCACCGATGTCCATTCCCAGCAACCTGTGAAAGGAGGCGCTACTATGAAAAGGTCTTCCTTCTGCGGCACTGCTGAACTCCATCCTGGTCGTCTGTGGGTACAGGTGGTTCTCATGTGGTCGGTTTCCTGGGCCGCTTTGAGCCAGGGGACGATCAAGGTGTATGACCAAGTGATCAATTACGGTATGCCCGACCCTTATGACTGGCATTCCGATTTTCCTCCTGTCCGCACCAACGCCCCCTTTGCTCAGTCCTTCGAACCAACCCTTGATGAGGTCGGATTCGTGGAGATCGCGTTTCGTTACGGGTTGTCCTCGGATTCCCCGCTGAGCGAGACGCTCTGCCTCAACCTTCGCGAGGGGAGCGTGACGGGGCCGATCCTGGGTTCGACACCGGCGCTGGTGTTCACCTATGCCAGCGGAGACCCGGGGTGGGGGGTAACTCATGTGCAGGATTTCCTATTTCCTGAGGCTGTGGGGGTGAACCCGGGCGAAAAGTACTTCATCGAAGTCGTGCACGTGTCCGGTGATGATCTGATCGGGCTGGGCATCGTTTGTCCGAAGTACGCAGGGGAGCCGACTTACTATGCGGCAGGAGAGTTGGTCATGACGGGGAAGCCGTTTCGCCTGTGGGACATGTGGTTTCGGGAGGGCATTCTGATACCCGAGCCGGGCTCTGGGGCGTTGATGGTCCTGGGAGCGGCCTTGCTGATGTGGCATTCCGGATGCCGGCGCATTTGCCCCCATGAACCACCATGATCAGCGGGCCTCCGGGAAACACGACGGCAACCGCAGTGGGGTCGCATCTGAAGACTTGATAAGTCGATCCTGAACCGTCGAATCTCAACGCCTCCTGCGCCCCGTAGCCGCGGACGTCAGTCCGCGCCATCTCGCTCCGTCAAAGGCGGAGCCAGCGCCGACGCACCTGCCTGCGCCGAGGCTCCGACAGACAGACGTCGGCGGCTACAAACCGGATCATGGCCCTCATTCACATTCCTGTTGACACGATCCGGGGGAAGGCGCTCTATGTCTAACAATGTCTAATTGCGGTGGATAATGGGTAATCGAGAGCCACGATGAACCTGACGGTCAAAGGCGTGTCCGAGTTGCTCGATGTGTCCGAGAAGACGGTCTACCGCTGGCTCGGCGCGGGCAGGCTCCCCGCCTACAGGCTCAGCGGCCAGTACCGCTTCAGCCGGGCCGAGATCCTCGAGTGGGCGACGGCCAACAGGCTCAATGTGCCAGCCCGGACCCTGCACGAAGCGGCCGACCCCAATGAGACGCTGCCAACACTGGCCGAGGCGCTCGAAGCCGGCGGCATCTTCTACAGGATCGGCGGCACGGACCGCGAATCCGCCCTCCGCAGCGCGGTCGAGATGCTGCGCCTCCCGGACGAAGTGGACCGAGGGTTCCTGCTTGAGGCGCTGCTCGCCCGCGAACAACTGGCCTCGACCGGCATCGGCGACGGCATCGCCATCGCCCACGCGCGCAATCCAGTCGTGCTGCACGTGGTCAAGCCCGTCCTCGCACTCTGCTTTCTCGAACGTGCCGTCGATTTCGGCGCGCTCGATGGCCGTCCTGTGCGGGCGCTGTTCACCCTGGTCAGCCCCAGCGCCCGCGCGCACCTCGATCTCCTCTCCCGGCTGTCGTTCGCGTTGCGCGATGCGGACTTCAAGCACATGGTGCTCACACAGGCCGACCGCGACACGCTCCTCGGCGCCATTCGGCGCCTGAGCGCCGGCGTATCGCCCCGGTACCGGACACCGGGCGCGACCCGCCGCTCGACCCGTCGCGCCGATCCTCCTGCACCGACGGGCACGTCCCGCTCGCCGGCACGCACACGACATGCTGGCGCGCACCGGGCCGGACCGAACCGCGCGCGGTCCTGAGAGAACGGAGAGATTCAAGGCAAGACGAGGCGCACATGACCGACTTTCCCCTGTCGCTGTTGAGTGTTGCCCTGTGGGCCTATCTGGCCGGTGCGGCCGGCGCGTTGGCCTTCCAGCGCTTCGAGAGACTGGCCAATGGCTTCGGATTCGGCATGGCCGCGGTGGGCGGTCTGTGCGGCCTGGTCTCATGCGGCGCGGCGCTGGCTTCAGGCATGCCTGCCGCGTCCCGGTCGATCGAACTGTTTCCCGCGCTCATTCCGTTTGTCCGGTTCGCGATTCGGCCGGACGCGCTGGGCTGTTTCTTTGGCCTGATCGTCTCGCTCCTGGCCGTGGCTCTTTCGGTCTACTCGCTGGGCTACGCCCGCAGCTACTTCGGACGCAGGAACGTCGGCGTGCTGGCCGCGCTGTTCAACCTGTTGCTGCTTTCAATCACGCTGGTCTTTCTGGCCGACCATGTCTTCTTCTTCCTCATCGCCTGGGAACTCATGGCGCTGAGCGCCTCGCTCCTTGTCTGCTTCGAGCACGAACAGGACGAAAGCCGCGGCGGCGCCGTGCTCTTCTTCGTGATGTCGCACATCGGGACAGCCGCCTTGATTCTGGGATTCCTCCTGCTGTTCCAGGCGTCCGGCAGCTTCGCCTTCACCGACTTTCATGCGCTGGGCGCGAAGCTCTCGGCGGGCCGGCGCGGCGGGGTGTTCCTGCTGTTCCTCTTTGGATTCGGGATCAAGGCCGGGCTGGTGCCCCTGCACATCTGGCTGCCGGCCGCCCATCCGGTCGCGCCCAGCAACGTGTCCGCTCTCATGTCCGGCGTGCTCATCAAGACCGGCGTGTATGGACTGATCCGTGTCTGTTTCGATTTTCTGGGCGCGCCGCCGCAGTGGTGGGGTGTGACGGTGCTGGGCCTGGGGACGGTCTCCGCGGTTCTCGGCGTGCTCTTTGCGCTGATGGAACACGATCTCAAGCGCTTGCTCGCCTACCATAGCATCGAGAACATCGGGATCATTCTCATGGGGCTCGGCGCGGCGCTCATGCTGCTGCACTCCGGCCATCCGATGCTGGCATCGCTCGCCCTGATCGCCGGCCTCTACCACACCCTCAACCACGCCTGTTTCAAGGCGCTGCTGTTCCTGGGCGCCGGCGCGGTCCTCCATGCCACCCATACCCGCAACATGGAGGACATGGGCGGGTTGGCGAAGCGCATGCAATGGACGAGCGCCTTCTTCCTCCTGGGCGCCGCCGCCATTTCCGCGCTGCCGCCTCTCAATGGGTTCGTGAGCGAATGGCTCACCT
>JAXGQW010000170.1:0-2776 GCA_040766265.1 Verrucomicrobiota bacterium
GTGCTTCAGCACCGCTTTGCCTGGGACGATACCGACCACCGTGTTCGAAAAGCGGCGGTAAACCGCGCGCACTCCAAACGCTTCGCGACTTCGCTGCCGATTCGACCAAGGCGGCACCCTCGGCAATGCCTGCCGCTCCAGCAGCCGGGATCAAGGAGCCCCAGTGTTCTTGACCCGGATTGTGAAGCCTCGCTCAGGTTGACGCGTATGCGCGGTGGCGGGAGAGGCCCTGTTGGGGAACCGCACCGGTCTCGGATCAGGGCACCTCGGAGCTCGGCCCTCCGAGCCTTGGTTGCGGCTCTGCCGCGCTAAGAAACATGCGGGCTGGCCCGGATCGGGTTGAACGCGGAGTTTGTGACCGATCCGGGCTGCCGGCTCAACGGCTGAGCCGGTCGAACGGTTTGCCGAGGCCGTTGTTGCGGAGGAACGGAGGCGCCACGGCGGGGTCGCTCAGCGCCTCGTACCGATGCGGGCGGCGAAAGGAATTGCCGTAGATCGTCCGGGCGCGACGCCTTCGGAGCTTCTCAAGGTCGAAAGAGACCACAAAGAGACCCTCCTCTGTGCCGGCGAGCAGGAGCTCGTCGCCATTGGCGTCGTAGGCGCAGGAATGGCCGTTGAGAAATGGCTGCGCATAATTGGCCATCGCCACGCCGAGGGCATTCTCGATCGGCTGAATCGCGGGTTGTCGCGCGTCTTCGGTCTGCGTAGCATCGAGCCATGAATCTGCGACTGGCCGCTTGCGGGGCATTGATGTGTGTCCTGGGGATGACTGACGCCGGCCTTGGGCCCGCTCAGGCCGCCGATGCGGTGCCGGGAGCACCGCACCGTGAATCCCTGCGCAATGTGTTCGGCACGTACAACGCCGCGCCCCGTCGTGCGGATGGGCGGGTGGACCTGGCGTTTCTGCTCGAAGACCTGAGTGCGATCAGCGCGAACACCTACAACTGGCTGATCTGGCACGCGGCCACGGATTGGGACGATCTGAAGGCGTTCCTGCCTCAGGCGCGCGAGCGCAGGATCCGGGTCTGGGTGACGCTTGTTCCGCCGTCGGAATCTCCGCCGCACGCGAAGAACTACTCGGAGCCCTTCCGGCTCGACTACGAGCGGTGGGGCACCGAGATCGCCACGCTGAGCGTTCAGCATCCGAACCTGGTTGCGTGGAGCGTGGATGACTTCGTCCAGAATCCAAAAACACTGAGTCCGGATCGGGTCAGGCGGATTGTGTCCGATGCCCGGGCCATCAATCCCAGGCTGGCGTTCATTCCCTGTTGCTATTATCGCCAGCTCACGTCCGCTTATGCCGAACAACACCGCGGCCTCTTTGACGGCATCCTGTTTCCCTACCGGAACGAATCGGTCCAGGCGAACCTGACGGATGCAGGCGCCGTCGGCTCGGAGGTGGCTCGAATCCGGCAGCTTTTTGGGGGCAGCGTGCCTGTCTATGTCGATGTGTACGCCACGGCGCATTCGAGGCTCGGGGACTCGACGCCCGAGTATGTGCGGGACGTGATGGCGCGAGCGCGCGAATGCGCCGACGGGGTGCTGATCTACTGCCACCAGAACGAATCGAAGAACCCCGAGAAGTATCGAGTCATCAAGGAGCTGTTTGGTCGGTGGTCGGATTCGGGCGCGCCTTGACTGAACAAGGCGGTGAAACGGGGCGCGAAGCGCGACGCCCTGCTCTCGGGTTCGGTGGAGGCCACGTTCTCGCTGCTGGACTGCTCCGGAGTTCTGAGCCTGCAAGATCCCACCACAAAGATCACAAAGATCTTGAAGGCAGCGCAGCGCGAACTCTTGCTGGTGAGTTTCCCCCCGCCCGTGGGATTCCCGGTTTGTTTTCTAAGAGCGCGGTTTGATTCAGGTCAAAGCGTTTGGCTCGCAGCAGACCGACTGGCTGAACGAGCAAAGTCCCTCGGCCGGTGCGCCGCCGCAGCCCAGAGACGCTTGTCTCCGGCACCGGGGGCGTAGACGGGGGACACCTCCGTCCGATCGATCTCAAGCGCCCTCTGTTACACCAAAGTCGTACAACCTAGGTCTCATAGCCGCGTTCTGAGCAGGGGATTAAGGTATTGGCGGTTGCTATGAAGTGCGAATGCTCAGCATAAGGCGAAATGTGTCCGTTCGTGTCCCGTGTCTCCGAAGTTACCCATCTCTTATGAAAAAATGCCCGCTCCTCCCTCTCGTCGTGCTCCTCTGCGGCGTTACCCAAGCCGCGGTCTTCGACTATTACGCCGACCTGGACGGACTGTCCGAGTCACCGCCCAACGCGTCGCTCGGCACGGGGACCGCCAATGTCAGCTATGATGACATCGCGCACACGCTCTTGATCGATGTCGACTTCAGCGGGTTGACGGGCCTGACCACCGTTTCTCACATCCACGCGCCGACAGCCTCATCCGGCGCAGGGACCGTCGGCGTCGCTGTCACGCCTGGGACGTTGCCCGGTTTTCCGGTCGGAGTGACGGCGGGCTCCTATCAGGCAATCATCGACCTTACTCTCGCGGAGAGCTACACCGCCACGTTTCTGAACAACTTCGGCGCTGGAACCGCCATCGGCGCCGAGACCGCTTTGGCTGCCGCTTTGGCTGCCGGAACAGCCTACTTCAACATCCACAGCAGCTTCGCTGGGGGCGGCGAGATCCGCGGGTTCCTCGCGGTGCCCGAACCGGCTGCGGCCCCGGTTTTCGCCCTGGGACTGCTCGGGTTTCTGGCGACCCACCGCTCTCGCCCGCTTGCCTGAAGCAAAGCGCGGTCGAACCAGCCCACCTAACCCGGG
>JAXGQW010000171.1:0-2738 GCA_040766265.1 Verrucomicrobiota bacterium
ATTTCAGATGACTCTTTCAAGTGGTGAGAAATCCGGGCTAGCGAGGAGCCTGTGATCGGTCCGGGCGAGGGCCGATCAGCTCGATGAAATGGCCGTCCGGATCTTTGACGACCGCGATGTGCGTGCCGCCCCCCAGATCCACCGGCGTCTCGCCAAGCAAAGGAACCTTCGCCCGCTTGAGCCGATCGAGTGCTCGATCCAGGTCCTTCACGTACAGGGTCAAGTAGCGGTAGCCGAGAGTCGAGTGGATGAATCGCTGGTCCGCTGGCGCGGCTTGGGCAGCCGGAAAGGACAGCACCTTCAGACGCGTCGCATGCTCACCCTCGGCCAGCACGAAAACCCGCACATCCACCGCATGACCGTCGATGAGCCCAATCTTCCGGCCAAGATCCGCGCTGACCGGAAACCCGGACACCTCCTGAAACCCAATGGCGTTGGTCAGAAATGAGGCCGTCCGCGCCGCATCCTTGACCACCATGCCAATGTCGATGCGGGGATTGGAGAATTCTGTGGTCGTCTCCGCGGCGCGCGCCAAACAGACACTGGCCATGCAGACCGCGATGAGCGCCGCTCGCCAATGTCGATACCCATGAACTCTGCAAGATGAGGAAGTGGTTTGCATGGGGCCAAGAGTAGAAAAAGCCGCTCGAACCGCAAGCGCCTTTAGCCCGGTTATTTCACACGCTTCGCGAGGACCCCTAACCGGGCTGACCCGCATAGCAGTCCTCTTGCGAAGTCTGACCGCCCTGTGCACCGACGGGGTGTGAAATATGCGGGTTAGGTTCCGTAGCCGTCCCGCGACGCGGGATCAGTCCGCACCATCTCGCTCCGTCGAAGGCAGAAAGCAGCGCCGACTCATCCCGCAATGCGGGACGGCGACAAACCGGTTCATGGTCCCGGTCCGCATTCAATCGGTGAATGTCAACGCTTCCACGATCACGCTTCCACGATTAGCCCGGATCTGGTTCAGCGCGCAGCGTGGGATCGCTCCGGGCTACGGGCTTGGCTCGGCTTTTCTGGCCGCCGCAGCCGCGGCTGCCGCCGCCGCGGCTTCGAGCTTTCCCACCTCCTCCAGCCTGGCCGCGGCTCCTGCGTGGCCTTGCTTGGCAGCCGCCTCGAACCACTTCCTGGCTTCCTGGAGATTCTTCTCGAGGCCGTCACCCGTCAGATATCGCTTGCCAAGGTCGAATTGGGCGACGGCTGACCCCTGTTCGGCTCGTTTCTTCTGGAACTCGATGGTTCGTTTAAGAGCCTCGGCCTTCTGGGCTGCCTGTTTCTTGAGGATCTCTGCGTCGACCGTGTTGGTCTGGGGCCGGGCGGGCGGGGTCGTGCCCGGCAGAGGCGGGGGTGTTGGAGAGAGAGTCGCCGGCGGTGTGGCCTGTTGGGTTTGAGGGGCGATCGGTTTGACGTAGCGCCGCGCACCGTAGAATTGGGCAGTCCAGCTACGTCCGGGGAGGATGTCGATCCAGCCGGCAGGCAAGGTCTCAGGACAGAGCCAGCAGCCGACCACGCACACGAGCGCCAGGCGCGGAGTCCATTTCATGACGCTGGAAAAGTCCCACATTTCATCACATGGGTCAACCTATCCCCGTGCTTTGCTCCTTGTTCCCGGTCCAGCCGCGATTCCACCGCCTTGATTCGTGTGGGGGCAACGGAGGTTTCGACAAAGGTTGGCTGCGCGGCAAGCAATCACGGTTGTTCTCCGGTGTCTCTCACGATTCTTGACGTTGCCGCCAGCTCACCGCAGCCTGCGCCCATGAACGCCTTCGCGAAGGGTTGTCCGGGCCCCGGCGCCCCGCGCACCAGCTCCCAGGCCTGCATCAGGATCGTTGCCCTTGTCTGCCTCGCGTCGAGTCTCTGGCGCAATGGCGTCCAGGCCGGCGGGGAGAATGGCTGGCTGACGGGTGTCGACACCTGGGGCGGGCGCGCCGCGTTGCCGGCCGTGGTGAATCCCGTGGTCGCGTCGCCGCTGCAATCCGTGCTTTCTCTCCGTGGCGAATGGGAATTCACCACGCGCCCGGTCGCCCCGCTGCGTCATCCGGGCTGGAACGCCTTCTACGCCCAGCCGTGGCCCGATGCGCGCACGATTCAGGTCCCCGGGTGTTGGGAAGCGCAGGGGGTGGGGGCGCCTGGGATGGGGGATTCCTGGGACTGCAAGTGGGATCATTGTGCGAAGCCGCTGCGCGCGCTTTACCAGGGGGACGCGTGGTATCGCAAGACAGTCGCCATCCCCGAAGCGTGGCGCGGGCAGCGGGTCTGGCTCAAGGTGGGCGGCGTGCGTTCTCAGGGCTGGTTCTGGGTCAACCGGACACCCGTCGCCTGGGTGGACAGCTACTGCGGCACGTACAAGTACGACATCACAGACCTGGTCGAGGCGGGAAGCCAGGCCGTCATTGTGGCTGAGGTGAACAATGTGCCGCCCAGCCGAAAGGGCCTCTTCAGCAGCACGCACCGGTTTGGCGGCCTCTACCGCGACGTCGAATTGGAGGCCACCCCCGACACACGGGTCGATTACGCCTGGGTCCGCGGCGATTTCGACAACCAGGCGGCCGAGGTCCATGCCACCGTGGCCTGCGGGAACGGCGTTTGCACGCTGAAACAGCCGAGATTGCGGGTGACACTCAGGACAAGCGACGGCCAGGCGGCGGGTGAAGGCGATCGAGAGGTTGTTTTCGATCCGCGGCTGAAATCGGCCGAGGTGATCTGCTCGATTCCGCTGACGCGCTTTCAACCGTGGT
>JAXGQW010000172.1:0-2700 GCA_040766265.1 Verrucomicrobiota bacterium
TTGGTAGCGCGGCCCCCTTCTGGTAACTAACAACGGTGCTGCACGCAGGGCAGAACCCGTTTCTCCGCCATCCGCGAATCGCATTGGCGGTCACGGCGGTGCTGGCGTTGCCGCTGCTCTTCCAATGGACCCGCTTCGGCGTGAGCGCCGAGACACGCGCGCTGCTGGCCGGGGACGAGCGCAACCTGTCCAGCTACGAGAAGGTCCGCGATGCGCTCGCCGGGACGGAACTGGTTCTGGTGAGCCTCGAACACGACGCGCTCTTCACCGAACGCGGACTGGACGCCGTGCGGCGGATCAGCGACGCCTTCGAGCAACAGCCGCGCGTCTCGGACGTGAAGAGTCTCACGCACTCGGTCAGACCTGTGCGGAAAGGTCTGAGGTTCGAGATGGTGCCCCTCGTGCTGGAGGGTCCGCTCGACTCGAACACGCTGGCCCGATTGAAGGAGTTCTCGCTCACCCACCCGCTGGTCCGCAACCTCCTGGTTTCGGCGGACGGACGACACACCCTGATCACGGCCACCGTTCCCAGCGAGCCGCAGTCCGCCGACGCGCAGCGCGCATTGCGCGCCGAGATCGACACCGTGCTCGAACCGTTCCGGGCTGAAGGACTCCGCTTCACCGTGCTGGCCTTGCCGCTGGTCGAGGAGGAGATTCGGCGAACACTCGGGGCGGACCTGCGGCGGTTCGTGCCGGCGGCGTTGGGCTTGCTGCTGGCGATTCTCTGGATGGCGTTCCGTTCGTGGCGGCTGCTGCTGCTGGTGCTGATCAACCAGGCGGTCCTGCTGCTGCTGCTGCCGGGGGCAATCCAACTCGCCGGGTTTCGGCTCAATCTCTTCTCCGTCATCCTTGTGCCCCTGTTGACCGGCATTCAACTGACCCTCCTCACGCACCTGTTCTCGGCTCTGCAGCGGTCCCTGGCAGGCGGAGCCGAACCGGACGCCGCCCTGATCGAGGCCTTGCGAGTCGTGGCCAAACCGGCCCTGTTCGCCTCCCTCACGACGATCATCGGCCTGTTGTCCCTGATGGTGGGCGGGGTCCGCCCAGCCGCCGAGTTCGGTCTGATGGCGGCCCTGGGCCTGTGCCTGATGCACAGCCTGACCTTCGGACCCGGCTTGGCCCTGCTGAAACTTGCGTTGGAACGAGGACCCGGCTGGCGTGAGGAAATGGCAGGGGCGGCCAGAATGCGCGCAAATCGCGTGGCAGAACCGCAGTGGCCCCAGCGGCTGCTGGGTTGGGCGCGCAACCACGGCGGGCGGTTGCTGGCCGCCGGTGTCGCTGTGATCGTGATCACGGCGATCGGCATCCGCTCGGTGCGCACCGACATCCGGGCCGTCGAGTTTCTCAACCCGGCCAGTTCAGCGCGGCAGGCGATCGAGCACTTCGACCGCGTGTACGGAGGCATCAACGTGGTCCAGGTCGAGTTCGACACGGGCAAGCCGGGCGGCATCAACGAGCCTGCCATGCTGCGCTATCTCGATGCCGTGCATCGGGACGCCGAGTCGCGCCCGGAGTTCACCGGCGTGTATTCCTACGCCCAGTTGCTCGCAATGATGAACCAGATCTGGGAAGACGAACGCCCGGGAACGCTCCGCCTGCCCGAAAACCCGTGGCTGGTGCAGTTGTTCGTCCTGGCGCTGCGCAGCTACAACTTCCCCTTCCTGACCGGGCTGGCCGACCCCGCGCAACAGACCGCCTATCTGGTGTTGCGCACGAGCGATCTGCCCGCCGAGCGCTACCTCGATTTAGTGGGCGGCGTGGTCCGGTTCGCCGAGGCACATCGCCCTCCGGGCGTTGCGGTTTCGGCCGCGCAAGGGCTCCATTCGATTCTCGAAGCGGACCGCCGCATCGTGCGCAGTCAGGTCGGCAGTGCCGGCCTGACCTTCGGTGTCATCGGGCTCGTGCTCGCGTTGGTGTGGCGCTCGCCCGGCCTCGCCGTGGCGGCCCTCCTCGCTAACGCTCTGCCGGTGGCGACGGTGATCGCGCTGGCCGGGTTCCTCCGCGTGCCGCTCAACTCGATCACTGTGATGGTCGCCGCCATCGCGTTGGGCGTGGCCGTGGACAACGCGATCCATTTCATCACGCACTGGCGCACGGAACGGCGGACCGGCGCGAGTCCGGCGACGGCGGCAGAACGCGCGCTGCGGATCAAAGGACGCCCGATCGTCTGGGCGGGCGCGGTGCTGATCACGGTGTTTGCGGTGTTCTGGTGCTCGTCCTTCCCCCCCGTGGTTCACTTCGGCCTGTTGTCGGCAGCAGCCTTCCTGGGCGGCCTGGGCGGGGTCCTGATCTTCCTGCCCGCAGCCCTCTGCCGCTGGCCAACACGCTGACGAGTCCGCTTGCCATTCCGGGATCCACGCACAACAGTATCAAAGACGATGCGCGGGCGCGCTGGTGCGCCCCCGGATCGCCTGCAACACACAAACTGCATGGGGAGCATGTTCGAGAATTGGGGCCGTGCGGTGGGCCGGTTGAGCATGCCGGCCTACCAAAAAGCCAAGTGGGCCTGGCAGAGCCTGGCCGGCTCGGAAGAGGATCGCCTGAAGGCCGAGCAGGAACTGGGCGGCACTCTGGCGTTGAAGATCCGCGCGTCGTCCACTGCGCCCGCCGCCGCCGCGGATCTCAAACTCGTGCGTCGAATTGGAGACGCTCTGGCCGCGCGGCTGAAGAACCGGCAAATCCGTTTTCGGATCGATGCGA
>JAXGQW010000173.1:0-2636 GCA_040766265.1 Verrucomicrobiota bacterium
CCAAATGTCCCACGCGCGCCACAAAGCCGTATCCGCGCACCGCGACGAACGTCATCGCCGCGCCGATCGCGACGCAGAGCAGGCACCACACAATCCCCGTTGGCCAGGTCTGGTCGAACGTCGGCATCTTCACGCTTTCGCCGAAAGGCACGCCCACGGCCGTGGCCGAGACCGTGACCATGGCGCCCGCCAGGAAACAGAACAGGATGCCGTTGAAAAGGTTGTAGAGGACGACCAGATTGCGCCCGCAGATCTTCTCGAGCTGGTGGTAGAGGGTCAACCGCCTGGCGGTGGCGATCTCCGCTGTCAGAAACCGCCACGTCAACACCGCAAGCAGATTGCCCAGCAGGAGGCCGAAGATCATGTCGAAGGCGCTGGCGCCCCACGCCACAAACAGCGGCCCGATCATGAACTCGGTGCCGGCCGTGTGCTCGCCGGCATACATCCCCCAGAACGCGCTCGAACCCTTGCGCGCCTTCTCGGGCACCGGTTCACGCTCGAACTCGCCGCCGGCCCCGCCTGGGATCTCCTCGCTCACGCCAGTTCCGCTCGCTGATCGTCTAAGCCGGGCCCCGGGGCTAGCGTTTCGAGAGCACGTCGGCTTCGTACCGCTTGACCTCGGCCAGCCACGCCTCGCCCGCCGGCACCTCCGCCTGCAAACACGCGTAGTCCCACACCGCGCCGAACGGCAGCGACTTGGCCTCCTCCATCAGGGCGAGCCGGCTTGTGTAGTCGCGCTCGAGCTCGGCCCGCTTGAGCGCCGCGATCGGCGCCAGCATGGCCAGCAACAGCGCCCGGCGCATGTTGCGCGCGCCGATCACCCAGGCCGCCACCCGGTTGATGCTCGCGTCGAAGTAGTCGAGACCGATGTGCACGCGGTCCACATAGCCGCCCCAGACAATCTCCTGCGCGATCGCCTCGAGATCGTCGGTCAGGGTGACGACGTGGTCGCTGTCCCAGCGCACGCCGCGGCTGACGTGCAGGGCAATCTCGGGCAGGTAACAGAGTACCGACGAGATCTTGTCCGCAATCCCCTCCGTCGGATGGAAATGGCCGGCATCGAGGGTCAGCAGCACCTTGCGGCTGACCGCGTAGCCCAGGTAAAACTCGTGCGATCCGGGCGTGTAGCTCTCGGCCCCAATCCCGAAAAGCTTCGGCTCGACCGTATCGAGATTGTAGGCCGGATTGATCTTCGGCGCGAAAATGGCATCGAGCGATTCCGCCAGCCGTTGCCGCGGCCCGCGCCGGTCCGCCGGCGTGTCCTTCATGCCGTCCGGAATCCAGAGATTGGTGAGACAGGTCTTTCCGAGCGCCTTCCCGAACGCCGCCCCGATCTCGCGACAGCGCTTCCCGTGCTCGATCCAGAACCGCCGGATCCCCTTGTCCGGATGCGTCAGTGTCATCCCGCCGTCCACCTTCGGATGCGAGAAGTAGGTCTGGTTGAAATCCAGGGCGATCCTGCGCGCCTTGGCCCAGGCAATCCAGTTCTTGAACTGCGCCGCGCTCAGCGCGTCGCGGTCGACACGCCGCCCGCCCATCTCCGCATAGCACGCATGCAGGTTGAACCGCTGCGTGCCTGGGACCAGCGCCAGGACCTTCTCGAAATCCGCCCGCAACTGATCCGCGGTGCGCGCTTTGCCCGGGTAATTCCCCGTGACGGCCAGGCCGTCTCCGAGCGTGCCCCCGGCCGTTTCGAACCCCCCGACGTCGTCGCCCTGCCAGCAATGAATCGACAGGGGGATGCGTGCCAGGCGCCTGATGGCCTGCTCGGTGTCAATCCCCAGTTCGGCATAGCGTTCGCGGGCCAGTGCGTACGCGCGTTCGACAGACTTTGCTTTCATGATTCGTTGTGGTTCCGGGCGCGCCTCAGCAAGGCGCGGCATCCTGGATCCCGATTTCTGATCCACCGGATGCCTGGCCGGATCATGCCAGCAGGCCGCGCCCCATTGCCAACGAAAAACAGCAGCCCGCATGAAGCAGGACGGAACATGAATGCGAACTGAAAAGCGGCGCTGAAGCGCACGCAGTCTCCCGCAATGCCGGACTTCGCGCTCTCGATCGCGCGCGGCAAGGTTGTGAGGCGCCCCGGAGCGCCGGCTTGCAGCCGGCTTTGGACCCGGAAACCCAGGAAAAGCCTCTGCTTTCGCCAAAATCAAACTGCTGCAATGCTGCCAGCCAATGGTTGCCAGCCTCTCTTTCCCATGAATTCCCCATCCCATTCTGCAAATCACTGGTAGTCAACCAGGACGTCCAACGCCCAACGTTCGACACCCAACGTCCAACAAAGCTCTTCGTTGAGCGTTGAACGTTTCGGCCCAACGCGTTCGGCACAGGGCAACCGCGAATGGACCTGCCTGCGCCGAGGCTTCCGCCTTTGCCAAGCCTTCGGCGGACAGGTCGGCAGGCTCGCGCGAATGTGGACGCGAATCGAGGGGGATCCGGAGGGATTCTGCGCCCCCGATCATCGCCTAAGGTGTTCAGGAGTGACTGGAATTCACCACGAAGAACCGAAGAACACGAAGGAGCGGAGATGAGCGGACCCCAGTGCTGTTCTATAGAGAATAGCCGAAACGCCCATTCCGACCTCGTTGCTCTTCGTGCTACTATGCCCCAGAATCTGCTCAGCCGGCGACGAA
>JAXGQW010000174.1:0-2362 GCA_040766265.1 Verrucomicrobiota bacterium
CGCTGACTGGCCGGCTTCGAGCCTGACCTCGGACCTTCTGCGCGCCGCCTTCGAACAGCGGGGCGGACGGCGCGATTTCACGGGCGCCTTGCGCCATCCGCCCCGCGGTTCCGTGGCCTTGATCGCCGAGATCAAGCGCGCCTCGCCCAGCGTCGGTCTAATCTGTCCGGATTTCGACCCCGTCCGCATCGCGCGGGCGTACGAGCGCGCGGGCGCGGCGTGTCTCTCGGTGCTCACGGACAAGAAGTACTTTCAGGGCTCACTCGAGTACCTGCGCGACGTGCGGGCGGCCGTGGATCTCCCTTTGCTGCGAAAAGACTTCATCGTCGATGAACGCCAGATCCTCGAGTCCATCCGATGGGGCGCGGACGCCATCCTGCTGATCGTGGCCGCGCTCGATGACGCCCGGTTGCGCCGGTTTCATCGGTTGGCTGTCGACGCCGATTTGGCCGTCCTGGTCGAGGTGCACAACGAGGCCGAACTGGATCGCGCACTCGAAGTCGACGCGCGACTGATCGGGGTGAACAACCGCGATCTGCGGACGTTTAGCGTGGATCTCGGGATCACGGAGCAACTCGCCCAACGCCTCCGCTCCGCCCCGACAGCCCGGGCCTCAGCGCCCCGGAATGGCCATGCGGGTGCCGTGGGCGCCGACCGTGCATCCGAGTGCGCAGCCAGTTGCATCCTGGTTGCCGAAAGCGGCATTCGGACGCGGGCGGACGTGGCGCGCCTTGCCCGTTGCGGCGTCGAGGCGATTCTGGTGGGCGAATCCCTGATGCGGCATCCGAACCTCGAAGACAAGGTCGCCGAGTTGCTCGCCGATTAGCCCTCCTGGCCCAAATGCCGGCGGTAGGCGTCGGCGTCGAGCAGCGCTCCGGCCTCGCCGAGGTTGGCCACCTTGATCTTGAAGAACCAACCGCTGCCGTACGGGTCCGTATTGGCAAGACCCGGGTTGGCGGAAACGTTCGGATTCACCTCGATGACCTCGCCCCCCAGCGGCGCGTAAACGTCGCTGGCTGTCTTGACGGATTCGACCACGGCGCACGGCTCGCCGGCCTGGATGCGGCGTCCGACGGCGGGGAGTTCGACAAACACGACGTCTGTCAGTTCGTGTTGCGCATGGTCGCTGATGCCGATGGTTGCAATGTCGCCCTGCAACCGCACCCACTCGTGACTTTGGGCGTACTTGAGATCCGCAGGAATGCTGCTCATGGAAAAATGGAGTCACAGACCGCGCAGCCGGTCAATCCGGAACCTCAGCCCCTGGTCCTCGCCGTCTCCCCGGCCTACTTTCAATGACTTTTTCTGTTACCTGCCAGCCGGATCGGCGTAGGCGTGAGTAAGGGGCAAAATCCCCCCAAACAATGAACCGGCTATGAAGACTCAGAAAACAATACATATCCTGTTAACTATCAGCGGTTTGGCCCTGGCGACGACGCCGGGCCAGGCACAAGCGGACGGTCCCCTGCCCATTCTCTGGCAGGCGACTTACGGCCCTGGCAAAGACGACCAAGGGCTGGGAGGGGCTGCGCCATACGATTGCGCTCGAACCCTTGACGGCGTTTTTCTGATTACAGGGCACGCCTATGGCCCTGCTAATGGCATTCGAACCGAGCCTATCTGCGCCGGCCCCGACATCTGGACCATCAAGATCGACAGCCAAGGCCAACGCCAATGGGATAAGTCCTGCGGCGGCGACATTGGCTGGGCTCCCGGAGATCAAGCAAACCGGATATTGCTCACCCCGGACGGAGGCTTCATCGTCTTCGGCTTTTCCACTTCAGAACCCGGCTGCTGCAAGACGGCTCCACTCATTATCCCACCGGGTAGTGTGGGCCTCAATCACTGGGCTGTGCGCTACGACGCCGATGGCAACAAGCTCTGGGATAAAAGCTATCTCCCGGAAGGTCTCATCGCCTGCTGGCAGTTCGATGCCGACCCGACCGCGGACGGCGGATACCTGACCTGCGGCACGGGCATCACCGGGGGCGTGACCGGTTACTTCGCCATCGTCAAACTCAACGCCCAGGGCGAGCAACTCTGGACCAAGAAGATCGGCTGCGAGACGACCAACTTTGCGGAAGCGCTGCGCATTCGGGAGACGGTTGATGGCGGCTTCATCGTCGCCGGCCAGTTCGGCGCCGCACCTTGCGGCGACAAGACCAGCCCTTACTTTGGCGGTTACGACCCGGACAATCCATATCTGGGCTCAGACATCTGGGTGGTCCGTTTCGACGCCCAGCAGAACAAGCTCTGGGACAAGTCCTACGGCGGTCAGAGTGCGGAGTTGGCCCTGGACATCCACCCGCTGGCGGATGGTGGCTTCATGGTCTTTGGCGCTTCACAATCGTCGCCGGCGCCA
>JAXGQW010000175.1:0-2354 GCA_040766265.1 Verrucomicrobiota bacterium
CACGGGCACATCTATGGCGAGTGCAACGGCTTGATCGAGGCCGGGGGCGAATTGACTTGGGTCTTCGATCCCGACCCGAAGAAGGTCGAGCAGTTTTGCCGGACGTATCCGGGGGTCAGGCCGGCGGGCAGCGAGCAGCAGATTCTTGATGATGCTCAGGTCCAGCTTGTCTGCAGCGCGTGCATTCCGTGCGCGCGGGGCCCGCTGGGGTTGCGCGTGATGGATCACGGCAAGGACTACTTCACGGACAAGCCGCCGTTTACGTCGATCGAGGCGCTCGAAGCGGCCCGGCGCAAGAGTGCCGAGACCGGGCGGATCGTCGCCGTGTACTATGCCGAGCGTCTCCACGTCGAGGCCGCGGTGTACGCCGGACGGCTCATCGAGGATGGGGCCATTGGCCGTGTGGTGCAGGTGCTTGGCCTGGGGCCGCATCGTCTGAACGCCCCAAGCCGCCCGCCGTGGTTCTGGGATCCGGCCCAATATGGCGGGATCCTGGTTGATCTGGGCAGCCATCAAATCGAGCAATTCCTCCACTACGCCTCGGCTCAAGAGGCCCGTGTGCTCCACAGCAAGGTCGGCAACTACAGTTGCCCCGAGCATCCCGAGTTCGAGGATTTCGGCGACGCCACGCTGCTGGCCGACACGGGCGCCACCTTCTATTTCCGGGTGGATTGGTTTACGCCCGCCGGTCTCGGTTCGTGGGGCGACGGCCGGACCATCATCGTCGGCACCGACGGCTACATCGAGTTGCGGAAGTACCTCGATATCGCGCGCGATTCCGAAGGGGATCATGTCTACCTGGTGGATCAGCGGGGCGAACACCACCTGGCTGTCCATGGCAAGGTCGGGTTCCCCTACTTCGGCCGGTTGATTCGCGACTGCCTGGATCGCACCCAGACGGCCATGACGCAGCGCCACACGTTCCTCGCCGCGGAATTGGCCTTAAGGACCCAGGCCCAGGCGTTGCGCGTTGGGCCGTCTGGATGATGACTTTCTTCAGAACGCATTGGACCCGCAAACATGAAAACGCCCAGCGTTCAACGCTCAACGCTCAACGCTCAACGTTCAACGCTCGAGGATCAAAGCGAAAACCGACGGTCAAGGCCTCAGCTTGCGGACAGCCAGCGCGATATCCTCCTCGAAGGTTGGGGTTGGCAGACGGGCCGTGCAGGCGTCGGCTCTGACCTCGATTCTCTTTGAGTCGCGTCTGTTCGTTTTTGGATCGAGCCACTCGACTGAATAGGCGCCGGGCGGCAGTTTGAGCTCGAGCGTCGCGGTCTGCGGGCCGGTTGGCGCCTGTTTGTCCTTGGTGTCGCGCGCGAGGTAGACCGCCCAGGCTTCGTTCGGCTGGCTCAGGGCATATGCGCGGTGACGAGCCGGCACGCCTCCGGCGATGACTGCCGTGTCCGGTTTCATCCGGATGAAATCGAAGCTGCGCAGGAAATCGCCGAGAATCTTCATCTGCTTGCGAAACGCCGGGTTGCCACCGCCCGGCTGCTTCTCTCCGTAAACGAACGTCCCGTCCTCGTGCCCGACCACGAACGAGTAATCCAGGTGGTTGAAGAGCCCGCCGCCCGCCATGAGGAAACTCCAGGCCTCGACCCGATAGGGCAGGTCGTTCGTGCCGCGGAAGCCGGTTTCGTTGTCCCCGATGACTCGATCGAGGCCGAAGTTGAGGGCGACGGTGTCGGGCGGATAGGCGTAATGGAAGTTGAAGATCGAGACGGCGGGGTGTGGTTGCTCCACCTTGGCCTGGCCGTTGGCGATATTCATCGAGATCAGGTGGCGGGTCTTCAGGTCCCGCTCAGCCGCTTGGATGACGTCGGCGATGCGGTGCTGCCATTCCTTGGTCACGCCGCCGAAGTACGGCTCGTTGCAGATTTCGTAGTAGAGATTGTCGTGTTTCTGGACCGCTTGGACAATCCTTCGGACCATGGCTTCCTGGACACCCAAGAGCCCGCCGTGGCGGTCGAGGGTGTACACATTGGTTCGCGCAACGGCGCCGACGCCGTTCACATTGTTGCGGGCGTTCATCGGGCTGAGCGCCCACATCGATTCCTCGTAGAACGGACAGAACAGGTTGAGTTCCACCACGACGCCCCGGCTCGATGCGTATTCGAGGAACTGATCGAGCCGCGCGAAATAGGCGTCGTCCCAACGCGTCAGGTCGAACTTGTTGCCGCCGTTGGCGTAGCCCGGCTCGCCGCTGCGCGCCCAGGGACAGAGCAGGGCGCCCGCCTGCGGCGCGAGAGTGTTGCGGGCAATGTTGAATGCGCCCGGGGGCTCGCAGTAAGCGCCGCTGAAAGTGCGCGTGTTATTGAGACCGTCCTTCGCCAGCGTGTCAAAGTACGTCC
>JAXGQW010000176.1:0-2098 GCA_040766265.1 Verrucomicrobiota bacterium
AATACCATCTATAGGAGAATTACGGATTCCTTACACCGGAACCGCGGCTTCGTGGCGTGGGTGGGCGGCGCGCGGTGGAGCGCTGGCGGCGAAGTTACTCTCTAACTGCCGCGGGTCCACGGGGCGCTTGGTACCGTCCGGCGTGCGGTAATTGGCCCAGGCGAGTTGAGCCGCACAGATTCAGTAGCCACGGATGGAACACGGATGAAACGCCGATCAGACAAGGCGTCGAACCTGTACGGACGCCTGGCTCTTAGCCACCCGTAAGTGACGGCAAATTTCTCGGAGCGTTGAATTGCAGGTGATTGGTTCCGTGTTTGATCCGTGTTTGATCCGTGTTTGATCCGTGGCTCTTACCGAATGGTCACGGCTGAGGAACTCGGCCTCCTTCACGCGACACGGGTTGTTGGTGTCGGCCAGGGTGGCGTGGGCGAGGCGGGCGGGGGCCAGGGCGTTGGTGGTCAGCGGCAGGCAATCGGTTGGGGCTGGACGGACAGAAGGACTGGTGCGAATTTCCCACCATGAACGCAACGAAGGTGCGGCCAAAGAATCAGGTCACGTTGCCAACCGCGGTCCTGAAGTCGGCTGGGGTGGGCGTGGACGATCTGGTCGAGTGGCGGTTCGAGGGGGGAGAGATTCGTGGGGCAAGGTTGGAGAAGGCAAAGCCCAGGACCATCGTGCACCGGCCAAAACTGATCCGGCGCCACGGGCTCTTAGTGTTCGATGTTCCGTATCCGATCCCCCCGGAGGCCTTTGTGGCGGCCGTGCGCGAGGAGCGAGAAGAGCAATGAAGACGTATTGGGACACGTCGGCCGTCATGAATGCGGCGGTCAATGAGGCGCTGTTGGCCCGGTTGGCCGATGGAGAAGAGCATTTGACCCGCACGCACACTTTCGCGAAGTTCTTCAACCGGATGACGGGACGGGGAGTACGCTGGACCGGTGCGGACGGCCGGGAACATGCCCTGGTCTTTGACCCCGACACGGCGGCGAAGTGGCTCAAGTCGTTCGCCCGCAAGGTGGGCCACATCGACCTCGACCGGACAGAAACGCTGGAGGCACTCGCGCTGGCGAAGTCCAAAGGTGTCGCGGGCCGCGGCGTTCACGATTGGCTGCACGTCCGCGCCGCGGCAAAGGCCGGCGCAGACCGGGTCTTCACGCGCGATCGCGAGGGCTTCTCGCGTCTGGGCGCCGTGGTGGCTTGGCCGGACTGACGACGGGCCGCTTGACCCGAACAAAGGGTTGGATAATCCCACGATTGGGGTGGACACGAACGTGGTGATCTCAACGGCGTTCTGGCCCACCAGCGAGAATCGTCGGTGTTTCCTGCTGCTGGCTGATCTCTCGGCGTGCTGGAGTTGTCCGAACCCCGCATCGCGCGCGAACACCATGCGGCGTGAGCAGTTCCGGCAGCTCCTGATTCGCGCGGGGGAGGCGGTTAAGTCGTCCTTGCATAAAGGGACGATTTCGGGATAGTGGACGCTATGAACAGTGACAGTCTCAAGGCCGTGCTCCAGCAGTTCGTCTCGCGGCCCCTGCCCCAATGCCGGACGCGGGAACTGGTCCTGCCCGTCGGGTCCGGCAAGGTGATTGGTCTGGCCGGGGTGCGTCGTTCCGGCAAGACGTTCTTGTTTCTCCACACCATCCAGCGGTTGGCGGCGCAAGGGATCGAGCGGCCACGGCTGATCTACTTGAACTTCGAGGATGATCGCCTGCAACCGTTGCGGGCGGAGGACCTGGACCTGATTCTGCGCTGCCACCGGGAGTTGTTTCCCGACACCATCAGAAAGCGGAGCTACCTGTTTCTGGACGAGGTCCAGAATGTGGCCGGTTGGGAGCGATGGGTCCGCCGATTGCACGATACGGAGGACGTCGAGGTGTTCGTCACGGGGTCTTCGTCTCGACTATTGACCCGCGACCTGTCCACGGCGCTGCGAGGGCGCAGCGTGACGTTCGAGGTGTTTCCGCTCAGTTTCGCCGAAGCGCTGGATTTCCAGGACATCGTCTGGCGGCCGTCGCACCCGGACAGCGAGAGCGTCGTGCGGGGCGCGCTGGAAGAGTACTTGCGCTGGGGCGGCTTCCCCGAGGTCGTGCTGGCG
>JAXGQW010000177.1:0-2060 GCA_040766265.1 Verrucomicrobiota bacterium
AACTTCATGTCGTTCGCGCTCCGAATGGCCTCCTTCTCGAGGATCGTGACGATTCTCTCGTGGATGTCCGGCACGGTCGCGTCGTCGTTGTCCTGCATCGACGCCAGTTTCACCAGCTCGCCCGCGGCGTAGGTGGCGCCCTCGGGCTTGAAAGCCCGCGCGTCGGTGGCAAACTTCATGTAGTCGGCGCCTGAAAACACCAGGAAACTCTCCTCGAGACCGACCGCCCCGAAAATCAGGTCGCCCGATGTCGTCGTGATCGCTTGCACCGCCCCGGGGGCGCCCGCGCCATCGATGGCAAGCACCTCGGCCGATTCGCCTTTGCCGTAGACTGCAAGCAAGCCCGCGCCCTGGGCCTTGGGAACGGCCACAAGGAGCTTGATCGGGTTGGCCAGTTCATATGTCTTGGCTTCGCCGACGCCGAGTTTGCCGCCCGTCTCGGTCAGCGGACGGAACTGGATGGATTTCTCGCCCTTCTTGTACGTGACCACGTCCGCCAAGGGCGCGCCGCGGAAGAACCCGACGACGTAGTCCGAGCCCTTGGGCAGCCCGCCCGCCTCCGCCACGATCACCTCGCGCCCGCTGGCGAAGTCCGAAACGCGGAACGCGTCGCTGTCCTCGCCGCTCCAAAGCCCCGCGACATAGAGCGGTCCGCCGCGTTTGAGCGCCAACCGGTTCGGGCGCACCCACGTCGCCTTGATCTCGGGCTGCGCATTCACGGCGAAGCTGCCGGCGTCATTGCGAAACAGGACGATCTTGTTGGGATCGTCATAGACCGAACTGACCGCGAGATCGTCCAGGGGCGTGTTGCCCGGGCCGCCGATGTCCACGGCCACCAGCGCGCCGGGGCCAAGAGTCTCGAACTCGATCGCCACCGGCTTGCCTGGGGAACCGGGGTTGGCTGCCTCGACCACATGGACCAGGTTGGCGTCGGCTGCCGTGAACGCGAGCGCGTCCTTGTCTTCCGCCATCAGCCTGCCCAGAGTCAGCCAGGTGGGATCCTTGAGGCCGCTGACCCGGTAGTTGACCCAGTTGAAGAGGCCGTCTGCCGACTGGTACCCGACCCGGTACTTGCCAGTGGCGCGGTCGAAAATCACCACGTCCTGCCGGCGATTGCCGTCCAGATCGCCGGTGCCAATCAACTCGTGGTCCGTCTCGTACACGAAGCCCCAGGCAACTCCAGCCCCCGCCACGCTCAAGGCCATCACCCACGCCGTGGATCGTATTGTATGCGTCATTCGTTTCATCGCGTTCGAAAAAATGTCGCGTACTCTTTCCGCACGGACCGGTTTTGTCAATTGGCCGATCCAGATTCCGGGCAGTTCATGGCAAGCGTGGCGGACTGACTACCGCAGCTTCACCGCCGTTCCGCTGGCCGTCACCATCAGCATGCCGTTTTGGGCGCCCAGGACCTCATAGTCGAGATCGACTCCCAGCACCGCGTCCGCGCCGCGCGCGGCCGCCGCCTCTTCCATCTCGCGCAACGCCGTGGCCCGCGCATCGGCCAGGACGCGCTCATACGACGCGGAGCGGCCGCCGACAAGATCGCGCACGCTGGCGAAGACGTCGCGGAAGAGGTTGGCTCCGATGATGGCCTCCCCCGTCGCAATGCCGAGATACTCCTGGACGGGCCTGCCCTCGATCTGATGAGTTGTGGTTGTGATCATGCATGACCGATACCCCAGAGGCGGCGTGAAGCAAACCAAAAGAAGCGCAGGCCCCCCCGAACAAGGCTGACACCAATATGGTCAGCGCCAATTCATGAATACGAAAAGGCTGGAGGGGGGACGGCTCGTCCCCCGCCATCGCGAGTGAACACGGTGTTTCTCGGCGACGGGCCGTCGCCGCTCCACTTCATGAATTGGCCCTGTCCCGCACATCGCGCGTCGCTCAGGGCGGTGTTCGGTGCACTGCCTTTAGCCCGGTTATTTCACACGCTTCGCGAGGACCCCTAACCGGGCTGGTCGGCAAAACCGCGCCCGGAAAGGGACCCAAGAGGATCCCGTCGGTCCTGAAGGTGTTCTTCCACATGAACAGTGTGTTGCATCTCTCTGACTCTG
>JAXGQW010000178.1:0-2057 GCA_040766265.1 Verrucomicrobiota bacterium
CGCCGCTTTTTGCTGACTGTTGCTGTTCACGTCCCATGCAAAGCGGTGCTGAAGCACTCGCACTCTCCCGCACTGCGGGACTGGCGCGTGTTTCCATCGGCCTCGACCAAGCGAGGCCGTTGCCGTCCTCCCTGGCGTTTACGGTTTGGTACCGGTCACAAAGTAGTTGTCGAGCGTGATGCGGTGCACCCCGCTCCCTGCCTCGCGACCGCCAAGAAGCAACATGCTCCCATTGGCGGCCGATGAGTCTGACCAGTCGAGTTCTTGCAGGAGCTCTTTCGTGGCCAGGCTGGTCAGCCGAAGCGAAAAATGCGAACCCAAGCCGGAGTATTCGAGGCGGTAGGGGGGAGGCGTCTCGGCAAAGTCAAGGGGCGTCCCGCTCGTCCCAGTGTTGGCGAAAGACAGCCACGGCACGACAACCCGCCTTGTTCCACTCATGGCTAGCGTCAGTCCACACCCGTAGCCAACCCCCCCGTCAAGGCGTGCCCCGATGCCGAAATAGCATGCGTCTGTCCCGATGCTCTCCCAATCGAGGATGTCGACCGAGCTGTAGAAATCAGCCGCGACAACCTCGGGCCCGGGCGGAAAGAGTGCAAAGAGGCCAATTGTACTCACGCCAGTCCCATCCCAGCTCACCTGCAGGACGCCGTTGGTAACCAGAAGCGCAACTCCATTCGTTTCCCATGCCGGGCGCCAGGGTACTCGCTGCGCGAACAATGGTCCGGGATCGCTGAAGTCATCCGCGAAATAGGTGCCGGGTGCTAGCTTGAAGTACTGTTCGGCACTCGTCGTGGGCACGGCGACGCAGAGCTGGCCGCACAGCTTCGCGATAGGCGCTGGATAGGGCGTCCGCACGAGACTGGTCGGAGAATTGGCGACGAGCACAATCTGTTCCTCGATGGTGTTCTCCGGCCACGAGAGGGTCACGGTTTTCGCGATGTCCAAGGTGGCCGGCGCGCCGGCGCGGAACTCGAGATTGTCGAAGAGGGCTCGGGCCGTACCCTGCTCCCCGTCGGTGTCGTGCAGCAGCCCCAACCCCACCACTTTCAAGTCGTCCTTGTATGGCGCGCCAACGTCCGGTCCGAAGATTTGCCAGCCATGCGGCAAGGGGTCCGGAACCCCCCAATCGCTGGCGGGCGTGTCGCGCACACTCCGTGTGAACAGGGTGGCCCCGCTCACCTTGCTGACGACCGCGGTCTCGATGAGCAGATCGTCCCCATCCGGCTCGAGCGCCAGGATGAGCATCGTGTTGACGGCCGCCGTTTGGGTCTCCCAGAACGCCACACTAAACCCAGCGCTCTGCGACCATTTGAGCAGCGCGATTTCGTTCATTCCCCGAAGCAGGACATACTCGCCCCCCTGGGTGTCCATGCTGATTAGGCAGGCCAGCGCGTCTTCCGGGACAACACCGACCAAATCGATCCGCAGTTCGAGGGTCTGGCCCTGGCGCACGGGGAGGTTGGTGCTGTAATAGACGTTGCAGAAGTGGCCTATCGGGTTGGCCGGGTCGGTTGGCGTTGTGAAATTGGCCGAGATGTTGAGCCGTTTGGCCCCCAATACAGCCTGGGCCGCCGGGTCGCTGGGGGCCGCGGGGGGATTCCAGCCCGTCCAGCCCGGTTGCTCGCCGTCGAAGTCGTCGATGACCGCGGCATGCAAAACCGCGGGCGATACGACCCATGCAGCAAATGCGAGAGCGGCGATCCAGGCGCCGCACGTGGTGATTCCGAGTCCGGCTCGGGGCTTGGGCGGCCGGAAGGGTGTGTTGTCTCTCCTGATGTTCATTGTGTTGTCCTTTCTTTGGTTTGGTTTGTTGGTGTTTCCTGTTTTCACGTATTTCGCGGTTCACTCTTGGGTCCCTGTGTAGTCACTTCCGAGTTGAGAGTTGGGAGTTGGGAGTTGAGAGTTGGGCGTTGAACGTTTGAGGTTCATGGGGGCAAGGCGCATTAAGTCGTTGAATGTCAAAGCTGTGCATGAACCGGAGAAGGCATCCACCACGAAGAACACGAAGGACACGAAGAGCCTTCTCTGTGTTGCCTTCGTGATCTTCGTGACCTTCG
>JAXGQW010000179.1:0-2016 GCA_040766265.1 Verrucomicrobiota bacterium
GCGTCCAGGGCCGCACGCTCACGGGCGATGATCTGGCGTGGTTGCAGGCTCTGATCGAGCAGCATCCGGCCTGGCATCGCACGGCCCTCTCCCAGTACCTGTGTCAAGCGTGGAACTGGCGCAACGCCGCCGGACGTCTCAAGGACATGGCGGCGCGCACGTTGCTGCTCAAGCTGCAGGCCCGTGGGCTGATCGGGCTACCGCCAGCGCAGAAGCGCACCCGTCGACCCTGCGCGCAAGCTCCTCCTGCTCTCCAGAGCCAGCTCCCGCTCTGGGCACCGGATCGGATCCAGGACTGCCTGGAGTCGCTGCAGCCACTGAGCCTGGACCTGGCTCACACCCGCGCCTTGCGCCGCCGCGCGGCTGACCTGCTGCGGCGTTACCACTACCGCGGTTTCCACGGAGCGGTCGGCGAGAACGTGCAGTACCTGGCCAGGGATGTTCGCGGTCGGGACCTGGCCGTGATGGTCTTTGGCGCAGCCGCCTGGAAAGTCGCCGCCCGGGATCGGTTCATCGGTTGGTCGGTGACCCAGCGGGAGCAACGCCTGGGAGCCATCGCCAACCAACAGCGCTTCTTGGTTTTGCCTTGGGTGCGGGTCCCCCATCTGGCCTCGCATCTTCTGGCGCTGGCCACCCACCGCTTGTCCGCCGACTGGCAAGCGCGCTATGGCCATCGGGTGTGGCTGGTCGAGACCTTCGTGGAGTCCGAGCGGTTTGCCGCCACGGCCTACAAGGCCGCCGGTTGGCAGCACCTGGGATTCACGACCGGACGCACCCGTCAAGATCGCCACCGCACCCTGCGTTGCCCCCTCAAATCGCTCTGGATCAAACCGTTGCACCCCGCCTTTCGCACCCATCTCACCACCCCATGAAGCTCTTGACCTACCTGCTCGAACAGACCGCCCGCTGGGCCTCTGTCTTCCCTCAGGACCGTAGCCTGCAACGGGCCATCGCTTTGGCTTTCGGCATCCTCTGCGGCGTGGGCCGACGCACCCTCACCCGCGCCATCGCCTTCCACGGCAACACCCAGAAGGACTGGTCGGCCGACTACAAGGTCTTTTCCCGTTCCCCGTGGGAGCCGCGCGCCCTCTTCCATCCGATTCTGGAACGGGCCATTGAGGAGCAGCGCCTCCAACGCATCGTGATCAGCACCGACGACACGCGCGTTTGGCGCACCGGCAAACACGTGCCCCAAACCCAATGGCATCGGGACCCGCTGGGACCCCCCTTCCAAGTCAACCTGCGCTGGGGACACCGCTTTCTCCAATGCAGCCTGAGCCTCCCACTCTATCTTCAGGATCAAACCAGTTCCTCCCGTTCGGTTCCCATCCGCTTCGAGATGGCCCCGGTGGTCAAGAAACCCGGCGCGCACGCCTCGGACCAACAACTCGAACACTACCGACAGCTCAAGAAGCAGAAGAACCTCTCAGTCCAGTTTGTCGCCTTGACCCAAGAGGTGCGCCAACACCTCAACCAGACCGGCCATCAGGCCAAGCGCTTGGTCCAGGTCGCTGACGGCTCCTTCGCCAACCGCACCGTGTTCGCTCAGGATTGGGAAGCGCAGAACGTGACGCTTATTGTCCGTTGCCGCAAGGACATCGTCTTATGCCGGCGCGCTCCCGGTAAGGGCCGCCGCTTCTACGGCTCCACCAAGTTCACCCCCGAGCAGGTCCGACGCCGCGATTCCCGCGCACGGTGGCAGAAGGCCTGGATCTTCCACGGCGGCTCTTATCGGGAAGTGCGCTACAAGGAAATCACTCGGGTCTATTGGCAAGGAGGAGCCCGCAAACGGGTCGTGCGCCTCTTGGTGGTGGCGCCGGTGGGCTATCGCACCAGCAAGAACGGGCGCAAGTACTATCGGCAGCCCGCCTACCTGCTCACCACCGACCTGACGACCCCGGCCCTCGAGTTACTCCAAGCCTACTTCGATCGGTGGGGCATCGAGGTCAATCACCGCGACGAGAAAGACATTCTGGGCGTGGGCCAAGCCCAAGTCTGGAATAAGGACTCGGTGAG
>JAXGQW010000018.1:0-71096 GCA_040766265.1 Verrucomicrobiota bacterium
GGATGAGACGCTCCAGCCTGCTTCGTCGCATCGTTCGCAGTGACCTTCAGGATCGCTTTCTCGACCGTGAGGGTGTTGGCCACATAGGTGATGCTGTATCGTTCATCGAGGGTGCCGCATGACCCGATGGCCGCGCTGGGCGTGATCCAGTATTCCCCGACAGCGTCGGTGGCCTCGAGGCCGCCGCTGGCGGTGAGGGTCACCGCCGCCACGGCGTCACCCGGGAGCAGCCCGGCCACTTCGAAAGCGTCCGTGCCCAACTCGAGGGTCGTGCCGTAGGTTTTGCTGCGGGGATGCGCCGTGATCGTCAAAGGGCACTTGCCAGAACCCAGGTTGACCAAGGTGACACGATTGGTCCAACTGTTTCCTGTCCCTTCGTATTCGACGTAGGACTCGAAAACGTTGGTCCCGCGCGGCAAGCTCACTTGGGCGGACCAGTTTGTCGTCCCGGTGGCTGGTTGGAACAGGCCAGTCCCGTTGAGTCGCCACAGCACAGATTCGATCGCTGCTCCTGGAATGGCACCGCCCATCGTGGCGTTGATTTGCGCGCTGCCATGGACGACGAAGCAACCGCCATCGAGCGGGCCGGGCGGCAGGTTCGTGACAACGAGGGGCAGGCACTTTTGTGCCTGGCCTTGCAGATGGTGCAGGAACGTCTTCGCGCTCATCAAACCGGTCCAGCGTCCAAGCGGGACACCCGGTTTGGCGGGATCCACCAGGCAGATCAATGGAAGCGAAAAAGCCCCCAGGCCGCCGGCGTAACGCTGCCACTCGGTCGATGTGTCAATGTTCGCCTTCCAGGGAACACAGGAGGCCTGCAGCCACTGACACAGGGGCGGATTCGTCTTCTGCAGAATCGCCTCCATCGCTGTGCAGTCCGGACAATGCGTTCTGCCGAACACCGCCAAAATCATCTTGCCCTCAGCCTTGGCACGCGCGATGGCCCTGGCCTCGGTGGGTTCGCTCGCAAGGCCTTGAGCCGCGCAGGCCCATGACAGCCAGAACGAGACCGAACTCAACGTTAGCAGACACACCCAGCGATTCAACTTCATGGCACCCCGTATTCACTCAAGAATGGCGCTTGCCCCATTGGTTGATGCGCCGTGCAAGAAGCCTCACCGTGTAAGGGGACGTGGTCCACACCCTGAGACTCGGGTTTCCAACCCCGACGCTTCATCCTCGGCGCGCTCTGCAAACCAGCAGAAGGACAACGCGCCCACCCGCTAATTGCACCCGATGAGAAAGGCCCTGTCAATCTCAAGCCTCGCCCATCCGGCTCGTCGGAGGCTCGGAACAGCGCCAATTCATCAAGCCGCAAAGGCCGGAGCGGGGACGGCTCGTCCCCGGCCAACGCGAGTGAATACGGCATTTGCCGGCGACGGGCCGTCGCCGCTCCACTTCATGCATTGGCCCTGAGCTCGGAACAGGAAGAAAACGTCGCCTGGCAGCGTTTCGTCCCTGGGACCGGGTCCCTCGTGGGTTTCTTGCGCCGAGGGACCGGTGAACCGTCGCGCCGCGATGGCGTTGCTGCCCAGGGAATCGACTTGGGGAATCGCCGATAGATTCCGAGAAATCGAGACAATGGCCGTGTTATTGCGGAACCATGCGGTAGTAACCCGAATTCGGGGCCACGAACCGAAGACCGACATCCTGCCAATTCGGGTTTTCGAGGTCGGCGCTAAACTGGACTTTGAAGGTGAATGTGGCGCTGTCGGCATTGGTGATCACAAACGTGTAATCCGCCTGCGCCGCTATGGCGAACTTGGCAGGGGAGGTCGCTCCCGCCCAGAACCGCGTGAGCATGCTATTGACCTCCTCCTTGGTCAGCACAAGCGGTCTCACGACTTGGGTCTGTGTCACGGGCGCGGCCGGCTCGTAGTTGCTGTTGCCGGGCTGGCTGGCGGTGATCAGGGCGGAGCCATCGCTGACAACCGTCGCGACGCCGTCAATGATCTGCACAACACCCGGATTGCTCGATGCGTAACTGACGGGCAGCCCCGACGAGGCGGCGGCTGTGAGCGCGAACGCGATGTCACCCACCCTTCTCTCGGGCAGCGGGGCGAAAGCGATGGTCTGAGGCGCTTTGTTGACCAGCAAAGGTCGTGTGACGCTTTGTGCCGGCAGGTAGTTGCTGTTGCCCGGCTGAGATGCGGTGATATTGGCGACACCGGCGCCGACGATCGTGACGGTGCTGCCCGCGATCATCGCAACGCTCTCGTTATCGCTCGTGAAAGTGATCGGAAGCCCGGACGTGGCGGTGGCTGTCAACGCGAACGGGTTTTCGCCGAAGGTGCGGGCAGCCAGTGTGGCAAACGTGAGGGTCTGAGTGGCTCGGTCGCCCTCCAGAGTGAGCGTTGCGGCTTCGCTGATGCAACTGCCGTAGGCGTCCGTCACGACAACGTCGTACGCACCCTGATCTGCAGCGGTTGCCGAAGGAATTGTAAGGGTGGCACTCGTGCCGCCTGGGATCGGCATGCCGTTCTTGCGCCACTGGAAAACCAACGGGGGTGTGCCGGTAGCAGAAACGGTGAACGTGACACTCTCTCCACCATTTACCGTCTGACTCACCGGATGCGCAGTGATCGTGGGTAGATTACTGGGGACAGTGATCGAAAACAGGCCAGTTTGGTAACCAGTGCTGCCGGATTTCCGCAAGAACACAGTGCCAGTCGATACTGAGTCGAAACTCAACTGAAGGCTGAGCCCGTGTCCAACGGCGACGTCGTCGAAAGATACGAGGGCGGTGTTGGCGGAATCCTTGGTGTACGAATAGGTTCCGGAGCTGTTCAGCACGTCGCCTGAAAGCCCGGTGATCGTGTAAGTGCTCCGTGAAGTCGCGGGCTGGAATCGGTAAGAGCCGAATTCTGCGAAAGGGAACTCCCCGCTCGTGATTACGACCGTGATCGTCGTTCCAGCGATTGTTGGTGGGGACTGCCCGGTATACAGCTCAAACGTTCCTGATTGGCTGGCGCCTGGTGCCCTGGCGCTAATCAAAAGGTATGTGCCCGAACTCTTTGTGTCGAAACTGCAAGTGGCGGTCAGTCGGCCAATCGCGGCGTCCGTCAACACCAGCCTCGCCGTGTTGACTCCGGTTTTCGCATATGTGTGCGTGCCGGTGCTGGGATCAACGTCGCCCATAACAGGAACGATGGCGTAGCTGCCGTCCACCGCCGATGGAAGGAACCGATACGCGCCTTCCGTTGCGAACGGAAAGGTGCCGCTTGTGATCGTCATCTCGATTGTGCGGCCGCCAATGCTGGGCGGGGACTGTCCATTCACGTCGAAGGCGATGAGAGCAAGCGACAGCACCGTGGCAAGCAGAGCAAACGGAGCAGCATGGGCACAGACGAGGTTGTCATTCATAGGGCCGAGGGGCAGTTTGTCATGGGCAGGGCGTTCTCCTTCTGCAGGGACCAGAAGCGAGGTTTCCTGCCCTTGTTCGATCGGGGTGGGCGGGTTTGGCGGGGAGACACGTGAGAGGACGCAGCCACGTTTGCGAGCGCCCGGGCATAGCCATTCACGAACTCGTCACCCTGTCGTGCGACTCGATTCGAACTCATAGGAGTCTGCCATTCCAGTGTGGCAGAACTGTGACCGGCCGCAAGGCGTGATTCAGGCGTGCGAAAAGGGGCAGAACTGAGGTTGGTCGGGCTTCAGCAGACTTGCACCAACCGTCCGAGGAACCACCGGCGATCAGTGTGAGCGCGAAGAATGGCGCTCCGATGGTTGCCCAGGTTCACCACACACGACCAACCGCCCGCCCCGGAGCTTCCTGGGCAGAGAGGAAAACCATCCGAGAACGGCCAACATGTCAATTGTAGTCACTCGGCCCGATGGACGTTGGAGCAGAAACATCGCCGTGTAAGCGGACTCAATTCACGTCCTGAGAGTCGGGTTTCCGACCCCGGGATTGCATCCCTGACGCGCTCCTTCTGACCGGCCATGAGAAGAGACGCGAGCAGGGCGCAATTGCAGTGGATGAGAAAATCCCTGTCAATCCAGTCATGGGCCCGTGGACTGACCACTCCACCCCATGCTCGGAGGAGACTGGCCGCATGCAGCATTTGAGTCGCGGCTGTCTTCGCCCCCCTATGGTGGTCAGACGTGGCAGCGAACGCAGGCCTGAATCTCGGCTTACACCTTCAGGCGGCGAGTATTCCGGCTAACAAGAGGTGCCCAGTACCTGACTTCGTGATGGCTCTTTCGGGATTTCGGGAGTTCAGGGAGCCACGAGGCGAATGTAGACCTGATTCGTGCCCGGATCCGGGACCACGAACCGAACGCCAACATCCTGCCAGTTCGGGTTTCCAAGGTCGGTCGTGGATTGGACTCGGAACGCGATGCTTGTGCTCGCTATATTGGTGATGACGAACGTGTAATTCGTCTGGGCGAGGATGGCGAAGTTGGTGGCGTTGGGCGGCGACGCGACCCAGTGTTGTGCGAGGACCGCATTTGCCTCGTCCTGAGTCACCAGGAGCGGCCTAACGGTTAGCGTCTGTGTGACGGATTGTGCCGGCAGGTAGTTGCTGTTGCCAGGCTGGGATGCGGTGATGTTCGCAGTGCCGGCGCCAACAATGACCACCACTTCCTGGTCGAGCTCGATGACGTTGATCTCAGCACAGGCATACTGGACCGGCAAACCTGACGAGGCCGTGGCTGCCAGTTGGAACGGGAACTCGCCCACCCTCTTCTCGGGCAGCGGGGCGAAAGCGATGGTCTGAGGCGCTTTGTTGACCAGCAGCGGTCGTGTGACGCTTTGCGCCGGCAGGTAGTTGCTGTTGCCCGGCTGGGATGCGGTGATGTTGGCGACACCGGCGCCGACGATCGTGAGGGTGCTGCCCGCGATCATCGCGACGCTCTCGTTATCGCTCGCGAAAGTGATCGGAAGCCCGGACGTGGCGGTGGCTGTCAACGCGAACGGGTTTTCGCCAAAGGTGCGGGCAGCCAGTGTGGCAAACGTGAGGGTCTGCTCGTAGCGAACCGCGGGGTTCGCGGTCACCAGCGTCACCTTGTTGGTCCAGCTTTTCTTATTGCCCTCGTACTCGACGTACGATTCGAAAACGTTGCTTTCGTAGGGCAAGGTCACTTGGGCCGACCACTCCGTGGTTCCGGTGGCCGGTTGAAACTCGCCGGTGCCGTTGAGCCGCCACATGACACGTGTGATCGCCGCGTTGGCGACTGAGCCGCTGAGCCCCGCACCGGTTCGCGCCCAGCCTTGCACGGTGAAACTGGATGTGTTGAGCGGTTCACCGGGAAGGTTGATCACCACGAGCGGGAGGTTCTTTTTTGCCTGAGTCTTCACGAACGTCATGAAGGTTGTGGCCGGAATGAGACCGGTGTATTTGGCGAGCGTGTCGTCCGGCACCCCTGGATCCACGAAGGCACACAGAGGCAGCGGGAAATCGGCCAAACCGGAGGCATAAGGCTGCCACTCGTTCGAAATATCCACGTTGGCCTTCCAGACGACACACGCCGCCTGAATCCACTGTTTGAGTGCGGGAGAGGTCTTCTGGAAATTCGATTCCATGCCCGTGCAGTCGGAACAGCCGGGCCTTCCAAAATCGGTCAGGACCATTTTCCCCTCGGCCTTGGCTCGTGCAATAGCGGCCGCCTCGGTGGTTTCGTAGACAAGCGGCTGGGCAGCACAAGGGCGCGCCAGCAGAAGCAAACCCGTACTCAGACTCAGGAGCGACAAACAACGATTCACTTTCATGACATTTCTTTTTCGACCGGTTCAAAGGGCCATTGCCACGCCCGCCGCATGGAGAGACGGCGCCGACAATTAGCAGGCAGAGTGGTGCAAGGTATGGCCGCTGTCAAGAAGCCCGCAAAAAAAAGCAGAAGAAAGGCAGGGCTGCTCTAAAGTCGAACCGGGCGGGTGAGTAGGCGAATGACCTGTCCCGGGCGGCGACTCATCTTCGCCAGGAAGGTCGGACAGGTTCGATCTCGCTTGCGGGGTTGACGACGCGCCCAGGCCCGCGCTTCACCCTGCACCGCGCGACGGAGGATGCCCAGCGTCGTCGCGGCCACTGGATGACTCACCCGGCACCGATCTTCACCCGCGCTCACATCCAACGGATAGTGCGTGCCATTCTCGATGCTCCAGTACTGGCGCGCCAACTCCAGCAGACGCTCCAGACCGGCCTGCTCCGCCGTCAAACTCGTGACGATCCACACGGTCTCCACTTCCTGCCGACCACCCTTGAGTTCCCGAATCCGGTCAAGGCGCGCCACCTGCGCCACGTGCGGAAAACCCATCTGGGCGGGGGTCACCTCCTTGACCGCAATCCCCCGCCACTCGATCCGCCCGTGACCCCGTTCCACCGTGAGCAGTTGAGGGGGAAAAATCTTCCGGGAGGAAGTGGCGCGCTTGCTTCAGGAGGCCGTCTTGGTTGCCCTTGACGAAGAGCACGTAATCACCCCCACCCTCTTGCACCACCGATCGAGCCGTTTCCACCTGGGTGTGCATCGCGTCCATCAGCGCGATGGTCCCGTCCAGGTCCAACCGCTCCAGGAGCGTTTGCCCCGCCGGAATCTCGTTGCTCTTGTCCGCCACCGCTTCCACCCCCAGCGTCCGGCCACTCTGCGCGTTGATCGCCCCAACCAACTGCGTCTTGCCGCTGCCCCGCAACGCCTTCCCGTCCAGCACCACCACGCCCCCGTCGGCCGCCCCATGCCGCGCCTTCTGCCACGCCCAGAGCGCCGCTTGAAACGCCTGCACCGGCACGGCCTTGAGCACCCGGTACACACAGTTCTCCGTCGGCACGTCGTACTGGCGCGTGCGCCGATTGAACCAACACCGCAAGTCCGCCCGCTGCCGGGCACTCAAGTCCTGCGCGAAGAGCGCCACCCCACGGTGACCTCCCTGACCCCCGCTCAACAAATACGCAAAGGTGATCGCCAACACCGTCGCCTGCCGGTGCCGCAACCCGTGCACGTCCCGGCTCTCGGGCACCTCCCGGTGCAGCACCATCCATAAACTGGTCAACTCCTCCCCCGCCAACAAACACTGCCGCGCGATCTCCCGCTCCTGCGCACCCCAGCCTGCGGGCATCCGCCGCCTTCGCAAACCCCGCGCCGCTCCCTTCACCAGTTCCCGCACGTACAACTGCTTGGGCCGATCATGCGCCTCATAGAAATCCTCCCGCACCCGCCGGTACTTGGCCGTCGTTCCCACCGCCCGCCACCCTGTCGCCTTGTACGCCGTCCCCCGAAACAATTGCTCATCCACGAAACTCTCCACCGCCATAATCGGATGCCCGTACTGCGCCTGCCAGTCGGCCGACAACCGCTCCAGGTTCAGTGCCAGCGCCCGGCTGGCCAGGTTCGGATACTGCCCCTTGGGTCCCAACCGGCAGAACCGCGCGTTATTGGCCACCAGATGCAGTCGCGCCCGCCGTTGGTTCGCGTCCCACCCAATCCACCCATCCCGCCCCTTCAAATGATACGCCCCCGCCGCCCACCCGATCAGCGCCATCCATTGCCCCCGGTACTCGGCCACGTACCGTAATTGCTCGCCCACCATCGTCGCGCTCTTCAGATAATGGTGTTGGATCATCAGTCGGTCCCACTCCCCGACCTCCTCGGGCCGAACCAGGCGCACCACGATTTCATTGACCACCGCCGCCTCCACGGGGTCCGTCAGTACCAAGCGTGTCTTCGTCATCCGGCCCAGCAAAACAGATGGGCCGAGGAATGTCCCGCAAATTCGTTAAGTCCCTATTCTCCAATCACCCCCTCCCAGCTCAGAACCGCCCTGGAAGAAAGGCAACGCGAAACTGGGAACCGGGGTGGGCAGGGGGGAGGTCGGACTTGGGGGGGGCGACGGCGCATCTCCGTGCGAGGGGTTGCCGCACCGAAGTGGCACGAGGTGTTTGGGCGAGGTTTGCTTTTTGCGCCGGGGTGGGGTAATGCGTCACCGGCAATGATGGCGGACGAACCGATCGTGTGCATCCGCGACCTGTCGAAGGTGTATGAGCAGGGCGAGATCCAGGTGACAGCCCTCGACCGGGTGTCGCTGGACATTGCGGCGGGGGAGTTTCTGACGCTGATGGGGCCGTCCGGATCGGGCAAATCGACTCTGCTCCACATCATCGCGGGCATCGACCGGCCCACGGACGGATCGTGTCACGTCCAAGGCATCGATGTCGCCCAGCTCAACGAGACCGAACTGGCGGCCTGGCGCAATCACAACGTCGGCTTCGTTTTCCAAACCTTCAACCTGATCCCCGTGCTCACGGCATTCGAGAATGTCGAGCTTCCGCTGCTTCTGACGCGGCTCAGCAGCCGGGAACGGCGGCGCCAGGTCGACATCGCCCTCGAGTTGGTCGGCTTGGCCGACCGCCGCCGGCATTTGCCCCGGCAACTGTCCGGCGGCCAGGAACAGCGGGTCGCAATCGCTCGGGCGCTCGTGACCGACCCGAGCCTCGTCGTGGCGGATGAACCGACCGGGAATCTCGATTCGCATTCCGCGCAGGAGGTTCTCGAGATCCTGCAGGCGCTCAGCCGCACGGCCGGCAAGACGGTGTTGCTGGTCACACACGATCCGAAAGCGGCTGCCTACGGCTCGCGCAGCGTTCACTTGGAGAAAGGGGTCCTGGTCGAATGATGCGGGGCAAGAGCCTCCTGTATTGCATGTCGATCGAGGCCTTCATTCTCAGGAACGCGCTCCGGAACAAGCGCCGGGCGGCGCTCTCCGTCCTGAGTGTCGCCGTGAGCCTCTTTCTGTTCGTGACGCTCCTGGTCGCCCTGCGCGAAATCACGGTGCCGATCGAGGATCTGGGATCGTCCTTGCGCATCGCTGTGCGGAACAAGGTGTCGATTGCCACTCCGCTGCCGGCCCGGCAACGGGCGGTGCTCGAACGGATTCCCGGCGTGGCGGCCGTGACCCCGTTCAGCTATTTTGGAGGGCTCTACCGGAACGAGAAGTTCACGACCTTCGCCCAATTCGCCGTTGACCCCGTCGCCTTCACGAATGTGTTCCTCGATGCCAACCTGCCACCCGAGCAACTGGCCGCCTGGATTCGCGACCGCGCCTCGTGCATTGTCGGCGTGGACACCATGGAGCGCTACGGTCTGAAGCTGGGCGATCCGATGAAGCTGGCCGGGACGTTCTGGGCCTGCGATCTGGATCTGAAGATTGCCGGAGTGTTCGAGGGGACGCTCGATGATCGGTCGGTGTATTTTCACCAGAAGTACCTGGACGAGGCCTTGAACAGCAGTGTGGTGGGCACCTGGTGGGTGCGGGCCGAGTCGATCGAGCACGCCCCGGCGGTCATCGACCGCATCAACCGCGCCTTTGCCAATACCGCCGCCGAGGTGCGGGCCGAGACGGAACGGGCGTTTCAACTCAGTTTCGTCTCGATGTGGGGCAACATCAAAATCCTCGTCGGCTCGATCTGCACGGTGGTCGTGTTCACCCTGCTGCTGGTCTCGGTGAGCACCATGAGCATGGCGGTGCGGGAACGGTTCCGCGAACTGGCGGTGCTCAAGGCCCTGGGCTTCCAGCGGCGGGACCTGTTCGGGTTCATCCTCGCCGAGAGCTTTGGCCTGGCCATGGCCGGCGCCCTGTTCGGCGCCGGCGGCGCGTGGTTGTTCTTCCATACGGTCGACATCCAGGCGCTGTCCAACGGCATCTTCATCTCGTTCGATGTCACCCCGCGCATTCTCGGGCGAGCCGTCCTGGTGGCGGCCGCCCTCGGGATCGTGTCCAGCCTGCCACCCTCGGTGTCCGTGGCGCGCACCAGCGTCGTGGACGGGCTGAAGACCTTGGATTAGCCATGCGCGGCTCAGCCCAGTGGATGGAATGGGAGCCACGAAACAACACGGATTTTGATTTGAATGGGAGCCACCGATGAAACACGGATGAAACACGGATATAGGGACGGAAAGAAGCACTTGAGATCGACGAGAAGAGCGGTTTTGCCTCACCCAACGGTCACAGAGGACCGCATGTCGCGAACCGAGCCCCACGCCTTCTTGGATCGGTGTCTTGTCCGGGTTCCATCCGTGTTTCGTCCGTGGCCGATGAATCTGTACGACCTTGACCGATCCCAATGGCCCTGCCGCTGAAATACAACGTCCGCAATGTGTTCGTGCGCTGGCGCGCGACCCTGGCCACCGTGATGGGCGTGGCGTTGCTGGTCGCCGTCTATATCCTGGTCCAGGCCTTGGCGGTCGGACTCGAAAAGAACAGCGCGAACACGGGCGACCCCCGCAACGTGATGGTCGTGCGCAAGGGATCGACCTCCGAATCCAGCAGCCTGGTCAGCCGCGAGCACCTGCGCACTCTTCAGTACTTCACCGAGATCGCCGTGGACGAACAGCGGCGTCCGCTGCTGTCCGCCGACGCCCTCACGCTCGTGACTCTGCCCCGGCGGGCTGGGGGCGGAGAGGCCAACGTGGTGATTCGCGGGGTTTCCCGAAAAGGGCTGGACCTGCGGCCGCAAGTGGCCCTGGTCGAAGGGCGCTGGTTTGCGCCCGGCCAGCGGGAGGTGGTCGTGAGCCGGCGCCTGGCGCAACGTTTCGAGAACTTTGACCTCGGCGATTCCTTCAAGGCCGGCCCTGACTCTCTCAGAGTGGTGGGATGGATGGACGGTCAGAAGAGCGCATTCGATTCGGAAGTCTGGATGGACGCCGACGAATTGCGCAGCCTCTTCGATCGGGAAGACATGTATTCGAGTTTCCTGGTCAGACCGCGGGATGAAGCCGCACGGACCAGCCTCATCCGGCGCATCGAGGAGGACAAGCGCCTCCAGTTGCGCGCCTTTGGAGAAGTCGAGTACTACCGCTCTCAGACCATGACCGCCGCCCCCATACGCTGGCTGGGCAATTTTCTTGCGTCCGCGATGTCGATTGGCGCCATCTTTGCCGCGATGAACACCATGTACGCGGCCGTCGGGGCCCGCACCCGCGAGGTGGGCACCCTGCGCGTGTTGGGCTACCGGCGGCGCAGCGTTGTGGTCGGGTTCCTGATCGAGGGCGCCTGTCTGGCCCTGATCGGCGGCGCGATGGGATGCCTGCTCTCGCTGCCGATGAATGGCTACGCCACGGCCACGATCGGGTTCGAGACGTTCAGTGAAACGGTGTTCGAATTCCGGATCACGCCGTGGCTGATGTTGAAAGGGATGCTCTTCGCCTTGATTGTGGGCGTGATGGGGAGTCTGCTCCCCGCAATCCGGGCCTCGCGGTTGCCTGTGATCGTGGCCCTCAAAGCGGTATGAATGAAGACAAGCTTAGAGAACTCAGGATCCATCCGTCCGAAAAACGGCGGTCGGCGCGATCCTTGTGGATCATCCTCTTTGTCGTTGCCCTCGTCGCGGGGGCGGCCGTCTATTACGCCATCCCGCGGGCTTCGGACGCCGTGCGCGTGATCTCGGGCGGTCAGCCCCGCCCTTCAGGCGATACGAACGGCGCGCCCGGCCCGGCGCCGCTCGGGGCCGGCGCGGGGGCCCTGGCCGCCTCGGCAACCAATGAGCCCGCCCCTTTCTCCATCGAGACCGGCGATGCTGTGCTGACCGTCAGCGGCTACATCGTCAATCACGAACGCATCGAGCTGAGCCCCCGCTTCATGGGATTGGTCCAGTGGATCGGGGTGCGCAAGGGTGACACGGTCACCAACGGCCAGGTCCTGGTCCGGTTGGACGACACCGAGTTTCGCGCCCGCCTCGCCGAGCAGCAAGGCCGGCTCGCCAGCGCCCGCGCCAACGTCGAGAAAGCCCGGCTCGCCTTCGAGCGGACGCGCACGCTGGCGCGCGACCGGGTCGAATCGGCCCAACTCGAGGACGACGCCCGTTTGAACCTCGAAGCGGCTCAGGCGACAGTCCAGGAAATCGAGGGTCAGATGGCCCAGACGCAAGCCTACCTTGACTGGTGCATTATTCGCTCTCCCATCGACGGCGTCGTGCTCGAAAAGCTCGTCGATGCCAACGAACTGGTCACCCCTCAGAGCTTTGGCGGAACCCGCGGTCCAAGCACGGCCCTGGTGGCCGTGGCCGACCCGAAAGACCTGCAGGTCGAAGTGGATGTGAACGAATCCGACCTCGCCAAAATCCACATGGGCCAGCGCTGCCGCGTTTCGCCGGAAGCCTACCTCGAACGCCACTACGACGGCCGCGTCGTCGAAATCGCGCCGGAAGCCAATCGCCAGAAGGGCACCCTGCAAATCAAGGTGCAGATACAAGACCCGGACAAGTTCCTCACGCCGGAACTGAGCGCGAAGGTCGAGTTCTTAGCGAGGCGCGCCTCAGACCAAACCCAGCCCTCATTGCCTTGAACAGTCCCCGTGTTTCCCCGCTCCTCTTTCCCGCGCCTCGCTCCATGGAGTCCTTGCCAAACAAAAGGGCATGCTGAGTTTGAGCTTTGACGGTCCACGGTCTCACAGTTAATGTGTCGGCCTTTCTGGAGAGGATTCTGGTGTTCGCGTGCGTCGCGGGCACGGACAGCCTCTACCGCCAGGCTTTCCGGTTGGCCGAGCGATTTGGCGTTCACCCCTATGACGCAGCCATTCTGGCCGCCGCACAGGAACTCGGCGCCCGGCGCGTGCTGTCGGAAGACTTCAACGACGGTCAGGACTACGACGGGGTGAGAGTCATCAATCTCCGCAAAGACGGGAATCAGCGCCGACTCACGTCGGCGGCCTGGAGTTTGGACATTTTTAGCTGGACTCGGAACGGCCACTCGGGTAAATGGTGGCCGCAGTGGAACCGATCCGCGTCCAGGGCCGCACGCTCACGGGCGATGATCTGGCGTGGTTGCAGGCTCTGATCGAGCAGCATCCGGCCTGGCATCGCACGGCCCTCTCCCAGTACCTGTGTCAAGCGTGGAACTGGCGCAACGCCGCCGGACGTCTCAAGGACATGGCGGCGCGCACGTTGCTGCTCAAGCTGCAGGCCCGTGGGCTGATCGGGCTACCGCCAGCGCAGAAGCGCACCCGTCGACCCTGCGCGCAAGCTCCTCCTGCTCTCCAGAGCCAGCTCCCGCTCTGGGCACCGGATCGGATCCAGGACTGCCTGGAGTCGCTGCAGCCACTGAGCCTGGACCTGGCTCACACCCGCGCCTTGCGCCGCCGCGCGGCTGACCTGCTGCGGCGTTACCACTACCGCGGTTTCCACGGAGCGGTCGGCGAGAACGTGCAGTACCTGGCCAGGGATGTTCGCGGTCGGGACCTGGCCGTGATGGTCTTTGGCGCAGCCGCCTGGAAAGTCGCCGCCCGGGATCGGTTCATCGGTTGGTCGGTGACCCAGCGGGAGCAACGCCTGGGAGCCATCGCCAACCAACAGCGCTTCTTGGTTTTGCCTTGGGTGCGGGTCCCCCATCTGGCCTCGCATCTTCTGGCGCTGGCCACCCACCGCTTGTCCGCCGACTGGCAAGCGCGCTATGGCCATCGGGTGTGGCTGGTCGAGACCTTCGTGGAGTCCGAGCGGTTTGCCGCCACGGCCTACAAGGCCGCCGGTTGGCAGCACCTGGGATTCACGACCGGACGCACCCGTCAAGATCGCCACCGCACCCTGCGTTGCCCCCTCAAATCGCTCTGGATCAAACCGTTGCACCCCGCCTTTCGCACCCATCTCACCACCCCATGAAGCTCTTGACCTACCTGCTCGAACAGACCGCCCGCTGGGCCTCTGTCTTCCCTCAGGACCGTAGCCTGCAACGGGCCATCGCTTTGGCTTTCGGCATCCTCTGCGGCGTGGGCCGACGCACCCTCACCCGCGCCATCGCCTTCCACGGCAACACCCAGAAGGACTGGTCGGCCGACTACAAGGTCTTTTCCCGTTCCCCGTGGGAGCCGCGCGCCCTCTTCCATCCGATTCTGGAACGGGCCATTGAGGAGCAGCGCCTCCAACGCATCGTGATCAGCACCGACGACACGCGCGTTTGGCGCACCGGCAAACACGTGCCCCAAACCCAATGGCATCGGGACCCGCTGGGACCCCCCTTCCAAGTCAACCTGCGCTGGGGACACCGCTTTCTCCAATGCAGCCTGAGCCTCCCACTCTATCTTCAGGATCAAACCAGTTCCTCCCGTTCGGTTCCCATCCGCTTCGAGATGGCCCCGGTGGTCAAGAAACCCGGCGCGCACGCCTCGGACCAACAACTCGAACACTACCGACAGCTCAAGAAGCAGAAGAACCTCTCAGTCCAGTTTGTCGCCTTGACCCAAGAGGTGCGCCAACACCTCAACCAGACCGGCCATCAGGCCAAGCGCTTGGTCCAGGTCGCTGACGGCTCCTTCGCCAACCGCACCGTGTTCGCTCAGGATTGGGAAGCGCAGAACGTGACGCTTATTGTCCGTTGCCGCAAGGACATCGTCTTATGCCGGCGCGCTCCCGGTAAGGGCCGCCGCTTCTACGGCTCCACCAAGTTCACCCCCGAGCAGGTCCGACGCCGCGATTCCCGCGCACGGTGGCAGAAGGCCTGGATCTTCCACGGCGGCTCTTATCGGGAAGTGCGCTACAAGGAAATCACTCGGGTCTATTGGCAAGGAGGAGCCCGCAAACGGGTCGTGCGCCTCTTGGTGGTGGCGCCGGTGGGCTATCGCACCAGCAAGAACGGGCGCAAGTACTATCGGCAGCCCGCCTACCTGCTCACCACCGACCTGACGACCCCGGCCCTCGAGTTACTCCAAGCCTACTTCGATCGGTGGGGCATCGAGGTCAATCACCGCGACGAGAAAGACATTCTGGGCGTGGGCCAAGCCCAAGTCTGGAATAAGGACTCGGTGAGTAAAGTCCCGGCGCTTTTGGTGGCCATGTATAGTTGGCTTCAGTTAGCTGGCCTCAAGTGCTACGGCCCCACGCGTACGGAGGTCTATGAACCCCTGCCCAAATGGCGTCGTGGAGCCAAGCGACCGTCCTGTCTGGACTTAGTCACACTGCTACGCAAGCAACTGGCCGACCATCCCGTCCCATTCGCCACGGCAAAGACCCCGGCAACCTACCCCATGATGGTCGGCAGCGCCGCCGCCTGAGATTTTCTCCTTGCCGCCTCACACTGCCACCCGCCAAAACCCGTCTTCAGAATGTCCAAACTCCAGAGCGCCGACTCACGTCGGCGGCTACAAATCGGTTCATGGCCCCCGTGCGCATTCAACCGCTGAATGTCAATGCTCTCCACGGTCACCTTTGACTTGACTCGATTCGGGGATTCGCAACGGTCGCACTCCGTGCGTGAAACGGGGAGCAGGCTGGCATACACTCGTGGCCACGTGGAAAGCGGCACCATATTCAGCATCCAGCGATACTCGACCCAGGACGGCCCGGGCATCCGCACGACCGTTTTTCTTAAGGGCTGTCCCCTCCACTGCGCCTGGTGTCACAACCCGGAGAGCATCTCGCCCCGCAGGGAGATCGTCGTGCTGGAAACGCGCTGCGTGGGCTGCGGACAATGTCGGGAGGCCTGTCCGTTCGGAGCCGCAGTCCCGGGCACCGGGCCGCTGCCGCCGCGCATCGACGCCTGCACCCTCTGCGGCGCGTGCGCGGACGCTTGTCCCACCGGCGCGCGCCAGTTGATCGGGCGAACGGTGGCCGTTGATGAGCTGGCGCTGCAACTGGCTCGGGACCGAATCTTCTTCGAGGACTCGGGTGGGGGCGTGACGATCTCGGGCGGGGAGCCCCTGGCGCAGCCGCGTTTTCTCGTCGCCCTGCTCGAGGCATGCCGCGCGCGCGGGCTGCACACAGCGCTCGACACCGCGGGGTTCGGACGCTGGGAGGATTTGCGCGACGCGGCGCGCCTGACCGATCTCGTGCTCTACGATCTGAAGGCCTTCGACAGCGAGCGGCATCGGCGTCTGACAGGCGTGTCCAACGGCCTGATTCTCGAGAATCTCAGGTTGTTGGCGGGAGCGCATCGCCGCGTCTGGATTCGCGTGCCGCTGGTCCCCGGCTTCAACGACGATCTCGAGGACCTGGCGCGCATGGCGGAATTCGTGTCGCGTCTGCCTCACCCACCCCTGGTGAACCTGCTGCCGTTTCACCGCACCGCGTTGCGCAAATTCGCGCGCCTGGGCCTCGATCACGCCCTGGACGGCGTCGCGACCCCGTCGGCCGCTGCGCTGGCGCGCGTGCGGGAGGTGTTTGCCAATGCCGGGCTGTCGGCGAAGGTCGGGGGATAGGGGGCCGATTCTTGGCTTTCGCCCACGCCAAGAGGCCGCTAAGGTGGGGGCATGACATCGAGAACGGAACGCCTGCGCCGGCGAAGCCTCGAGACACCGCCCAGTCTGACTGCCGAGCGGGCCGTGTTGGTCACCGCGTTTTACCGGGCCCATGAGGGCCGGCACTCCGTGCCCGTGATGCGGGCCAGGGCCTTTCATTGCCTCTGCGAGCACAAGGCCGTCTGGATCGGCGAGGACGAACTGATTGTCGGCGAGCGCGGGCCTGGCCCGAAGGCGGTGCCGACCTTTCCCGAACTGACCTGCCACAGTCTCGATGACCTGCGGATCCTCGACTCGAGGGCCAAGACCTGGTACCGCGTGCCGGAGGAATGTCTGCGGGCCTACGAGGCGGATGTGATTCCCTATTGGCACGGGCGGTCGATGCGCGACAGGATTTTCGCGGAGCTGCCGGCGGATTGGCACGAGGCATACGGCGCCGGGCTGTTCACCGAGTTCATGGAGCAACGCGCGCCCGGGCACACGGTGCTCGATGGCAAGATCTACGCGAAGGGCATGCTGGATTTCAAGAGCGAGATCGCCCGGGCGATCGGGCGGCTCGACTTCCTGTCCGATCCGCTTGCGCTCGACCGACTCGAAGCGCTCAAGTCGTTCGACATCGCGTGCGACGCCGTGATGCTCTATGCGCGGCGCCACGCGGAGCGGGCCCGGGAACTGGCGGGGCAGGAGAGCGATCCGGAGCGGCGGGCCGAGCTGGAGAAGATCGCGGCTGTCTGTTCGCGCGTGCCGGCGCATGCCCCCCGGGATTTCCAGGAGGCCATTCAGTATTACTGGTTCTGCCATCTGGCCGTGATCACGGAACTCAACGGCTGGGACTCGTTCAACCCCGGACACCTGGACCAGCACCTGCAGCCCTTTTTCGAGCGCGGCCTTGCGGACGGGACGCTGACGCGTGGGAGCGCGCGCGAACTGCTCGAGTGTCTGTTCGTCAAGTTCAACAACCATCCCGCCCCGCCCAAGGTGGGCGTGACGGCGGCAGAGAGCGGCACGTACACCGATTTCGCCAATATCAACATCGGCGGACTCCTGCCCGATGGTTCCGATGGCTCGAACGAGGTGTCCCACATCCTGCTCGATATTGTCGACGAGATGCACCTGCTTCAGCCAAGCACCAACATCCAGCTCTCCCGCAAGAGCCCCGACGCCTTGCTCGAACACGCCCTGCGCGTTCTGCGCAAGGGATACGGATTCCCGAGCCTCTTCAACGCCGACGCGGTGGTCCAGGAGCAATTGCGTCAGGGCAAGACGCTCGAAGATGCGCGGGCGGGCGGGTGCAGCGGATGCGTCGAGGTGGGGGCGTTTGGCAAGGAAGCCTACATCCTGACCGGCTATTTCAACATGCCGAAGGTCTTCGAACTGGCGCTGCACAACGGGGTGGATCCCAAGACCGGGAAGCGGCCTGGCCCCGAAACCGGCGCCCCGGATTCGTTTCGAACATTCGACGACCTGTTCGCGGCGTACCGGGCCCAGTTCCGCCACATCCTCGAGATCAAGCTGCGCGGAAACCAGATCATTCAGCGCATGTACGCCACCCGCATGCCGGCCCCGTTCCTCAGCGTGCTGACCGATGACTGCATCGAGCGCGGGCGCGATTACAACGCCGGCGGGGCGCGCTACAACAACACCTACATCCAGTTCGTCGGCCTGGGCAGCCTCACCGACAGCCTCAGCGCCGTCAATCAGGTCTGTTTCTCCCCCACTCGAACCGCGGATCCGCCATCGAGCCCGGGGCGCGGTCTCCGGCTCGACCTGGGCCGGCTTGTGGGCATTCTCGATGCCGATTTCGCCGGCGAGGAGGAGTTGCGGCAGCATCTGCTGCACAAGATGCCCAGGTACGGAAACGACGACGACCAAGCGGATGCCATCATGATCCGGGTTTTTAACACGTGCGTCGAGGAACTCGACGGGCGCCCCGACACCAAAGGGGGCTGCTACCGGGTCGAGATGTTGCCCACGACCTGTCACGTCTACTTCGGCAGCGTGACCGGCGCCTCCCCGGACGGACGAAAGGCCGGGCGTCCCCTGAGCGAGGGTATCTCACCGGTCCAGGGCGCGGACCGCAACGGCCCCACGGCGGTGATCAGAAGCGCCGCCAAGATGGACCATATCAAGGCGGGCGGCACGCTTCTCAACATGAAATTCGCGCCGTCGTTGGTGGCCACCGAGGATGCCCTGGGCAAATGGGGGCACCTGGTGCGGAGTTACTTCAAGATGGACGGACATCATGTCCAGTTCAATGTCGTCCGCGCCGCCACGCTCCGCGAGGCCCAGGAACGCCCGGACGAGCACCGCGATCTCATCGTCCGCGTGGCAGGGTACAGCGACTATTTCTGCGATCTCTCGCCCGAGCTGCAGGACGAGATCATCGAGAGAACCGAACACGAGGGATTCTAGCCCGCATATTTCACACCCCTATGGTGCACAGGGCACTCAGACTTCGCAAGAGGACTGCGATGCGGGCTAGAGAAGCAAAACCGCGCCAGGTTCGAGAGATCGAGAACTGCATCACACTGTTCCCATGAGAGACCATTCCCAGGACCGACAGAATGCTCCCGGTTCCCTTTCTGGGCGCGGTTTTGCCAGAGCCCGGATGTCAGACTCCGCGGAGCTTTGTGAAACATCCGGGCTAGCGAGGCGCGCCTCAGACCCAATCCAGTCCTCCCCTTCGCATGAGAAGTCCCCGTGTTTCCCCGCCCCTCTCTCCCGCGCCTCGCTCAGTAGAATCCTTGACCCGTTTAACGCAGCACAGAAACTTGACTTGTCTGCAACAAGTTCCACCGGTCAAGGATTCTAGCCTTGACCGGATCTGGCTTCACGCTGTCGTCTGTCCTGGATCGAGCCCGGAGGCGCTTTGGCGGGCGGCGTCTAGGGCCGTCTTCATCTCGTCGGTTTCAGAAGAGGGCGCTGCCTCGGGCAGATCGTCAGGGCGCAGGATCACTGGTTGCGAGGGAAGCTCCCGCAGCAATGTTGCGACCTCCGCTGCGGTGCCGAACACGTACTCGCGGCGGCGGTCCGCCACCGGCATCCGGAAGAAGTCCGCGGTGGAAAGCCAGCGCCCTGACCGTCCAAGCAGAAACGTGTCAGGCGTCATTTTGACGTCCTGGGGATCGTAACCCTCTTGGGCCACCATGAAAGGGCCGCCCGAATCGCGCGGGACGATGGCCGAGGCGACACTCGTTTTGCGCAAACTGACCAGGCGGACGAGCTGAAAGTCGTTTGTGATCCGATGGAGGTTTGTGGGGTTCATGGCTGCGCTGGGCCTATGGCGATCGATGCTTGGACGTCGGGATCGGATCATGGCGGATCGCGGCATCCGGCGCAAAGCGTAAGTTTGTGCTTGGAAAAGAGGCCAAACTCACGAATACACAGAGGGTCGCTGCGTCTGAATGCTAAGAACCATCGCTCGAAACCTGGCGGATGCGTGGCGAGAAGGTTGTTTTGGATGAAATCACGCGTGGTCATGCTGACGCTGATCGCCCTGGCAGTGCTGCTGCTGGTGGGTGACGCGTTGTTGATCCCCTCCCACGTCCGCGCGGTCGATGCGCGGGTGATCGACTTGGCCGGACGCGGCACGCCGACTTCGGTGGATGCCGGCCTGAAGTTCCTGTCCCTCGAGAAGACGGGGCCGGCGGAGCTTTGTCTGGCGCTTGCGCGGCGGCAGTCTGTCCCCGGATATGAACGGCTTGAGGAGGCGTTGCAGGGCGGAGGGAGAGATCACCTCAACGGCGTCCAGTGGGGCGGGGTGGATGCGGTGTTGAGCCATATCCTGGGCAGCAAGGGCGATTTGGATAACCCGCCGCAGACGGTGGTCGAGTTACTCGTCAATCCCGTGCGGCGGGAAACGCTCCTCGATGCGTTGCGCCGGTCGCGTCGTCCCGCGGTTCAAGGGATTCTGGAAATCCTGACCGTCACCAACCTCACCCTGCTGCCGCCGGCTTCGGGCCCGGGCGGCCAGGCCACCGAGTTGGTGGTCGGGGTGCTCGGTCTGCTCTACCAGGGCGATTACCTGACCGGCCAGGTCCGGGACGCGCTGGCCGCGATGGTCGATCAATCGATCAACAGCGGCGCGGTTCGCCCTCTCGAAGAAGTGCTGCTCGATACGCTGGCTTTGGTGGCGCGCTTCGATTGGGTGCAGTTGACGAGTCTGTTGAGCGAGGTGACCGATCTGGCCACACTCCATGAACTGGCAAGCCTCTGCCAGAACGCCCCGGGCCAGACGCCCACTTTGTTCGTTGGCGTGGTGATGTCGGGACAGCCGGCGAAGGTCGTGCGCTATGTGCGGCGTTGGGGCCCGCCAGGTTTTGTCGACCTCGAGTATGCGCTCGGGCGGGGCAAAGGCGGGGTCGAGGAATTGCTGCGGCGCGAGCAGCGGATTCACTATCCGCGGGTGCGGTCCTGGTTCGAGAGCCGGCCTCCGCTCGCGCAGATTGCGCCGACCCTCACGCGTTGGGCGCATGACTGGCCGACGGTTTCCTTGGGATCGAAGTATTTGCTGCTGCTGCTTGCAGGCTGGTTGTTGGCTTGGGGCTATCGGCACTCGTCGGGAACTTACGAGGTGCCGCCCGTGCCGGCCCTGGCCAGCCTGGCTGCCGGGCGGCTCTGGCTGTTTGCGCTGACATTTGTGCTGGCGATGATTGTGCTGAGCGAGCCGTTTCTCGCCCGGAACATTCAGGGGGCGGAGTATCCGCTTCGCGTGCAGATCCCGGTGTTCCGGAGCGCCGCGCTGGCCGCAATGGTAACTCCAATCAAACCGTATATGGACCAAATCAGTCTCGTGGCCTTGGTGTCCTTCTTTGTCCTGCAGCTCATCATGTATGTGCTGAACCTCATCAAGCTGGCGGAGATTCGCCGCCAGCCGATCACCGCGGCGCTGAAACTCAAGTACCTCGAGAACGAGGACATGATGTTCGACGCCGGCCTTTACATTGGCTTGGCTGGATCCGTCTTGTCCCTGGGCTGCCTCGCCCTGGGCATCATCAAACCCAGCCTCGCCGCCGCGTATTCCTCGACGCTCTTCGGCATCATCTTCGTTGCGATCCTCAAGATCTGTCATGTCCGCCCCGCCCGGCGGCGACTGCTGCTCGAACGCGAGCAGGAAATGGTATGAACCGCGCAATCCTCATCATCATCACGGACTTTTGGATTCTCAGCCTCCTGGTCCTCGCCAAGTTCGACGCGCCCGATGTCCAGCGGCCGCAGACCAGCCCGACCGTCTCCCTCCAGGGCACCAGCGCAGGGGAGAAGGACGTCGTCGAGGTCCTCAAACTCGCCCTCAGCGAGGAGCAGAAGCGGCGCGACGCCCTCGCGTCCGAATTGTCGGCGACGCGCCAGAACCTCGATTTGCGGGAGCAGACGGTGGCGGCGCGCGAGCAGCAGTTGCGGGCTTTGCAGCAGTCCCTGCGCGAGAAGGAACAGCTTGGCGTTCAACTCGCCGAGCAGCGCACAAACCTCATCGAGCAGATGGTCCTGGCTCAGACCAACGTGGTTTTCCTGCGCGACCAGTTGCAGACGGCCAGCACCGAGAGCCTGCTGACCCAGGAGCAGTTGAAGCTGCTCCAGACCCAACTGGCCCGCAAGGAGGAGGAATTGGCCAAGACCCGCCAGCGCGTCGATGAACTGGATCGCCAGCGCGAATCCACCCTCATGGAGAAGGCCCAGTTGTCAGCGCAGTTGCAGGTGGTCGAGACCGAGAAACGCCTGGTGACCCAGCAGGTCAGCCACCTCAGCAACGAGGTGCAGATCGTGCGCGCCGAGAAAAGCACCCTCCAGCAGCACGCCACCCAACTCGCCCAGGGCGTCGATGCCCTCGCCGAGAAATCCACCGCGCTGGTCCAGGGCGTCGATGCCCTCGCCGAGAAATCCACCGCGCTGGTTCAGGGCGTGGATGCTCTGGCGGAGAAATCAACAGTTCTCACACAGGAGATCCGTGACAACCGCGAACTCGCCGCCAACGCCATCTTCGCCGAACTGGCCACCAATCGGGTCACGCTCCGGTTCGCCGCCCAACGCAAGGGCCTTTTCGGCATCCCCGTCCAAAACGACAAGACGGTCCAGACAATCCTGGTTTCCCACGCCAACCAATTCTTTGCCCTCTGTCATGTCTCGGATACCCCCCTGACTTTCTCGACGCCGGGATTCGGATTCGACTCGTTTCAAGTGAGCCTCGAACGCGGCACCGTGGCCCTCCCCGCGGCCAAAGTGATGTTCCTGTCCATCGACCCGCGCATTCTCATGGTCCCTCTGAGCGAGGCGGAGGCGCGCCGGTTCGGCGTCCGAATCTATCAAATGGCAGCCGATCCGCTCAAGTTCACCGAAGCGGTTCTCGTCGGCGCGACGGAGGGCTATTACGGGGAGTCCAAGTTCCAGATCGACCTTTCAGCGCCGCTCTATGTCCGCATGGATCGCAGCTCGTTCCGGATCTTTTCGAGCAAGTTCAATCCCTCGCGCGGCGACCTCGTGCTGAGCAAGACGGGCGAGTTGCTGGGCGTGATGGCCAACAGCCAGTACTGCGCGGTGCTCAACCGCCTGAACACGATCGGCGAGGTCACTTCCGCCTCCGAGACATCCGCCTCGGCCATGGGCTCCATGCTCTCCCGCTTCGACCGCGCCTTGCAGCAACTGCCGATGAAGTTGCAGTAACCGTCGGGCTAAGCGCGCCGCTCGCGGATGGACTCGAGAATCTCGGCGACCACCTCCGAGCGGGGCCTGACGCCCTGTTGGCCTTTCCCGTGGATGCGCAGAGCGACGGCGTTCGCCTCGCGCTCGCGCCCGCCGACCACCAGGATGTGGTGAACGCGCGCCGCCTCGGCGCGCTGGATGCGGCCCATCAGCTTGTCGTTGCTGAACTCGAACTCCGCGCGAACCTGCTGGGCGCGCAACTCGTCCACAATCCCCCTGGCGTAGTCGATTTGCGCCTCGGTCACCGGCAGAACCCGGACCTGCTCCGGAGCGAGCCACAGGGGGAAATTGCCGGCGTAATGCTCGATCAGGAATCCGATGAACCGCTCATGCGTCCCGAGCGGCGCTCGATGGATGCAGAGCGGGGTCTTGTCCGTGTTGTCCCGGTCGCGATAGGTCAGGCCGAACTTGGCCGGCACGGCGAAATCGACCTGGTTGGTCGCCAGCGTGAACTCGCGTCCGATGACGCTCCAGACCTGGACGTCGATCTTCGGCCCATAGAACGCCGCTTCGTTGGGCACCTCGATGTAGTTGATCTTCGAGTCGATCAGGACCTGGCGGACCATCGCCTCGGTCTTCACCCAGAGCGCCGGTTCGTTGACGTACTTCTTGCCCAGCCCTTCCGTGCCGTGGGTGCTGAAGCGCATGACGTATTTCTCGATGCCGAAGATCCTGAAATACTTCAGGTACATGGCATTCACGGCGTTGAATTCCTGGGCGAACTGATCCTCGGTGCAGTAGATGTGCGCGTCGTTCATGTTCAGCGAACGAACGCGCATCAGGCCGAAGAGTTCGCCGGACTGCTCGTACCGGTAGCAGCAGCCGTACTCCGCCAGCCGCAACGGGAGATCGCGGTAACTGCGGGGCTCGGCCGCAAAAATGCGGTGGTGATGCGGGCAGTTCATCGCCTTGAGGTAGTAGCGGTCGACCGGGGCCGGGGCGTCCTTCGACTCGGGCGCCGGCGCCTCGGCTGTCTCGTGCATCTCCATCGGCGGGAACATGCTCTCGGCGTAGTAAGGCAAATGGCCGGAGGTCCGGTACATCTTTTCCTTGGCGAGGTGCGGCGTTCGGACGCGCCGATAGCCGGCGGCAAACTCGGTTTCCTTGGCCAGCTTCTCGAGTTCCTCGACGAGCACGGTCCCGTTCGGCAGCCAGAGCGGCATGCCCGGCCCCGTGTAGTCCGGGTCGATGACAAAGAGCCCCATCTCGACCCCGATCTTGCGATGGTCCCGCTTCTTGGCCTCCTCCTGCATCTCGATCCACGCATCGAGCTGGCTCTTGTTCTTGAACGCAATGCCGTAAACCCGCTGGAGTTGCGGGTTGTTCTCGTCGCCCTTGTAATAGGCGCTGGCAACGCTGTTCAGCTTGAACGCCCCGATGTTGCCGGTGCGCATCACGTGCGGCCCGGCACATAGATCAATGAAATCGCCGTTCCTGTAGTACGAGATCGCTTCGCCCTCGGGGATGTCTTCGAGGTTGCCGATCTTGAATTTGCTCGGGACGGGGCGGTCGCCCAGGGCGGCCAGCCGCCCCCGCCTGGCGTCCCCCAAGGCCTGCTCGCGCGTCACCACAATGCGCTCGAAGGGCTGATTCGCCTTGATGATGGCCTTCATCTCCGCCTCGATGGCCGGAAAATCCTCGGGCGTGATCCGGTGCTCGAGTTCAACGTCGTAGTAAAAGCCCTGCGCAACAGGCGGTCCGGCGGCAAATTGGGCGTCCGGCCAGAGCTTCACGATGGCATTGGCCATGACGTGGGCGCACGAGTGACGAAGCCGCTCGAGGTCGGTCATCGCGTTGCGTTGTTCGAGCGTCTTTCGGTCAGCGGGAGGTTGGTTTTCGTTGGACATAAAAAACAAAACGCCTCGAACCAGTATGCAGTGCGAGGCGTTGCGTTCACGGATGATCCGTGAACGCTAAAAAGTCGTCGTGCTCGTTCCAGAATTCAAACTCATCAGTACGAGCCGCATATTATCCGCCACCCTCCCAGATGGCAAATGGAATCCGACAGCCCAATCGCAACGAGGCGAATCTCAGATTCCTCGTGCGGAGAGTCGCGCCGAGAAACTGTAGCGCAGCTTTGTAAGCTGCTGTTCCGCACGCTTCGACCGTCGCCCGCGCGGCATCGGGCTGGAAACTGCCCGGTTCATTCAAATGGGTTGAGAATCTGGTTTGACCTCTGCTCCCGGAGAACCTACCGGCAGCGGACCAGCACGCGCAGGCGGCGTGCCGGGTAGGAGCCGGCGTTCTTCGCAAAGGTCCAGTCGGGATGGTCCGCGGGCCGGTTGCCGATCCCCACGTCGGCATCCTTGCCTTCGCGCCAATGGTTGAGGGCGAAGAGGGTCTGCTTGGCGTTGTGGTTGTGGACCTGCATCGAGCCGTAGCCATCGCGGGGATCGCCGGGCTGGTCGCCGAAGTCGTACACGTCGGCCGAGGCATGGGGAACGTCCGCGGCATTCGGGGGTCCGTAGTTGTCGGGCCAGAACTCGATGTTCCCGCCGGCGAGATTTGTGCCGGCGACGATTCCCTCGACATTCGAGACCACGTTCAGATTCGCGACTCTCTGTTGGAACCGGGCGCCTGAGACCAAGGTCGGGACGCCGATTCTCCCGAGGTCGTCCGTAAAGGCATCCATAGACACGTAAACGTACTGCGTGTTCTGGTCGGCGCCCTGCAATTCCAGGAAGTACGCCACGCGGTCAAAGGGGCGGTCGATCTGGGCGCGGTTGTCCAGGGCGTAATCGAAGGTCGGCCCCAGCTTCGCGAGGTCGAGGTCATAGACCAGGCGGTAATCCTTGGCTTCAGGCACCTTGAGGGAGAGCAGGTCGCGTTTGGGCACGGTCCCAGCTCGGAACGCGCCGGCGGGCAGGCCATCGGCGTTGGCAAGGTTGGGCTCGGCGAGCATGCTCCAGGCAAAGCGCATGGCGACCGGACGTTTCACTTCGGGTGAGGAAAGGACGACGCTGGCGCCGTCGATTCGGGCGTCGGCCTTGACGAACCCGCCTTCGTCGGCGTCGATGACCTCGAACCACGTCAACGGCTTGCCATCGCGGCTGACGAGCCCGCCACCGACGTGGTCGAAGGTGAGGCGGAGCCGGTCGCCTTCGACGGTCATCGCTTTGAAGGTGGGGCCCGAATACTCGGCGTCGGTGCGTCCGTAGGTCTTGGCAAGCGCCCAGAGGGCCAAGCGGCGTCCGACTTCCTGCTTGTTGGTCGGGTGGATGTCATTGAGATCGCCGATGTCGTTGATGACAACCATGCCGGTGTTTGGGATGGCCTGGGCAGCGGCTTGGGCCTCCCAGAACTCGGCGATCCTCTCCCCGTTGCCCCCGTAGTTGAAGGGGGCAATCTGAACGAAGTAGCAGGCGAGATCGCTGTTGCCCCAGACCTGGCGCCACCCGCCGATCAGCGCTTTCATCCGCTCAGCGTACCTCATGCCTTCGCCGCTGTTGGACTCGCCCTGGTACCAGATGGCGCCCCGGAGGCCGAAGGGGCGGAGCGGGTGGAGCATGCCGTTGTACAAGGCGGTTGCGTGTTGGACGTCGCGGGGCGGCAGGAGTTCCTCGGGGTAAGTCGGCATCGGGGGGACGACGTTCCGTTCCGTGAGCGCGACTCGCGCGGCCGCCAACCACTGTTCGGTCGCGGCCAGCACCTGCTGTAACCGTTCCTGATGGAGCGCGGTGCGCGGGTCGCCCAACTGCACCAACTCGTACTCGCCCGCAAGCGCCGACACGGCCGCGAAACCCTCGGGCGGTGTCCAGGGCTCGATGCGGGTGCCGCCCCAGGTGGCATCGATCAGCCCGATCGGCACCCCCAGCTTCCGGTGCAGCTCCCGTCCGAAATAGTAGGCGGCGGCGGAGAACCCGCCCCATCCGCCTTCGGCCACGGTCTTGGGCGAGCAGACTTTCCAGGCGCTGTCCATGTCGGTCTGCGGTTGCGCGGTCCAACGATTGGGCACTAATAGCAGGCGAATGCCGTTGTGGTCGGCAGCGGCGATCTCCTGCTGCGCGTCGCGGCAGGCGCCAATACCCATCTCCATGTTGGACTGTCCCGAGGCGAGCCAGACCTCGCCGACCATGACATCGTCGCATCGCACCACACTCGACCCGCGCACCGTGAGCGCGTGTGGGCCGCCCGCCGTGATCGCCGGCAGCGTAGCCTTCCACTCGCCCCGGTCATTGGCCCGGGTCTGCCGGCTTTCACCCGCCAGTTCGATCGTGACGATCTCGTTCGGTTGCGCCCAACCCCAGAATGTCAGGGGTTGGTGCTGCTGGAGGACCATGTGGCTGGTGAACACCTTCGGCAGGCGCACCTCGGCTCGAACCGGCATCGCGCCATCGCAGCCGATGGTGAGGAGCAGCGCCGTGAGACTTGCCGTAGTAACGAAGTTGGGTTTGTGCATGGCGGTTTCTTCGGGTCGCGGACCCGTGCAGTCCACCAGGAGATGCCCTTCGGTTTCAAGCTGAATCGCAACGGCCGAATCGCAATGGCTGCCCCCAATCGAATTGAACTGCTGCTCTCGCCCTCGATGTGAGGACGTGGAGGGTTAAGAAACGCAGCCAGCGACCGTCACAGAAGTCCGTCTGCTATCTGACTCAGCCCCACGCCAAACCACACAACCAGGAAGAGGCCCCAGAGGACGGTCACTGGGATTTGGCGTTCGCGGCCTTGGACCGTCAATGCGAACCAGAGCAGCAGTCCTCCGAAACAGGTCAGACCGACCGCAGAAACCCAGCTAAACGAGCGCAGGCCAGCGTTGGGGAAATCAACGAGGCGCACGATGGCAACACCCCAAGGACCGAAGTAATTGGCCAACGCCGCGACCAGATGCTGAAGCGCAGTGATGGGCGCGTCGTCGGGTGCCGCGGTCAGGTGGATGACAACGAAGGGCAGGCTGATGACCAGCATGGTGACAACGCACACAATGAAAACCTTTTTCGAGCTCATGTTCCGCCACTTTCTTCGATGCCTCCGGCTCCGGACAAGGAACCCGCTGGTCAGCAAATCAGATCACCCGACGGACTGTAAGCCAAGGGCTCGTTCCAGCCTGCCGAGATTGCGGGTCGCATCAGCAGGTTGCCGAGCCTTCGTCGGCAATCAGCGCAGACCTTGATTCGCATCTATAGGCTCTTTGACCGGCACTTCCATGATCGGGTTCAATCACTTCATCCAACTCGGCCAGTCGTTCGGCGTACTCGAAAGACGCCCCGATCTGGGCCTGTGTTTCCGCCAAACGCTTGCGTCCATCCGCCAGGTTGCGGGTGAGGGTCTCGACAACATCTTCGAGATGCTGGATGGCGTGTTCGACCGACCGGGTTGTGGAGTTCACGGGCGACCCGGCCGATGTGACTCGGCCGGATGGTGTGTTGGTGCTGGTCGTTCATAACGTTTCGCGGCCGATGGGTCAGAGAGCCGAGCAATGAACCCGAAGATCAGTGCGCTACCAAGGTTGGGGGGCAGCAGAACCAAGACGCCGCTCTTCAGGTGTCGACGGCGCTACCGCGCGACACCGCCTCGGTCATGCTCAGTGATGAAACCGAGCCATGCGTTGGTGCAATTGGCCGTCACTCACCTGTTAGGAAGCCCCTGGCGGGGACGACCCGGCCGTTCGCCAACCGGTGGTCGGCGCTGCCGAAGTTGACGGTGATCCGCACGCCATTCGCGAACACGGTTTGTTGGACGTTCCGATCCGGCGTCAGGAATCGGTGGTCGGTCATTTCCTGATACCCCACTTGCCGGACGTGGGGGCAGGTGTTGCGGTAGCTTTGGACGAAGCGGAGTCGATTCTCTTCCCAGAGGCGGCGGTTGAACATGAACATCGGCGGCGTGCCGTACAGCACATTGAACAGATCACGCTTGTCCCAAAGGGCCGGCAGTTTGTTGTTGTAGTCGCCCCAGTACCACTGCGCCACGACACAGTCGTGATAGACCAACTCCCACAGCGGCAGCCGGTAATCGTGGCCGAGCTGGAACTTGGCAACCGCCTCGGGCACCTCGGTCCAGATTTCACTCATCCGCCGGCCTGCGTCGGGCACGCGATACGCTCCCAGGCTCAGCATGCCCTCGAAGTAGTGCACGAACGGCACGGCAGCGTCGTGACCCGTTTCGCAACCCGTGACGAGATGATTCTCGTCGCAGACGTATCGGAGCAATTCCATCTTCCACCGCCGGCTTTCGGTGCGGGTCATCGGATGGTTCGGGTCGTAGCACTCGTGCCAGGGGGCTGCCGTGGTGGTGTCAATGAACCGGCACCGATAAGGATGGGTGGCGAGGTCGGCGGGGATTCGTTCGCGGGCGTAAGGCAGCGCCTGGCGATCACAGATCACCCCGCAAGGGATCATTCCGCCATCCTTGGCTTCCACGGCCCAGCCCTTCACCCAGTTGCCGCGGCCGTCTCGGAGGATGTCCTGGGGCCAGGCGTTGGTGGTCCAATCGGGATGAATCCACTGGAGGCGGGCGAAGTTGGTCGGCGCCATGACGTCCTGGTAGATGTCATACCGGCTGGTCAACACCCCCAGGTCGTTAAGGGCGCGCACGTTGTCGGGCGACTGCTGATTACTCCAGAGAATGCGCTCGATTCCGGCCGCTTGGAGTTCCCGGACGAGCGAGACAGCGTTGCGGTCCCAGCACCACACATTCACCGCGCCGATCAGCCGGTCCACGTCCGGATTGGATTGCCGCTTCTCGGCGAGGGTTTTGAACTGGCCTATCTGTTGGGCATAGGCGCGGTATCGCTTCGCCATTGCCACGTGACCGCCTCGGGAGAGGAACACATGCCGCAGTCTCCGCACATAGCCAAACTCACCGCGCTGCGCATCCCACTCCGGGACAACCAGCAGCCGACCATCGACACGCTCCACGCGGATCGACGCGTCATCGGGAGTCTCGATCATGCTCATCTGTCCACAGTCGCCGTCGGTCAGGCCAAAGAAGGCCATGCAGATGCCGTGGCCGCCGTAGGCGATGAGATGGATCGGTGGGATCGTCGCGTCGTCGACGGGATAAGCGATCCCTTCGTTCATCGGGATCACGAGGTAATCCCCTGGTTCGCCCTGGAAAGGATGCGGAAACCGCAGGCTTGCGGGCATCGGCCCTCGGGCTGACAACTCGACGACCAGTTCCGGGCGGTCTGCGTCGAGTTGCAGCACGGCCTGCACTTCCAGGCCGAGGCCGCCGTGGAACAGCTCGCAGCGCAGCCGCCCGGCGCCGTCGGTCGAGGCGCTCTTCACGATACAGTCTCTCGCCAGCGCTTTCTGCGTCCAGGCACGAGAGGTCCGGCGGTCTCGCACCACGCAGGTGGCATCGGTTGTATTGAAACGGACCTCGAGCACCGCGTTGCTGAGGATCAGCGTCGCCGGAACGCCCCTCGACCGGAGCGCATGGAGATTGCCGCGCTCGGCGACGGTGTAATCATCCACCCAGACGGTGGCGGGGCCGTACCCGATCAGGCGCGGCTGCATCTGGCGGACGTTGGCGGAAGCCACGACGCGGGCCTGCAAGTGCTGCCAGTCGGGACCTTCCGACGCCGTGCGCTCGCCGGCGGACCAGGACACGATTTTGCCTTCGGCGTCCCAGGTCGACGCGCACAACGTTGCCGTGCCACTACCCGCAAGCTTGACCCAGCAGTCGAGTTCGACCAGGTCGCCGGGCTTGACCTCGAGACGGAGGGCAGGTTCGAGGCTCCAATCCTGTTCGCCGTGGTGTTCGAGACGCAGCGCCGCCTGGTCCGAGTGGACGGTCTTGTTCTCCAGCGCAGACGTCAGGGCGCCTGGGGTCCGCGACCAGAGACGCCACCCGCTCAAACCCGACTCAAAACCACCGTTGTGGAATTGGCTCTCACCGGCGATCGCCGCCGCAGCGAGCAAGAACAGCATTGGAAGGACCAACGGAGTGTTCATGGCGCGAGCATGTCGCAGAGTCGCGCGATGCGCCAGCCTGCGGTTTCGCGAGGGAATAGCGGGATCGTTCATCTGTCCAAAAGACCCTGGACGTGCTAGCACGGGGCCAATGAACGCTCACTTGCACTTCTCCCGCCGGCTGTTTCTCAAGCGATCGGGCGCCGCCAGCCTCGGATTCGCCTCCGTGGTGGGGCTCCCCCTTGCCTCCTCGCGGCTCCATGCTGCCGGACCTTCCGCCAACGAGACCGATTGGATTCGGCGCATCGCCGATCCGGAGATTCGCGCCGGCGTGGAAGCGGCGGTGTTCAAGAACCTTCTTCCCGCCGCCACCGAACGGATCTACCCGGGCCACTTCACGATCAACGCCGACGGCGGCGGTTTCGGCAACGACACGACCTGGCCCGGCCTCGACTCCTGGCAGATGATCGGACCCTACCTGCAACTGGGGCGCACGCGCCTGGTCCTGGATTACTTCGATTTCGTGCGGGCCTCGCAACGGAAAGACGGCAACATCCCGTTCGCCATCTTCAACGGCAACACGCGGCCGGGCGGTTGTCTGCGGGGTTTGAAGTACCCGGACGACGTCTTCACCTACCAACCGCCCAAGCGCGAAGGGCTGCCCGCTTCGAGCCAGGAGAAGCACCAGTGGATCGGTCTGTTCGAGCATTGGCAAACGAAGGGATTCCCGCTCAGCACCCTGGCGCCCGTGTGCTACGTGCTCACGGCGGCGGAGAATTTCGACGCCACCGGCTCACGATCCTGGCTCAAGGAGCGACTGGTTTCCGTGGAATCCGCTGCCACGTTTCTGCTGACCCTCCGGAAGGACGGCGGCCTGATCGGCGGCTCAGGATTCTACATCGAAGCGCCTCCCCGGGAAGGTTGCGACGGCATCACCCAGTGCTACACGGCACATGCGTTCCGCAAACTGGCCAATCTGTTCCGCGCGGTCAGGGATCGGAGCAAGGCGGCGGAGTGGTCCCGCCACGCGGACAAGCTCGCGAAGGCATTCATCGAGGCGTTCTGGCGCGATGACCATTTCGGCGAGTATCTGCACCCGGAACGTGGCTTGGTGGATACGCACGGTCTATCCGACGTGAACTGGGCCGCGGTGGCGTTCGGTCTGGCAGACGACCGGAGAATCGATCGGCTCTGGCCTCGCCTGATGGGCGAGCCGGGTTTCTGGGCGGGCGACATGCCAACGCAACTGGTCACCAAACCCTTCGCCTATGAACCGTGGGAATCGAGCCGGTCGGTGGAATGCTCGGTCGATCCGCTTAATGACGTGGCGGCGATGGGGCGGGTTTGGTATCTCGAAGCCACGGCGTGCCAGCGGATGAAGGCGCGCGAACGTCTGGTGGATTCGGTCCGCAAAGTGTGCCGCGCCGCCCAGGGCGAGGGCTATTGGCGCGAGCGTTACCATCTCAAGCCCGACGGCACTGTATCGGCCGATGGTTCGGAGAAGTACTGCGAATACGCGGCGGTCCTGGCGCGGGTTGTGTTGGGCAACCGGAAGCTCTTCGTTTCCTGAAGACCGGCGGAGCGAGTCTCGAACGGGTTGCTCTGGAAATCCAGGATTCTGTCACCGGCCCGTGCGGCATCCACCACACGGCTACCGATTATCGGCACGCGTCGCCGCCTTCGCATTCCCTGGGTGCGGAAACCGTTTGGGGCAGCAGGCAGTCAGGTTGTCGAAGACCGTCCATGGTCACCTGCTTTTGTAAACCGGCAGCCGTTCTTGGGACCAATCTGGTTCTGCTGAGAATCCTTGACCCCTTGAACGCAGCACAGAAACTTGACTTGTCTGCAACATGTTTCACCGGTCAAGGATTCCAATGAAGGCAGAATGCCCCAGAGACGAGTCGTTTCCTGCTTGATTCTCGGGGACGGGCAAATCGAGGGTGATTCCCACCGTCCGGAAGGCTGGTGGAGCCGAGGGGATTCGAACCCCTGACCCCCACAATGCCATTGTGGTAATGTCCATTGCGCTGCAAAGGCTTACAAGTGCGCACGGGCAAATCGACAGGTTTATCGACACTTTTTCGCGATGACACTGCCTGAAAAGCGAGCCGAACGGCACAGGCTGCATAAGCCGTGATGATACCCAACAGCTCGGATTCGTGGAATCTGTTCGGTTCACGAACACGGGTAGGGCACGACTGGCTGATCGGCTGGAATTGCGAGAACCATCCAACACCCAGACTGACACCCGTCAGCAGAGCGATGCCCAAGAGGAATGCGTTGCACAGAGTGCGGGTGAGACCAGGTGCCTCATAATTGAAAACGGGTGCGTAGCGACAATTAGAATTTTCCGGCAAAGAACAAATGTCGTTGCGCAAACGGGCGAGTGGACTGTCTTTCTGTCACGGGGACCAACGCGGACACATATCTCGGCAATAATGAGTTGCGTGTATGTCGATACAGACTGGAGCGGACAGAAACTCCGTCATGGGAGGAAGTTGTTGATGTTGCGCGATTTGTCTTCATCGTCTTGAGACATGTTTACCGTTGTCTGCGCACTGCTCGACTACTTGCTGGCGTGGTTCCGTTCCAAGCACCTGCTCGCCTTGGAGGTCCTGGTCCTCCGGCACCAACTCGGGGTCCTCAGACGACAGGTGCGCAGACCCATTCTCCATGCCTGGGACCGGTGCTTGTGGGCGACGCTCAGGAGAACCTGGGACGGTTGGAGGGCGGCGCTGATCATCTGCGCGCCTGAGACCGTCATCGGCTGGCACAGGGCCGGTTTCAGGCTGGTCTGGCGCTGGCGGTCTGGCGGCCGATTGGGACGGCCCCCAACGGATCAGCACGATAGCCCAATACCGCGGGCGGTCGAGCCACCCGAGCACGGCAAAGTGGTGGAGTTGCCGTTGGTCGGCGGCCTGCATCATCGGTATGCCCGGCAGGCTGCGTGAGCGCAGGTGATCTCATATCATGTTCGCCCTGTTGCGGCGTTCGCCCCCTGATCGGGACTGACGGGGACTGAAGTTGCGCGGTCGTGCATCCTGCGAAGCGCCGTCCTCCCTTGGTAGAGACTGGAGTGGCCCCCATGGCCGGCGGCCAGTATCAGAAGCCAGTATCCAATGGACTGATCCCCTGCGTGAGCGTGGGCCTTTGTTTCACCACGGAGCGCGTCCGGCCCCGTGACTCGGCGACAGGAGTCTCTTCCAGCCCGGTGGAGAAGGCATGACGGCTTCCGCTCACGGCCTGATCGTGACGTTTCGGACAAATGCGTTGGTGCTGACGTCACGTGCCGCCAGCGGCCGACCGTTCACGACGACGTCCTCAAAGCCGACCTGCTCGACGGCGTGCGTCTCGTCGAAACCCCTCAGTTCAATGTGCAGCGGGTTCGCTGTCGCTCGGATATTGCGGAAAGTCACACCTTCGATGTGACCACGCTGCTCGTCTCGAGTCCAAAACGCCTTCCCGATCCAGAGCGATACGAGTCGCGGTGACTCTTCAATGCGGAGGTTCTCGAAGCGCACGTTGCGGATGCGCGCGGAATCGCAGTGGTACACCCGCAGCGTCCACTCGCGTCCCAGGTCGTGAATCACGTCGCAGTCAGTGAACCGCACGTCCTCGACGTCCTCGCGCAACTCTGCGCCGATGCTCAGGGCGTGCGCCACTTCGTTCCAAAGCACGCAGCCCTTCGCCACAATGCGGCGGGCCTCGCCCTGTTCTCGATCGGTCTTCACGACGATCAGATCGTCGAGCGTGCGGATGAAGCAGCCCTCGACGGTCACGTCTCGACTGTTGCAGATGTCGATGCCGTCGGAGTTGGCGCGGTAACCGAGCAGTTTCACGTTCCGAACCTGGACCCGGTCCGACTGCCGGATCGGAACCGTCCACGTGCTGGAATCGCGCAGGATCACCCCTTCGAGGGTGACGTCCTGGCCTTGCACGAGAACCAGGTGCCGGGCGTGGGTGGTGCTGAGGCTGCCGTCCACGATGCCACGCCCGCGGAACGTGATGTTGGTGCCCCGCAGCACGAAGGTCGGGGAGTACGTGCGCAACCCGCTGTAGCTGCTGATCTGGAACTTCTCTTCCGGCCGAATCACGCCCCGCACCACCGCCCCGCCGGCGACATACACCGTCTGGTTGTTCGTCACCACCAGGTGGCTCACTTCGTGGATGCCGGGGCCATAATACAGGACAGTCGGGTCGCCGGGTCGGGGGAGATCGACTTCCAGCGGATTGGCGAACAGGTGCAACGCTCCCGTCCACTTGCCGTTCACTTCGATGGTCAAAGGTCCGGGTTCCTTGAGCGTCAGGCGCAACCGCCCGCCTTCCACAGTCGTGGCGATGCCGAATGAGGACGGCAATACCCTCGCCGATTGGATGGCCTCCGGACAGGCCACCGTCACCGTCACCGCGCCCGACATGTCGAAGGAAGCGAAGGAGGCGAGCTCGAAGTAGTCAGCGGAGTCTGCTTTGTCGTCCATCGCCTTCCAGCGCCGGGCCGGATCGGCGGGGGCGACCTTGGCCAGATAGACCGGCACCGGCTGGTCTTCGACGGTCACGTGGAACTCCTTGGACAGACTTTCGCCCTCGGGCGCAGGGTAGACGCGCACATTGGCGGTCCAGGCGGACGGAGCGCTGGCGAGGGCTGCCGCGAGGGGTAACAGGGCGATAAGAGCCTTCATGATGGGGGTGAATATGGCAGGCCGAGGCACGGATTCAAGCGGTGCCATCATCGTGAGCGGTGACCACGCAAGCCTTGGGCTGGCCCTCGGAACTTCCGGCGGTTGATCCGTGTGAACCGGTCCTGAACCAGGGGTTTGAAAACGTATTGGTTGTCAAGCGGTGGGGGCGGCACTATGACTGGGTGAACGAGCGATCTGGAGCGAAAACATGGCGGCCCAATCCGGGCTGTTTCGCCCGGCGTCTGACTGAACCATGAAGTGCATCACCATTCTCACTGCCGTCGCGTGCGCCGCCCTGCCGGTCGTGGGCGCAGACGTCCCGATGGATTTCCAGTCCCCCTTTCTAGTCATCGGCCTGTCCCGAAGCGCGCCAGCCTTCGCCCGTTTCTCGGTGGACTCGCTCGGTCAAGGCAAGACGTCCTTCAACCCCGTGCTCGACGAAGGAACCAACATGCCGACGCTGCATTTCGCGGCTGGCGGGACGAGCCGTTTCGCTTACGAGGTGGTGGCGATCCACCCGCCGTTGGCAGGGATCGAAACCAACGCGCTCTTCGACGGTTTTCGCCGGGATTACCTGAATCTATTCCAGATCAACCCGCGTGTGCAGATGTTGGCCAACAACGCGTCGAGCGACCCGGTTCCGTTCACGCTGTTCAAGTACGCGGAGATGGCCCGGCACGCTCCGCCGTTGGCCGAGGGACTGACCTGTCTCGACCTGGTGCGTCTGACGCTGGATCGTTATCTCGCCGGGGCCAAAGGTTACGGTCAGGTGGGATACGGCGCGCCGTCGGAGGAGGCCGATCTGGTCGCGTGGAAGGGAGATGCGGCATGGTTCAAAACGGCCGCGACAAAGTTGCGCGCGGCCTACGTGCCGAGGTTCCTGAATCCGGCGACGGGCGTGTTGGCGGGATGGAGGAGCGCTGACGGTCAGCTCCATGACTACTGGTTCACCTTCGTAACCTTCGAATCTTGCGGCGGTTGCCCCCGACGGGTTCGGCGGGTCAAACGCTCACTTCGAGTCGGCGCCGCCAATTTGCGGCGGGCGAATGGGCATCCAGTGAGCGTGCTCGGCGTGGTAGATCGCCGTCAACTCGTGAAAAGCCGCCCGCAGCGGCTCGCCTTCGAGCTTCCCCTGCGTCCTGAGCAGTTCACAGTCGATCAGCGCACGAAGATAGACAATCCGCCACCGCCACGCCTCCCGAGCCTGGGGCGCCAACTTGGCCTCGATGTCCTTGACGCGCTCGAACGCCTCTTGCGCGCTCGGACCGATTTGCTCTCGCCGATGGTTCCTCTCGAATGTCTCCACGACCATGACCACGTCATCGGCGACCGCAGGTGAATACTCGAAGGCGGCGTATTCCCGGACCGTCTCGATCGCCGGGCGTTCCGGGTCCCAGTAGAACTGGCTGCAGATCGCCTTGTTCATGTCTTCGTAGATGCCCTCCGAGTAGGGGGTTCCCCCTGAGAGTCTGCGCTGGGTTTGGTCCCAGAGTCGTTGGAGGCGACCGGGCAGGGGGTTGGCCCCGTAGCCGCCCCAGGGATTCTGGCCCCACATGCTGATCTCCGGAAAGTTGATCAGCGGCAGACCGCCGGGCACGCCCCGCTCCAACGGGAATCGCGGGAAGTCCTCGTGTGCGTCGGCTTGAATGCAATCCGCCCAACTCTTGTCCTCCGCCAGGGCCGCGTTCAGCGCTTCCCACTCGCCGGCGGGAGGCGTGTCAAAGGTCCACGTCGAGAGAATGACTTTGACGCGCGGGCATTTCTGGCGCACCAACGCCGACACCGCGCGCGCGAGACTCAGGTACCCCCGCGCACCCCACGGCCAGCAGTCCGAACAGCCACAGCCGCCTTCGTCGTACGGCCAGTAGGTGATCCAATCCAAGCCGGGGTCAGCGAACTGGTCCACCAACTGTTCCCAGTTCTTCAGCAATTCCGCCCTCGCCGCCGGCTTGCTGGGGCAGAGGTTCACGCCAAAGTTGCCGTGCCGGCCCAGCGGATCCGGCACGGGGGTGCAGCGCATCTCCTGGGGCGTCGAGGTAAAGCCGCCATTGAGGGCGTCCCCAACGCTCACGCGCATCCCCACCTGCTTGGCCACCCGCATGATCCGGCGCAGATGCTCGGTCATCTTCCGGGCCGCCGCATCATTGTAGCCGGCATACTGCCAGTGAGGATAAGCGAGCATCAACAGGTTGAAACCCCACAACGACAGGTCTTCGACGTAACGTTCGAGTTCCTCGGGCGAAGCGGCCTCGTAGTAATTATTGAAGTGGGTTGCGAGGTAGATACCGCGCATCGGACAGCGCGGCACGGAGGTGCCCCGCCAGGCGCCGGGAGTGAACCCACCGCGATCATAGCGCGAGCTTCGCAGGAACTTGCCGACGCCGTAGAGCAGGCCTCTCTCGTCATTGCCCACGATCCTCACTGACCCGCCGGGTCCGTCCACGATCCGGTAACCTTCCCTCCCGATGCCAGCTTCGACGCCCAGTTCCACCAACCAGGCGGCTTCGCCGGCGGTGACCACTTTGGCCCCGCATCGTTGGCCAATCTGCCGGCTGAGAATCCCGACCGCCCGCCTGGTGATGGCACCGGGCGCGTCGGGCATCATGACGCGGACCGACGGCACCGCATCGCCCGCCAACGCCAGTCCCTGCACCAGTGTCAGCAGGGTCACCAGAAGACCGAAGTGCGTGTTCACAGTCGTATTGCACTCATCAGAACGTTTCCCCGTTCCAACCCCAGAGGTTGGCGGGCACGTCGGCGAAGTTGATGTAAATCCGCCGCCGGGCGACGCCCAGTTCGGACTCGATCAATTCGCAGATGAGCCGAGACAACTCCCGGGTCTTCGCCGTTGGCAACCCGATCCCTCTCAATTCCACAAAGGCTGTCGGCTCGCTGCTGCCTGCGAACGTCATGGGGACACCCGCTTCCAGGCTGACCATCATGTACTGTTCAGGTTTGCCAAGCGCCGCTGCAATCTGCTGCGACGCGTGTTTCATCAGCGACTGTCGCTTCAGATCGTCAGCCGTCGCGTTGGTTTGGATTCTGAGTATTGGCATGGGCTTTGTTTCTAGATGTTCCTTGCAGGCGTGCAAGGGCGATTTTGCGGTGACGCGACGACATCGAACGCGCACAGTCCAAGCATGAAATCGGCACGATTCGCGTGGCTCACCCAGATGCGCCCCTGGCTCACCTTGCTGCCTTGGTTCATTTCCTGTCTCGTCTCCCAAGCTGCGGCCAGCAATCCCAGCGAGGCGCGCTTCAGACCGATCCCGATCTCGAGCCACATGCGGCTTTGCAGTGTTCCCCCACTCTCCTCCCCGCGCCTCGCTATGGTTGGAATCCTCGAACGAGAAGGAAGGGTGGACACTGCGCACCGGGACTCACGCTCGGCCGAATCGCACGAACTCTCGGGGCGCGAGGATTCCAACACCGACTGGTTTCAACGCGCCGGATACGGTGTGTTCGTCCATTACCTCGAAGACTTGCAGAATGACCCTCAGCAGGTCCATAGCCTCGGCCGAGAGACCTCCTGGGACGAATGCGTGCGCGAGTTCGACGCCCGCCGGTTCGCCGACGCTATGGGGGAGGCTGGGGCGGGCTACGTGATTTTCACTGTGTGAAAAGCTGGGCATCCTCGCCCGCGCGCTCAAGGCAGGAAACGCCAAGCGCATCATCGCCTTCAACCCCGGCGTGCAGGACCGGGTGCGGCCCTACTCGCGGCACGAAGATTACACGTGCGGGGAACAGAACCGGTTCCTCGACCAGCCGGTCTCCCGCTGGACCGGTGGCGAGCAGTGGCACATTCTGTGATGAAGTTGACCTGCTGGAACCGCACCCGGTGCGCTGCATCAAGGTGACGTTCGCCCCGGATGGCTACGCGACGAAGTTGCAGATCGGTCTCTCGACGGACGGCAAGTCCTGGCAGATCGTGGCTTCCGCTGACAACCTCGATGGCAAGCCATACGCCTGCGGCTTGACCGAGTCTGTGCAGGCGCAGTCTGTCCGCGTGAGCGCAGTCAAGCCGAACGGCCCGGACCAGAAAGGCGCGCAAATGGCGGTGGCAGAGTTGGAAGTCTACCAGTAATCGGCGCCCGATCAGGCTGGATACCCGACTGTCTGGGCATAGAGCACCCGTTGCTCAGACCGCAGCTTGAGGTCTTTGGCTGCCGCCTCCCGACTGCAGTTGTGGAACCACGCCGCCAGACCCTGCGACGCCGCGAACAGGTAGATGTTCGCCGCGATAAGGCCCGTCGCCACATAGTAGTATCCTTTCTGGACTTCAGGGTCCCCGATGCGTCGGTCGGGCTGGCCGGTTCCTGATCGTAGCGCGTGAGGTCCGCCACGAAGAAGAGGTTCACCGGCGCTGTCGCCGCCGCCCCGCGTCCGGCCCTTGCTCGGAAGTCCCCCGCGACAACAGGCGCGAGCCGGTGCGGCAACGCCTCATAGAGATACACGCCTTCGGCCAGGGCGACGTAGAGATCGATCTCCTGCGAATTGCTGGACGAAAGTTCTGCGGTTCATTGGGGTTTTCATGTGGTCTCTCGCAACCATCGCGATTCAGACGGCGCACTTCAAGCTCGGGGCGAGTGACTCGGGCGACGGAAGCAGCGTGTCTCCACGCCCAGAGGATTCGCCGTGGGTGAGGAGTCTCCAAGCTGGTTGCCCACCGGTTCTAAGAGTTGCGTCCGGTTATAGTGGATTCACGATGTGCATAGCCCCAGACTCTCGGCTGAATTCAGTATGATGACACTCGCCGCAATCCAAATGGGCTCGATGCCGACCCAATATGCCGTGGGCTGGTTCACGTTAGCCCTGATCAATGCCGGCCTGGCCCAAGGCAAAGGCCGCAGCGGGCTGGCCTGGTGGCTCGTGTCCCTGTTCCTGGGACCCCTGGCAACGCTGCTGATCGTGCTGCTCGATCCCGTGAAGCCCCAGGGAGCAACCTTCGAGCCCGAATCTTCAAGAGCGCATGGGACCCATGTGCGGCTACGGCAGCGCCTCCACAATCCGGTTTGCCACCTGGGCAGCTTGAGCGGCGATGCCCTGGGCGTTGAAGTGGACCCCGTCCGCCGACCACCATTCGGGATGGTCCTTCACCAAGCCAAAGAGGTCATTCAGGGCGATCTTCTCCCGGCCCACGATCCCCTCAGCGATCTTGTTCCTGGCCTCGACGCGTTTCGTTTGTTCCGCCATCGCCCCCAAGTTGCCCGCTTGCCGGACGGGCGTGGTCGTCGCCCAGATCAGCTTGGCCTGGGCGGCGTGCTTGCGGATTGTCGCGACGAGTTCAGGGAAATGCTGCCCGTATTCCTCTTCGCTGTAGCCTGAGCCGTGCAGACCGTTGTTGAAATGGACCACATCAAAGCGGCACTGACCGAGCACCAGCGCCACTTCCGTTAGCAGCACCGGGTCACCGATCGACTTCGAGGTCGTCAACCGGGCCACCGAGGCCTTGCCTTTCAACGCCTCCTCAACTTTCGGTCCGTAACCGCCCGCGATCGAATCGCCGATCAAGAGGACTCGCGGCAGCTTGGTTTCGTTGGCGTCGGGAATCCAGATGTTGCACCACTCGATGGCCTCGCGGGCAATATGAGGTGGCTCAGCAGGGAGCACCACGTTGGCCGCGATTGCCCCGGCCAACCCCAAGCAGTAACGAAGAGATCGTCTCATCTCCGCAAACCTTACTCCGTGGCTCCGCGGTTTCATAGTCGAACCGCGGTCCTTCGGCGCATCCGGTGCTGGGGACTTGGCGGGAGCGGCAGGACGAAGTAGCGTCGCAGCAAGCCGTCGATTGCGCGTGACGCACTCGCGCATGACGACCCCGGAGATTCAGAAAAGAAACTGCGCGCAGCTGCAGCCACGACATGGATCACCACACTGCTCAGCAAACCCATCACGTCCCTCGCGAGAGGAAAGGCACGCCGCGGAAGCGCTGATGGCGGCGTGGGAGAGGATGCCGGAACAAGCAAAGGCCATCCTGTAATCGGGTGGATAGAACGGGTCAGTTCTTGATATCGGACATATCAGCGGGACAGCCGTACGGTGCGGACGTCAGGGCGCACAATCCGCGAATCGAGTCTGCCGGGGCGGCCAGGTCTGCGCCGCGCTGTGCAGCATGCCGATCATCTGCTGTCCTGTCAGCGCCAAGGGGACAGGGAAGCAATATGACAGAATCAAGAACTGACCCGTATTCTGCAAGTTTAGGCGAGGGGATTGACATCCGCTGACACCCCTCCATACAAAGTTTTGGCAGAATTGCAGCGGGTGGCGGCCTTTGGGGACGAGTTGATGGCGGGTGGTTGATGGTTGATGGGCAACTGGTTGAACGTTGAAGTTGAGCGTTGCATGTTAATTGTTAACCAGTTAGAGCTTGATCTGCCAACCATGCGGGATACGCGAAAGGCAACCAACGGCGAAGTCAGCCGTTCCAGCTTTTCGCGTGGTTGGCGTGGTTCGCGGTTACCCCCCGAATCACGTTCCCCGTTGTTGTTCCGACCATGTCACCACCACGAAGGCACGAAGGAACCGGTTTCTCGATGATGGCGGCGGCATGATCTTCGCCCACGCTCGCGCCGCCGAGCTCACCGCGTGCGGCGAGGCATACCGGAACTTCAGTCAGCACGGGGGCCACAGGTCCGGATCGCTTGTCGGCACTCAGTCTCTCCACACTTCGTGTCCTTTGGGTTCTTCGTGGTAGTCCACAAGCAGGACTACTGCGGCCTGTTGTCCAGGGCGCAGTGAGCGAAGCGGCCGATGGAGTTGCCAGAAGACAAGGGCACGTACGTTCTGATCGCCTCCGTCGCCAAGACGAAGCGCTTGCTGGTCGGGCGGTTGGGCAGCGCATTGATTTGGAATGCGTACGCATGCTGACATGTCCAATGCCGCGGACGACTACAAGTGCTTCTTGAAGTGCGTCCGCCGCCCGAGACGCGGACTTTGGCCAGGAAGCACGGGCCCTCTCGAGCACCATCACCCGGTTCCCGCAAGTATGCCTCGGCGCAGGTGATGACGGCAAAGAGCCGGCGGCACCACTGCCAACAATGACGATCCGCCGTTCGCTCATCGCTGAGTTTGGGGTCTGTACGAAAATGCTTCCGATTTTGGCGGGAGCGCCACCGGCCAGATGCGAGGCCCGAGGGAGGAGTGTATCCCCCGAGATACTCGACCGACCGAGGAACGACGCAGATGGCCCGGTGCCCCGCCCCGGAGAGCTGGGGGGCTTTGGCTCGCTGGCTTCGTTGCTCCTCGGTCACAGACCGCTGCGGGTATGCTCCTCGTCGCGCCTCGCCAGCGAGCCAAAACCCCACCAGCAAACATCGCCACACGCGCCGGATCGCGGCCCATCTGATCGACGAGTGAAGAGCGCCGACTCTCGCAATGCCGTCCCTCTGTGTGCTCTGCGTCTCCTGTGGTTCAATCCGGACGGTGACTGTCACCGGATGGGATTCACCGCAGAGACACAGAGATCACAGCGCGGCAGAGCCGCAACCGAAGGTCAGGGGAAAGAGCTTGGCGCGCGGGTTCAGGGTTCAGGGTTCAGGGTTGGGGAATCTTGTTGGAAATGCGCGATGTGGCGCGATTGCACTACAGAGGGAAAAGTGCCTCATGAACCGGGGCGGATCATGAAGGAGAGGTCGCTTCATCCGCACCCAGGCGGGCGCGGCCAACGGCCAGTTCTCGGGCATTGGCGCCGACGAAGCCCAGGTCTGCGTGCGGTCGAGCACATCCAGTCGATGGACCTCTTGATCTCGAATGGCCAGTTCGTCTGCATGCACGGCGTGGACATCAGAAACGAAATCGGCGACAAGGCGATCATCGCCAAAAATGAGCCGGAGCAGAAGTGAGACAAGGATTCAAGGAAGCCGCGCTGACGTGGAGGCGAGTGGTGCGGGGAGTCAGGGAGAATGACCACGGATTGCACGGATGACGCGGATAAAGCAATCCCCATCGGTGAAATCCGTGAAATCCGTGGTCCGAACTCCATGAAACCTGCGGGTTAGACTGCAAGAGCGCAGCTATCACCGCGATACCGACCTCAGCCTGGATAGGATTGTCGGCAGGGTGCTCAGCAGGTAGTCGACATCTGTCTCTGAATTGTAGATCCCCAGACTAAATCGAATGCTCCCTCGGGCGCGATCCGAACTCATGCCCATCGCAGTCAACACGCGAGACGGTACGGGCGAGCCAGTCCGCGTATTCATCCCTGGTGCGGCTTCACGCCTACCAATACTCCACCTCTTCGGGTATGACGAAACGCACACCGCCCCTCGGATCGGGAACATCGCCGGCGTACCGCGGGATGACGTGAACGTGGGCGTGCGTGATGGTTTGCCCGGCGGCTGCGCCGATGTTGACCCCGACGTTGTAGCCATCGGGATGGAAGTCGGCGTCCAGCTTCAATCGGGCCTCGGATAGCAGATCGAGCGCGGCGGCCTGCTCAGCGGCCGTCAGCGACAGGAAGTTCGGCTCGTGCCTGAACGGAATGATCAGCAGGTGTCCGTTGGTGATGGGGTAGCGATCGAAGCGGGCGTAGCAGAGGCGGTTGCGCAGCACCACGTCCTCGGCGACGGGCAAACAGAATGGGCACGACGGGTTCATGGCGATCCTCAATCCGGGGTGTTGAGCATCTGGACGAACTCCGCAATCACTCGCAGGTCCGCTTCGTCCTCGGGAGTGAATTCCAGCACCGGAAAGACTCCGCGGTCGGGGTTGTCTGGGACGAGTCGGATGCGTTCGTTCCGCCAACCGTCGTCCGCCATGGACTTCGTGCTCTCGTACCGCTTCACGGTGTAGCCGCCGCCGGTCTCAGGGTCCGTGAAATCGCGCTTCTGCACGAGCAGGATTCGGCTATGGCGCGTGCCGCTGACACCGGTGCGGAAGACGCAGTAGGCGCCGTCCCTGATTGTCGGCTCCATGGATTTGCCGACAACTTGGGTGACGACGAAGCTCCAGGGCAGGAAATGGTCTATGGTGAAATTCGTACCCAACGGGCGTTCAGAATAGATGTCCTGGAATCGCTCCAGCTTGCCCGTCTTCTCGAAGTCTTCGCGAACCAATCGCCAGAACTGGTGAGCGGTCCTGAGTTGGCGTTCAGATGGAGCGTGCAGCTTGTTGACCACGCCCGGCACGTTTGGGTTCCGCGCTTGCAGGTAGAGCGCGAAGTGACGTTCAGCGAACGCCTGGACGATTCCTGCGTTCTCGATCAGGAATGCCCGCCACGAGTCGTTCAGACGCACGCTTCCCGCATCGAACCAGTAAGGGCTGGCAAATGGGGTTGCCTGGCTCTGCCTTCGGTTCCAGTCGGGACTGTTGTTGAATGGCCAAAACCACATCCTGGAGCTTGTCCTGGCAGCCAAGCGACAATCGGTAGAGACAGACCGGGTGCCAGGCGGTCACCGCCATTTCCGTGAAGATGTCACCGAGCCCAAACGTGCGCGCCTCACTGCACCTGAGCAGTGAGAGGATGGCGAGAAACCAAACCAGCTTGTAAGAGTTGGTCGTGTCCTTGAAAACCTGGCCAAGATAGTAGGTCTTCTCCGGGTAACGCAGCGCGACGCTCACAAGCGCGGGCTGATTCGTTGTGCCGTCGTCAGCCATCGCTGCGGTGGTGCCTACGCCCAACACATCGCCAGTCCCGGGAATGTCCCGGCACAATTCGCGGTGCGATGAGTTGCAGGCTTCATGCGTTCGGCCAAAAGTCTCCGCCGATTTCTCCGACGCACGCAGAGCGCATACCACGGCTGCCCGCCAATGTCTTCGGGGCCTGCTGCAAACGGAACTCCGCTTCCGTCTTCGTTTCCCAAAGCTGCCGCTTTGTTCGAGAAATGTGCTTCTCCGTCACGGGCGAGTCCTTAGACCGCTTTGGGCAGCCAAGTGTACCGACACGGGAAAGACTCGTGCCCCGAGACTCGATAAGCCTTCTCGCCGTTCATATTTCATTTTGAACAGCATGTAAACATGCTCTTGGCTCTCGAGGCTGTCGAGGCTGTCGAGTCCCGAATCCTTGCCGCACCCCGACGCCGCCACGGTTCCCATTCCCGACGCGGATTTGCCACAGCCCGGACACGGTCACGGACCAGTGGCGGGGTGGCCGTGGGCGGCAGAGAGTCTTTCGAGTCGGTGCAGGAATCCCGCCATGCGCGATCGGCCGTTGTATCGAAACAGCGTCTCGACCAAGACGTGATGGATGCGCCCACACTGTGCGGCGTATTGAAGAGCCAGCCAGCGATAGTACGTCTCCATGCTCTTCATGTTCTGGCGATAGAGGATTCGCACCAATTCGCTGATCAGGGCGTCGGCCCGGTCGTCGAAGAAGCGGTTGAGGTTCGCCGGCGGACCGCCGGGGATGGGCTGGTAACGCTGGACAAACACATACGCCCCCGGCAGCGAGCGCAGAAATCGAAACCGTTCGACATCTTCCGCCAACGTGGTGTTGAACCCGTACATGCAGACGAACTCGACGTTGTCCGAGCGGCGCGGTTGCAGCAGAGCGTAGCGTCGGCGCAGCAGATCGAGGCCTCGCGCGTCATTGAGACTGAAGTAGTAAGTGCGGCGCGTGAACGCCGCGTTGGTGCAGGGAATCCGGCGCAGCAAACCGGCCGCCTCGGGCGTGAGCCGGCGCAAATCGAGGGTCTGGTTGAAGTTGACCTGCAAACCGCGGCGAGCCATTGCCTCGAGCAACTCGAGGGCGTCGGCGTGCGCCAGCAGGTTGTCGTCGAGCAGGATCAGCTTCTTGCGACCCTGGAGCAGAGTGTCCAGATCGCCGACCCGGCGCGGCAGTCCCTCCTTCTCCGGCACGATGCAGAAGGGACAATGCATGGGACACCCGCGCGTCAGGAACCCGATGGCGCGGTCACCGAGTTCCGGATACAGCGCGTAGTCTGGGGCCAGAGCCTCGATTTCCGGTGCCAGGCGTCGGTGGAGATCGACGCCCGAACCGCCCAGTTGCAGAGTGTCGCCGAACCGATCCCGCAGCACCCCGACTCGCTTCGCCGATGCCGCGGTGCCGAACACACAACTGGCCAGCACCGTCCCGGCCAGGGGAAGCGACCGCACGCCACGCGCCAGTACCACCTTCCGGCCTTGGGACTTGAAATGCCGGCTGAGCTTCATCAAAGCCAGGTTCGGCAGAGTGCTGTCCGCGTCCACCAGCAACACGGTCGAAGGGGCCAGCCGGCGAACAGGGACCGGCCTTGGGCGCGGTCGGACCTCGGGAATCGGGAGGCGTTCCCGCGCCAATCGCGCCGGGAAACCGCGGCGGGCCGATGCCGAAAGGGTAACGACAAACTGCAGGTTGGGAAACCGCGTGCCCAGCAAAGCGAGAAAGCGCGCCAGGCCGCGGGTTTCGCACCGGGCGTCCGCCGCGGCCAGCAACACCACGCCGGGCTGCAGAAGCGGGTTCGGGTCGAACGACCGTTCCGTGGCGTCGTAAGCGTGCCTGGCGATGTCGAGAAGCACCACCGCCGGCGTCCGCCGTGCTGCAGACGCGGCTTTCCAGCGCGCTTCCAACTCGCCGGGTCGAGTGAGGCTGTCGGCGACATCCCAGCCGAGCCACTCTGACAGGTCCACAGTCAGCCGGGCGAGCACGGCGCGCGCGCGCCCCGCGCGATAACAACTCTTCTGGCGAAGGCGCTGAAGGAAGGCCAGCGGGTCCGTGACGCGCGCCCGGACATCGAACAATCCGGCGCAACGCCTCACCCGCTGGTCCGGGTAGATGCCGAACTGATCCGTGCCAGCGTGGGGCGTGACCCGACGCCCATAGCCGATCAACAGCCGCCCGATGTGCGATCTGCCGAGATCCGGACGGCTGTAGGCCGCTCCAGGTCTGGCTGAGCGCATGGCGGCCCGCGATAGGGGGGCAACATGACCATCTGCCCAGATTTGCCATCCTGACTGCCGCCGCGCGGGGCGGTGGGGCCCCCGCTCTTGCGGGGCGTGGTAGACGAGCGTGTACTCGAGTCGCGCCGGATGCTCGGAACGCACGCCCAGCATTGTGCCGAGTTTGGGCGCCAACACGGACGTTTGCCGCCGCCCCAGACTTGCCAGGGCCAAGCAACGCAAAAGCGCGTCCGACGCTTCACTCGCCGGCAAGAACGTCCACCGGCGGATGGCGCCCCGCCCATCGCTGAAATCGCAGTCGGATGGCGCCACATGGCGCACATTCTCCGCGCGGAGGAACTCGATGTGCATACCGAACATCGAAGATGAGGCTCGATCCGAACCACCGAGGCAAGCCGAATGGCTGCGTTCGGCCTGAGGCGCGCAGGTGATCACCTGCGCCGGCGGCGACGGCAATCTGCTCCTCAACGTCGGGCCGATGCCGACTGGGGAAATTGAGGCGCGCCAAGCCGAACGGTTGAAGGAGATGGGCGCTTGGCTCGCAAAAAACGGCGCCAGCATCCATGGCACACGCGGCGGCCCCTTCCCCCCGCCGATTGGGGCGTGAGCACCTGCCGGGGCAACACGGCGTTTGTGCACGTTCTCAAATGGCCGGATGGCCCCCTGCGGCTGCCCCCCACAAACGGCAAGATCCAACACTGCACCCTCCTCGGCGGCGGCTCCCCGCGGTTCTTTGCGCGTCTGGCGCCGGATAGCGGCCCATCTGACCGGCGAGTGAAGAGCGCCGGCTCTCGTAATGCCGCGTCCCTCTGCGCGCTCTGCGTCTCTGTGGTTCAATCCGGGACGGTGACTGTCATCGGACGGGATTCACCACAGAGACACAGAGATCACAGAGGGAACAGCACCTCGTGAACCGGGGCGGATCATGAAGCACGGATATCCTCCTGCGTTTCCCTTCATGCTCCGTCCTGCTTCATGAGAGATTATCGGTGGCGGGACGCGGATGTCGGCCGAGCCTGCCAGACGTCCAATGAGCCCGCCCATCCGTGTTTCATCCGTGTTTCATCCGTGGCTCTTTGAATGCCGGGTCCTCTGTATGCTCTGCGTCTCTGTGGTTCAATCCGGGACGGTGACTGTCATCGAGGGGGGGGAATTCACCACAGAGGCACAGAGGACACAGAGGGAAGAGCGCCTTATGAATTCGGGGGCGGAAGCGAAACCAGCGCAGAGTCAAGTCGACGAGGACCAGTCCAGGCTTCCATCAGTGGCGGTTCATCAGCCGCAAAAGAACACAAGGAACGTATGAAAAGCTCACTCCTTTCCTTTGTGTTCTTTGCGTTCTCTTGCGGCGAATCCCTTCAGCGAGAGCGGACACGGCAGATAGGCCCATGCTGGCGTCTGCATCGGTGTCCGCGCAGTGTTGTGGTAACCCGGCACAGACGGGCGTCCAGGATCGGGCACCGCCGCTTGGCATTGATTGGCCTGCCCTCTGCGCGCTCTGTGTCTCTGTGGTTCAATTCGGGACGGTGACTGTCATCGAGGGGGCGAATTCACCACAGAGGCGCAGAGCACACAGAGGGAAGAGCGGCTCATGAATGCGCGGCGGATCATGAAGCACGGATGACTTCCCGCGGTTCCCTTGATGATTCATTCTTAGGCAGGAACAGGATCACTGGTCACCCTGGGCTGCCGGGTTCGTCAAGCTCTTCGCGCCCCCGCAACTCGCTCCAACGCGTGCCCCACACGAGTTCAGCCAAGCGCAGTCCTTGTGTGCTCCGGGCCTCCTTGCCTGGCCGCCACTACCCGTCGCGGCGCCATCCAGCGGGCCAATTCACCGGCACATCGGGCAAGGTCGGGACAGCCTCATGATTATCGAACCCGTTCCACATCTGGTTGTTCCGGGTTGCCGCGGCCGGCTCGATGGAATCGACGTGGCCATCGAGGAACGCGATGTTCGCGCGGCCACGGTGGCGCGAGGCAAGGAACGAGGCGAATTCGTAGTAGGCCCATCGCTCTTCCTGGTCGGCGCTGTAGGTCGGGATGAACGGCGGATCGATGATGTAGCCGTGATTGCCGATGCGCTGCACGTTTTCCTCCGGCGGCAGCGTGCTGTTGATGGCGTCCGGGAGCATGACTTCGTGCGGCTCCTTGGTGCCTGTCCCGTCCGAGCAGCCAAACGCGATCGTGGCTGACGCGGCCGGCAAGGCGCTCAACGGAACCGGGAAACGCTCGTACTCGCCCGAATACAACTTCCGAGCGCTGCCCAGAAACTTGTAGTTGTAGCGGTAAGGCGCATTGCGTCCCGCCTGCCAAAGGGGCACAGCCGGATCGCGCATCACTTCATACGGCATCAGCCTGCTGCCCGAACTCTACGCGCACCTGAACCCGATGCCGTTTGAGGCGGCGGCGCAGATGGAGCAGGACTTGGCCGAGGACTTGCACCGGGCCGGGTACACGGTCACGGGTGGACATTGAGCTTCCCCGGAGGCAAGCTCGCGTGCGTAATGTTCTTCAGAGCCTTCCTCGTCTGGTGCGCCATCGCCGCGGCAGAGGCTATCCACGCCATTCTCCGGCTTCGCCGGCACAACCGCCGGGTCGGCGACCACCGGGTCCGGCGGGTGGTTCGTTCTGACGTGCGTTGGGTTCTCGTCTTGATGGGTTTCGCCGGCCTGTTCACGGGCTGCCGTTCGTCCGACATCAAGACACCGGAGGGAATCGTGAAGTCCGAGCAGAGGATCAAGCTGACCGGTAAGGAAGTGGCGGTGGATTTCTACCTGCCGCTCGGTGTGAAGAAAGCACCGGTGGTAGTCGTGGCGCACGGCTTCTCCCGAAGCCGGTCGAACATGGCGGGCTGGGGAAGCCTGCTGGCAACCAACGGGTTCATTGCCGTGATTCCAGACCTGCCCTCTTGGGCCGACCACGACCGGAACAGCCGAGCCGTCAGAGAGTTGCTGGACCGCCTCAACTCCAAAGCGCTGGTTACCGAACCGGAACCGAACGGGGAAGGAGCGCTCATGGGGTTTTCCATGGGAGGATTATGCACCCTGCTGGCGGCAGCAACGAACAGCCAGGTCCGCTGTTGGGTGGGATTGGACCCCGTGGATGCGGGTCGGAAGGGGGCCACTGCGGCCGGCGGGTTAAACGTCCCGTGTGCTGTCCTTCTGGCCGAGCCGAGCCGCTGCAACGCCCATGGAAACGCAGCCCAGATCGTCGTGGCCCTGTCCGGCGCGTTGTTTGCTTTGCGTGTGCGAGCCGCCACGCACGCGGACCCGGAACAGCCCACCGATTGGTTGGCAGAGTTGGCTTGTGGTAAAGCCGACTCAAAACGACGCGAAATCTTTGAACGTTACGCGGTGGCCGCCCTCAAGGCGGCGTGCTTCAGGGACGCGCCCTCGGTCGACACTCTGGCAGCGGCGACCAACGAGGCTGCTGTCAAGGACGTATCCATTCGGTCGCTCCAGCAGTTCAAAGACTGAAGGCGGCGTGCTCCGAAACTCGACCTTCCAGCCAACCGGCCCAGGAACCAGTCGAAGTCGGCGATGAAGTCGCGGCCATGCTCGTGGTCCGTAGGCCAGAACCTGGAGAACTCGAACATCAGCAGCCCGATGCGGTCCCGAACGGCCTCGCAGGGCGTCAGAAACGCTTTCACGAACAGGTCGGCGCTCAGGAAGCTCTCGTTGGGTTTTCCCGCCTGCTCGCCGAACCGGGCGAGCTTCGGGTACTTCTTGATCGTGATGGCGTCGGTCACCTTGAGGCCGAACAGGAAGTCGTCGGGTGCCCGCCGGTCTACAGTCCGCTCATCGCCCTCTTGTGATCCTCAGCAAAGCGATGGAGTACGGCATCCCAGTCGGGCAGGATTTCGCAGGACGGCATCATCCGGGTACCGTAACGCTTCTTCCGGCTGAAATAGACGATGGCGTAGAAATCCTGCTTCTCGCCTTCGACGTACCAAGCGTCCGCGTCTTTGTTCACCGCGGAGACATACAGCTTCTTGCCGTGCAGGGGATGGCCTGGGCCGATCTGGCTCTTCAGAAACTCCAGCATCTCGTCCACGTACTCCATCCAGGTCATGCTCCAGGGCCACTCGATGTGGAGGGTCCGGTCGGCGGTTGGCGTGGACTCGGTGGCGGCTTTCTCGGACTTCTTCTTTCTTGGCTTCATGATTGCGGAGAGATGACCCGGGCAAAGGCCATCAGTTCGTACCTCCTGCGTCGCAATGATGCCACTCAACGCGGACGGTCCGCTGCGGCGTCAGGGCGCATAAGCGGATGATTCGGTCGTCGGCGGGGTAAAGTACACGCTTGAGGTCCACCAACTCGCCGATCATCGCCTCGCAGTCGGCGCTCTTCAGTTCTCGGAGGCACTTTGGGTTGTGCGCTTTGAAAACGGCCAATGCTCTGCGGTAGTGGCCAACCTGATCGCCACCGAGTGGGTCCACGGCACGATTCCAGGCGACGTGGGCCAGCAACAGAACTGCCGCAGCCCCCTCGCGGCTCGTCGTCTCGGTCGGTTGAGCCAGAAGCCGTTCGGCCAGTCCCAGCAGGACTTTGGACGTTTTCCGCATCGCTCCAGGAAGCGTAGCTACACGATTCGTCGCCGGCAAGAAAACCGGCCCGCTCGGTGATGCACGCATACGGCACCGTGCTGCTCAACGCATCAGTGCTCGCGCAGCGCCGGGTAGTCGATGAGCGGCAGGCATCGAGCTTCAGCAGGTCCGAGGCCGGTTTCCCCAGTTTAGCTCATGGACCAACCGCCATTGACCTTGATGGCCTGGCCGTTGAGCGATTCCAGGACGATCGCCACGATCTCATCCCAGTCCTGTTCGGTGATCTCGCTCAATGGTTGGCGAGGCTCCGCCTCAGACCGACGAGGCGTGTCACCCATTCGTGCTCGCTGGGCTTCGACGACGGTTTGTGGACCTCGACGCCAACTAGCCCGGTTAGGAGTCCTCGCGAAGCGTGTGAAATAACCGGGCTAAGTGGCGCCGCTGACGATCTTGCAGGGTTGGCACGCCCTTTCTTCTGGCTTCGCCTTTGTGCACTCGTCTCACTGGCAGCCGCCACCGTCTGGGGCGCCGAGTTCCGTGGACAAGTGCTCGACGCGGATTCCGCACAACCCATCGCAGCGCGCATCTACTTGCAGAATGCCGCCGGGGAATGGCTCTTTGTCTCCAGCGCGAACACCAACGGTTCCGCGCTGCCGTATCGCGAAAAGTGGGTGCCCCTGCCCGGAAGCGTTTCGCCCACACCGCGCCCTGGCACTTCGCTGTGGCGGGGCAGCCCATGACGCCGCGTCGGGAGCAGGTCGAGTGCTTTGTGGGATTGATGGAGAAGGAACTGCGGTGCAACCGGGCGGTCCTGGCGCCTGCGGCGCTGGCCGAGTTCGAGCAGGCGCGAGAGTTCTATTGCGGCCTGTTGTCCAGGGCGCAGTGAGCGAAGGGCCGGGGCTAATCGAGGCGGGCGAGGATTTCGTCGCGCAGGTTCGGGGCCGCTGCCTTGGGTGCGGACTGGTTGCCGGTGGAGGCAGGTTCTGGCCGGTGCGACTCGATTTCGGCTTTGAGTTTCTTGAAGAGAACTGCTGAACTGCTGTGTTCCTCCGCAGCGTGCTTGACGGTTGAGGGGGGCGTGCTTAGCCTCTGCCGCTTTTAAAGTGGCGGGGGCGGCCCGCGGGCCGGCGGTGTTGCCGCGAGGCCCAACGAAAGGCTTTTTGAAGTGAACGTAACCATCGAACATCTCGGTCCCTGCAAGAAACTGGTGCGCGTGGAAATCGACGCCGAGGCCACCCAGGCCAGGGCGGACGCGGTGCTCAAGGAGTTCCAGCGCAAGGCGCGGCTGCCCGGGTTCCGGCCCGGCAAGACGCCCCGCGCGCTCCTTCTCAAGACCTTTGCCCAGGAGATCAACGCCGAGATGAAACGCCGGATCACCGGCGACGCTTACCGGGAGGCCATCGAACAGCACAAACTCCGCCCGATCACTCGCCCTGAAATCGAGGAGACTCCCTGGGAACTCGGACAGCCCTTCGCTTTCACCGCCACGGTCGAGACCGAGGCGGATTTCGAAGTCCCGGATTACCGCGGGTTGCCGGTTCGCCGGGACAACCGCACGGTCACGGAGGAGGATCTCGAACGCGCATTGCGCATGCTCCGCGAGCAGAAGCCGGTCTTCGTCGATCTGGATCGACCCGTCCAGCCGGGCGATTTCGTCGTCGTCAATTACACCGGCACGTGCGAGGGCAAGCCGATCACGGACATCGCTCCCACCGCGCGCGGGCTGACCGAGCAGAAGAACTTCTGGCTTCAAATCCAAACCGGCTCGTTCATTCCGGGGTTCACCGATCCCTTGGTGGGCGCAAGCGCGGGCGAAAGCCGCGCCGTCACGGTCACGTTCCCGGACGATTTCGTCACGCGCGAACTGGTGGGCAAGCAGGCCGTTTACCAGGTCGAGATCGTTCAGGTGAAGGAAAGGCGGATCCCGGAGCTGGACGACGCCTTTGCGGGCAGCTACGGGGCTGAGAATCTCGAAGCCCTCCGTGCCGGCGTGCGGCAGGATCTCGAACTCGAACTCAAGGAAAAGCAACAGCGCCAGATCCGCGATCAGTTGGTGGCCACGCTCCTGGGCCGCGTGAGCTTCGATTTGCCCGAAGCCCTTGTCGAGAACGAGACGCGCAATGTCGTGTTCGACATCGTCAAGGCCAACCAGGAGCGGGGTGTGGCCAAGGAGGCCATCGACGAGCGCAAGGACGAGATCTACAGTGTCGCCAACAACAGCGCCAGGGAACGGGTCAAGGCGATGTTGCTGCTGAACCGGATCGCCGAGAAGGAGGGCATCACGGCGACAAGCCAGGAACTCACCCAGCGGGTCCTCGAACTGGCGGCGCGTTACCAGATCAAGCCGGACAAGCTGGTCAAGCAACTCCAGGAGCGCGGCGCGTTGCCCCAGATCCAACGCCAGATCATCGAGGCCAAGGTCCTCAACGCCCTCGAGTTGTACGCCAAAATCGAGGATGGCTCCGGCTAGCCCGGTTATTTCACACGCTTCGCGAGGAACCGTAACCGGGCTAGCTGGCAAAACCGCGCCCGGAAAGGGACCACAAGCATTCTGTTGGTCCTGAAGGCGTTCTTCGATAGGAACAGTGTGTTGCATATCTCTGTCGCTCAAGTCTGGCGCGGTTTTGCTTCTCTAGCCCGCATAGCAGTCCTCTTGCGAAGTCTCAGTGCCCTGTGCACCATAGGGGTGTGAAATATGCCCCGGATTTCAGATGACTCCTTCAAGTGGTGAGAAATCCGGGCTAGGCTCGAACTCCGCACTTTTCAAGCGCGCCGTTTGGTCTAGACTGGGCGCATGAAACACGCGGGCAAAGCGACACAGGCGGCCCTGCGCCTGATTTACTGGCCGCTGTTTTTCGTGTTGGCCCTCATGCTCGCCAGCGTGCTGGCCAAGTTCCTGGGCAGCATCCTCATCTATCTCGCGGGCGGCCTCGCCGGGTTGTGGGTCCTCTTTGGACTCTTCTGCCTCTACTTCTTTCGCGATCCCAACCCCGCCATCCCGTCCGCCCCCGAGGCCATCCTCGCGCCCGCGCACGGCAAAGTGGACGCCATCGACGAAATCGAGGAACTCGAGTTCATGGGAGGACGATGCCGCCGGGTGTCGGTTTTCATGTCGGTTCTCGATGTGCACGTCCAAAGGGCCCCGGTTGCCGGCCGGATCGCGTTCCACAAACGGGCGCCCGGCCAGTTCCTGAACGCAATGCGCACCGATTCCGCCGCGTTCAACGAAAACGTCCTCCTCGGCTTCCTGTCCGCCGAACGCGACGGCGAGAGGATCGGGGTCCGGCTCATCGCCGGCGCAATCGCGCGTCGGATCGTGGTCTGGGCCGACAGCGGCACCAAGGTGGCTCGGGGAGAACGCATCAGCCTCATTCAGTTTGGCTCCCGCTGCGATCTGCTCTTGCCCCTCGATGCCCGGATCACGGTCCAACTGGGCCAATCGGTCCGGGCGGGCGAGACCGTCGTCGCCAACCGCGCTTAAGCGCAGGCCGATCCTATGGCCGACCCAAACGATCATCACGCCAGCAACCCGGAGCCCGCCAGCCGGATCCAGATTTACCTTCTGCCGAATCTGATGACGGCCGGGAACCTGTTCTGCGGCTTCGTCGCCTTGACCAAGATCGTCGAGGCGGACGCCGCCGCGGGGAGTTTCAACACAGCCATCCGCCACGCGCTTTTCTTCATCTTGCTTGCCTGCATTTTCGACCTGCTCGATGGGCGCGTGGCGCGGTGGGGCGGTCACGAAAGCCCTTTCGGCCGGCAGTTCGACTCGCTGGCCGATCTGATCTCGTTCGGCGCCGCCCCGGCTTTTCTCGTCCACCGGATCGTGTTGAAAGACGTGTTCCTCGAGTACCAGGAGATCGGATGGTTCATTGCCTCCGTCTACCTGATCTGCGGCGCCTTGCGCCTGGCTCGCTTCAACTGCCTGGCCAGCCTGCCCGGCGCCAGCGGCACCAGGGAATTCCTCGGGTTCCCAATCCCCGCCGCCGCCGCCCTGGTTGCGTCCCTGACCTTGTTCATCATGTGGTGGGAAGACCGCGAGTTCCCAGTCGGGCGTTGGCGCTATGTCTTGCCGTTCATCCTCGTCTTCCTGTCGATCATGATGATCAGCGATGTCAGATACCCTTCGTTCAAATCCATTAACCTGAGCGTCCAGCGGCCCTTCGCCAAACTCGCCGTCGCCGCGGTCTTCATCGGGGTTCTCATCGTCCTGCGCGATAAGATTCTCCCGCTGGTGCTCCCCATCATTTTTACCGCCTACTTGGTGTACGGATTCATCCGACCCCGCATCTCGCGCCGCATGCGACGCGAGATCGAGGATGCCGATGAACTCGATGAGCCAAACCAGTCGCCTTGATTCGCCTGCCGGTGCCGTTGCCAGCCGCATCCCTCCTCCCCCAACCGCGCCTTTCTCCCAGGACCCGAGGAGCGCGCGGCGGCTCAAAGCCGGACAGTCCATCCAGCATCAGGACACCGTCCGGCGCTCGCTCTCTGCCTCCCCGTCAGCCTCCGATCGCCTGTCAACCTGCCAATTCACACCCCTGACGAGGCCGGGGCGCTGGCTTGAAGTGCTTGATGAGAAAACGCTTATATCTAAGACCGAAGCCCCTCCCGCCCGACCGATCCGCTCTCCGCATCGCCTTCGCTTGAGGCTTGGCACGCCAGTTGCCTCTGCTCGTTTCGCCAAGGGCGCGGTCGGGAACTGGGAGGTTTCCCGCCACGCCGCAACAACCCAGGGGCCGCCTGCCAAGGAGGGCGGTCCAAGGAGGGACACCAAGAGGTGGGGGTGGGGAACAAACCGGCTCGATGCATACTGTAGCCGGTTGGTCGGCCGAAACCCCGCGTGGCGAACAGCGCCCGTCCCGGCTGCCGATGCCAGACACACGAAGTCGAAAGGAGACCATGAAAACAATCCGATCCACTGCGCGCAATCTCTTCGCCGGTTCGCGCCCGGGTTGGGCCGCGATCTCACTCGCTGCCGCAATCCTCATCGTGAATCCGACAGGGACTGGCAAGGCAGCACAGGACGCGGCGCTTTCGCCGCGCGCCGGGGTGTCGCGACGACCGCAAGACAGAAGCACCCCCCCGACCCTCATCGAAGCCGGACCGCACCATGCAGCCTGGCAATTCCAGACTCCCGGTGAAGGTCCCGCCGGAACACCGCGATCCGCCGGCTCTTACATCGAGTTGGCGTCGGGCTTGAACCGATGGGATGCCGGTCGCCGGGCCTGGCGTCCCGCCGAAGCTCGATTCGACGCTCAGCGGGACGGCTGCTTCGTGGCCCGATCCACGCAACATCAGGTGATCCTGGGTCCCGACCTCAACTCTGTGGGCGCCGTTGACCTGCTGGCGCCCGACGGTGTCCGGCTGCGCTCGACCATCCTCGGGCTGGCCCTGGTGGATGCTGGCTCCGGACGCAATGTGCTGCTGGCTGAAATCAAGAGCTGTCAGGGCGCCCAGATCTCACCCGGTGAAATCGTCTACCCAAACGCGTTCGACGGCCTCGCCGCCGACGTGCGTCTGCTCGTCCGTTTGGATCGCTTCGAACAAGACGTCATCCTCAAGGAGCGGATTCCGCCCGAGGTGGTCAGCGAACTCGGACTCGATCCGACCCGGACCCGGCTGCTCGTGCTCACCGAGTTCTTCGACCCGCCCAGGCCGGCCAGGAAAGTCCGGCACCTTCCGCTCTCCGGCGGACGTCTCCTGGCTGACGAGGAATTGTCATTTGGCGCCATGTCCATGGCCGCCGGCGAGGCGTCGGCCGCCGGTGCGGATGCGCCCGGAATCCCAGTGCAGAAGTCTTGGGAAATCCTCGACGGCCGCCAGCTCCTGATCGAAGCCGTGCCATACCTCGCGTTGCTGAGTGTCTCCGAGACCCTGCCCGCCATCTCCGGACGCCGCCTCGAATCTCTCCGGGCAAGGGTGCGCCGCACCGCCGGCGTCGGCACGCCCGAGCGTCCCGGCCCGGGCGCAGGAACCGGCCTCGAGTTGCCTGGGCCCCGCCAGGCCAGCAGCCGTCCACCCCCAATCGACGCCGAATCCGCCGCGCACGAGCCTCTCCAGCGATCGACGGCGCAGACTCTCCGACCGTCCTCGGCCGGCCTGCTGGCCGATGGAGTGGTCATCGACTACGCCCTGACGCTGGTCACAAGCGCGGACAACTTCACTTTCCAAAGCGACACGACCTATCACATCGCCGGCATCTTCAATCTGACCGGCACGACGACCATCGAAGGCGGCTGCGTCGTCAAATTCGCTCCGAACTCATCCGCCAGCCTCGTCCTGCACGGACCGGTGAATTGCCAGACCGCTCCCTATCATCCGGCCATCCTGACGGCGCGGGACGACGATTCGGTCGGCGAGATCCCGTCCGCATCGACGGGCAACCCCACAGGCTGCTACTACGCACAACCGGCGCTCAAGATCATGCTCGGCGGCCAAACTCTCCATGACCTGAGGATCGCCCACGCCCAGACAGGGATCTACTTCCACGACTACAGTGCCGGCGCCAACAGTGTGCGCCACGTGCAGTTTGTCCGGTGCGGCACCGCCCTCCAGGTCAATGGATACGGCACCGGTTTTCAGGAGATCACCCTCCACAACCTGCTCATCCACGACGCGCCTCAGACGCTTGCGGGCTACAGCTTTCATGCCAGGGCCGAACATCTCACCGTCTGTCAATCGACCCAACTGGCCACGGACACCTGGGGATCCTCCTACGGAACCCAGAGTTCGCTCGAGCTTGTGAACAGTCTGCTCGTCGCAGTCCCCAGCCTGGGCAACGTGGAGCTCAGCCAGATTTGCTGCCGATCCGCTGCTCAAAGCAACACCGTCTTCCAAACCGTCGGCGCCGGCGGCTTCTACCTGGCGCAACCCTCGTTCCGCAACCTCGGCACCACGAACATCGACGCCACGCTCGCCCGCGAACTCAGGCAGAAGACCACCACCCCGCCGTCGATCTGCACCGCCTCGAACGGCGCCGACCTCGTGCTCGCCCCGCGCGTTCCACGCGACTCCGACACCCCAGACGCCGGCTATCACTATGACCCGATCGACTATGCGGTCAGCGAACTTGTCATGGCCGGAACGCGCACCTTGACCGTCCTGCCCGGCGCCTGCCTGGCCGCCTATGGCCCCTATGGCATGCGTCTCGAACCCGGGGCCCGCCTGAGCGCGGAGGGGACACCCCTGCGCCCGATCCGCTTGTTCCGTTATTCCCTGGTCCAGGAACAATCGTCCGTCTGGGGACTCTCGACCGCCGCCCCGGTCTCCGTCCTGGGCACGGATCAAAGCGCAGCCACCACGCCCGCGGCCCCATCCGCAGTTTTTCGCTTCGTCGAGTTCCTCGATCTGGCCAATCGCGCCTGCCACGTCCGAAGCGACACCAGCACCAGCCGTTTCGCCGAGATCACGCTCAGGGACTGCCAGGTGCGGGGCGGCCGACTCGACGTGTCGGGCGACGCCACCGCCCTCGTTCGCTTCCACAACAACTTCTTCCGGCGCGCCGAGGTCCGTTTGCGGGCGGGAATCCAGTTGACCGCATTCAACAACCTGTTCCGCGGCGGCGGCCTCCAACTCGACCGCATCCGGCCCGCGGGCGATTGGGTCATGCGCGACACCGCATTCCACGAGGTGGATTTGCAGGACATCAATGGCGGCTTGATCCACAGCCACAACGCCTACATCGGCCCCAAGCAGGAGCAGCTCATCCGCATCGGCTCCACCGACAAGGTCCTGTCCACGTTCCCCTACGCCAGCGGGCCGCTGGGCGATTGCTACCATGCCGCGACCAGTCTGGTAAACGCCGGCAGCCGGCCAGCCCAGGACGCCGGCCTCTGGCATCACACGACCCAGGCCAGCCAAACCAAGGAGGCCGAGACGACCGTCGATATCGGATTCCACTACCTGGCCCTCAGTCCGGGCGCCGACGCCGGACTCCCCCAGGACACCGATGCTGACGGCGTCGCGGATTACCTCGAAGACACGAACGGAAACGGCCGGGTCGACTCGGGCGAAACGAATTGGCGTGACGCGCGCGATCTCGGCCTCGGAGTGCGCATCACGCGCCCGCAACGCTCATCCCCCGTCCCCTAATCCCCCCGCAATTCATGCCTCTCAAACCAAGGAGTACCCCATGCGTCTCAGCGCCCAGCTTCATCGAGTAGCCCTCGCCAGCGCGCTCGCCCTGCTGCACGAGGCCGCTTTCACCTCGACCGCCCCGATCTCGATCCCGCCCCCCGCCCTGTCGGACCGCCCGGCGGACACCGCCCCGCCGCCGGGTCAGGGTCCGGCTGCTCGATCCTGCGGCCTTGCTGCCCTGTCCGCCCTGGCGAATCGAGTCGGGGCGACAATCGAGACGAGTCTTCCAAGACCCGCGCCTGATCTCGAATCGCCCTCCACCACACTCGCGGATCTCGAACGGGCCGCTGCACGGATCGGCCTCGACATGAAACCCGCGCGCCGCGCCGGGACGGATCCCTGGCCCACGGCGTCCATCGTGCACTGGCGCATCGGCCATTTCTCCGCGGTGATCGACCGCGCCGGCAGCCGCGTGCTCCTGGACGATCCGATGCTCGGAGGCAAGGTCTGGCGCGATGCCCGCTGGTTGGACAGCCACGCCAGCGGTTACGGGCTTGTTCCCGCAAGCCGGCTCGATTCCAACTGGACGTCTCTCAGCCCTGAAGAGGCCGCCTGCATCCGGGGCGGCCAGCGCATCTACCCTCCCACGCTCTACGACGACGATGACGAGGAATGCCCCACCGACGAGGAAATCACGTCCCAGCCCATGGATCCCGAGGCGCCTAATCCGGGCGAACTCACAGCCTGCCCGCTGCCCGAGACATGCCCGCCCGGGCATGGGGAGGAGGAATGCGACGGGTTGGGCATGCCTGTGTGGCGCGTCTCCGAACCCCTGATCAATCTCTGGATCAAGGACGTTCCCCTCTACTACACGATGTCCAACGGGCGCATCATGCCCCTGGTGCTCCGCTACAAACAGCGCGGCTCGCCCCTCAGCACCAATGTCTTCGGTTTCGGCAATTCCTGGGAGTGTTCCTGGCTCAGCTACTTTGACACCGCCGCGGACTCCGGCGTCACGTTCCGGGTCCCCGGCGGCGGCAAACGCCGCTACGACGGCGTCTTGGGCGGGCCGGTGCGGGGGGCCGGTTGCGAACTGGTTGCCGCCACCGTCCACGGCGACGGTTCGGTCAGCTTCACCATGACCCACCGTTCGCTCTGCGCCAACCAGTACGCCCAGGGGTTCCCGGGCGCGGAGACCAACACCCTCCACCTCCTCTCCGAGAAGATGGACCCCCACGGACGCGTCATCCGGTTCATCTACAGCACCAATGACACGATGATTCTGCTGAGCCGTGTCATCGACTACGACGGCAAGGTCTCGCAGTTGTTCTACACCAACCGCCAGTTCCCCCGGTTCGTCACCTCGGTCCGAGATCCCTACGGACGCGAAGCCCGGTTCCAATACGACACCAACGGCAACCTGGTCCGCATCGTCGATGTGGCCGGGATCACGAACGCCTTCCGCTACAGCTCGGACGGCTTTCTCAACGCCATGATGACCCCGTATGGCATGACACGCTTTCGCACCTGGTCGGTCGAGACGGGCCTCGAGGACTTGCCCTCGTCGCGCTCTCTCGGGATCACGCTCCCCAATGGCGAGCGCCAGGCCTACGCCTATTACGAGCGCCTTGGCACCGAGTGCGTCCCCGACTACGACCCGGATTGCCCCCAACTGGACGATGAGGTGCCTGAACCGGTCGCCGCCGGCCCGCTCAACCTGCGCGGCAGCTTCTTCTGGAACAGCCGCCAACTGGCTCTGGTGACCAATGACTGGCCCAAGTTCAGTCCGCAAGACTTCCGCCTGGCCCGCTGGCGCCACTGGGACATGAAGATCGTCGGCAACGGACCCCGAATCGGCACACGCCTGCTGCTCGAACGGGCGCCCAGCCCCGACGGCACCACCGAAGGCCACCGACGCTGGTACACCTATTTCTATGACGAATGGACCGGGAACGACACGACCTGGCCCTCGCAGCAGGCCGAACGCCTGCCCAATGGCACCGTCCGCTACGTCCGTTGGCAGCGCAATGAGTGGGGCCTGCCCGTCTCGATCGAGAGCACATTCTCGGACGGTTCCGCTCGGGGCGTGCGTCAGACCTGGCTCTGGTATGACAACAGCATCGGATGCCGCCTCACTGAGGTCTATGGCCCCGAGTCCGACAGCTCGCAATGGCCCACGCTCACCCGGTCCTACGCCTACGATCTCAACGGCCAAATCACCAACGCCGTCAATGCCCTCGGCGAAACCACCTCCGCCACCTATCACCCCGTCAACCGTCACCTCACCAGCGTCACTTACCCGTTCGGACTCACCATCACCAACAGGCTCGATGCGATCGGCTTCCTCACCCAGCGCGTCTGGATCGCCGCCAGCGGCGCGCCGCTCGCCACCAACGCCTGCCAATGGAGCCAGGGCCGCGTCCGCGAAACGATCGATGCGCGCGGACTCAAGACGACCTGCTTCTGGGATGCCCTGGGACGCCTGACCGGGCGCGCCTACCCGGACGGCACCACCATTTCCAACTGGTACGTCAAGCTGGACGGCGTCCCGTTCACCAATGGCACCGGCGGCCTGACCCTCCTGGACCGCACCCGGTTCAAGGATCGCCTCGGCAACCTCACCGACTTCGCCTGCGACGCGCTGCGCCAGCCGATCGCCATCACCAATGCCCTCGGGCAGACCACCCGCTTCACCTGGTGCAACTGCGGCACGGTCGAATCGATGACCGACCCCATGGGCCACACGACCAGCCTCGAACATGACCTCGAAGGACGGCCCGTCGCCGTCCACCTCCCCGGCGGCTCGATGCTCCGCATTGCCCTCGATGCTCTCGGACGCCCGACGAATGTGACCGACACCGTCCATTCCCTCGATCTCGCCTACAATCACCAGGGCCTGCAAACCACGCTCGCCACGGCAACCAGCGTGATCCAGCGCGTGGACTACGACGGCATGGACCGCCCACGCCTGGTCGACCTGCCCACAGGCGCCCAGTACGAGTTCGCCTACGACCGGCTCGGACGCCTCGTCCGACGCACGGAACGCCGCAGCCAGGGATCTGAATGGGTCGGTTATGCCCCCGGCGTCCCCTGGCCCGCCACGTACACCAACCAAACCGGCACCAATGTCCTCCTGCTGGCTTACGACGCCCTGGGACGCCTCACACGCCAGATCCAGGGCGCCGTCGACACCGGCGCCTTCCGCGGCGCCGCGACCAACAGTTTCACCTGCAGCGCCGCCGGAGATCTCCTATCCATCCTCGACGCTCTCAACCGCCGCACAACCTGGACCTACGACTCCTACGGGCACACCGTGAAAAAAGTCGACGCCGCCGGACGCGTCGTCTGGACCAACGCCTACGACGCCCATCACCAACTGGTCGCCCACTGGACCCCCGCCCGCTCCAATCTCACGAGCTGCACCTACGACGCCCTGGGACGGCTCACCCGAGTCGATTTCAGCGCCCCAACCACCCCCGACCTCGCCTTCGCGTACGACGCGGCCGGACGCCTGACAGCCGTCACCGACGGCATCGGCACCACGCGATTCGCCTGGGATCCATCCGGCGTTCTGGCGGGCGAAGACGGCCCTTGGCCCAATGACAACGTGTTCTTCGGACGCGATTCCACCCTGGCCCTGCGCACGCTCGCCCTCGAACAACCCGATGCGCCTTACTGGCTGCAGACCTTCGCCTATGACGGCCACGGCCGCCTCGCGCGCCTCGTGTCCCCCGCCGGCGACTTCACCTATGCCTATCGGAGCAACCAAATGCTGCTCGCCGGCATCGCCCGTCTCGACGGCGCCGCCATCGCCCAGGACCACGACGCCCTGGGCCGCCTGCTGCGCACCACCCTGTCCAATCCCCAAGGCGATGTGCTCAACCGCCACCTCTACGACTACAATGCCGCTCACCAACGCACCCGACAAACCTTCGCGGAAGGCAACACCATCGACTACTCATACGACGCGCTCGGCCAGGTGATCTCCGCCCGCGGTTACGAACCCAACCGCACGACGCGCCAGCACGAGCAGTTCACTTACCTCTACGACGCCGCCGGCAACCTCGTCTCCCGCCAAAACGGCGCCTCGACGCTCACCCTCTCCGTCAACCTCCTCAACCAACTCGCCACCGCCACCCGCAGCACGGCCACGCTCGTCACGGGCATGACCACGCCCGCCGCCACCAACGTCACCGTCAACGGCCAGACCGCCGCTCTCTATCAGGACCGCACCTTCGCCCGACCGAACCTCGCATTGGCCAGCGGCCCCGCCACCCTGACCGCCGTGGCACGGGACGCCCTCGGACGATCCGCAACCGATACCCTCACTGTGACTCTGCCCGGCGCCGCCGCCTTCGCCTACGACGCCAATGGCAACCTCATCCGCGACGGCCGCCGCCTCTTCACCTACGACGATCGCGATCAACTCGTCGCCCTCATCGTCACCAACGGCGTCAACGAATCGACCCTCTCCGAGTTCCTCTACGACGCCTTCGGACGCAAGCGCATCCTCCGCGAGAAAACGTGGCAAACCAACCAGTGGGTCCAGACCGACGAAACCCGATACGTCTGCGCCGGCCTGCTCGTTCTCCAGGAACGCGGAGCCGACAATCAGCCGCGCGTCACTTACACCCGCGGCCCCGACCTCAGTGGCGACCTCGATCAGGCAGGCGGCATCGGCGGCCTCCTCGCCATGACCTTGCACACCCCCGGCGATACCCGGCATTACTACTACCACGCCGACGGCAGCGGCAACGTCACCGCCCTCATCGACTCCCGACACAACGTCGTCGCCCGCTATCGCTACGATCCCTTCGGGAACCTCCAGGGCCTCGCCGGCCCCCTCGCTGAGGCTAATCGCATCCGATTCTCATCCAAGGAGTTCCATCCGCCCTCCGGCCTCTCCTACTTCGGCTTCCGCTTCTACGACCCCAACCTCCAACGCTGGATCAACCAGGATCCGATGGAGGAAAATGGAGGCTTCAACCTCACAAGATTCGTTCAGAATAGCCCCCTCGGGCTCGTTGACCCGTACGGCTTGGATATCCATCACTACTATCCGCAACCTGGCTTTCCCTGGGTTCCCGGACCCGAGAGCTACGTTTACGGTGACAGATGGTGGGAAGACTGGTTCATCGCAGCCCCATACAACACCGCACAGACCATATGGAATGGCTTCTACTGGGTTGGCACGAGCGTGTCCATCGCCGCTGATTCGCTATCCAGCCTCATAGAAGCCGTCGAGGCAGAACTCGGGGTCCCTGGACTAACCGAGGCACTCCCCCTCGGTCTGGCAACACCTAAACTGCTAAAGGGCCTCAGGGGAGTACGGTGCGGCGGCCGAACTCAAGTAGTGCGTTACGTTGGAGCTGGGGAGGCTGCAGTGGCAAAGAGGTCCGGATGCATACCGAATGTTGACAGGGCCGGTAAACCCAAGCATGTTTTCGTTACGCCCGACAAGCCGGTTGAAACCGCACGATGGGCAGAAAAAAAATATGCAATCGGACGGAATAACCCAAGTGGCCCGACTGCAGGCCCAACACATGGAGTAATTGGCGATGCAGCAGAAATCCAGTTTACCAGCGGTGGCAATGTCGAAGGCGGTACTGGAACAGAGCTAGTGACGACCATGCCGATACCAGTAATCCGCGTCTATCCACTCAAGTAACGCTGCAATTGATATGACTTCCCCTGCAGAACTTCCTTCTGAGTTACGTGTATCGGTCCAGGGTCAATGGTCGGAGGGCATGGCTGTGGGTTTGACAGTCCATATGCACAGCAAGAATGATTATAGCCTAATAGTCTTTCTGAATCAAGGTGGTAGGGCTAATGTAACCCGGGATGAGCTACTGCGGTTAGCTCGCGAAGATATCTCTTCATTTCCGATGGATTACACGAATGTGGCTGCTAGCTTTACTGGGAAGATAACAGGGACGTTGCTCGAACCAAACGATATTCACCGTGCCCTCACAGCATATGATTGTTATAAGGATACACTGACTTATCCCCCAGGGTATCGCGAGAGCTTGCTTCGTGCTCGCGGCTTGTGCAAATGCAACAGCTCCTGTTCTCTCACAATAGAGCAAGGCTAGCATGAGGATCTTTGTGTCAGCCGCTTCTCATGCAATGCCCAATGTTATCTAGGGCAGTGCGTTACAGGCTTCATCACGGTCTAGGAATCTGAATGTCCTCTTGCTCTTTGCGACCTTCTGTTGAATACAGAGCGGTTCACCTCGACCGTATCTTCGACAGAGGATCGCAAAGGCCGCAAAGGAGGATCCATGCGGTTCTGGCAGTGTATGGAGGAACACAGTGAACAATGACCCCGGGGCTTTGGCACTGAAGCTGCCGAGGCATTGATCCGGCGGGACAGGATTCTACTGCATGTGTCTCAGTGAGCAGGGATGCACAAACATTGAGCTATGCTGGGTCTTGGCCTGAAGGCACACGCGGAACAACACAAGCTTTGCCGAGCTGGCCGATTGCCGCCGCAAGGAAGCTCGGACTTACGCCCTTACAGAGAACTTGCGAGCCGCCCGGGTCGATGTCAGCGCGGCATGGCGTCGGAAGGACTATTCGACTGTCGTCAAAGCGCTCAAACCACTGCGCGCGGCATTGACGGCAGCCGGGGTGGGCAAGCTGGAATACGCCGAGAGCCGGTGCAGGAAGTGAGTGTTTTCTGGACTCGCACATTCGACGAGTGCGGGATTCGCGTCACAAGGGAAGGACAGTCGGGAGCATAGCAACAGCGCGCAGGAGGGATGCATGAAGAGCTTTGCGCTCTTTGCGACCTTCTGTTCAATACAGAGCGGTTCACCTCGACCGTATCTTCAACAGAAGGTCGCAAAGAGCGCAAAGGAGGCCCCATTCGGTTGCAACGAGGTGTGCAGGACATCGGAGGCGCAGGCTCTGGAGTCGTGTTAGTGGCACACACCGTATCCGGGGCACTGATTCCGCGCGATATGTCTGAGCAGGAATGAACACAATCGAACAAATGAGACGGGAGATCCTGACGCGGAGGCCGTCTTCCGCGACGAGCCCGTCACTGTACGGTGAACGAGTCATGCCGGTCCTCGAGTTCTACAGGACCCTCGAGTCGTCCGGGGCGCGGTTGGCATTCCAGGGCGCCCTCGAGCAGATGCTGCGGAGCGAGCAAGCGGAGGAACGGTCTTTCGCGGTGGACATTTGCCTCGGCTGTCTCGTGTTCCGCCATGCAACTTCGGATTGACCGTGAAGAGAAAAGCCCTACGCTGCGTCTAGAACGGCAACGTAAATCATTAATCAATTTGCCTATGCAACACGACTCGGTTCAGCAATCGGCCGGCGGGGAAAGCCGCCGGAGTTTCATTCGAAGGACCGCGACGGCCACGGCGGCGGTGGCGGCGGTGAACATGTTCAAGACCCCGGTTTACGGGCAAACCCAAGCGCCGTCCACCGGACGGGTCATCGGCGCCAACGACCGGATCGCAGTCGGCTTCGTCGGCGTTGGCCCGCAAGGCATGCTGCACGTCAACAAGATGAAGCAGAATGCCGACAAGAACAATGTGGCGCTAACGGCGGTCTGCGATTTGTGGGAGAAGCGGCGCGAGGCGGCGAAGGCGGTCATGGGCGACTGCAAGACTTACGACGACTATCGTAAGATGCTTGAAAACAAAGAGATCGATGCCGTGTTGTGCGCGACTGTCGACCACTGGCACGCGCAGATCTCGATCGACGCGATGAAAGCCGGCAAACACATCTACGTCGAGAAGCCGATGAGCCGCTATCTCCCGGAGGCCTTCGAGGTCTTGGACACCGTCAAGGCCACCGGCAAGGTCTTCCAGGTCGGGTCCCAAGGCTGTTCGGACGCCAAGTGGCACAAGTGCGCCGAGTTGATCAAAGCGGGATCTCTGGGACCGCTGGTGCTTGGTCAGGGCTCGTACATGCGCAACAGCCCCGCCGGGGAGTGGAATTACACAATCGACCCCGACCTGAAGGCCGGCAGCCTTCAGTGGGACCAGTGGCTCGGCCCCAACATCAAGACCCGAGTCGACTTCAGCGCCGATCATTTCTTCCGCTGGCGCAAGTACTATCCCTACTGCGCCGGTCTGCTGGGCGATCTCTTCCCCCATCGCCTCCACCCGCTCGTGCTCGCCACCGGCAATCCCGAGTTCCCCAACCGGGTTGTCGCCGTGGGCACCAAGGCGATTCACACGGACAAGAACACGCCCGGCACGCAGGAGCGGGATTGTCCCGAATGTCTCACCCTGGTGGCCGAGTTCCCGAGCGGCTACAGCCTCATGGTCTGCAGCAGTTCGGTCAACGAATACGGCCTGCCCGACGTCATCCGCGGCCACTATGCCACGCTGCTCATCGGCGGGGCCAATGTGGACCTCAAACCGGAAGCCAAGTTCAGCGAGGAGATCGATCCGGAAAGCTTCAAGAATCTCCTCCCCGTCGAGGACATCGGCGAGCACGAATCGAACTGGATCTCGTGCATCCGATCGGGCAAACAGCCCAACGCGAACATCGACCTCGCCGTGCGCGTCCAGACCATTGTCTCGCTGGGCGAGATGTCGGACCGCCTGGGCATCGCCTGCCACTACGACGAGAAGACCCGGACCGTCATGGATGGCACCGGCAAAGAGGTCGATCCCGTCACTTACGGCACCCTGAAGCCCTCCTGACGCGGACTTCCCTGAATCGGATTCGACAGGCCCCGCGGCTGCCCGCCGCGGGGCCTTTCTCCTTGAATGAACGAGTGGCGTTCCCGGTCGGAAGTCGCTACCGTCCGCCCGTGCTCGAAAAACTGACTGCTCACGTGCGATCGGGGCTGGCCATGTCTGGCGATGAAGCCGCGGCAGCCGCCGCATGCCTCCTCGACGAATCGTTGTCGGTCGAGACAAAGGCCGATTTCCTCAGCGCCCTGGCCCGGAAAGGGGAGACTGCCGACGAAATCGCCGCGTTTGCGCGATTCCTCCGCGGCAAGGCGATCGCGCCGCCCGTGGACGCGGCTTTGCGGAACGGCGGGATTCTGGACGTGGTTGGAACCGGAGGCGACCGGGCCGGCACGTTCAACATCTCGACCGCCGCCGCCCTCGTCGCAGCCTCCGCCGGGGTGAAGGTGGCCAAACACGGCAACCGTGCCGTGACCTGCCAGACCGGCAGCGCCGACGTCATCGAGGCGCTCGGCATCCCCATCGACCTGCCGCCCGAACGCGCCGTCTCGGCTTTGCGCGACCATGGTTTCGCCTTCTTCTTTGCCCCTCTCTATCACCCGGCCTTTAAACACATCGCCCCCGTCCGGCGGCTCTGTGCCGACCGCGGCCAGCGAACCTTGTTCAACTATCTGGGCCCGCTGCTCAACCCGGTTTGTCCGACGGCGCAGGTGATGGGCGTGCCGCGGCCCGATCTGTGCGAGCCCCTGGCCCTGGTCCTCCAGTCCCTGGGCGTCCGACGCGGCATCGTCGTCTGCGGCCGCACCGGCCTGGCGACAGGCGCCATGTACTTCGACGAGTTGTCCGTACTGGGCGACACCACGACTGCCGAGTTCCACCAGGAACGCGCCATGCATTGCAGCACGCTCAGACGGGCGGATTTCCCGATGCAGCCCGCCCTTCTGACGGACCTTCAGGGCGGCGACCGCGCCACCAACGCCGAGACCTTGCGGCGCGTGCTGCGCGGAGACGAGCGCGGTCCCAAGCGCGACGCCGTGCTGCTCAACGCCGGCGCGGCGTTGTTCGTGGCGGATCGGGTCCGCACCGTCGCCGACGGCTGGGAGGCGGCCGCCGATCTGATTGACAGCGGACGGGCCTGGGCCAAACTGGAGGAGCTTCGAATATCGCGTTGACGCTGGGCGGGCGTCGTACCCACTATCCGCGTTCTGGTCGGGCGGGCCAGCATTCGGAGACGCCCCGGCCACCGGAGAAAACCTTGAACCTGAAAACTGAAAACTGAAATACCTATGAACCTCGACTCTCTGTACTCGGAACTGACCATCCCGACCAAGGCCAAGCTCGCCTTGATCGTCCTGGACGGCCTGGGCGACCTCGCGATCGTCGGCCAGGGCGAAATCACGCCGCTCGAAGCCGCGCGCACGCCCAATCTCGACGCCTTTGTCGCCCAGGGCTGCGCCCAGGGCCGCATGATCCCCGTGGCGCAGGGCATCACGCCTGGCAGCGGCCCGGGCCACCTGGCCCTGTTCGGCTATGACCCGATCGAGTACCAGGTCGGACGCGGCGTCATCGAGGCCCTGGGCCTGGGCGTGCAACTCAAAGCCGGCGATGTGGCCGCCCGCGCCAATTTCTGCTCTCTCGATCCCAAGGGGATCATCACCGACCGCCGCGCGGGCCGAATTGCCACCGACGTGTGCGAGGAACTCTGCGGCATCCTCTCGCAGGGAATCAAGAGGGCCGGCCCCAAAGGCAGCGAGGTCGAGGTCATCATCCAGCCCGGCAAGGAACACAGGTTCGTCGTCGTCTTCCGCGGCGAAGGCCTGGCCGGCCCGCTGACATCGACCGATCCGAACCGGGAAGGCCAGCCGATCGCCATCGCCAAGCCCGAGAACGAGAAATCGGCGGCGCAGGTGAAGACGGCGAAAATCGTGGCGGACTTCTACAAGCGGGCGTTGCCGCTGATCGCCAAGCATCCGCGGGCCAACGGCTTCCTGATGCGCGGCATCGCCCATCAGCCCCGGATCCCGCTCTTCCAGGAGCGCTACCAACTCAAGGCGGCCTGTCTGGCGGTCTACCCGATGTACAAGGGACTCGCCCAGTTGGTCGGCATGACCAAGATCGAAGGGCCCAAGACCATCGCCGAACAATTCGAGCGTTACCTCGCGGAATACGACAACTACGACTTCTTCTTCATCCACTACAAGTACACCGACAAGGCCGGAGAAGACGGCAACTTCGAAGCCAAAAAGAAGGCGATCGAGGATTTCGACGCCGCCCTCCCGATCCTCCTCCGCAAAAAGCCCGACGTCATCGCCATCACCGGCGATCACTCGACGCCGTGCGCGGTCAAGGGCCACTCGTGGCACCCCCAGCCGGTCCTCGTCCACTCCGCGTTGAGCGGATCAGACAAACTCGAGCGCTTCACCGAGACGGGCTCGAACATGGGATCGCTCGGCGTCTTCAAAGCCAAGTACCTCATCCGCCTCATGCAGGCCAACGCGCGGATGTTCGACAAGTTCGGCGCCTGATCCCCACACTGGGGCGCGACCACCCCCGGTCGCGCCCCGTCGACATCAGCGGCCTGTCTTGGGCACGCGCTCC
>JAXGQW010000180.1:0-1966 GCA_040766265.1 Verrucomicrobiota bacterium
ATCGCCCTGCGGCGCCAGGCCGCATTCGTAGGCCGCACCCTTCGTGGGACCCGGCTTCGGGGGGGAGACCCACACCGCCCACAGTCTCGCCAGGCCCAGCATCCCCAGGCAAAACACCAGACCCGCCGCCAACATCAGAGCGAGAAACAGGTAAGGGTGGGGTGCGGACGGCATGCGCGGCAGTAAATCCCGATTCCGATGATTCAGTTCTGCTCGGGTGACTTTCGCCGGAGACCGACGTCGTGGGCAATGTCGTCAAACTCCTCCGCGCTCACGTCCTCGAGACGCTTGCCGCGCTCGGCCAGTTTCTCGTTGATCTTCAACGCCTTCTCCGTCATGTGCTCATGCGTCGCCTCCGAGCCGCCGATGAGCGCAAAGTTCGGCCCGGTCGTAATACGTTTGTGGCCGTCCGAATCCAGGCCCAGGCCCAGCAACAGGGCCATCTTGCGCTTTCTGGCTGCGACATCTGACATGCCGCCACGCTACGGTCGCAGCCCCTCCCTTCCAAGCAAAAAAGGTACCGCTCGGCCGGGACGCGACGCGCAATGGCCCTACGGACGGGTTTGCCCGCCGTCTGTCGCCTCCGTCCCACTCGTCTCATGAAGGCTTCATCCCACCCCACGGCGGCTGCGAGAGACTCTTTGCCTGCACCAAGAGTCAGATCATCTGCGACGCCACCGTGCGTTTCTGCGACCGCTTCATCAGCCCGGAATCCCGGACCCACGACCAGATGGTGCAGGCCGCCCGCAGCGGCAACAAAAACATCGCCGAAGGCAGCCGCATCTCGGGCATTGTCATCTGCCTGATCCACCAGGCCAACTGCCTGCTCGACCAGCAACTCCGCCGTCTCGAGCATGACTTTCTGGAACAGGGCGGCCCCCGCGCCAGTGGCAGCGTTGTTACGCGGGTTCAATGCGCGGCGCATTCAGCGCGCGCTCGGAGAAACCATCCGCGCCGCTGTACCTGGTCGATTACTCGCGGGACAGGATGTTGCGGTCCCGGGAATTCAAGGCGCATTCATGGGCGGCTTCATGGCCGCTGCGTCGCTTGCGTCGCGCTTGTGGAGGCGAATGTGCCGATGAGTTCTCTGGGTTACGCCGCGGGATGTCGGCGACGACCCTATCGCCCCACTCGTTTCGTGTGGCGGCCATCACGAATCTGCTCACGCAAGGAGTTTCGCTCGAAGACGCTCAGAACCTGGCCAACCACGCAGACCCGAGAACCACAAGGCTTTACGACCGGCGGCAGCGGAAAGTGACGCGGAGTATTGTCGAGAGGATTCCGGTCTACGCGGAATCCTTCGAGTCGGAGCCGGCGGCTCCCCTGCCCAGCGAGAATTGAGAGACAGCCAGTACGTTATGATTCACTAACTTTGGTTCCGAGGTTCAGGGGTTCGGTCACACGCAACCCGCAGCCGTAAAGCAAACGAGCGACGAGGTTGGTCGGGTATCCCCCCACGTCAGCGACAGCTTGCAGCAAGGCCCGGGTCTCGGTTAGAGTCGGAGCGTGACGCAAGTAGACGGGCCGCGTGGCCCGGAGCGCGTCCACGTCATGCAACGGAGTGCCCAGGACGTCCTTGTAGAGGAAGGCGATGGCGTTGAACGCTTGGTTTTGGGTACTGGCGGCGACGTCTCGTGTGAGGGCCAGTTGAGTCAGGAATCGTTCGAGCTTCTGCTCGCTGGTCAGGGTGGGCGGCATGCCCTGCAATGCGCTGATGTACCGGCGCAACCAATGAACATAGGTCTGCTCGGTGGCCAGTGCCATGTGCTGCCGCCGGATCACTTCCCGCGTGCGTTGGATGGCTTCCTTTGCGTGCCTAATGCGCCCGAAGATGGTGGCTCCGCCGCACGGAGAGGGGCATGAAGCACAAAGAGCACAGAGAACACAAGGCGGCGTGGATGCCGTCAGCGGGATCACCGTCTCGGCGCCCATCTGTGTTCCGCCCTGAATCTGTGTGGAGACCCTC
>JAXGQW010000181.1:0-1896 GCA_040766265.1 Verrucomicrobiota bacterium
GATGGAGATGCTGCGCGCGGTCCTTGACAGCAATTTCTGGCTGACGACGCATGTCATCACCATCACCCTCGGGTACTCGGCGATGTTCGTGGCGGGGTTTCTCGGCATTGTCTACGCGGTTCGGCGGGCGTTCACCGGCACGTTCACCGAGGCGATCGGCAGGCGGTTGGCCCGAATGGTCTATGGCGTGATCTGCTTCGCCACGCTCTTCAGCTTCGTCGGGACGGTGGTGGGCGGCATTTGGGCGGATCAATCCTGGGGCCGGTTCTGGGGGTGGGATCCCAAGGAGAATGGCGCGCTGCTTGTGGTGCTCTGGAGTGCCATTATCCTGCATGCCCGCGGGGGCGGTCTGGTCAGGGAGCGCGGGCTGATCAACCTGGCGATCTTCGGGAACGTGGTGACGAGCTTCTCCTGGTTCGGCGTCAACATGCTCGGCGTGGGCCTGCATTCGTACGGTTTCATGGACCAGGCGTTCGTCTGGCTGATGGTCTTCGTCGCCAGCCAGTTGCTCTTCATCGGCTTGACTGTTTCGAGTGGGCCTTCAGGTTCAAGGCCTCGACCATGACCGAGAAGGCCATGGCGAAGTAGACGTAGCCCTTGTTGATGTGGTGTCCCAAGCCGTCAGCCACCAGGACGGCGCCGATCAGGAGCAGGAAACTCAAGGCAAGCATCTTGAGAGTCGGATGGCGCTCGATAAAGTGGCTGATGTAGCCGGCGAACAGCAGCATGAAACCGACGGCGATGACGACCGCTGCGATCATGACGCCGAGCCGCCGGGCGAGGCCGATGGCTGTGATCACCGAATCGAGTGAGAAGACGATGTCGAGCAGGAGGATTTGGACGATCACGCCGGCGAATGTCGGGGGCAGCCGTTTGGTCACCCGCCCCTCTTCGCCTTCGAGTTTCTCGTGGATTTCACGGGTTGCCTTGGCGAGCAGGAACAGGCCGCCGACGATCAGGATCAGATCGCGCCCGGTGACGCCATGGCCGAGCACCGTGAACAGGACTGTTTTGAGCCCCATCACCCAGGTCAGTCCGCACAGGAGCAGGATGCGCGAGATCAAGGCGAGGCTCAGGCCGACCTGGCGGGCTTTGGCCTGCTGGTGGTGCGGCAGCTTTCCCGCGAGGATTGAGATGAACACGATGTTGTCGATGCCCAGCACGATCTCGAGCACCGTCAGTGTCAGCAAGCTGATGTAGGTTTCGGGTTGCGTCAGCCAGTCCATGAAATCGAGAGGATGCCGATTTGGGCGAATGCTTCAATGAGAACCGCTTGCGCCGCCGGCGGGTCGCTTGACAGGTCCGACCTCCCTCCTATAGTTCGTGTCAATGTTGAATGACGATGTTTCGTCCGGCGGCGGGGAGCCGCCATCGCACCCGTCCTTCGAATCGCTGAAGGAGTTTCGGTCGGCTGGACGGGGGCCGTGGGCGCAGGTTGCCGACAGTGACTGGAACGACTGGCGCTGGCAAATCCGGCATCGGATCACGACGCTCGAACAGCTCGAAAGTTTGTTGCCGGCGCTCGCCCCGGAAGAGCGGGCGGGGGCCGATCTTGTCGACGCCAAGCTGTCGATGGGGATTACGCCCTATTTCTTCAATCTGATCGATCGGTCCGATCCGCTCTGCCCCGTTCGACGACAGGTGGTGCCGCGGCTCGAAGAGACGGACACAGCGCCCTGGGAACTGACAGATCCATGCGGGGAGGACCGGCATTCGCCCGTGCCTGGCCTGGTGCATCGGTACCCCGATCGCGTCCTGTTCCTGGTCACGGACCGCTGCGCGTCGTATTGCCGGTATTGCACGCGCTCCCGGCTTGTCAGCAACGCGACCGGCTACGATTTTCATCCCGACTTCGAGCGCCAGCTCGACTACATCGCTGGCACGCCGCAGGTGCGC
>JAXGQW010000182.1:0-1784 GCA_040766265.1 Verrucomicrobiota bacterium
TCCGCCCGCGACGGCAAGCTGTGGGTGGCCCACAACGGGCGGCATCGGGTCGAGGCCTTTGACCGCGACGGCGCGAAGCTCGCCAGCTTCGGGAAGCGCGATCGCCAAGCCGCCGATGGTTTTGGCGGCTGCTGCGAACCCAAGAACATCCGCTTGACCGCCAACGGCGACGTGCTGGCCGCCGAATCGGGTCCGCCGGTCGCGATCAAGCGCTTTTCCAGCGACGGCAAGTTTCTCGAGGTCCTCGCCGCGCCCACGTACGACAGCGGATGTGTGCGGGCCACGGTGGATGTCAGTCCGGACGGGCAACGGTTCTACCTGCTCAATGCGGCGGACGACGCGATCCACGTCTTCGCCGCGGCCAAGTGACGCGCGGCGGGATTTGCTGTGGCTGCCTTCTCAAAACCGATCGTGGACCGGCGTCCCGGCCAAGCGTTTCGTGGGGCGAAGAGGCGAGCATCGATGGGGCTTCTTATTCCGACGATGCTTGCCTTGGGGCTTGGCTTTTTGGCCGGCTGCGGTGTCAGTCCCGATCGGGGCCCGCTTACGGTCGTGGTCATGGACCCCTTGGCGCGGGAGTTGGCTTGCGAGTGTGTGGGCGGCTATGCCCAACGAGATTACCCGAGACTCGCGGGCTGGTTGAGCGGGCAGTTGGGGCGGCCTGTCCAGGTGGTTTTTGCGGAGAGCTTGGACAAAGGTCTTCGCCAGGCCGGGCGGCTCGGGCCGGGCCTGGTGATCGGCAAGGAGTCGCTCGTGCGGGCCGATGCCGTGGCCATGCAGATTCCATTGCGGCCCTTGGCCCGGCTGACCGACACCGAGGGGCGAACCACGTTGACTGGCCTCTTTGTGGTGCGGGCGAAAGACCCGGCCAAGTCGCTTTCCGACCTCCGGACGCGACGGATTCTGTTTGGGCTGCCGGAGGCGGAGGAGAAACACGCCGCCGCCCTGGCCGCTCTCGTCGAGCATGGGGTTCCCATTCCGGAAAGACTGGAAACGCGCAGCGGGTGTGCGGAGGCCGCTTTGGAGGTGCAGGACAGTGAGGCAAGCCCGGCACCGGTGGCCGTGATTTCCAGTTACGCGTTCCCCTTGCTCGAAGGGTGCGGCAACGTGGAACCCGGCGCCTTGCGCGTGCTGGGGCACACCCGGCCCGTGCCGTTCGTCACCGTATTCGCCATGCCGGCCCTCAGCCAAGCCGCGGCGGAGCGCGTGCGAAGCGCTTTACTCGCGTTGCGCGACGATGCGGCCCTGTTGCGCGTCATGGAATCCAAGAGCGGCTTCGCGCCGTGGACTGGCGCCGACTGGCCGGACTGGCACGGCTCAGGACGCGATGCGCGGGTCGAGCGTCTGCCCGCGAGATTGCCTGCCCAACTGCGGGTTCTGTGGCGACAGCCCGCCCAAGGTCCGGGCCTGGCCGGCTTGGCCGCCACCAGCGATTTCCTGGTCGTGGCCGAGCGCGACGTGTCGGACGCGCGCGATGTCTTCCGCTGTTTGCGCACGGCGGATGGCCGGCTCCTCTGGACACTCGATTACCCGGCGACGGGCGAACTGGACTACGGACAGTCGCCGCGCGCCACGCCCGTCCTGCACGAGGGGCGGGCGTATTTGCTGGGCGCGTTCGGCCACTTGCATTGCGTCAAGCTCGACACTGGCGAAGTCCTCTGGAGACTGCATCTGGCGAACGACCTCGGGGGCAAACTGCCGGGGTGGGGCTACTGTGGCACGCCACTGGTCGTGGACCACCTGCTCGTGGTCAATCCGGGCGGCCCGGGGGCCTCGCTCGTGGC
>JAXGQW010000183.1:0-1719 GCA_040766265.1 Verrucomicrobiota bacterium
CAGGAGAATATCGATCTTGCCCGTCCGGAAATCCCCGAGGATGCGGCGGTAGTCCTCCTTCCGCTTGAGAACATCCGAGTCCATCCTCTGAATCTGCGCGTGCGGAAACACGCGCCTCAGAGTCTCCTCGACGCGTTGGGTGCCCAGGCCGGCATAGCGGATCGCCGGGTTGCGGCACGACGCTTCCGGACATGCCGTCGGCGCCGGTTTCTGGTGGCCGCAGATGTGGCAAAGGAGTTGTTGCCGGGATCGGTGGTACGTCAGGGCCACGCTGCAGTTCGGGCAATTCGCAACGTAGCCGCAGCGCGGGCACTGCAGTGATGTGGCGTAGCCGCGACGGTTGAGGAACAGGATGACCTGCTCCTTGCGTTCGAGCCGTCGTGTCACGGCCTCCCGCAGCAAGTTCGAGAGGATCGGAATCCCCTTGTCGCCGCGGTATTCCCGGCACAGGTCGACCACGCGGACCACAGGGAGCTTCTGGTTGTCGACGCGGCTGGGCAGTTCGAGGAGCACATACTTGCCGCGGCGCGCGTTGTAGTAGCTTTCGAGGGACGGCGTGGCCGAACCGAGAACCACCACCGCCCCTTCCCGCTGGGCGCGAACCACGGCCACATCGCGCGCATGGTAGCGCGGGGCCTCCTCCTGCTTGTACGAATGCTCGTGTTCCTCGTCGACGATGATCAGCCCCAACGGCTCGACCGGGGCAAAGATGGCCGACCTCGCTCCAATGACGATCCGGGCCCGACCCTGGCGGATTTTGTGCCATTCGTCGTGGCGTTCCCCGACCGAGAGGTGGCTGTGCAAGACGGCTACGAGCGTTTGCAGGCGTCCGGAACAGAACCGCGCCTTGAATCGCTCGACGGTCTGGGGCGTAAGCGAGATCTCCGGCACGAGCACAATCGCCCCAAGCCCGAGAGCGAGGGCGTGTGTGATGGCTTGCAGGTACACCTCGGTCTTGCCGCTGCCGGTCACGCCGTGAAGCAGGAAGGGCGCATGTCGGGCGCCACTCGCCACCCATGATTCGTCGCCCGTCAGCGATCGCGCCCGATCCGCAAAGCGCGCGTCGCGCAGAGTGTCGAGCGCTCTTGTGATCGCATCCAGAGCCCGCTGCTGCTCGGGATTCAGGACCAGAGGCGATGTGGGCAGAATGACCTCGTGGGCGTAGGGATCGCGTTCGGAAACCTGCGCGGCCACGGCGATCAGGCCCCGATCCTCGAGGCGCCGCACCGTCTCGGCCGTCGTGCCGGTCATGCGCAGCAGTTCCTGAAGCGGCAGCTCCTTGCGCCCCTCAATGATGGCATGGATCTCAGCCTGCCGCTTGCTCAACTTGGGCAGCGGACCGCTCCCAGGCAATGCGCGCACGAACAAGCGTTCGCGCCAGCCCTCTTTCTCGCGCCGGACCGCCTCGGGCAGCACGCTCTTGACGGCGATCTCGACCGGGCAGCAGTAATACGCCGCAATCCAGCGCGCCAACTCGAGCACCCGCGGAGTCATCAGGCTCTGGCGGCCCACCACCCGCAACAAAGGACGCAGCCTCGCGCACGGCGAGGCCTCAACCAGAGCCGTGACGCATCCAAAGACCTGGCGCGCCCCGAACGGGACCTTGACCCGGCTGCCGACCTCGACTTGCCCTGCCAGCTCCGCGGGAATCAGGTAGTCGAATTCCTTCCGCAGCGCGATTTCGAGTGTGACGCGGGCAATCATGATCGTCCCGCTCAA
>JAXGQW010000184.1:0-1607 GCA_040766265.1 Verrucomicrobiota bacterium
CTATACCGGGCGGAGCGCTACAGCATGGACTCCTTCACGTGGCCCGTGCCCAACGGAGACTACATCGTGAAGCTGCATTTCGCGGAGACCTACGAGGGCATCACCGGCCCGGGCGAACGGGTGTTCTCGTTCAACGTTCAGGGGCGCGAGTTCAAGGACTTCGATGTCTGGGTCAAGGCCGGCGGGTTCCTGAAAGCCTACGTCGAGACCGTCCCTGTCACAGTCGCCGACGGCAAGATCAAGGTCACATTCACGCCGAATGTCCAGAACCCGCAGATCAATGCGATTGAGATCATCCCCCAGGCGGCGGACGCGACCACGGCAGCGCCGCCCGCACCGGCCGCCACCGCGGCTCGCAGCGGAAGGCGACCCAATCCGGACCTTGGCCCACTCCCCGAAATCCACGCACCCGTGCCAAACACGTTGCCCGGTTTGCTGGGCAAGCCGCTCAAGTGGGAATCGACCGGCGTGCTCGTCGCGCCGCAGAACGACCCCACCCACTTCCTTTACTCGGTCAAAGACCCCACGATCTTCCGCTATCGGGACAAGTGGCACGTGTACGCGACCGCCTTCATGGTGAGCGGCCCCGAGGCGGCGGAACTCTCGAACGCCGGCGCCAACCAGCCGGCGCAAGGCCAGCAACGCGGCGGTCGCGGCGGGTGGAGCATGGTTTACCTGAGTTTTGCGGATTGGAAGGACGCGCCGAACGCCAGGCTTTTCTACATGGACACCGTCCCGGGATTCGGCGGTTACAAGTGCGCGCCGGAAGTGTTCTACTTCGCGCCGCACAAGAAGTGGCACTTCATTTTCCAGACGCAAGCGCCGGCGTATTGCACCAGCGAAACGCCGGATGACCCGAAGTCATGGAGCGCGCCGCAACCGTTCTTCGCTCAGGGCACCCCCATGCCGCGGCTCCCGATTGACTATCATTGTATCGGCGACGGCGAACACGTGTATCTGTTCTTCACCGGCGACGACGGGCATTTCTACCGCAGCCGGACCCCGTACGCGGAGTTCCCCAAAGGATTCAGCAATCCGGTGATCGCCATGCGCGGCACCCGCGCCACGGTCTTCGAGGGGAGTTTCACCTACAAGATCAAGGGCATGGACAAGTACCTGACCTGCGTCGAGGCGTTGTCCCCGACGCGTTTCTATCGCGCTTACATCGCGGACACGCTGGATGGTGAATGGCATCCGGTGGCGGGTCTCGACACCTTCGAGCAGCCCTTTGCCGGCAGCAGGAACATGACCTTTGAAGACGGGGTCGAACCCTGGACCGGCCAGGTCAGCCACGGCGAGATGGTCCGTGACAGCCACGACGAGCGCATGATTCTCGATCCCGACAACCTCCTGTTCCTGTACCAGGGAATATCCGACGCCGACAACCGCGGGGACTACGGCCGGCTCCCCTACCGGCTCGGCCTGCTGCGCGCTGTCCAGGATGGATCCAGATGAGCATTCGTATGATATCAAAACTTGTCCTCGCCGCCGCCGCATCCCTTTGCCTCGCGTTTCCATCGAGCGTCAGGGCCCAGCGGACGCGCCCGGCCCAGATCGAATCTCCCGTCGTCCAAGTGAGTCGCCCCCTGCCATGAACGCAATCGCCC
>JAXGQW010000185.1:0-3220 GCA_040766265.1 Verrucomicrobiota bacterium
CCAGCAGCGCGAGATTTCCGTCCGCGTCGCGCGTCGCCTTGCCACGGATCACGACCGTATCGAGCACCTCGAGACCGAGGAGTTGGCGAGCATCTTCGGCAACCGGCTTGCCCTCGTCGTCGACGACCTTGACCATGGCGATATTGTCTTTCACCTGGTCCTGGGCGCAGCAATAGTCCCAAGGCGTCGGGCAGCCCTCGCCGGTCGAACAGTGCGGCAGTTTCAGGTCGACGATCGTGAAAGCGGCGATTCCGTCGACGAAGGGTTTCGACGACCCGCCGACGCGGCCGACAAGCACAACCTCGTCTTCATCTTGGACGGATTGCCGTGCGTCGCCCACGGACATGGCCCCGATGGGTTCGCTACGGGCCACGTAGCCGCTTTGCCGGCCCGACTGATCTGCGGCCGCCGGTTGCGGTTCGTTCTGGCCGCCACCGCAGCCCAACATTCCGACAACGAGGAGATTCAAGCCGAACAACAGCGCGGTTGTCTTCTTCATCGATCCTTCCTTTCTGAAAAACGAAACAAGTGCTTCCTTCGACGGCCATGACTCATATTGCCTTCAGGCCTTCGGCGACTGGCAGCCGCAGAGCCTTAACGGCCGGGGGTAGCGCCCCGATGACACCGAGCAGGAGACCTGCGCCGCAGCCTATGATCAACGCCACGCCGTCGATCCGAAGAGCGAACGCTCCCATCGTAAACCGTACGGCCATGCCGTTGATGAGCAACAACGCCACCGCGCCCGCCACCAAGGACCCCGCTGCCGCCAACAGAGCCCCCTCCTGGACGATGCTGACAAGGATCGCGCAGCGCCGATAACCGACGGCCTGGAGGGTCGCGATTTCGCGAATTCGTCCGGCGACCGCGCCGTACATCATGTTCAATCCGGCAAACACGCCGGCCGCCGAGACCAGAAATACGACCGTCCAGGCAAGGACCCGCACGGGCTTGTAGTGTTTCTGAAGCGACTGGTAGTAAGCCGTCTCTGCGAGCCCCTGAAGCTCCAAGTCTGTACGTTCTTTGCAGAACAGCTCCACGTCGGTGACCCTCGATCCCGGACGGAGCAGAATCGCGACAAGACTCAGGTCTTGGCGTTTGAGCGTCTGCTGCAAGTCGGGCAGTCGGCACCAGACCTCCGATTCGAAGGCCGCACCAGCGGCGGAGAAGCGCCCGCTGATCCGCCATTTCCTCTTCTCGAAGACAATCTCCCGTCCCACTGCAAGATTACTCGGATCGCACCCCAGCTTGGCGGCAGCCAGTCTGCCGATCATCAACTCGCCGGGGCCCGGCCATTTCCCTTCGGTCAGCCGAATCCCGCGGCGTACTAACGGAGCCGTACTTGTCACTCCGCGGACCAGGCCATGCCCCGTTCTCTGATCGTCGCCGACTTGAACACGTGTCCCCAGGTACAACTCCGGGGAAACGTGAGGGACTCCGAATCGCTCCTGCACGCCATCCAGGCTGGCGGCAAGCAGGGCCGGAGTCCGGGCGGGGATCGCGGAGTTTTCGATGTTCTGTTCCGCGCCGAGCGAATAGACCAACACGACGGATGGATCGCCGCTGACGGCCAGTGAACGCTCCAGCCCGCGAATGAATCCGACGACGACGAACACGAGCAGAACCACGGTGGACAACGCGCCCAGCGTAAGAACGCTGCGTGCCGGTCGCCGCAAGAGATTGCGGACACCGTACTCCCAGGGCAGCAGGCGACGTCTCAACATGGGAAATTTCTCGCGATTTCGACTGTTGCTGCGCGACAACCGATGAGTTGCTCAAGAGACGGACGGCAGGCCGCGAGTTCCCCACTCACCGTGCGCAGAAGGGCTCACGACACAAGCGGTATCGCGCGGACACCGGAATCAAGCCCAAAATGCGCTGTTGCCGTCCTAGAGCAGAAACGATTGGCAGAGAACGCGCACAGATCGCCCCGTATATGGAGAGGACGGGCGATCAGAAAACCAATCAGGACGACTCGGGATCGCGAAACGGAAACATGCAGCTTCCGAAGGCAAAACCCCGGCAAAAAACTGCTTGCCCGCAAGCTCAAGATCGATCGGTGCTCCGCCGGCTTCAACGACCGCCCCGTGACAGAGGCAGCTCCCGCGGCCACAATCCTCGTCGGGAGCGAGGGGATCGCCAGGGATTTCTCCTCGTGACTCCCGGGAGCAGCAGGTGCAGGCAGACTTCTGTTCCGACGACGCAGCCGGACCGCCGGCATTGGCCATGCAGTGGAACGGGCAGGCCAGAATCAGGGCGATCGTCAAAAGTGCGGATGCGACGCGAAACATGACTGCTTCACTCGGGAATAGAACTGCACTTACGGAGCATTGTAGAACCAGTTCTGAGTGAAGGCAAGTCAAGTACCTGGCGAAGCTCTTCCGGTGAGACGCCGACTGCCGCCATCGCTCGTCGCGAAGGTCAACCCGAAGGGCATCCCGCGCGAATCCCGCAACGGCTGGGGCCGCAGCCTGGAGAGGATCGCACTCCCCAGACGGTTCAGGAGGGCCGGTGCTGCTCGGCGTCAAGCCAGGTCCTGGTCGACCAAGAACAACCCGGCCGGCGCATCACCCACCATTTTCAGACGGTCCCTGACTGTTCCCACCTTTGCTTCGGTCTCCACCTGATCGGAGACGACCCGCTCCATGAAAGCTTGCGACGCGTAGTCTCCCTGGTTCAGCGAAAGGTTCACGACCCAGGCCGCCAGTTTGCCAAGTTGATGCTCCCGCTCCAGAGCGGCCTCGACGATTCCCAGTGGCGAATCCCAATGGCCGTTCAGCGTGCTGATCGGCCTGGAATCCACTTGACCGCCGCGATCCAGGACGAAGTCCGAAAGCCTGGTTGCCTGGTCGAGCTTCTTTCCGGACAGGCGCCGCAGCCAATGGCCGAAACCACGCAACTTGAGTTGGCGGCAGCGGTCGGATGCCGACCGGTAAAAGTACCACGAGCAATACTCCTCGTTGATTTGCTCATTCAACGCATTTTGAACGTCTGCTGCGATCACAAGAAACGCTCCTTTCTAAGGTTCACGCGATGGACCGTACTCCGAGACTGGATTCGACGGCGTTCCGCGGCTCGGGCACGACTGTCCGTTCGAGGAACGAGATTACGTGCTGCCCGATCTCGTACCCGCAGTCCTCAAGGGCAAAGTGCCCACTGTCCAAGAGATGAAACTCCACATCGCGCAAGTCCCGTTGGTAGGCCATCGCGCCCTGGACGGAGA
>JAXGQW010000186.1:0-2810 GCA_040766265.1 Verrucomicrobiota bacterium
GTCGCAAGGACGTCGGCGCGGGAATCTTCGACCAGTGAATCGCCTGCGCCCAAGACGCGCCCCACGCTGGAGGCGTCTTTCCGAGACGCTTGCCTCCGAGTCTTGAAAAGACCCGGCTGCCTCCGATCGCCAGGAAGGGCGGCGTCAGATGCCCGGCGAAGGCAGCACCGGCGGCGACGCCGGCGGCGAGGTCATTGGCGAAGTCATCGGCGCCGATTCGGTCGTCCCCGGCACGCACGATTCGCACGCCCCGCAGGGATCTTGGGGGGAACAGGTGACGCACGAGTCGTAGCACGGCACCTCGGTGGTCGCCCACGACTGGAACAGCGACCCCCGCCTCATGCGGTCGCAGATTCCGCATCCAGCGGCCGCGAGCGTGGTGACCAAGACGGTTAAAACCAACAACTTCCTCATAACCGGCTTCTCCTGTCCGTTCCTTCTACATCAAGGAGTCATCAACCCGACAACTCTACCCCATGGCCAGTGAAGTGCAAACGCAACGCGTCGACTTCTTGCCACATTCTGCCGCCGCCAAGCTTCCATCACGTTGAGTAGAAGCTACACTTTCCCAAGATGGCGTGACCCCGAGTGGGCGTTTAATTCCCGTTCTTCGCGGCAGGAACTGCAATCCTGGATGGCAAGCAGGGCTTGCCCGCCGCAAGAAACGGAACCGCCTGCCCGAATCCGCCCTGGAGAGTGAAGGTTTGCGGGCGCGGCTGCCCGGAGCCTTGCCCAGAATGCACGAGAGCGGCATCCGATGAACAGCACATTTACCGTTCGACTTATCGCAACGATTGCATGGGGGACGTGTCTGGCAACGATTTCCTGCCCGGCCCGCGGCGCGGAGGAACGGGGCGGCGGCGTGGAGGGCGCACGGGCCGAGACGCGGCAGTCTTGCGCCGATGCGTGGATCGTCAGCACTCGGCACGCGCCCTTGGCACGCCCGGTCGGGTTCGACCCCGACCGGTTCTCTTACCAGCGGCGCGATGAAATTCGCAAAGGATGGACTGCGGCCACGGCCGAGGCGTTCTTCGAGCCGGCGCTGGCCGAAGTTCCGATTGTGGTCTTCGTTCACGGCAATCGCGCGGACCAGTGCAAGGCGGTCAACCAGGGGCTGCCCATCCTCCACCGGCTCCAGCGCGACTCGGCCGGTCGGCCGTTCCGGCTGGTGATCTGGGCCTGGCCGGCCGACCGGATTGGCGGCGGCCCCCGGCAGGATGCCCTGGTGAAGGCCGCGCGGAGCGACGTGCAGAGCTACTACCTGGCCGAGTGGCTGGACCGGCTCCCGGCCGAGGCGCCGGTACTGCTGATCGGCTACAGCTTCGGGGCGCGCGTGATTGCGGGCGCCTTGCACCTGGCCGGGGGCGGGCAGTTGGCCGGCTGGCAGCTCCAGCGGGACACGCGCGAGGCGGAGCGGCGGCCGGCGCGCGTCATGCTCATCGCCGCCGCGCTGGACAGCGAGTGGCTGCTGCCCGGCGGCCGCAATGGCCTGGCCTTTCACGGCATCGACGAGCTGCTGATCACATCCAACTGCCTGGACCCCGTCCTGCGGCTCTATCCCCGCATGCGACGCGGCGATCGGTCGAGCGCGCTGGGGTTTGCCGGACCGGCCTGCCCCTGGCGACTGAGCGACGCCGGGCTTCGCTTCGAGAGTGTCCGCGTGGAATGCCAGGTCGGGCGCGAGCACGATTGGTGCGCTTACCTCGGCAGTCCGGCCGTCGATTCGCGCCTGGCGCGGTACGCGTTTCCGCCTGACGAGGCTGAGCGGTGAAGACGGCGGGTTCCCAAGCTGGAGCTTGGGAACCAGAACCAGGACGGAAACGGCGGGTTCCCAAGCCGGAGCTTGGGAACCAGACGGCCGACGGCGATGTGCCGACCCGCTCCTCCGTTACTTCGTGGCCGTGCGTGTCCGCTCGGCCACTGAGGGTTTCGCCCGCTCCGGCCCGATGGCCAGCCCGACCCAGCCGTTTTCCATGAGCAACTGCGTGATTTCCAGACCCGCGAGCCGCGAGTCGGCCGCGAGGCTGTCCGGCACGATCGGCCAGACCCGGTCTTTCGAAAAGGTCTTGCTGAAAATGCCTCGCAGCGTGATCTGCGAGCCGGCGCGGATGCGCCCGGAAAGCTCGACAACGCCGTCGCGAACCAGGTGCGCCGACCGCTCGGTGACCACGGGGCGGTAATAGGCGCGGACGCGGAAGTCGGTCCACTCGTGGGGCGACTTTGCGAGCCGCTTGATCGCCAGCGAGATCGCCAATCGCCCGTCTTCAAGATCGACCCGGACGGCGTCCTGCGGGTCGAAGGTGATCACCACGTCGTCGTTCTCCGCGGTCTGCTGGAGCAGTTCAGGCCGGTGGAAGCGCTCGCCGATCCGGTCGCGCAACTGCTTGATCGAAAGCGTCTGGCCGTTCAACCGGAGCCGCTCGATGACGTTGTTCACCGCCGATTGGTGAAGCTGAAAACTCAACACGCTGTCGGCCGGCGCCCAGGGGCGGGGGGTATGGCTGCCCAATTGACTCGGTCCGGCAAGCTGAAGCTGCATCGTCATCCGCTCCCGGGTCGTCTCGGCTTGCGTTACGATCGGGCGGAGCGACATCGCGGCGAGCGGGTCGAGGGCCCGGTCCTTCAGCCGTTGGTTCAACTCTCCCAGGCGCGCGTCCACCTCTTCGTCGATCTGCTCTTTCGCCTGGGCATACACCTTTTGCTCTACCTCCCGGCGAATCTGCGGCCGGTTCTTCTCGTGCTGGTTCCGCGCCAGGTCGTGGACCACCGGGCCAAGCAGCGGGATCAGGTCGAACGTCGTGCGGATTTGC
>JAXGQW010000187.1:0-4952 GCA_040766265.1 Verrucomicrobiota bacterium
CCACGGAGGCGTCCAGCAGCGGTAGCTTGTCGCGCGCCGCTTCTCGGATCGTCTCGGACACGGATTCGTCCAGGGTTTCTTCGTCCGAACGGTCAGCACGCGGCGCGGCGAGTGCAAGACTTGTCATCGGTGCAAGAAGGCGTCCACGCGTCGCGTGCGTCCTTAAGACCAAGCACGGAGCAGACGGGGATGATTTTCCCGTCGCCTCGCAGAGCGCCGTCGAAACCGGCTTCGTAGATCATGCGGGTGCAGTCATCCACGGACAGTCCCAGATTCTGGGAGGTCTCGACGCTTTCATCGCGCGGATTGGCGCCGATCTCGGCGTACACGGAATTCGCGCCCGACGTCAGGCAAATCAAGTTTGGCTCGTGCGCCCCGATGAAGGTGATCGCGGGGTCAACGAGCGCGGCCAGCGCCGCGACGGCGACGATCTGCGCAAGTCGCAGTTCCGTGATCTGCCCGCGATCGGCAATCGGACCGTTCGGCAGAAAGACGCGCCGCATCGCCCCGGAATAGCTGGGACCAAGGCTCATTCCGAACGAGATGTGGTCGGCGAGCTCTTCGGGCGTGTGCTCCGGCCCGATCGGCTCGCAACAGAATCCCCACCTCAACCCGGCCTCCTGAATGTTGCGGACGGTCTGAATTCGTTCTGCGCGATCGAGCCGGGTGTCAATTCCTTCCCGCAGCCGAATTTGGTGGTATGCCCCCGAGGCGCCGGCGGCCTTCAATTCCTTGGCCTGCTCTAAGGTAATGTCGCCTACGTTAGCCGAGATGCCGACGTAGTCGGGAACGGCCGCGCGGACCGCGGCGAGTAAATCGAGAAAACGCGTGAAGTCGAATTGGTGCATCGACATCAGGTAGAATCCGGCCAGTACGCCGTTGCTGGTGAGCGTTGTCGCGTGCTCGACCACTTCTTCCGTGGACATGTCCACGACGGGCAAGTGGGGGTGCGCGGCGCTGAACACGCAGAACACGCAATCCCCCTCGCACGGCGCGGTGGCATACCCGATCTGCCCGCCAACCACGGCCAGATTGTGAGACCGCTCGCGTGTGATCCGGTTCGCGGCGGCCCGGATGATCCCTGATTCGAGCGAGTGTTCGGGATAGCGGAGGAGGTGGACCATTTCGTCGCGCGCCGGAGCCTTGCCTTCCAAAGCGCGCTCAAGGATTCCTTGGGTCTGCGCGGGCATCTGCATGATGATTGTCCTTCGATCGGTTGGATGCTGAGACGTGGAAACCGGGTCTACCGGAGGGAAAGTCAAACCGCAAGAGTGGCGGGGAAAGGGGCGCATTTCGGGAGACACTCAAGGGGTCGCGGCCTCTCCACCGGCTCCGGTTGCCACCGCTCTCCAGACGCTCTCGGTGACCGCGTCGGAGAAGAAGCGGACCGAACCATCGCCGAGCAAGGCGTTGACCCCGCCGGGGTGCATGCTCCGCGCGCCGAATAGCCCGAACGACTGAATCCACATTTGGGGATCGTTGCCATGCACGTCGTAGAGCTTGGAATTGGGCGTGAAATAGTGGTTGTAAAGCGTGCTGCGGAAGTAGCCGCCGTTCCAACAGTACCCGCGCGGCCAGATGGTCTGGTCGACGGGGAAGGACTGATAGTTCGACTCCGTGATCATGGTCGTGTATGCGGAGAGATAATGATATCGAGGATCGGCGGTGGTTGCCGTCAAGCCGGTCCCATTCCTGCCGAGAAGCGTTTCGGACATGAACACGGTGTTGCTCAGACCGTCGGTAATGCTTGCCGCGCTTTGCGCGTCCCGGACCATGAACGGCCCGTCCGTGCGGTAGGCCGGGCCAAGCGTCCGCGAGACACTCGTGTCGGTGCTCATGGCGCCGGTTCCCATGCAGACCTTGTAGTTGATCGGGCCGAGAACCGTTTCTCCGTAAACGGTTGTCCAAATGATCGACCGGAATTGGTCGCTTGGGCACATGAACGTCGGGACGGGAACGCGAAAGACCTGGCCCTGACCGTTTGGAAACGGGTCGTTATAGCCGTTGGTGAACTTTGCAAGGCAGGGCTCGTTGACGTCGACGTAATGCGAGATGGCCGTCTGTTCCAGGTAGGGCGTCAGTTGCGCGTAGACCGACCAACTGAAATGGAACGGGAGCCATTGGGGATCGTTCGCATACTTGGGGGAGACTTTTCCCGGGTGTGCGGGCGGGAACCGGCGGAAGACGCTCTCGAAGTTGTGCAATCCCAACCCGAGTTGCTTGAGATTGTTCGTGCACTGCGCTCGCCGCGCGGCCTCCCTCGCCGCTTGAACCGCGGGGAGAAGCAGCGCGATCAGGATTCCGATGATCGCAATCACCACGAGCAACTCGACCAGGGTGAAGCCTGGCTGGCGTGAACGGTGTCCTCTCATCGCAGGGGCCTCGCTTTCCGGTGTATATGCGGCAGGGAGCGCGGCCTGGACTCTCGCCGTCGTCAATTACGGTCATTGCCTTGCGGCAGGGCAAACGGGGCGGCATGTCTAGCGACGTTCGAGGTCCTGGTCGGCGATTGGGCTGGCAAAGGTTCACAGCCCTATGGTAGTGGTGGTCAGCTAGAAGACATACACGTATAGCAGACGTGCCCTATTATCGGTCGCGAGTCCGGGGTGTCAAGCACCTCGGGGAAGGGCGAAGGGTATTCAAGATGCCAGCAGAGCCCCCTCTTGACCGCTGACGTGCGAACACGAATACTATCAAATGAGATGGATTGTTCAGGAGTTGAGGATCATGTCTGCCGACAAAGGCAAGGTCTCTGGAAAAATGATGGAGTGCCCCTGCGAGGGTAGTACGCTTGATAAGCTGGTCCAACCGGCGATCCTCACCATCCTGTCTGACGGCCCGCTGCACGGGTACGGGCTGGCGGAACGTCTCAGCCAGATGCCAATGTTCAGGGGACAGAAGCCCGACGGAGCGGGTATCTACCGCTTCCTGAAGGCCTTGGAAGGCAGAGGCCTCGTTGCCTCGTCCTGGGATACGTCGCAACCGGGGCCAGCCCGGCGGGCGTACGAGATGACCGCAGCCGGTGAGTCCTGCCTTCGCAACTGGCTCAAGACCCTGGAAGCGTATCGCGACGGCATCAATTTCTTGGTCCGAGCGGCGAGAAAGGCCGTGGCCAAGTAACCGGCCCGCGAGTCTCGAACTAGCCCGAGGATGACCCGTCGCCATGTCTGCTTCGCTCAGCCCGATCACCGATTCCCGCCAGAGACTCCTTCACCTGCTCCGCGAGACTCGACATCCCGACCGCAGAGAGGCGCTGTACTTGCAGGCGCGCGCCGTGGTGCGGGAGCACTTGGGCAACCGTGGCAGAATCTGGGCGGCGATCGGCCTGGACCAGGCGCCCTGCAAGATGGGATGCCGCTTCTGCTCTTTCGCCTCGGAATGGACTCGATTCACCGAGCCCTGCGAGCTGAGCGAAGAGGAAGCACTGGAGTGGGCCGATGAGTTCATTCGCCAACGCGCGGACTACCTGATTCTGCGCACCAGCGAACAGTACTGCCTGGAGAAGCTCCTCGAGCTTGGGCGCCGCATCACGGACCGCAAGTGCGGCGCGGTGCGGCTGGTCGCCAACACCCGGCTGGCCAACGACGCGCAACTGGCCCAACTCAAGGAGGCCGGGTTTCACGGAATCTACAAGACGATCCGGCTTCGCGAAGGCGTGGACACGGCGTTCGATCCGGCAGTCCGGTTGAAACAGATCCGGCAGGCCCGCGACCATGGCCTGCGCGTGTTCGGCCTGGTGGAACCCGTCGGACCGGAACACTCCGACGAGGAGATCGCCGACGCCATCCTGATGCTCCGCGACCAGATTCATACCGGACTGGTCGGCGCCATGGCGAGAGTGCCCGTCGAGGGCTCTCCGCTGTGCGGCTATGGCGCGGTGGATGCACAGCGGTTGGCGGCGATCACGGCCGTGTTCATCCTGGCCATGGCCGATCGCTTCGATGGCGTCGAAGTCGCGTGCAGCCATCCGCCGCATGCGGAGATCCTGCGGGCCGGAGCCAGCGCGGTGGTTGTCGAAGTCGGCGCAATTCCCCGCGATACGGCGTTCGCGCGGCGCGAATGGCGAGGGCTGACCATGGCCCAGGCGCGAAGGCTCCTGCAAGACGCCGGGTACGAGGCCTGAACGGAGCGAATCCACGCAGGAAACGAGCCTTGACCAGGGCCGACTTGACACGCCGCGGCAGGCTCGAAGTCAGCGGCGGTGTTGCCGCGGGCGCGGCGGGCGCCCTGGCGGCGCCCAGGAAGTCCAGTACAAAGGAAATGAAACCGTGACGACGAAGCAAACCAAGCAGATCGATCCTGACGACGTTGCCCAACGCGCGACGTACTACTTTGTCGAGAAGCGAAAAACTTGCAGCGAGGCGTGCCTGATGGCCGGCGCGGAAGCCTTGGGAATCGATAGTCCGTTGTTGCCCGAGATCGCCATCGCGTTTGCTGGGGGCATCGGCATGCAAGGCGACGTATGCGGCGCAGTCCCCGGCTGTGTCATGGCCTTGTCGCTGGCCGCCGCTCAGAAGGCGAAGGAATATCCCCAGCGAAGGGCGATTGCCGTGCCCGCCGCCGGCCGCTTGTATCGAACGTTCGCCGAGCAGTGTGGCTCTCTTCGCTGCGAGCAGATCTGCGGGCTTGATCTGACCACGCCGGAGGGGGTCGCCCAATTGGCCGCCGGCGCTCGAGACGAAAAGTGCGCACCCGCGGTTGCGAAGGCCGCGCGACTGCTGGCTGAAGAGCTTAACCGGATCGCCGCTTTGTGAGCGAGACTAAACCGTTACACGTGCCCGTCACTCGTGTTCCTCCTGAAGTTCCGCCTTTTCTCGCGCGAGCCACGCTCGGTGGCAGGCGACCACCCTTTCATAGTTGTCGTCGCGGTAATAGTCCGCCGGACTAACCGTGCTTCCCTTACCTTGAACCAAGTGCGGGCTATCGGAAGGTTCCAATACAATGTGTCAAGT
>JAXGQW010000188.1:0-1873 GCA_040766265.1 Verrucomicrobiota bacterium
GAATGCGCGCGGGGACTATGAACCAATATGGGCACGCCGCGGTCGTCAAGCCGGCTGGAAGCCGGCGCTCCGCGATGCCTCGCGCACTGTTGAGCACGCTTGTACCCGTGCGGCTTACTGCCTAGTCGGCTGGATACCCTACACAGACCCCTCACCCCGTCCCTCTCCCATCCGATGGGAGAGGGTGCCCGGAGGGCGGGTGAGGGTGACGGTGTAGTGCATATCGCTGATTCCTCAGTGTATGCTCATTTCCGAAGTTGCAGCCGCAGGAAGCCGTGCACGCCGTTCTTCATCGGCGTGAGGCTCCGGACCGTGACCTCGACGTAGTTGCCGCGGTCGACGGGCGTCCCGACCGTTGTGACCGACGACGCGCCCGTCCAAGGCACCACGGCGGACGAACTCGTCACGCGGTATTGCAGATCACTCGGCTCGGGTTTGGGTCGGCGATAGGTCAGCGTGAGGTAAGTCTCGCCGGCCAACCGCACCATCCCAGCCTTGGGGGCCACGGATGGCCAGTCAGCGACCTTGGGATTCGACGCCAGGCCGTACTCGCCTGCGTTCGGGAGACCGTCGTTGTCGGGGTCATCCTCCGGGTCGGCGGCGTTGGGCGGCAAGCCCTGGGAAGCGGCCCAAGCCGTGTAGGTGATGCCTCCGGCGAAGGTGGTCGAGGCGTCGGCCTCGGCCGGGGCGGCCTCGGTATTGCCGGCGGCATCGCGCGCGATCGTGTAGAAACGATACGTTGAGCCGGGCTCTCCCTCGAAGAACACGCTCGTCGCCGTGGTGGCCCCGATCCCGAGTTGGAACGGTCCGCCGTTGCGCGAGACGAAAACGTCGTAGCTCTCGAGGCCCGACCCGCCTGCGGCGTCCTGGCCAGCCCAACTGACGGTAACGGGGCCGGAGGATTGAGCCGGCAGCGGTTCGATCTGGCTGACGGGCGCCGTTGCGTCGATCGTGTTCGTGACCGTCGGGGTCAGGATCGGCGGGTTGGCGCCGTAGGTGGGGTCGAAGATGATCGTCGCCTGATTGCGAATCTTCGCGCCGTCGGCGAGCGTGAGCTTCGGTCGAACGGTATACGTGAGCAGGCCCTCGCCGCGGTGCTGGGCGTCGTTGGGCGGCAGAAAACCGGCAAACGGATCCTCGGGCAGATCGCCCGTGTTCGCGTCGCGCGAACGCATCAGCCACGTGATCTTGCCGGTGGTCGAGTCGAAGCTGACGTCGACAGTCACCTCGTTCGTATCCGAACCGACCGAGGCGGTGGTCGAGTAGCGTTGCAATCCGGGCGGCACGGTGACGGTGGCGTCGTTGAACGCGATTGTCTTCAGCTCGAAGGTCGACCAATCGAGGTTGGCATCGAGCGTGTCGGTGACCAGGACTTCCTGAGCCGGGGCGGCGGCGGTGGGCTTGTTCTCGAACAGGACCTCGAACGGGATGATGTGGTCGGGGTGAATCCAGTGCTCGGGGCCGACGCCGGCCAGGGTGTATTTGTCATTCGGATCGACGCTGCCGACGATGACGTAGGGCACGATCGGGAAGACGCCCGGGAAGGGCGGGCTGCGGAAGACGTTGCGCAGTCGCTGCTCGAAGCCTGAGGGATCGTTCCACGGCTTGCCGTCGAGACTGGCGCCTGACGGGTTGGTGAGGACCGGCTGCTGGCGTTTTCTTTCTTCGGGCTTGGTCTCGTATTTCTTGGTCACCATGTCGGTGGTCAGTTCCATCGAACGTCCCAGGCTGCGGCATTTGCGGAGCTGTCCCTTGAGGTTCTTGATCAACTCGCCGCCGCTGGCGGTGTCATGAGATATCTTGTCCGCCTGGGTTGCGGCGAAGCCGACGAAGGTGGTGTTGGCCGGATTGATCTTCTCGTTGAACGCCTCGG
>JAXGQW010000189.1:0-1636 GCA_040766265.1 Verrucomicrobiota bacterium
GGGCCTGACGAAAGAGGGTGCGGTAGTGATCGGCCAGCGGATGGACATGGACGAGGAACTTGGGACGACTGGGAACCCACTGGCGTTGATCGAGGCTCAAGCCACCGGCGGGAACCAGGTAGTGAACGTGAGGGTGGTAGATGAGGGTGCGGCTCCAGGTGTGGAGGAGGCCGAGCATGCCCAGGGAAGCCCCGAGCCGCTGGGGGTTGCGGACCAGATCCTGGAGCGCTTGAGCCGAGGTGGCGAAGAGCAGATCCAAACTCTGGCGTGGATGCGAGCGCATCCAGAGGCGCAGTGGCTGCGGGACGGTGAAAGTGACCAGGAAGTAAGGGACCGGGAGCAGCAAGCTGGTGTGGTTGGCCAGCCACTGGTCGGCGTCGGTCTGGCCGCACTGAGGGCAGTGCCGATCGTTGCAGGAGTGATAGGCGTAATGGAACGTGCCGCACGCTGGGCAGGCGAAGAGTTCGCCGCCCAGTGCGGGGGTGCGGCAGGCCAGGAGCTTTTGGAGCACCTGGCGGTGCCGCCAGGGCACGGCGGTGCCGAACCGTTTCAGATAAGCCGGCCCCCAGCGTTGGAGCAGCTGGTGGAAACGGATCGAGTCACCGCCGGCCCCGGCAGGGCCGATCCCGGACATGAGCCGGGCTCAGAGATCGGCCATGAGGGCGTCGAGGCGTTTCTGATGCTGGGTGCGACAGAGGGTGGTCAGATGGGTGTAGATGACGGTGGCGGTGGGACTCTTGTGACCGAGGTTGACTTGGAGTTGGCGGAGGTTCTCGCCTTGCTCAAGCAGGTGAGTTGCGTAGCTGTGACGCAACGAATGGATATGAGCGGCTTTCTTGACGCCGCTGGCCTTGAGCGCGAGACGGAAGGCGCGCTGCAGGGTGGTGCGACACATGGGTTCGGCGGCGGTGGCAGCGCCTTGGCCGTTGTGGCCCTTGGCAGGGAAGAGGAGGCGCGGATGGCGATGAGCCTTCCAGCCCTCACGGAGCAGGAGCAAGGTGCGTTGGGGCAAGGGGACGTAGCGGTCGCGGTTGCCCTTGCCGGCGCGGATGTGGAGGAACATGCGCCCGGCATCGATGTCGCCGACTTCCAGGTTGAGCGCTTCGCCCAGGCGCAGGCCGCAGGAGTAAATGGTGGTCAGCGCGACGCGATGATCGAGGGCGGGGATGGAAGCGAGGATCTGGCGCACCTCGGTGGTGGAGAGGATGACAGGGAGCTTGAACTCTGGGGTGGCGCGGACCAGTTGGACTTCGGCGGGCCAGGGGCGGCGGAGGGATTTCTCCCAGAACATCTTGATGGCGCAGAGGGCCTGGGTGGAGCTGGAGCGGGAGAAGTGACGTTCGGTTTTGAGGTGGACGAAGTACTGACGGAGTTCCTCGGGCGTGACCTCCTCGGGGGCTTTGTGGAAGTGCTCGCTCAATTGCCGGACGCAGGCCAGGTAGGCCTGTTGGGTGCGGGGCAGCAGCGGGAGCAAACGCAGGTCGTCGGTGAAGCGGATTAGGCTGGCGTGAACGGTCGAGTTTTTTTATGCATACGAACGTGAGTTGAGTTTTTGGTTTGGCGCCCGGTTCGCCTTGAGGCGGCCGGGCGTCCGAACCATGCCGCGGGAAGGGTGGCGGACACAATGCCGAACGAT
>JAXGQW010000019.1:0-69502 GCA_040766265.1 Verrucomicrobiota bacterium
CACTGGGCTGGCGCTCGGCACGGTGGCGCTGGTCTGGTGCCTGAGAGCCACGGTGTGAGGAACCGCGAATCAACCGGGAGGTTCCAGATCGTGGAAATCGACCTCGAGGTCGGTCGCTCCCACCCGCAGGATCGCCACGCTGCGGGGCGTGTCGAATCGCCGCTTCCCCGCCGAGCCCGGATTGAGGAACAGCGTGTCGCCAATCCGCTCGCAGAACGGTTTGTGGGTGTGTCCGAAGACCACGACATCTGGTTGCACCCGGTCGATTTGACGTCGGAGGGGATCCGCCAGCCGGCGCGGCTCGACGACGTGGTGCAGGAGGAACCTGCGTCCGAACAGCTCGATCACCTCGGTCTCGCGGAACGAGAGGCCGGAGTCGACATTTCCGATCACCGCCGTCACCGGGGCGATCGCTTCGAGTTCCATGATGATCCACGGCAAGCCGATGTCTCCGCCGTGCAGGATGTGATCCACGCCGGCAAAGAGAGACTTGACCTGGGGATCCAGGAAGTTGTGTGTGTCCGAGATGATGCCGAGCCGGGCCATTACGCTTTGGCTTCGCCGGGCTCGGGGGCCTCCTCGGGCTCCTCGGACGGTTCCTCTTCCTCTTCGGGCTTGGGCTCGACCGCCTCGCCGAGCTTCATGGCGCCGGCAAAAAGGCCTGCGAAGAGCCCGCCGCTGAGCAGGGTGTTGCGGAAGAACTCCCAAGTGTGCGGCCATCCGGGCGTGCCGACAGTCAGGGACTGGATCCAGCCGGCGAGATTCTTGGCATAGGCGGGGTCGTGCAGCCACGAGACCGTGTTCGAGACAACGTAGAACAGAATGGCCCCCAGAATCCCTCCCCCGAACAGCGTCAGCCATGACGAGCGCCGGTTGAATTGGCGCCCGAGCCAGACGATGCCGGCGTACGCGGCGTAGTTGCCCAGCATCTCCCATTGCAGCGGGGCGGCGCCATAATGGAGGTTCAGCAGCACATCGGTGACCAGCACGGTGCCCAGCGGCAGCACCCACGCCACCCAGCCGGAGAAATAAACAGCCGCACAGAACAACAGCCCGTAGACAGGACTGAAGTTCGGCGGCAACAGCCCGGGTATCCGGGTCAGGGCCAGAACCGCCAGCAACACCAAAGGCAAGCCGTGCTTAGCTTTCACACTGCGCCAGCATACGGACCGACCGACGAATGACAAGCCCGATGCTGAGGGCTGGTCGAGGCTACAACGCCCAGCCCTCGCGATAGGCGCGGCGGAGCAGCTTGTTTGCGGACGCGTCGTTGATGATCCGAAGGTTGGGGCCGTCGTAGAGGAGTTTCTTCTGCACCCGCACGGCCACATTGCCCAACAAACAGACCTCGGTCACCAGCCCGGCGTGATCGACAAAATTCGAGCCGGGTGGCGGGCCGCCGCGGATTCCAGCAACCCACTCGTGATAGTGGCCGGGAGAGCGGGGCAGCGTCTTGGGCGGCATGCGGTAGGTGTCCATGCGCGAATCGGGCAGCAGGCGTTGGCCCATCAACTTGCCCTGATCGCCAATGTAAATCGTGTCCTCGATGCCATCGTCCGGATCGAGTTCGGGCGGACGCGGCGGTTTCAATCCGCCGTCGGACCATGTCAGCACCACGGGCGGCATGGCGCCGCGCGCGGGAAACTCGAAGCGGACGATTTCGCCGAGCGGGTAGGTTTCCGGCGAGAGCTTGGTGGCGCTGGCCTCGACGCTGACGGGGTGTCCGAGCTTGAGGGCCTTGAACACCGTCGACAACTTGTGCGCGCCCAGATCCCCCAGCAGCCCCGTGCCGAAATCGATCCAGTTGCGCCAGGTCCAGGGATGATACGCCGGATGGTATGGACGGTGCGGCGCCGGACCGAGCCATAGATCCCAGTCGAGCCCCTCCGGGACCGGCGGCGTCTCTGGCGGACGTCCCTCCCAGGTGGGCCAGGTCCAGAAACGGGCCCCCGACCACACATGCACCTCGCGCACCGCGCCGATGGCGCCGTCGGCAATGATCTCCTGCACGACGCGCGCGCCCTCCTCGGCCTGGCCGTGATTGCCCATCTGCGTGACCACGCCCGCCTGGCGCGCGGCCTCGGCGACCTGGCGGGCCTCGTGAACCGAGTACGTCAAAGGCTTTTCACAGTAGACATGTTTGCGGCGTTTCAGCGCCGCCATCGCGATCACGGCATGGGTGTGGTCCGGCGTGGCAATCATTACCGCGTCCACATCCTCCTTCTCGAGCAATTCCCGGTAATCCACGTACCCTGTGCAACCCCGATACTGGCCCGAGCCCCGTTGCGCCGCGTAGCCCGACTCGACCGCGCGCCGCGCCGGTTCCCGTCCGCATGCCCGTTCCTCCCTCCCTTGCGACCAGTTCCAGGAAAGGTAGCGATTGCTCTCGCGCTCGACGTCGCAGACAGCCACCACCTGGATCTCGGGGAACTTCTGCAGCGCGGCCAAATTCTGCATCCCCTGGCCACCCGTGCCGATGCCGGCGAGAGTGATCTTGTCGCTCGGGGCGATTTGGCCCGCGCCGCCCAGAATGTGCCGGGGCGCGAGGGTCAGCGCGGTGACGACGGCGGCGGAAAGGCGCAGGAACTGGCGCCGGTCAGGCGCGGAGCAGGAGGGTTCGGGAGGAATCGGACGATTGGATCGAGGCAAACAGCGGACGGAATTCATGGTCAAACCATTTGGCGATTCAACCGCATTTGCCAAGAAGATTCGCGGCTCAATTCGAGACGATCGGCAGAATGATGCAGGTCGGATGCCGGGCCTCGACGAAGACAGTGTTCTGGGCGGCTTGCCGGCGCGCGCTCGCCCGGAACGGTTCGCCCGTGTTGGGATTGGGATCGAAGCCGGGGGCGCTGCTCGAAGTGAGGTGCAGGCGGACGCGATGGCCTCGATTGAAGACGATGCTTGTCGAGCCGAGATCAATTGCGAAGGGATAAAGCCGGCCCGGCTCGAGCGGCTTCTCGCGAGCGAACGATTTCCGGAATCGCGCCCGCAACTGCCCTTCACAGACATTCATCGACCGGCCGTCGGGATACACATCGCAAAGCCGGGCGAAGAAGTCGGTGTCTGGAGCGTCGCTCGATGCCCAAAGCCTGACCCGCACACGCCCCGTGACCTCGGTTGGCGTGTCGAGCGGTTCGGTCGAGAACACCAGCACATCGTCGCGACCTTCGATCGGGCGCTGATCTTTCGGCCCGGCGGGGATCGTCAACTGCGGTCCGCCCAAGGTCGGCACTGGCCGGTCCGGATCGTACCGGTAAGAGAGCCGGGCGGACTGGGCCGTCGGCGCGCTTCGGGACAGCGTTCGATCCGCGGCGCAATAGAAGGGGGTCGGCTTCGAGGGCACGGGTGGCCAGCGGTCGGCCTGGCGCCAGACATTGCCGGGAGCTTGCGGATCGTCCGCGTCGCCCATGACGTAGTAGACAACGGCGGGCTGCCCGGAGATTCCGTTCGTGACGCCTTTCAATGTGGAATCGAACCACTGCCACGCGTCGTGAAAGTCGGTCGGCGGCGTCTTCCCGTTCGGGTACCGAAGATCGCCGGCCTTGTCCTGAAACACGGCGTGCGTCCAGGGGCCCATGACGAGCTTCTGCCGCCCTTTGGATCGAGGCCCGCCCCGCTCCTGGTAGCCCACAAACGCGTCGATCGAGCCCTGGGCAAAAATGTCGAACCAACCGCCAATGTGGACCCCGGCCGCATTCGCCTTTCCATAACGCCGATCCAACTGCCGCGCGCGCCAGTATTCGTCCAGACGCGGATGGCTGGTCCACAAGGTCAGGGCGTCCGGACTGAACTTCGAGATGCGCAACCAGTCCTCGATCATTGCTTTCTTGAACACGCCGCCCGGGTAGACGCAGTCGCGATAGAGGTTGGGCGCTCCCACCGTGATGTGTTGCGCTGTGATGCGCGGGGAACCGGAGCCGGCCAGCAGCAACTGCGTGATCCCCACAGCCGAACCGCCGTATGTGCCGATCTTGCCGTTGCACCAGCGCTGACCCGACAGCCACTCGGCGGTGTCGAAACCGTCCGCCGCGCCGTCCCAGCCGTCCGTTGCGAACGGCAGATTCGGCCCTTCGGAACCGAACCGCCCGCGCGTGTCCTGGATTACGATGGCGTAGCCACGACGGGCCCCCTCGGCGCCGATGTTGCCGACATTCTCCTTGCTGTACGGCGTGCGGATCAGGATGGCGGGAAACGGGCCTTCGCCATCGGGCAGGAAAACGTCCGTTGCCAGGAGGACGCCGTCGCGCATGGGCACTTTGACGGTCTGCTTCGGCGGGGGCGCGGCTTCGATCTGGCGGATCCAAACAGCGCAGAGCGCCAGCCAGCCCAGGCCGCCGGCGGAGGTGCGAGGAGAATTCATGCGCGAATCATGCCACCTTGCTCGCATTTGGGGAAGTAGCGAAAACCGAGCGCGAGGGGTCACATCTTCATATTTGACATGTATCGGGAATGAGACTTGCTCGAGCGCACGGAGCGTGGTACTTTCTCGGCATTCCTCCAGGGTCCACCTATGAAAACCACCATGCGAAAAGGCGCCGCCTTCACTCTCATCGAGCTGCTTGTGGTCATCGCCATCATCGCGATCCTTGCGTCCCTGCTGCTGCCTGCGCTGGGCAAGGCCAAACTCAAGGCCCACGGCGTCCAGTGCATGAGCAACCACAAGCAACTGGCTCTCGCGTGGCGCTTGTACGCCGATGACAACGGAGATGTCCTGATCTTCGCAAGTCAAGGCAGCGACACGCGGACGCACCCGTACGCGTGGCTGGTTGAAGACGGATCGGTCCCCTACGGCTGCAGCGTTCATGCCATTACGAACAGCCCCCTCTGGCAATACGCGGGCTGTGCGCTCGGGATCTTTCGGTGCCCGGCCTACAGTGCGCGCCTCTATGCCAATGGCCGCTGGTATCCGCGGGTCCGCAGCATGAGCATGAACCTGTACCTGGGCGGCTTCGGGGGTTCGACCAGCGGCACGAGCTGGGGGCAGGCCCGCGTGTTTCTCCGCTTCTCGGATCTCGTCGACCCGGGACCGGCCGGGACATTTGTCTTCCTCGACCAGCGCGAGGACAGCATCAACTGGGGCAACTTCGCCGCCGACATGACGGGCTATCCCGACAAGCCGGCCCAGCGGCAATTCAACCAGGACCTTCCCGGCAGCTACCATCATCGCGCCGGCGGTTTTTCGTTTGCCGACGGCCACTCGGAGATTCATCGATGGCTCGACCAACGCACGATGCCGCGCCTGCAGCGTCCGCCGGTGGGCTTCGGGATCGTTCCCTCCCCGCACAATCCCGACATCTTCTGGCTCCAGGAGCACTCGACGCGCCTGGTGGCGCGCTGATAGGGGTCACATCTTCATATTTGACATTCCGGCCGAGATGGCGCGGACCATCGGGCCGGTTTTGCGGGGACCCCTGGGCGCATGGCCTGACGGGATTGCATCGGTGGATACGAAGGCAATTGTCAAATATGAAGATGTGACCCCACTACGCGTGCGGCCCGGACAGCACATCGGTCTTCTTCAGGGGGAGCGGGAACGGTTCCAGCGGCATCGGCTCGTCGTGATCCAGGAAGGCGCGGCAGACGCGATGGAAGTCGGCCTCGGTCGTGACACGGCGGATCTGATGGAGGAAGTCGCCCGCGGGGTCGATGCCCAGGCCGACGAACGTGGCGGCCTTTTTCACACGCTGGATGTGAGGGCGCTCGCGCATGCCTGGCATGCGCGTGGCGTCGAGCAGGCCTTCGAGATAAGCCAGCAGGTCGCGGCCCGTGGGCGGCCGCACGGACTCGCCGCGAAGCGCCTGGCGGATTTGTTCGAAGATCCAGGGATTGCGAATGGCGCCGCGACCGATCATGACGCCGCGGGCGCCGGTTGCCTCGAGTATGCGGAGGGCCTTGGCGGCCGAGGAGACATTTCCGTTGGCCAGAACGGGGCAGGGCAGGCGCCGGACGGCCCGGGCGATGAGATCGTACCGCACGCGGCTCCGGTAGAGCTCGGTGACCGTGCGCCCGTGCACGGTGACCAGGTCAAGCCGGTGCCGGGCCAGCACGCCGAGGAGATCGTCGAACAGTGCCGGGGAGTCGAATCCGACGCGGGCTTTGACCGTGAGCCGGGTCGTTAGGGCATCGCGCAGCGCGGCGAGGATGGCATCGATGCGTTCCGGTTCGCGCAGCAGGCCGCCTCCGGCCCGCTTCCGACAAACGACCGGCGCGGGACAGCCCAGGTTGAGATCGATTCCGGCGATGGGATAGGCCTGCAACTGGCGGGCGGTGCGGACCAAGGCCGGGATGTCATTGCCAAGGACCTGTGCGATGACGGGGCATCTCGTCGGGTTCTCGGTGACGGCGCGCAGGATGGTCCGGTCGAGCGTCGAGGTTGAATAGACGCGGAAGTACTCTGTCACGTAGAGGTCGGCGCCGCCATAGGCATGCACCAGGCGCCAGAACGCGAGGTCGGTCACATCCTGCATCGGCGCCAGCGCGAGGATCGGCTGATCGGCAGCCAGCAGAGCGTGCATCGAGGCGCGCGCCGGTTCCTTTGCGTTGTCCGGTGTCACGGCGCCTCTCCGGCTGTCGCGCAACTCGGCAAAGAAATGGTGGCGCATCGAGACGCGGATGGCATAGTGGGTTTCATCATGCTTCGCGCGCTCACCGGTTCATGTGTGGTGGTTTGGTTCACGGCGCTTGTCTGGGCTGCCGACCCGGCGGCTCGAAGCAATCTTGCGGCGCAGGCGCTGCTTCCGCAAGGCCCGGGGATTGCCATCGCGTCGGGAGGAGATGCAGGTTTGCGGGGTCATCCGGACGTGATCTTCGCGGACGATTTCGAGACGGGCAAGCTGGGCGAGAGATGGGATGAGGCCGGCAACAAGGAGGGCCGGGTGCTGAGTTGGGTCGATCCTGGCGCGGCGCTCTTAGGGGCGCGTTGTCTGCGGGTCGAGGCGCATCTGGACACGGACACCGGCGGGGGGCTGACCAAGTGGTTCGAGCCGGCGGACACGGTGTTCATCCGGTTCTACACCAAGTTCGACGGCGCGTGCGATTACGTCCACCACTTCGTCACGTTGCGAGCGAACCGGGGCCTGCGCGGGGGCGACAAATGGAGCGGATTTGGCGGGGCTGGGTTGAAACCGGCGGGAGACGAGCGTTTCTCGACGGCGATCGAGCCGTGGGGGGACTGGGGAAGGAATCCTCCGCCTGGCCGCTGGAACTTTTACAGTTACTGGCACGAGATGAAGGTGTCGCCGGACGGGAAATACTGGGGCAACTCGTTTGCCGTTCCGGAGGCTCCAGCGATCCCGCGCGGCTCGTGGATCTGCGTCGAGTTCATGCTCAAGCACAACACCCCGGGCCAACCCGATGGGGAGCAGGCGTTCTGGATTGACGGGAAGCTCCTGGGTCACTGGAAGGGGATCAACTGGCGCAAGACCGCCCAGCTCAGAGCGAACGCCCTGACACTCGAAACCTATGTCACCGATCGATGGACGAAGAACCCGGTGAACATTGTCTTCTTTGACAGCGTGGCGATCGCGCGCCGCTACATCGGCCCCGCCGGGGAATAGCCCAGCCCGAATGTTGCACAAAGCTTCGCGGAGTCTGACATTCGGGCCACACGGTTTGCGGACTTTCTTTGAAAGCGGGCGCGGGCCGGCTGCTTCGTTCCTCGGTCGGTCGAGCACCTCAAGGGATGCACTCCCTTCCTCGGGCGGCTCGACTGAGCTCGCCGAGGTCCTCGCGTCTGGCCCGGTGGCGCTCCCGCCAGAACCGGAATCAGTTTTTGGACAGACCCTTATCCTGGGCTGCCTGCGGCATTCGCAAACGCGGCCAGTGCCGGGCCGATGTCGGCTCGGCTCACGTTCAGGTTTGTGACGGCCCGAATGGTCTGGGGACCCGTCGCCAAAACCCTCACGCCGCACGCTTCCAGGCGTTGCGCCACCGTCGATGCCGCCAGGCGTGTCAGGCGGATCAACACGATATTGGTCTGCACGTGTGCGGGGTCGATGTCGATGCCCGGGAGGCTGGCGAGTCCTTCGGCCAGCGCGCGCGCGTTGGCGTGGTCGTCGGCCAGGCGGGCGCGGTGGTGTTCGAGCGCGTGCAGGGCGCCGGCGGCGAGGATGCCGGCCTGTCGCATGCCGCCGCCGAATTGTTTCCGAAACCGCCTCGCCCGGGCGACGAAGTCGCGCGTGCCGGCCAATGCCGAGCCCACCGGCGCGCCCAGGCCCTTCGAAAAGCAGACATTGACCGAATCGGCCAGCGCCGCGTAGGTCCGCTCCGGAACGCCGGTGGCGACCGAGGCGTTCCAGAGACGCGCGCCGTCCAGATGCATTTTCAGGCCGGCGGCGCGGGCGGCTTCGGCCACGGCCCTGAGGGTCTCGAGAGGCCACAGACTTCCGCCCCCGCGGTTGTGGGTGTTTTCGACACAAACCAGGCGCGGTCGCGGAAAGTGTTGGTCGGGCGGGCGCAACGCGGCGCGGAGGTCGTCGGGGGTGAAGACGCCGCGTCGTCCAGGCAGACAGCGGCATGTGACTCCCGACAATGCGGCGGGGGCGCCGGCCTCGTAGTAGTGGATGTGGGCCTCGGCCTCGATGAGCACTTCATCGCCCGGCTCGGTCTGCGCGCGCACGGCAACCTGATTGGCCATTGTGCCGGAGGGCATGAAGAGCGCTTGTTCCTTGCCGAGCAACTCGGCGGTCCGCTCCTCCAGCCGCCGCACGGTCGGATCCTCGCCGAAGACGTCGTCGCCAACGGCCGCCTGCGCCATCGCCTGCCGCATCGCCGGGGTCGGCAAGGTGACCGTGTCGCTGCGCAAATCGATGCACCGTGCTGTGTTTGCCTGGTCGTGGTGTGTCATGACTGGCCGCGATCGTAGCCGATCGGGGCATGGTTGGCGACGGCCATCTTCAGCCACAGATTGTGCTGATGAGAACCTGTCTGACAACGCATTGGGCCGATGACCCTGAAACATTCAATGTCCAACTCTCAACTCTCAACTCTCAACTCTCAACTTGACTGTCGGCCCCAGGGCTGCTCTAAAGTCGAACCGGGCGGGTGAGTAGGCGAATGACCTGTCCCGGGCGGCGAATCATCTTCGCCAGGAAGGTCGGACAGGTTCGATCTCGCTTGCGGGGTTGACGACGCGCCCAGGCCCGCGCTTCACCCTGCACCGCGCGACGGAGGATGCCCAGCGTCGTCGCGGCCACTGGATGACTCACCCGGCACCGATCTTCACCCGCGCTCACATCCAACGGATAGTGCGTGCCATTCTCGATGCTCCAGTACTGGCGCGCCAACTCCAGCAGACGCTCCAGACCGGCCTGCTCCGCCGTCAAACTCGTGACGATCCACACGGTCTCCACTTCCTGCCGACCACCCTTGAGTTCCCGAATCCGGTCAAGGCGCGCCACCTGCGCCACGTGCGGAAAACCCATCTGGGCGGGGGTCACCTCCTTGACCGCAATCCCCCGCCACTCGATCCGCCCGTGACCCCGTTCCACCGTGAGCAGTTGAGGGGGAAAAATCTTCCGGGAGGAAGTGGCGCGCTTGCTTCAGGAGGCCGTCTTGGTTGCCCTTGACGAAGAGCACGTAATCACCCCCACCCTCTTGCACCACCGATCGAGCCGTTTCCACCTGGGTGTGCATCGCGTCCATCAGCGCGATGGTCCCGTCCAGGTCCAACCGCTCCAGGAGCGTTTGCCCCGCCGGAATCTCGTTGCTCTTGTCCGCCACCGCTTCCACCCCCAGCGTCCGGCCACTCTGCGCGTTGATCGCCCCAACCAACTGCGTCTTGCCGCTGCCCCGCAACGCCTTCCCGTCCAGCACCACCACGCCCCCGTCGGCCGCCCCATGCCGCGCCTTCTGCCACGCCCAGAGCGCCGCTTGAAACGCCTGCACCGGCACGGCCTTGAGCACCCGGTACACACAGTTCTCCGTCGGCACGTCGTACTGGCGCGTGCGCCGATTGAACCAACACCGCAAGTCCGCCCGCTGCCGGGCACTCAAGTCCTGCGCGAAGAGCGCCACCCCACGGTGACCTCCCTGACCCCCGCTCAACAAATACGCAAAGGTGATCGCCAACACCGTCGCCTGCCGGTGCCGCAACCCGTGCACGTCCCGGCTCTCGGGCACCTCCCGGTGCAGCACCATCCATAAACTGGTCAACTCCTCCCCCGCCAACAAACACTGCCGCGCGATCTCCCGCTCCTGCGCACCCCAGCCTGCGGGCATCCGCCGCCTTCGCAAACCCCGCGCCGCTCCCTTCACCAGTTCCCGCACGTACAACTGCTTGGGCCGATCATGCGCCTCATAGAAATCCTCCCGCACCCGCCGGTACTTGGCCGTCGTTCCCACCGCCCGCCACCCTGTCGCCTTGTACGCCGTCCCCCGAAACAATTGCTCATCCACGAAACTCTCCACCGCCATAATCGGATGCCCGTACTGCGCCTGCCAGTCGGCCGACAACCGCTCCAGGTTCAGTGCCAGCGCCCGGCTGGCCAGGTTCGGATACTGCCCCTTGGGTCCCAACCGGCAGAACCGCGCGTTATTGGCCACCAGATGCAGTCGCGCCCGCCGTTGGTTCGCGTCCCACCCAATCCACCCATCCCGCCCCTTCAAATGATACGCCCCCGCCGCCCACCCGATCAGCGCCATCCATTGCCCCCGGTACTCGGCCACGTACCGTAATTGCTCGCCCACCATCGTCGCGCTCTTCAGATAATGGTGTTGGATCATCAGTCGGTCCCACTCCCCGACCTCCTCGGGCCGAACCAGGCGCACCACGATTTCATTGACCACCGCCGCCTCCACGGGGTCCGTCAGTACCAAGCGTGTCTTCGTCATCCGGCCCAGCAAAACAGATGGGCCGAGGAATGTCCCGCAAATTCGTTAAGTCCCTATTCTCCAATCACCCCCTCCCAGCTCAGAACCGCCCTGCTGTCGGCCCTTTGGAGTGCGTCGGTCTTGACCTTCGCAAGTCTCAAGCCGGCCAAATGGGAGGTTGGGATGCATGCCTTCAGCCAGGGCCATTTCGGCGCGCAGGAGATCGTGCAGCGTGACGACGCCCACGGGCGCGCCGCCGGTTTTGGCGCAAACCACGACCATGCCGGACGGCGACTCGATCAGGAGCTGCTGCAAGGCGCGGACGCTTGTTTCGGGGGTGCAACTTGCGGGCTGGGCGAGCCGGAGCGGGTGGTTTTCGGCAAGGGCTGCTTCGGCTTCGGCGCGCGTGAGGACGCCTTGAAGCGCGCCATCGATCCAGACGGGAAACCGCTCGTACGGGTGGTCGCGCAGGAGGTTCCGGAGGTGCGCCGATTCGAGGTTCCCGGCGAGCACCGGGGCGCGAGTGGCGAGAGTGGCCACCGATTGTTGTTGCCAGGAGGCCAAGTCGCGGGGGGGGATCAGGTGTTCGAGGCGGTGCCCGTCCTGGATCAGGATGGCGTCATAGAAGTTGTGGGGGAGCAAGCGGCGGCTGATCGCCTGGCTGACGAGGGCGCCGAGCATCAGAGCCGGCACGAGCGCGAATTCGTGTGTCATCTCGAAGACGATCAGGATGCCCGTCACCGGGGCGCGCACCACGGCGCCGAGGCAGGCGCTCATGCCCACGACGGCCAGGAGGACCTGGTCCGGCGGGCTCGCGTGTCCAAGCGTGCCGGCCAGGCCGCCCAGGAACAGCCCGCACATGCCGCCAAAGAAGAGAGTGGGCGAGAAGATGCCGCCGCATCCGCCGAAGCCGTAGCAGGCGATGGTCGCGAGCAGTTTCGACGCGAGCAACACGCCGGCCATTTGCCAGCTTAACTGGTTGGCCAGTCCGGCGGAGAGATCGTCGTAGCCGAGGCTGAACACCCCCAGGTGACCGGTCCACACGAACACCGTCACTCCCAGCGCCCACGTCACCAGCCCGCCAAGTGCCGGTCGCAGCCAGAGCGGGAGTCCGACCAACGCGCGGTGCTGTCGCTGATTGCGCAAAGCGAGCGTGGTTTTCTGGAAGGCGACTCCTGTGAGGGCGGCTGCGGCCGCGACGACCGGCACGTACAGGTACACGATCCAGCCTGACGGTTCGACTGCTCCGAGGATGAACGAAGGCTGTTTCCCGATCACGGCATGGACCACGAACGCCCCCAGCAAGGATGCGAGCAACACGCTGCCCAGAATGCGGCTGTTCAGGTCCTGCACGATCTCCTCGAGCACAAATGTCACCGCGGCCAGCGGCGTGTTGAACGCCGCTGCCAATCCGGCGGCCGCGCCCGCCGCAGCCGGCAGCCGCCGATTCTGCTTCGGCTCGCCCAGGGCGCCTGCCAGATTCGATCCGACCGCGCCGGCCAGTTGGACGCTTGGTCCTTCGCGGCCCAGGCTTGAGCCGCCGCCGATGCTCAGGATGCCGGCGAGGAATTTCACCCACGCCACGCGCCAGGGCACATAGCCGAAGTCCTTCCAGAACGACGCCTTGAGCTGCGGGATGCCGCTGCCGCGCGCCTCCTGGCAAAACAGGGTCAACAGCCAACCCGCCGCGAGCGTGGTGCTGAGAATGACGGCCAGACTGCCGAGGAGGAAAACGGGCCGGGTTTGGGCGGACAGGGGCACAAATGTGCCCTGATAGAGCCAGGAAATGCCCAGTTGAAATGCGACGGTCGCTGCGCCGGCTGCCAGGCCGTAGAGACACGTCTGCGCGACCGCCCGGGTCTGCCTGGGAAGCTTCTGCAACAACTGGACGAGCCACTTCATCCGTCGCCTCCCCGATTCCACCGGCAGCCAACGTGAATCGCAAGCTATTCTGATCCCGCAAGGGCCCACGGTTTGGGGTGCCCGGCTTCGTGGCGGTCACGACCCCGTGAAGCATGCGGGCAAGCTGTTGCGCGTTCCACATTGCGCGCGGGGTGGCCCGTGGCTAGTCTCCGCGCGTGTCCGACATGCCAACGCCCGCCAGCGGAGTCGACAACCCGGTGTCCACGTCTCGAACCGACGGCGGCCGCGACGTCGCGCCGGCTGCAGTGGCGCGGGGGGTTTACCTCGGTCTCGAGCGGACGATTTGCTCGGTGATCCGGGGGCAGGCGGCTGCGGTGCGCCGGCTGCTGGCGGCGTTCGCCAGCGGCGGCCATGTCCTGCTCAACGACTATCCGGGCACAGGCAAGACCACACTGGCCAAGTCCCTCGCCCGCGCGATGTCGGCCCGGTTCACCCGGATCCAGTTCACGCCGGACCTGTTGCCATCGGACATTCTCGGCGTCGCCATCTTCGATCAGCCCACCGGCGAGTTCCGATTCCACGAAGGCCCGGTGTTCACCAACATCCTTCTGGCGGACGAGATCAACCGGGCGTCGCCCCGGACGCAGTCGGCCTTGCTCGAAGCGATGGCGGAGGGCCAGGTGAGCGTCGAGGGCGAACGGCGCGTTCTGCACGAACTCTTCTTCGTCGTCGCAACACAGAACCCGATCGAGTTTCGCGGGACGTATCCCCTGCCGGAGGCGCAGATGGACCGGTTCGCCCTGCAACTGGATCTGGGCTATCTGGCCCCGGAAGACGAGGCGGCTGTGCTCGAAGCGCAGATGCATGATCATCCCCTGGACCGGGTCGAGGCGTGCGCGACGCTGGCCGATGTGCTCGAGCTGCGCCGGGCTGTCCAGGGCGTGCGCGTGAGCGACGAGATGCGGCGTTACATCGTTGCGCTGGTTGCGGCCACGCGAAAGACGGCCGGGGTGCGTCTGGGGGCCAGTCCGCGCGCCTCACTGTCTCTGATGAAAGCGAGTCAGGCGCTCGCCCTGTTCGACGGACTCGATTGCGTGACGCCCGACCAGGTGCAGGAAATCGCCGTTCCCACCCTGGGCCACCGGCTCGTGCTCGATCCGCAGGCGCAGTACTCGGGTCAGAGCCAGCGCAGCGTGGTGGAAGACATCCTGCGCCAGGTCCCCGTGCCGGCCTGAGGCGCGCTTTTCAAGCCCCGACGGAGCCTGAACAGTTTCACCGCGACACCGCCTTTGTCGCAAACTTTGTCGGCAACTTTGTCGAGCGCCACGTGCCTGACGACAAAGGTAACGACCAAGGCATCGACAAAGACTGCCCAGGAGATGTCTATTCTTCGGGGCAACCCCTTCTCTCGGAAGGCGGAGTTCGGCCGACATCCGGGCCCTGCCGGCAATCCCTCATGAATCCAGGATGGAACATGAAGGGAAACGCAGGGAGTCAGCCCCTCGGCCCCCACCTGTCAGTGCTGACAGTAGCCCCTCTGCGCTGCGTCCCCCTGTTTCTTGGTCCGAACTGTGCGAACGCGGCCAGATCAACCCCCGCATCCCTTTCGAACCACTCCTCGAGCACCGTTCAAGATGAAAAGACCGCGCCACGGGTTCTGTTGCAGCCACCTTGCATGCAACCGGGGGTGCGTGACGAGATTCTGAGGTCTGATGAAAAAGGCTTGAATTCTCTGCGTGATGTACCTAGGATAATAGGTACGTCTATGAATACAACCAATGCCGCTGACCTTCTGGCTCAAATCGCCCGCATTCAACTCATGGAACGGGGCAAGCTCTGCGCCTACCACCTCAAGGACCGCCCGGCCGATGCCGGCCCCTATTACAAACTCCAAGGTTGGGAACAGGGTAAGAACCACACGCGCCACGTGCGCCCGGAGCAGGTCCCCCTCCTGGAGGAGGCGCTGGCTGGCTATGCCCAGTTCCGCGAGTTGACCGAGCAATACGCGCAGCTGGTCATCGAGCAGACCCGCCAGCAACTGGCGGGCGTGGGCGTAAAAAAAAAGCCGGGACCTCGCCCCAACTCCTCTTGGCGCAGGAGGAAGAGATCGGGCAATTGATGGCCCGGTTTGCGGCGCAGGAACCCACGGGGACGTTGGTCCAGGAACTCGAGGTCCTGGTGCGTACGGCGGTCTTCGAGCCGGCCAACGCCCTGGTTGGCCACCTGCTCCAAGGGGCCGCCGATCGTCTCGACGCCGCCTACCAACCCAAGCCAGGGCAGGTGCGCCAGGGGCGAGTCGCTTGCCAGGTGAAAGGCCTCTTTGGCTGCTTCCCACTGGTGCGTGACTATTACTATCACGCGGGGAAGAAACAGGGCCACTATCCGGCCGATGCGGCGCTGGGCTTAGAGGTCGGCTACACGCCCGCGTTGGCGCGGATTCTCTGTTTGGAAGGCGCGGATGAAAGCAGCTACCAGAAGGCGGAACTGCACTTGGCCGAGATCGGCGGGATCAGCGTCTCGGCACGGCAGATTCAGCGGGTGGTGCAGCGGATCGGCTCCGCGGCCCAGGCCTGGCAGGAACGCGAGGTGCGGCCCGAGCAGTGCGAGCGCACCGACGCGCCGGTGTTTTACGTGAGTGCCGATGGCACCGGCGCTCCGATGCGCCCGGAGGAGCTGGAGGGACGCCAGGGTAAACAAGCCGATGGCAAGGCCAAGACGCGGCAGGTGTATCTGGGGTGCGTCTTCACGCAACACGAACTTGATGACGAAGGCCAGCCGGTGCGCGACTGGGAATCCACCACCTACGTGTCGAGCCTGGACGGGATCGATGAGTTCGGTCCAATGTTGCGTCGCGAGGCGCTGCGCCGTGGGATGGGAACGGCCCTGAAGGTCGTGCTCCTGATCGACGGGGCCGAAGGGTTGGCCCACATGGGCACGCTCTGTTTCAAGAACGCCGTGCAAATCGTGGACTTCTTTCACGCGCTGGAGCACGCCGGCGAGGTCCTCCGAGCGCTGTTGGGGAGCAAGGAACATCCTGCGTATGAGCTGCGCCTGCGCCGCTGGGCCGATCGGTTGCTGGAAGACGAGGTCCAGTTGCTCATCGCCGAGGCCCGACAAGAGGCGAGGACGCTGGGGCGTGCGCAGGCGGTGGAGGAGGAGTTGGGATACTTCGTGAGCAATGTCGCCCGCATGCAGTACGGTACCTTCCGCCAGCAGGGCTTCTTCATTGGGTCGGGGGTGATTGAGGCCGGCTGCAAAACGGTCATTGGCGCTCGCTGTAAACAGTCAGGCATGTTCTGGAGTGTTCCCGGCGCCGAGAACGTCCTGGCGTTCCGATGCATCCAGGCCAGTCGCCGCATCGGCCAGTTCTGGAAGTACCGGCTCAACCAGCACGCCCTCCGCAACGACAGTCTCCCGTTGGCAGCCTGAACTCAGAATCCTGTCGTGCGCCCTGCAACCGGTTTGCAGCCACTTTGCGCTTGACGGCCTAGTGGACGGGAATACAGGGTTACGCCGTAACCAAAAACACTCAGCGGAGAGGATCTCCTCACATGGGGTCTGCGTGTGCAGACGCGGCGTGAAGAGGGCTCGCGGAGTGGTTCGTATGCAGTACGTAATCCAACCTATGAAGATCAGAAACATAATTGGGATCTGCGCCGCTGTCGGCTTGGTTCCCTTCCAGGCGCTGGCGGGTTCGGCGTCCTGGGACTTCAAAGTCGATCCGACCGACCCCGCGCAAGTCACTCATCCCTTGACGCTCCTGGGGGCGGGTAACGGAGGCGGACAATGGAATACTTGGGCGGGCTACGAAGATCCCGACTGGCAAGCCACGGACGGTTTCCTCTCGATCGCCGGCCCCGCCGCGGGAACATGGTCCAAGATCATCTTCCCGGACATCGACAATGGCGTGACGATCGCCGCGTTCACGTTCGAGTGTATGCTCCGCATCGGCAACGGCACCGCCTCGCCGGCGGACGGCTTCAACATCAGTTACGCGCGGGCCAATGACCCGACCTTCACCAAGGACGGCAGCGGCAATTACCAGGCCGGCGGGTGGTCGGGCACAGTGAATGAACCGGGTTCGGTCGGCGGCTCGATGGCTGGCCTGGCCGAGGAAGGCACGATCACGGGTCTGTCGATCGGCTTCGACGCCTGGCAGAGCAACAGCGAGATGTGGCCTCTGGATCTCAATGCTGGCTTGTTCGACGTGATCGGTCTGAGCGTCCGGGTGGACAACAAGATCGTGGCCCAGGTGTCGCTGCCCACGCTCAACGGGGCGTGCGACGACAACACCTCTCTCCAAACTGGTCCGCAGGGCACGACCGACCCCGAGGACTGGACAGTTCTTTGCTGGCAGCCGTTCAAGATCCAATTGACCGAGGACAAGCACCTGTCGGTGTGGTGGAAGGGCCGCGCGGTTGTGGACAACATGGCGGTTGATTTCAACCCGAGCGCAGGACGGCTGGTCTTTGGCGGTCGCACGGGCGATGCGTACCAGAACACGCACGTCGACGACATCGTCCTGACGACGATTCCTGCCGACAAGGCTCTGATCGGCAACGCGACTGCCGACGCCGTGAGCGTCACGGTCCTGCTCGAGGATGCGGGCGCAAGCATCGTGAACCAGGACAGCGTGACAATGAAGGTGAATGGTGCTGATGCGACGCCCCTGACCTTCAGCAAGGACGGCCCCACGACCACGGTCCGGTGGGCCTCGCCGACCTACTTGGCCTCGGGCTCGACCGTGACCGTTGACGTCGAGTTCAAGGACAGTTCGGAGCGGACCATCACGGGCACACGCACGGCAGTCGTCGCCGCGTACGCCCAGATACCCGCCGCCTACCAGGTCCCGACCACTTCGGTCGACACCGGCAAGCCGGGCTTCCTGCTCCGGCCGTATCAGACTGAAGCGGCGCAGCCCAATACGCTGATCTGGACCGAGGGCCAGTTGCTCGGCTGGTACGGTGCGAACATCGCCGATCTGACCGGCGCGACGGGCGGGTTCTACACGCACGAGGGTGTCATCAATTTCAATATGGATGCCCCGAACAATATCGGGAACTTCACTGGGGACACGATGTTCCCCGGCTTCCCCGGATCCACAGGTCTTACCGGTTCCTCGACTGAAGAGGTGCTCACCTACATCGAGTTCCCGACCGCGGGCATGTATCAGCTCGGCGTCAACAGCGACGACGGCTTCCGCGTCACGGCGGGGCGGGCCCCGGGTGATCTGCTCGGCGTCATTCTCGGCTACTTCGACGGCGGTCGCGGGGCGTCGGACACGACGTTCACGATCGTGGTCGATCCGCCCGGCATCTACCCGATCCGCCTGATTTGGGAGAACGGAAGCGGCGAGCTTCCCGGCAACGGAGCGAACTGCGAGTTCTTCAGCGTCAAGGACGGCGTGAAGACCCTGATCAACGACGTTGCGAACAACGGCCTCAAGGCCTACCGCGAAAGCACGGCCGCCGGACCGTGGGTGTCCGATGTCACCCCGCTGCGGGGCGCGACGGGCGTGGCCGGCAACGCGACTGTCATGGCCGTGATCAGCCATGGATCGGTCACGGTCGGCGATGCCACCGTGGTGGCGAAGCTCAACGGTGTGGTGACTCCGGCTTCCGTAGCGACTGCGGCTGGCAAGACGACCGTCACAGTTCAGCCTCCGGGCGGCCTCCTGCCCTCGGGCGCGACCGTGACTGTGACCATCGAGTTCAGTGACACGGCGACGCCGGCGGTGGCGTACAGCACAGCGTGGTCGTTCACGGTCGCCACCTACTCGGTGATCAGCGACTGCCTCTGGACGGCGCCAGGCACCGGTGACTCGGCCAAGCCGGGTCTCAAGGCCCGCGTGTGGCAGATCGACCAACTGGGCACGGTGGGGCTCCTCAACTACGTGCACCGTGCCGAGCAGGAGTTGGCCGGCGCCATCGGCCCCAACGTCGCCGATCTCAGCCTGGCCGTCGACGGCTGGTTCGTCTGTGACATGATCAACTGGAATGCGCACCTCGGGGAAGCCGAACAAGGCAGTTTCCAGACCGGCAGCACGCCGAGCAGACCCGACGATTTCGTCCCGGGCATCCCGGGTACGGGCAATGCTGCGTACAACACGGACAACATTGCAGCCGAGATCATCGCCTACATCGAGTTCCCGACCGCCGGGTTCTACGGTATGGGCGTCAACAGCGACGACGGCTTCAAAGTCACCGTCGCCGACACGCCTCCGGCGCATAACCTCGCGCTCGTCATCAGTGGCGATCCCGCTGTTGCAGGCAGCTACCACACGGCGGTCGCTCCGGCGGCCACGGCGAAGCCGTTCACCTCCGGCGTGAGCGCGAAGCTGGTGTACATGGATCCGCATGAAGGTTGCACCGCGGCCGTCAACGCGGCGGAGTTGGCTGGCAACATCGCCCTGGTCGACCGCGGCACCTGCGAATTCTCCGCCAAGATCATGGCAGCCAAGAACGCAGGCGCCATCGCGTGCGTCGTGGTGAACAGTCGCACCGAGGACCTTGTTGCGTGGCCCGAGGGCGTCTTCCCGATCGAGATGGGTCTCGGCGCGGCCGGTTACCAGGACATCCCGGCTGTTATGATCTCCTACCCCGACGGCGCCAAGATCAAGGCCGCGCTGGCCAGCGGGCTGACGGCTTCTCTCATCCCCGACCTCACGCCGGCGGTGGGGATCGCGGATTACGGCAAAGGCGCCAGCGACATCATCTTCTACTTCATCGTGCCCAAAGCGGGTGTCTATCCGTTCCGGTGCGCGTGGTTCGAAGGCGGCGGCGGCGACAATTGCGAGTGGTTCAGCGTGACTGCCTCCGGCGAGAAGATCCTCCTCAACGACCCGGACAATCCCGCTGCCTTGAAGACCTATTGGGCTCGCACGGCCCAGCCTGAGCCGTGCAAGGAAACCTACAGCATTGGTCTCAACTTCGGTGCGGACGAGGCGAACGGGAGCAACAGCGGCACCCTGGCCGCGGCGGATGTGGCCGGCGTGCCGTCCGTTGCCCAGGCCAACTGGAACAACCTGAGACTGGCCAGCGGCAGCGGCACGGTGATGGCGGATGCCTATGGCGTCCCGGAAGCGACGGCCATGACCGTCGTCTGGACTTCCGCCAACACGTGGTCCTCGACAGGCCGGGGCGAAGAGAACAACGCGCTCACCGGGGCCGACAAGGTCCTGATGACGGGCTATTTGGACACGGGCGCTCCGTCCACGACGACCGTCAAGATCGCCGGAATTCCGGATGATCTGTATGGCGCAGGCTACGACGTTTACGTCTATGCCCTGGGCGGCGTCGAGGCGCGTGGAGGCGGGTACCGCGTTCTCGGGGCCGATGGCACCAATCTGGTGCCTGGACCGTCGGCGGGTTACGTGGACGTCCAAGGTCCAATGGACCCGACGACTTACGTCGAGGCCATACCCACTGCGGGAGCATGGGCCGTGGGCAACTACATGGTGTTCCGAGGGCTCAGTGGGCAGAATGCCGCATCGATCACGGTCGAGGCCACGACTGAGAGCCCGCACGGCTTCGGTGACACGCATCGCGGCCCCATCAACGCAATCCAACTGGTCGCGCCGACCACGGCTGTGCCCGTGCCGGCGATCACAGTCACCAAGAACACCGACGGCACGATCACCATCTCGTGGACCAACGGCGGAACCCTCCAAGCCGCGACGAGCATCCTCGGACCGTGGCAGGACGTGACCGGCACGAGCCCGTACACGTTCACGCCGGAGGCTGGCGTGCCGCACATGTTCGGCCGGATCAAGAAGTAGGATTCACTGCGTTTCGACGCAGCCGCACAGAGACCGGGCTTCGGCCCGGTCTCTTTTGTTTGTCTCGAGCGGTTTGTCGCTCGTCACGGCTTCCTATGACGGAACTGCGCCCCTGGTCCAAGACGACCAGTGTCACAATACAGGGCCTCCTCCGCAGGCGAGCATCCGCGTCAACCTAGTGTGGTGTCTCACAATTGGCTGGTGTTTCGTTGTGCCCAAAACGGCCTGGAGCGAGGCGCGAGGAAGGAGCATCCCCGCAGCGGGCTGTGACTGACGAGCAACGAAGCCCCAGGCCGTTTTCGGCACAACCCTCCGGGCCGCAGTTCTTTCCGCCTCCCGCGTCGTTGCTCGCTCCTTACAGACCGCTGCGGGTATGCGCGTCGCTCGCGCCTCGCGGGAGGCGTAAAACCCTTGCGGCGAAGCACCAGCCAATTGTGAGACACCACACTAGCGTAAGTTCTCGTTCCGATGATTGTCGGAGGCCAACCACAAGGCTTTACGACCGGCGCCAGCGGAAGGTGACGCGGAATATTGTCGAGAGGATTCCGGTGTACGCGGAGTCGTTCGAGGTGGACGTGGTGTTGCGCGAGCGTCCGGTGCTGCCGCCGGGCTTTGCCGAGGAATCGAGGGAGATCCAGGTGGTGAGCGAGTGGTTCGATGTTCCCGAGCCGGTGTTGCGAGCGGTTGGCGGGGGATCCCCGAGCGAGGTGGAGGTGTGCTTTGGGACGATGACGATCAGTCAGGGGCGGGCTTTTGGCATCGGGGAGGATTCGCCCGCCGTCCCGCTGTGGAAGCGGTGGGTGTCGGAGGAGGGGAGACAGTTCCTGGTTGAAGCGAGTGACTGGGTGGCGTTGGGGCCTTTTCTCGATGCGTTGCCGCTCTCCGGTCAGGTGCGCAACCTGCGGGGGGCACCGGCGGGGGAGCCGACTGGGGCGGCCAAGGCGACGCAACGGATGTACGCGGGTCTGCCAAGGCCGGCCATCAAGGGCGAGGGCGCGCGCGTGCCGCGATTTGCCGGAGGACGGATCGTCAGCCCCGACGTGCCGGTGGGGGTTGTTGGGGCGCCGCGCGGGGGCCGGTCGCCGGCCGGCGGAGGCGGGTTGGTGCTGGATTACGTCACCCTGAACACGTCGCTGTCCAACTACGTGTTCAAAGGAGATACGACCTACTATGTGTCCGGGACGGTCGTGCTCAGCGGCACAACAACCGTCGAAGGCGGGACGGTGATTAAGGGTCTGTGCAAACCAACTTCACGGGCCTGGGCAATGTCGTGGTGACCAATGCCGCCGGGTTGTTCCGCGCGGTGGGTGGCGGCGCCCACTATCTTGCGCCCGGGAGCCTGTACCGGAACAGCGGGACCACCAACATCGACGCGGCGCTGCTGAACGCTCTGGGGACGAAGACAACCGGCACGACGCTCTTGGACGGGGCGCGCCTGGTGAGCGAAGGCTCGCCGGCCCACTTGAACCACGTGGTCCGCTCTCATGTGGTCCAAGAACAGTCCACCAACTGGGGCGGGGCTGGCTCAAGGTTCTTTACGGTGAGCGCCAACCACCCGGCGGCTCCGGAAGTCCGAATGCGCTTTACCCGGGTCGCAACGGCCGCCAACACCGGCTCTCGACTGCTCAGCGACCTGACGACCGACCCCGCGTTGCGAACGCTGGTGTTGCGGGACTGCCAACTCACGGGCAGCAAGCTGCTCATCTCGCTCTACCCCTACCAGGGCGTGACGAACCTGATGAGCGTCGCCTTGACCAACAACCTCTGTCACCGAGTCAGCTTCAGCCTCGATCAGGACACCACCCTCGAACAGCCGCGCTTGGCGGTTCATGCGCGCAACAACCTGTTCTTCTGGGGTTCGATCAAAGTGGCCGATTACACGGGAACCGGCACCTGGACAGCGCGGGACAACCTCTTCGATCACACCTCGAATCTGAACTACTGGGAGAGCGTCCTCAGCTCGAACAATGGTTACACGGGCGCCACGGCGCTTTCTGGCTCCAGCGGTGGCGATGTGCTGAGCGTGGTGCCGGACTACCTCACTGGGACGCTGGGCAATTTCTATTACCCGACCACCGGGACAAACCTCGCCCGCCTGATCAACGCGGGAAGCCGGAGTGCGGCTGCGGCTCAACTCTACCACCACACGGTCAAAACCAATAACGTGAAGGAAGGAGTCGAGGCGCCCTCGACGGTCGACATTGGATTACGCCAACTGTGTCTATCTGGTGTGGCCGGACAATTGTTCTCATTCGCAGGGGACCCGGTATACTGGAAGGAGGCACGCTGACATCCGGATGGCGAGGTTGCCATGGCCAGGCAACTGAGTGTTGACAAAGGGGAGGGCTGATAGTGCACTGCATCTGCATCCGTGACACATGAGAACCCGTAGGGTACTGACGGTGATCGCGTTGGTGGCGCTCCTGGCCGGCGTGCGGCTCTTTGCCCAAGCGAGTTATCAGATACGAAACTGGGGCGCGGCACATGCGCCTGTGTATGACTGGGAGGGAAACCCTCTTTGGGGCCCGGACTGGCGTGCTGAAGTTTACGGAGGCAACACTTTTGATTCGCTCACCCCTTTGCTCAACTGGTATGACAGAACACGTGCGATCGTTCCTTTTCAGTGGCCGGGACTGTTCGTGGAGACGGGCGGAGCTGGCGTGTACTCCGTGCTTGACGTGCCATGCGGCGGCTGGGCGTGGTTGCAGGTCCGTGTCTGGGATGTGCAGTTGGGGGCGACGTATGAGGAAGCGTCAGCGCGCAACTTGGGAGGGTATGGCGAATCAAACGTCTTCTACGCGAAGGGAGGAATGCCCTGTGTTGATCCGCCGACGCCGCCAGCTCCACTGCTAGGCCTCGAGTCGTTCAATGTGCGTCAGATCATTCCCGAACCCTCGGCTGCGCTCTTGTTGGCTCTTGGCCTCGCCGCACTCACCTGGCATCGGTGGCGGGGGAAAGCAATCGGGTCAGATCCGAACGTCGCTTAGTACACAGTGCCATCAATAATATGACGTATGTTGTTGTAATAATATGACGTATGTTGTTGTTCTGTCTCTGCCTTTTCTGCTATGTCCTGTTCGCTCACGTGAGCGAGACAATGCCAAGAAAAAGCCCATATGCGATCCAGTTGACCGGTGACGAACGATCAGCGCTCGAGACCATGGCTCGGAAGTATACGTCACCATATTATGAAGTCGTGCGCGCGAAGATGGTCCTCCTGGCGGCTCAGGGCCTGCCCAACGACCAGATCGGCGCCTCCCTGTCGATCCCTCGACAGATCGTCGGCAAATGGCGCAAGCGCTTCTTTGAGGAACGCCTCGCTGGTTTGGCTGATGAACCGCGACCCGGGCGCCCGCCCGTTTTCCCCCCCAGAAGTCGTCGTCCAAGTTAAAGCCTTGGCCTGCGAACTGCCTGCGGCGACCGGTCTGCCCTTGTCCCGTTTCAGTCGCCGCGACTTGGTGCGGGAAATCACCCGTCGCGGCATTGTCGCACAGGTCAGCGGCACCACGCTCTGGCGTTGGCTGGACCAAGATGCGATCCGTCCCTGGCACCACCGCGGTTGGATCTTCCCCCGCGATCCGCAGTTCGAGCAGAAAGCCGGACGCGTTCGACGCTTTGGTGCAACAGGTGATGAGCCAAGACCCGTACCGGGGAGCCAAAAGGGTCTTCTGGGTTGTCGGCAACGGTTCTTCCCATCGAGGACACGCGTCCGTCATGCGTCTGCAAAAGGCTTACGCCAACTTGGTGTTGGTGCATTTGCCAATCCATGCCAGTTGGCTCAACCAGAGTGCGTGTGCTTGAGCCTGCTCTGGCCTGGGCATCCACCCAAAGGCGTCATCGCAAAGCGGCGCTGAATCCTGCTCTTAACGGAGCGAGATGGCGCGGACTCATCCCGCGTCGCGGGACGGCTACGGAACCACGGTTTATGGGGAGAGCGGCGGCACGGTCGCGGGTCTTTCGAGCGTCGCCTCGATCGCTTCACCCACCTTCAGGTTCACTTCGAAATCACGGCCGGATTTCGACACCCCCTCCCGATTCCACCGCGGCATGCGCCCCTCAAAATTGTCGCGGATGCGCAGGACACCGTCGCGCAGAATGAACGCCTTGACGAAGAGATCGAGGTGCCGCAGCGCACTTTCCGAATCGCCCACCCGGGCGCGCAGCGTAGACATGCCGTCCCCCGGTCGCAATCTCCGCTTGGCGCGCAGGGCAGGCTTGCTTAGCCTGCGCCCATGAACACCGTTCATCGCTTCGGGCTGTCTCGCTCCGTCTCATCGAGCGCGACCCCGACGGCCCGAACACCTGTGTCCTCGTCCCGGCATGAGATTCGCAGGCCAGGCAGCGACCGCCGCGCCCTTGTCCTTGGGCTGTTGGGCGCGTTCATCCTGGTCATTCCGTCCGGTTGCCGCACCGACCGGCCCGAGGCGAAGGCGCCGGCTGCAAAACTGGCCGCGGCGTTCGACGCCTCCAAACTCGCGGAGATGGACGCGGCGATTGAAGCGGCGATAGCCGACAAGCGGTGTCCAGGTGGCGTGCTCTGGCTCGAACGCAATGGCGTGGCCTACCGCAAAGCCTACGGGCTTCGCGCCGTGTTCCCTTCGGAGGAACCGATGACCGAGGACACCCTGTTCGATGCCGCTTCGCTGACGAAGGTGATGGCCTGCACGCCGGCCGTCATGCGTCTTGTGGAGCAGGGCCGGCTGCAACTCGATGCGCCTGTCTCGAACTACCTGCCCGAGTTCAAGGGCGACGGCAAAGAGGCCATCACCGTCCGCCAACTCCTCACCCACACCTCGGGTTTGCGTCCGGACGTCGGCCTCAAGCCCGACTGGAGCGGCACGGAGGCGGCGATTCAGCTTGCGTGCGCCGAGAAGCTGCGCGCGCGCCCGGGGGAGCAGTTCATCTACAGCGACACGGGGCCGATCCTCCTGGGCGAGGTGGTGCGGCGCGTCACCGGCCAACCGATCGATCAGTTTCTGGCGCGCGAGATCTACGGCCCGCTGCGCATGAAAGACACCGGGTTCAACCCGCCCCAGGCCAAACTGCCGCGCGTCGCCCCGACGGAGATCGAGAATGGCCAGCCCGTCCGCGGCGTGGTCCACGACCCGCGCGCGCGGCGGATGGGCGGCGTGGCGGGCCACGCGGGACTGTTCACCACCGCGGCCGATGCCGCCCGGTACAGCCGCATGATGTTGAACGAGGGCAAACTCGATGGGGTCCGCGTGTTTCGGCCCGAAACGGTGCGGCTGATGACCTCGGTGCAAACGCCGCCCCACGTGACCGCCCGCCGCGGCCTGGGCTGGGATCTCGATTCGGCCTACGCCGGACCGCGGGGCGCGTGGTTCCCCGCCGGCAGCTACGGCCATACGGGGTGGACTGGCACGTCGCTCTGGATCGACCCCTTCTCGCGCACGTTTGTCATCTTCCTGTCCAACCGGAACCACCCGGACGAGAGCGGCAGCGTGACGGCGTTGCGCCGGAAGCTGGGCACACTGGCGGCGGAAGCGGTGCGCGGCTACAACTTCGCCTACGTTCCCGGGGCGCTCCCGGCACTCACGAACGCCCCGGCTGCCAGGGCCTCGAACGCCGGCACGAATCGCGCGGTGCTCAATGGCGTGGATGTCCTCGTCCGGCAGGAATTCAAACCGTTGCAGGGCCTGCGCGTGGGGCTCATCAGCAACCACACCGGACACGACCGGCAGCGCAATGCCACGATCGATCTCCTGAGAAACGCGCCGGGCGTCTCGCTGAAAGTCCTGTTCAGCCCCGAGCATGGCATCCGCGGCCAGCTCGACGAGAAGGTGGGCGACAGCGTCGACGCGCAAACCGGGCTGCCGGTCTACAGCCTGTACGGCGAGGTCCGCCAACCGAAGCCCGAGCAGTTGCGCGACCTCGATGCCCTCGTGTTCGACATCCAGGACATCGGCTGCCGTTTCTACACGTACATCTCGACCATGGGCCTCTGCATGGAAGCGGCGGCCAAAGGCGGCCTCAAATTCTTCGTCCTCGACCGCGTCAACCCCATCGGCGGCATCGCAGTCGACGGCCCGGTCCACAGCGGCTCATCGACCTTCACCGCGTTCCATCCCATCCCGGTCCGCCACGGAATGACCGTGGGCGAGCTGGCCCGGATGTTCAACGCCGAGCGCGGGTTCAAATGCGATCTGACGGTGATCCCGGTCGAGGGCTGGTCGCGCGCTCTGTGGCTCGATCAAACCGGCCTCCCCTGGACCAATCCGTCCCCGAACATGCGCAGCCTCACCGAGGCGGCGTTGTATCCCGGAATCGGCCTGCTCGAAACCACAGCCCTGTCGGTCGGACGCGGCACGGGCACGCCGTTCGAGATCATCGGCGCCCCGTACATCGACGACCTCAAGCTGGCCGAGGAACTGACTCGCGCAGCCCTGCCGGGTGTGCGGTTCGTGCCCGTGCGGTTCACGCCCAACGCCAGTGTGTTCAAGGACAAGGCGTGCGCGGGGGTGCAGATCTTCCTGACGGACCGTGACCGCTGCGAGGTGATCGACGTGGGCATCACGATCGCGCAGACGCTGCACCGGCTCTACCCGCAGGACTTCGCGATCGCGAAGTTCAACAACCTGCTTCAGCACCCGCCCACGATCGAGGCGATCCGCGCCGGCAAATCGCTCCGGGACATCCGCCGACTCTGGCTTGCGGATCTCGCCGCGTTCAAACAGCGGCGCAGCGGCTTTCTGATGTACGAGTGAGACCCGCTACATCCCCATGATTTCGTAGCCGCAATCGACGTAGAGGATCTGGCCCGTGATCGCGGCGGCGCCGTCGCTGGCCAGGAATGTCCCGGTTGCCCCCAGTTCATCGGCGGTGACGTTGCGCTTGAGCGGCGCCTTCAACTCGTAATGCCGGAGCATGTCCTGGAAGCCCGCGATGCCCCGGGCGGCCAGGGTGTTGACGGGGCCGGCGCTGATGCAATTGACGCGGATGCGTTTGGGACCCAGGTCGTAGGCCAGATAGCGGGTCGAGGCTTCGAGGGCGGCCTTCGCGACCCCCATGACATTGTAGTGCGGCACGACCTTCCGGGCGCCGTAGTAGCTCAACCCGAGAATGCTGCCGCCCTCCGTCATCAGGGGGGCGGCCGCGCGGGCCAGGGCGACCAGCGAATAAGCGCTGACGTCGTGCGCGATGCGAAAAGCCTCGCGACTGGTGTCGATGAATGCGCCTTCGAGCGCATCTCGAGGGGCGAACGCCACCGAGTGCAGCAGCAGATGCAGCGTGCCGAACTTGCTTTCGAGCGCGGCAAACACCGACGCGATCTCGTCGTCCTGCCGGACGTCGCACGGGAGGATGAGCGTATCCGCTCCGAACGTGGCGGCGAGTTCCTCGACGTTCTCCTTGAGTCGCTCGCCCTGGTAGGTGAAGGCGAGCGTCGCGCCGGCCTGGGCCCAGGCCTGGGCGATCGCCCAGGCGATCGAACGCCTGTTGGCCACACCGAACACGATCCCCGTCTTTCCTTCAAGCAGTCGCATGCTGTCGGCTCCGTTGTTCAAGCCGATAGCGTTAGGCGCACCCCGCCGCTCTGGCAAGGGCGGAAATGCGCAGCGCTTGACCTGCATGCGGGCGCACGGTAGACAGGCCGTGCTATGCGTGATCGCCTCGCCGGTAGGATTGTGTATCTCCTCGTTCTTTCTGTCGCCCTCGAGGCGCAGACGCTCGCCGGAACCACACCCGAATCGCCGGCCAACCAGTTGACGCCCGCCGAGCGCGAGGCCGGCTGGCGCCTCCTGTTCGACGGCACGAGCACGAGCGGTTGGCGGGGGTTCAAGAAACCGGCGTTCCCCGACAAGGGCTGGAGTGTCGAAGACGGATGTCTGAAACATGAGCGCAGCGGTGGCGGCGGCGATATTGTCACCGACCGGGCGTTCAACGACTTCGAGTTCTCGTTCGAGTGGCGGCTGAGTCCCAGGGCCAACAGCGGAGTGAAGTATTTCATCACCGAGCAGCGCGCCGGTCCCATCGGCCACGAATACCAGATCATTGACGACAAGGCCCACGGCTTTGCCAGACCTGGCCACAAACAGCAGACGGCGGGATTCTATGACGTGTTGGCGCCCACCGCCTGGCAGGAACCGCGTCCGCCCGGCCAGTTCAATCACTCCCGCATTGTGGTGCAAGGCTCGAATGTCCAGCACTGGTTGAACGGGCTCAAGACACTCGAATACGAACTGGGCTCGCCGCAGGTCCTCGAGGCCGTGGCTGCCAGCAAGTTCAGGACTGTCAAGGGGTTCGGCGCCAAACTCGAAGGCCACATCCTCCTGCAGGATCACGGAGGCGAGGTCTGGTTCCGCAACCTCAAGCTGCGCGAATTGCCCGCCCCCAGCCTAAAAAGCGTACTTCACCGCCAGCCAGGCGAGGTGCCGGGTGAATTCGCGGCCTGGGGTGTTCGACACCTTGCTGTCCACCCAATCGTAGGAGTAGCCCAGGTCCGCCGAGAGATGTTTGTCATGGACGTAGGCGACACCGACGCTGGGGGTGTAAATCCAGTCTTCTCGGGCGACCGGCGCCTGCCAGTCACCGATGTAAGCCTGGAAGCCGGCGTTGGCGGACCACTGGTCGCCGAATTTGTGCGTCCAGGTTGCGCTGTAGGTGATGTCTTCGTAGACACTGGCACTCGCAAATGCAGGTTGCTGGTAGCGCACGTTTGATAGCTTGATCGTGTCCCGGCTGGTCGGGAGCAGCGTGATTGAACTGTCAATGTAATAGACAGTCTCGCTGTCATCGAAGCCAACGGGCGTGCCAGAGTCATAGTCGTTGATGTCGGGGCCGCCCAGAAGCGCGAACTTCACCCACTTGAGGGGGCTGCCTTCCAACCCAACCAGCAGGCGGTGATAAGCGCGGTCGTATGGACTGTCCGCCCCCAGATAGTTGAACTGGTCCTGCTGGCCATAGCGATAGCCAAAAACAAGATGGGTGGCATCGCCAAGCGGGACGCCCAGGTCCAGCCCGCCGTTGACGTTTTGGCGGTCAATGAAGTTCTCGTAGACGTAACCCGAGTCGGCAACGTTCGCAAACTGCTTGGTGCCAAAGTCGTGGAGATACGCTGTCGCGACTGGTCGGAGGAAGAAGTTCCCGAAGGCCTGCGTCACGCGGAACGAGTTCAGGAACACAAACGCATCACGCCGGTTGCGCGTGGGAATGCCCCCAATAGCCGGCACATCGCCAGGACGTGCAAACACCGGACCAAGATCGCTTCCGTCAATCCCCGTGAAGCTGTTCAGCAGTTCCCACTTGGTTTCTTCAATCTTGCCGCTGAGATTCAGCGCGGCGCGATGGGCCACGTAGTCTTCCGAACTGGCCGAGTGGTACCAGGTCACTTCTGGCGCGTAGGACGCGAAGAGCCCAAAGGCGGTGCAGGGCTGGTAGTCCAAGGACAGCTTGGGAAGAACGGTCGTGACAAAGGATCCCTTCTCCGCTTCAGCGGCGTGAAATCCAGCCGCTCTGGCGGCAGCCACGTTGGCTGGATCAGGCTCAACATCCTGCAAATACACGTTGCTGTCGTAGGTTTCCTTGAGGCTCGCATCGGCTTTCAGCGTCAGCTTGTCGGCCAACTGCCAGCCTTGTCCAAAGGCGATGCTGCCCGAGAAGGCGAGGGTGGAAACCAAAGTGAGTTGCGCCAATTGCGCCCGAAGTGTGTTCCTTGTTCTACTGTATGCCATGTTCTGTGCATCCGTAACCGTTTCGGTCCGGACAAACTCCTGGTTTCATTCGTCTGTCGTTGCGCCGTCCTTTTTCGAGGTGGGCGGATTAGCTCTGCGCCGTCGGTTTCGCGTGTGGGGCCTTGACGAGGAAAGTCACCAGTGCAGCGGCAATCAACAGGCCCGCCGAACAGTAATATGCGAAAGTGAAAGCGTGGGTCTTGTCGTAGACCTTGCCCGCCAGCATCGCCAGCAAGAAGCCCCCGAGTCCCCAGGCTGTGAACACCAACCCGTAATTCACCCCAAAGTTCTTGAGGCCGTAGTAGTCCTTTGTCACGGACGGGAACAGCGCCAGGTTCGCCCCGTAGTTGGCGCCAATGAGCGCCGAAAGAACAGCGAGCACCACGGGATGGGCGAGGAAGTTGCCCTGTTTGGTCACTGACAGCAGGAGGATGGCAACGGTCTGCAGCGCGAAACAGATGAACAGCGTGGCTTTGCGGCCGATCTTGTCCGAAAGCGAACCAGCCGCGATACGGCCCGCGCCATTACCGACGGCCAGCACGGCGACCAGCACAAAGCCGAGCGACAATCCGGCCTGGTCCAGCCCGATCTTGGCCAGCTTGCCAATGATCATCAGTCCCGCACCGGCGCCACAGGCGTACATGAACCACAGGACATAGAATTGCCAGGTCTTGAGCATCTCGACAGGCGTGAAATCGACTTTCTTTGCCGCCCCCGCCCCGGTGCTTGCCGGTGGTGTGCCGACGGGAATGTAACCTTTCGGCGGCGGCACGAGGAGTTGCGCCAGGACCACAACGATGACCAGGAAGCCGATGCCAAATCCCATCACGGTGGTCGGCAGCCCGTACTCGCCTATCGCCCACTTGGCCAGCGGCGCCGCATAAACACTGGCGAGACCAAAGCCTGAGACCACCAAGCCAGCGATGGTTCCGGTCCTGGCCGCCGGAAACCACTTGACCGCGGGCGGTGTGGCCGAGGCGTAGCCGAACCCAATGCCCGCGCCGGCCAGCACGCCGAATCCCAGGATGTAACCCATGGGCGAGGTGGTGCGGCTGGCGAGAATCATGCCGATGCCCACCAGCACGCCGCCGATCGTGGCCACGAGGCGCGGCCCCATCCTGTCCTGCATCCGGCCAGCCGGGACCATGATCAGGCAGAACACCAGACAGGCGAAGGAATAGGGCAGCGATTTCTGAAACTCATTCCAGCCCCAGGCTTCGGGAATGCCTTTGCTGATGACGCTCCAGGTGTACAGGATGCCCAAAGCGAGGTTGATGCCCGTTCCCGCAAGCGTGACCGTCCAGCCGCGATGAGCAACGGGCGCAGGGAGTGGATTGGATTCAGTTGGCATAGGGTATGGCTGAGATGAGTGTTGGCTGAAACGAAGGCGCCACGGTTCCTGGGTGAAGCTCGAACGGGCGGATGGCGCCGCCGGGGCAGCGGACCCCGGCGGCACTGAACACACGGCGGCACTGGGGAGCGCGCCGGGGCATCTACTGTTTCCCTTTGACCAGCGCCTCGACCACATGCGGGTCGGCCAGCGTGGTGATATCGCCGATCTGATCAACGGCGTTCTCGGCGATCTTGCGCAGGATGCGCCGCATGATCTTGCCCGATCGCGTCTTCGGCAGCCCCGGGGCGAACTGGATCTTGTCGGGCACCGCGATGGGCCCGATTTCCTTGCGGACATGCAGGGCCAGTTCCTTGCGGAGTTCCTCGCTCTCGTGCTCGCCTTCCTTGAGCGTGACGAAGGCGTAGAGCCCCTGGCCCTTGACGTCGTGCGGCATCGGCGCGACGGCGGCCTCGGCCACCTTCGGATGACTGACAAGCGCGCTCTCGACCTCGGCCGTGCCGATGCGGTGTCCGGACACATTCACGACATCATCGATGCGGCCCATCAACCAGTAATCGCCATCCGGATCCACGCGGCAGCCGTCGCCCGTGAAGTAGATGTTCGGGTACATCGTGAAGTACGTGTCGATGAACCGGTCGTGATCGCCCCAGGTCGTGCGCATCATGCCGGGCCACGGCTTCTTGATGCAGAGCTTGCCCCCTTCGTTCGGACTGCATTCCGACCCGTCGTCGCGCAGGACGACCGGCTCGACGCCGAAGAACGGGCGGCTGGCACTGCCGGGCTTGAGGGTGTGCGCCCCCGGCAACGGAGTGATCAAGATCCCGCCCGTCTCGGTCTGCCACCAGGTGTCCACGATCGGGCAGCGCCCCTTGCCGATGACCCGGTGATACCACATCCACGCCTCGGGATTGATCGGCTCGCCGACCGAGCCCAGCACGCGAAGGCTGCTCAGGTCGTACTTGTTGGGCCACTCTTCGCCGAGGCGGATCAGGGACCGGATGGCGGTCGGCGCGGTGTAGAACACCGTGGCCTTGAACTTCTGGATCACCTGCCAGAATCGGCCCGCATCGGGGAAGGTCGGGACGCCTTCGAACATGACGCTGGTGGCGCCGTTGCACAGGGGGCCATAGACGATGTAGGTGTGACCCGTCACCCAGCCGATATCGGCGGTGCACCAGTAAACATCGTCCTCGTGGACGTCGAAGATATACTTGTGCGACAGGGCGGCGTGCAGGAGGTAGCCGGCCGTGGTGTGCACCACGCCCTTGGGCTTGCCGGTCGACCCCGATGTGTAGAGCATGAACAAGGGATCCTCGGCGTGCATCGGCTCCGCTGCGCACTCCGCCGCGGCCCCTGCCATCAACTCGTGGTACCAGAGATCGCGTCCGGCGACGACGTTGCAGGGCGTTTCGTTGCGCTTGACCACGATGACCTTCTCGATGGTGCTGGTGTGCTTGAGCGCCTCGTCCGCAATGGTCTTGAGCGGGATCGCCTTGCCCGCGCGCAGCGATGTGTTCGAGGTCACCAGCAGCTTGCACGAGGAATCATTGATGCGCCCGGCCAGCGCCTCGGCGCTGAATCCGCCGAACACGACCGAATGAATCGCCCCGACCCGCGCGCAGGCGAGCATGACGATCGGCAGCTCGGGGATCATGGGCAGGTAGATCGAGACCCGGTCGCCCTTCTTGACGCCCAGCGACTTGAGCACATTGGCGCATTTGCAGACCTCGCGGTGCAGGTCGGCATACGTGAGCGTCCGGACATCGTTCTCCGGTTCGCCCTGCCAGATGAGAGCCGGCTTGTTCGCCTTCTTCGCCAACTGCCGGTCGAGGCAATTGACGCTCACGTTGAGCTGGCCGTCCTCGAACCAGGTGTGCTCGATTCGACGCGCCGCTGTATCCCACAGGTAACGCCTGGCCTTGGTGGGAGGGCGGACCCAGTCCAGCGTCTTGGCCTGTTCGAGCCAGAATCCCTCCGGATCCTTGATCGAACGGTCGTACATGGCTTTGTATTGATCGGCATTGATGTAGGCCCGCTGGACCGCGTCCGACGATGGCGGGAACGTGCGGGTCTCTTGCAGCAGGGAATCGGTCGAAACGGTCTTAGTGGGTTCGGTCATGTCTGTCTTTCCTTTCCTGTTTCAATGGTGCGTGTTTGCTAAGGGTCTGTGCAAAAATTACTTCCGATTTTGCTGGAGGGGATTTGGCTCGCTGGCGAGGCGCGACGAAGGAGCATAGCCTTGACCTCTGTGACTGAGGAGCAATCCCGCGGCCGCGGGACCAGCGAGCCAAAGCCCCCCAGCCCTCCGGGGCGGGGCGGCACCGGGCCATCTGCGTCGTTCCTCGGTCGGTCGAGTATCTCAGGGGATACACTCCCTCCCTCGGGCCTCGCATCTGGCCCGGTGGCGCTCCCGCCAAAACCGGAATTAATTTTTGCACAGACCCTAAACTGATCGCTCGTGTTGGCCGTCCTGGGCTGGGCCGCAGCCCGGAACGGATGGAATGCGCAAACCATGGTGCGGGAACACGGTTTGAGCAAGTCTGTCGATGGTGCTCCGCAGCTCGGGTTCAACCGCCTGACGCTGCTCCTGGGTCACAACCAGCGCCCGGTCCCGCAGGCCACCCGCCCACTCGCTGCTGCCGAGCATCACCCCTCCCAGCCCCAGGCTGTAAACGTCCTCATCCCCTTCGCCGCAAAACGTCCGCCACGCCAGCGCCCAGCCTCGCACGGTGTTCTCGACGTGGTATCCGCCGCCGCCCGCCACAAGCACCGGGCGGTCGCACTTCATGAGCTGCTCGATCACATCCACAACCACGTTGTTGGTCATCTGGAGGTGCGTGAGCGGATCGCCGGCCAGGATGTCCATGCCCAGTTCGAGCACAATGACATCGGGATTGCAGGCGCCCAGAAGGGGAACAGCCACCGCTTCAAAGGCGCCCAGAAAGGCCTCGTCGTACGTCCCGGCAGGCAAGGGCACATTCACATTGTAGCCCAGGCCGGGGCCTTCGCCGATCTCCGACTCGAAGCCGCCCCACGGATAGAGCGTGCGCCCGCTCTCGTGGATCGAGAGCGTGAGAACGTCGCGGCGCCTATAAAAGGCCTCCTGCACGCCGTCGCCATGGTGGGCGTCCAGGTCCAGATACAGCACGCGCCGACCGGATGCCGCCAGGCGCTCGCAGGCGAGGACGACGTCGTTGAGATAGCAGAAACCGCCCGCCCGGGCGGGCATGGCATGGTGAAACCCTCCGAGCAGGTTGAAGGCGACTGTCGCCTTGCCGGAAATCAAAAGATCCGCCGCATCGAGCCCGGCCCCGCACGCCCAGCGCCCGTACTCGAACAGGTCCCGAAACACCGGCGTGTCCGATCCGCCCAGCCCCATGTGGAGCCCCTCGACCGTCAGGTCGCCTCCCGCCGCCCGCTCGAGTTGATCCAAATAGGCGGGGTCGTGAAAGGCTTCGAGTTCGGGGCGCGTCGCCTGGCGGGTCGGGACCTCGACGCAGTCTGTCCCCCCCAGGAGGCCGAAGGAGAGCAGGCGCTGGCGGGTGAGCCCGGCGCGTTGCGTCTTGAAGGGACAGTCCGGCGGATAGGCCAGGCCTTCGATCTCGGGCGAATAAAGGAAGGCCACCCTCCGGTCGTGCATAGGGCTCATCGGGGCGGCTGGGACCTCAGCCCCGGCGGTTGGGATTGCGCGCGGGCCAAAGGCAAAGGGCGCACCCCCTCGCAGTCGGCTGAAGGCGCGCCGAGGCTGCGATGGCGCACAGCGGTCCACTGGTGAGAAACCCGGATCGACAGTGGCATCGCTGGACCGTAAGAAGTGGTGATTGGGGCGGGCTTCACCCTTTTTGCCAATTACTCAACCTTTTTTGAGTTGCGATTCTCTGGTTGACGGCCTGTTTGGTTTTGCTACGGTGCGCCTTGCGCAAAGAATTAGTCGTGTCGGTGTGACAGATGTCCGCATACAATCCAAGTGGGCTTCGGTGATCCTGCGAGTGCAGTCCCCCCTGTTTTCTTTGAGCGGTTTATACCCATTATGAGCAACGCGAGCAGACTGTTCGTCGGTAACCTCTCCTATCATACTCTCGAAAACGACCTGCAGGACTATTTCGGGCAGGCCGGTGTGGTCACCTCCTGCAACCTGATGCTGGACAAGTACACTGGCAAGTCACGCGGCTTCGCATTCGTCGAGTTCTCGACCGCGGAGGAGGCCAACAAGGCCGTCGAACTCTTTCACGACAAGGAGTTTCAGGGCCGCCAACTGACTGTGAACATCGCCCGGCCGCGCGAAGACCGTCCCGAGCGGTCGCCGCGCCGCGGCGAGAGCCAGATGGAGGCCTGATCGGCTCACTTCCCCGCCCTTTCAACGGCGGGTTGGCGCCAGAAAGAAAAACCGATTCGATGTCGCGATCGCGACATCGAATCGGTGTATGAGTCGGAAGTCTGGCGCTGTCTACTGGATCTTCTTCAGCGCCTCACCGGCGCGCCTGCGCGTGCCGTCGTTCTTGGACGTTTCGAGGACGGTCTGCAAGGCCTTGCGGCGCTGGTCCTTGGTGAACTCGGGAGCGTCTTTCACCGCCAGGGCGGTCAACGCGGAGCATGCGGCCTCGGCCGTGTCCGCATCGCCCGCGAACCCCACCAGCATGTCGATCGCTCCCGGTGCCGGGATGGCCCCGAGCACAGCCGCCGCCAGTTGTTTCTGGTCAGGCGATTTCATCAGCGGCATCGTCTCCCTCACCTTCGCCAGCTTCTCGTCATTCCCGAGGTGTTTGGTCCCCTGGAGGTATTGGAGATAGCCGCGGAGCCCGAGCGCCTGGTGCATCGGTTTGCGCCCCGACTTCGCCAGTGCCAACAAAGGCTCGGCAACACCGTTGTCGTCGGGCCAGTTGTTCGGCCATGTCGACAGGGTCCGCACCGCGTCGTCCTGCACGGATGGCTCCTGGTCGTCAACGGCCTTTCTCACCGCGGCCAGGGCTTCGGGACCGCCGACGGCCGCGAGGGCATGGAGCCCCACGGCCCGGAGCGAGGGGTCGTTGTGGCCGGCCAGGGGCATGAGCGTCGGCGCCGAGGCCGCTCCGCTCCGCCCGCTGATCGCCAGCAGCGCTTGCTCGAGAGCGTCGCGATCCTGCGGGGTTGCCGACTTGAGCAAGTCAACGACGGCGCCCATTTCTTTCGGGCCGCCAAGAGCGGCGAGCGCCTCGAACGCTGCCTTGCGCAGACCTGGATCGGCGTCGGTGGCATAGCGCAAAACGGACGGGATGGCCGACTCGATGCGCCGGGCGGACGCGGTTTCGACGAGGACCTGGCGTTGTTTGCCGGCGGCTTGCGGCAGGAGGCGCAGCAGCTCGGCATCGACATTGCCGGTGTGAAGGCTGGCCAGAGAGGCTTTGGCGGCTTGGGCAACGGCCCGGTCGTCAACCGTGGCCGCGTCGATGAGCAGCGGGATGCACGAGGTGTCGCCGACGTGTTCCAGCACGTTCAGGGCGGTCACCCGCAGTTCGGCGGGGGCGTCCTTGGCGAACGCTTTGACCGCCGGCAGCACGGCAGCGTCGCGGCGATCGGCCAACGCGAGCAGCACCCGCCACTGCCTGTCCGGAGCGAGTTGTTTCACGGCGGATGCCAGGGCTTCGGTGACCTGGGTTCCCGGCAGTTCGCGCGCGGCGCGCAGGCCGATGCTGTAGAGGGCCTTGTCGGGCGATCGCAGTTGTTCGAGCAGAAGCGCCGTGCCGTCCGAACCGCGGGCCAGAATCGCGCCGCGCGTTGCCTCGGCCACCCGCCGTTGCGGCACATCCGCCTTGCGCACTGTGTCATAGAGCGCCATGGCTTTGGCCGCCTGACCCTCGGCGAGCCACCGTTCGGAACACAGGATACAGCCTTCAGCGATGGCCGAGCGCGTGGCGCCGCTGGTCTCGGCCATGGCGATTTCGAGAGCCCGGGCCGCGGAGTCGCCGCCAATATGTCCCAAGGCGATGGCTGCTGCCGACACGACCTGGGCGTCTGGGTGTCTCAGTTTGGTGATGAGTGGGTAGGCGGCCTTGGGATCGCGCCGGACGCCGATCGAGCTGATGACGCCGATCAGGGGCCGGCCCTGGACGGTGGTCAGAGCGGCGCGCAAGGCTTCATCGGGCGCCGGGCCTGGAATGACTTCGAGGGCAATCCGGGCCCAGGTCGAGAACTCCTCGCTTCCGAGAAAGCCAGCCAGGGCCGGGACGGCGTCGGCGGTGCCGCAAATGGCCAACTGCTTGAGGGCGAGGGCCTTCTCGGCAGGCTGCGCGTCGGACTTGATCAGCGCGATCAGCTTCTGCTCGCGCTCGGCGGCAGGCACATCGAGGTCCAACGTGGCCGCGCGCGTCGGGCCAAGGGCGATGGCGCTAGCGGCAAACATGGCGAGACTGAGGAGCTGCGCGACTCGGGAGATGTGATGTTTCATAGTCTTGTGAAATGGCATTGTCGATTCGGGGTTGGTCCGCTGTTTCAGGCTTGCCACGGTTCGCGCCACGCCTCCCCGCGCAGGCGGTTGGCCTCCTCGTCGTTGATGAACTCGTTCTTCTTGGGATCGTATTGGACCTTCCGATCCAGGAAGAGCGCGATATTGGCGGCGTTGCATGTGATGTGCGACCAGCAGGCCACCTCGGCGTTGGCGCGGGGTTGACCGCGCGTCTTGACGCAATCGAGGAAGTTGCGCACATGGAAATCGGCCGGGTAGCCGGAGATCCGGACCCCTTTGCCGGCGAGCAGGGCGTCGTCGCTGGCCACCAGATCGCCGTTGTCGCCCGTCTCCACCCACCCGGTTTCGCCCTCGAAACGGACGGGGCAGGAGCCCAGCGGCAGCCAGCCATCGTTGCGCACCACCAACTCGACCCCGTTGGCATAGCGGGCGTGGAGCCGGTCGCCCTTGCGCTCGTATTCGATCGGAGCCGTGTCGTCGGCGTCGTTGGCCCATTGGCACAGGTCAACGCAGTGCGAACCCCACTCGAGACAGCCGCCGCCGACCATTCCGCCGCCCTTCTCGAAGTTGAAGCCGTCGAGGAGCCGGCGATTGAAGGGCCGCCACGCCGCGGGCCCGAGGTACAAATCCCAATCGACTTCCTCCTTGGGAGGTTCGGTCTCAGCCGGAAGCCATCCGCTCATCTTCGTCTCGAGTCCGGCAGGGTGCGCGTGGAGTGTCTTGAGCTTGCCCAGCCTGCCGCGCCGGGCCAGGTCCACCGCATACGCGAAATTCGGCAGGCTCCGCCGCTGGGTGCCCGCCTGAAAGACGCGGCCCGTGCGCCGGAACGTGTCCGCCAGGGCGAGACTGTCCATGATCGTCTTGGCACACGGCTTCTCGCAGTAGACGTCTTTGCCGGCCCGTGCTGCCAGCATCGAGGCCGCGGCGTGCCAGTTGGGACCCGTGGCGATCAGGACCGCGTCGATGTCGCTCCGGGCCAGCAATTCCCTGAGATCGCGATAGGTGGCGCAATCGGTGTTGCCGTACCGGGTATCGGCCATCTGCTTGACCGCCTGGCGCCGCTGGGCCTTCACCTCGGCGACCGCCACGAAACGCACATCCGGTTCCTGCAGGAAGCAGCCCAGGACGTAGGAGCCGCGTCCGCCAATGCCGATGCCGCCGAGCACCACGCGCTCGCTGGGGGCGACGCCCCCGCCCTTGCCCAGGACCGATGGAGCCACGATTTGAGGCGCCAACAGCATGGCGCCGACCGGGAATGTTCGTTTGAGAAACCGCCGCCTGTTCATTTGATTGTCGATTGCACTCATGATTTGTCTCCGCTCAGGGCTGCCCTCGCGACGTCTGGTCGACACGTCTCTCCACCATGGTTGGTTTCGCGGCGGCCCGTTGCGCCGACATGGTGAGACGGGCGATCATCAGGGTCAAGCCTCGCGGCGCGGCGGACGCGTCGAGAAACGAGAATGGCCGGATGCGTCGGAGAGCCGGTTTGACGCCGGGGGCCGATCCTTTAGAATAACGGCACATCACAATCATGAAGCCATCTCCCGAATCCTGCCTCGACCTTTCCGAGGGCGCTCCTCAGCACAAGCGCCGATGCCAATGCTCCGGGTCCTGCGCCCCGGCATTTGATCCCGTCAATCGCCGGACGTTCCTCGGGCGCACGGCGGCTGGGGCCGCAGGCCTCCTGACCGCGCCGGCCTGGCTGCGCGCCCCGCTCTCGGCGGCCGAACTCGAGGCCTGGACCCAAAGCCTGACCGCGCCGGCATCCGGCGCGGTCTACCGCTCCGCCGTCCACACCGACGCGCGAATGCACCTGGGCGGGATCGGCACCGGGAACATCGAGATCGGCTCGGACGGCCAATTCACCGTGTGGCAGTTGTTCAACACTCTGCGCGACGGGCTCGTTCCCTTCCATTTCGCCGTCCGTGTCGGCGACGTGGCCCGGCTGCTCCAGACTGCCGGCGGCCCCGCGGCCCCGCGCGTGCCGCGCGTCGAGATGGCGGTCGAGTATCCCGTCGCCCGGCTCCGCTACATCGAGCCCGACCTGCCGGTCGACCTCGAACTCGAGGCGTTCAGCCCCTTTGCGCCCCTGGACACCGCTCTCTCCTCCGTTCCGGTGGCCGCCCTGATCTTCCGCATCACCAACCGCTCCGCCCAGCCGCAGACGGTGTCGCTCGCCTCGTTCCTCCAGAATCCCGTCGGTTACGATGCCATCGACCCGATCGACGGCGACCGGCATCCCAACTTCGGCGGCAACATCAACGAACCGTGCGGTGAAGGGGCTGCCAGAGGGCTCTTCTTCCGGGCTCAGCCCGGTGAAGCGGCGACGCTGGACCGTCCGATCCGGCTGTTTATCAGCGCGAATCTCGCGGCCCTGAACAGCCCGCCGCCCGATCGCCCGGACAACCTGCGCGTCGAACCGCTCGAAGGCCTGGCCAAGGCGGCGGCATCGGATGCCCCCGAATCGAGGGTCATCTGGATCGAGGAGCCTGCCGCCGACTTCGCCGCCGCGCAACTCCGGGCCGCGCGCGACGCGGTGCAGGAGGGAGCGACGCTTGTCTTTGCGGGCGCCACACTGCCGCTGGTAGCCCAGTATGCAACCGCCACAGGCGGGCAACCGCTGAGCCCCGCCTCGGGCCGCCCCGACATCCTGTTCGACGACTTCGAGCACGGCTACGACCAATGGACACTCGGCGGGACGGCGTTTGGGAAAAAGCCCGCAGGCGGCACGCTGCCCAATCAACAGCGGGTCTCGGGTTTCTCGGGACGCGGCCTGGTCAACACCTATCTCGACGGCGACGGCACGCGAGGCAAGGCGACAAGCCGCGCGTTCACCATCGAACGCCGTTTCATCCGCTTCCTCATCGGGGGCGGGTCCCACGCCGACACCCAACTGCGCCTGGTCATCGGCGGCCAGGTCGTGCGGCGGGCTTCGGGCAAAGACAACGAACGCCTCGAACCGGCGTCGTGGGACGTGAGCGAGCACGCGGGCAAGTCGGGTCAACTCGAGATCGTCGACGAGGCCACCGGCGGCTGGGGCCACGTGAATGTGGATCAGATCGAGTTCTCGGATCACCCGGCCAATCGCGCCACCCTGGCCGTGCTCGAGGAACTGCTGCCCATCCGCTGCACCGAGGTCCGGGCCGTCGCGGACCGCGCGCCCGGGGATCCCAACACCCTCGCGTTCGCCGGTGTCACCCTGCGCGAGGACGCCCAGTCCCAGGCCACGGCGGGCGGACTCAATCTCTACGTGCGCCCGCTTGGAAAGGGGCGCGTCGTTCTTGCATCGGGTCCAGTCCTGCGTCCGAACGCCGCCGGGACCGTTTCGGCCCGGCAGGGCGCATACGCCACCCTCTGCGAACTGGCCGGGGCCAGGTACAAGCCGCTGCGCGGCCAGTCGATCAAGGCGCCCGGATTCGGCTCGATGGCCCTTGCTGCGCTCGAAGGCGAGGTGACAACTGCGCCGGCGATCGGCGATTGGGCTGAGGCCTGGAACACCTTCGCCAGGGATGGGCGCTGGCCGTCGGACACCCACACCGCCTCGAGCGCGCCCACGCCCGCGGGGCGAACAACAACCGGCGCCGTGGCCACCCGCGTGACCGTCGCACCCAACGCGCGCCTCGATGTGCCGTTCCTGCTGGCCTGGCATTACCCCAACAAGTACAACGCGCAGGGGGTCTGGATGGGCTGTCACTACGCCACCCGCTGGCCCGACGCGCGCGCCGTTCTGAAGGAGGCGTCGGCCAGCCTGGCCGCCTGGCGCGCCCAAACCGACCTGTTCCGACGCACCCTCTACGAGAGCACGCTGCCGGCGTGGCTCCTGGACTGCCTGACGGCCAATGCCGCCATCATCCGGCATATCGGCGTCGTGTTCCGCATCGCCAACGGCGACATCTACGGCTGGGAAGGCTCGAACGGCTGTTGTCAGCCGACCTGCACCCACGTCTGGGGCTACGAACAAACCCTCGCGCGGCTGTTCCCCGATCTCGAACGCGAGATGCGCCGCATCGATTTCAAACACCAGCAGCGCAAGGACGGCGGCGTCAACAATCGCACCGACGTCCCGTCCCCGCCCCGCCCGACGGGCGAACAGCCTTTCGCCGACGGCCATGCGAGTTGCATCCTCAAGGCCTATCGCGAAGCCCTGAACACTCCCGACGAATCGTTCTTCCAGGACTACTGGCCCCACATCCGCCGGGCCGTCGATTACCTCATCGAGCGCGACGCCAAGTCCCACGGGGGCGCGCCGGCCGGCTATCTCGAAGACGACCAATGGAACACCTACGACGAAGCGCTGCACGGTGTCACCACGTTCATCAGCGGCTATTACCTGGCGGCCTTGCGCGCCGGCGAGGAATGGGCGCGCCGCGTCGGCGACACCGCCAGTGCCGACCGCTTCCACGCGCTCTTCGAGCGGGGTCAAGCCAGGCTGATCGAGCTTTGCTGGGACGGCGAATACTTCCGCCAACACCTGCCCGGCTACGAGCAGATGCCCGGGGAGGTCGGCCCCGGCTGCATGAGCGACCAGCTCATCGGCCAATGGTGGGCGCACCAACTCGGCTTGGGATACCTGTTCCCGCGCGACAAGGTCGTCTCGGCGCTCAAGGCGATCTTCAAGTACAACTGGAAGGCGGATCTCACCGGCTGGAAACACGCGCCGCGCGCCTTTGCCGGCGACAACGACAAGGGCCTGATCATCTGCACATGGCCAAAAGGCGGACGCCCCGGCCACGTCATGCTCTACTCGGACGAAGTCTGGACCGGCATCGAGTACCAGGTCGCCGCCCACATGATTTACGAAGGGCTCCTCACCGAAGGCCTCGCCATCGTCAAGGGCGCCCGCGAGCGATACGACGGCATCCCGCGCCGGCCGATCATGCGCAACCCGTGGAACGAAATCGAGTGCGGCGGCCATTACGCCCGCGCGATGTCGTCCTGGTCGCTGCTGCTGGCGCTCTCGGGCTGGACGTATGACGGCCCGGCCCGGGCCCTGCGCCTCGAACCCCGGCACCGTCCGGAGCGAATCCAGTCTCTCTTCGCAGGGCCGGAGGGATGGGGCAGCTTTGCGCAGACGATCGAAGAGGGGCGGCAGCGCGACGAGCTGAATGTCCGCTGGGGACGGCTGGCCGTGAAACAGATCGAGGTCGCTCTGCGGCCCGGGGCCGCGCCCGTTGCCATCACGATCCGTGTCGGCGGCCGCGACGTCGCGTGCCAATTTGCCGCCGCGGGCGGACGTGCCCAGCTTCGCTTCGACCGGGACATGGTGATTGAAGCCGGGCAGAGCTTGGTCGTGGAATTCGCCTGACCCCGGCCAGGCGTCCAGTCGGGCGTTTCTCCTGGTTTACAATCGGGGGGCGATCCGTTTATAATGGTGCCATGAACCACGTGGGGATCGGCTATGATGTGCACCGCCTGGTCGAGGGGCGGAAGCTCATATTGGGCGGCGTCGATCTGCATCACCACAAGGGGCTCGAGGGCCACTCGGATGCGGACGTGCTGCTTCATGCGATTTGTGACGCCATCTTCGGGGCCCTGGGCGAGGGGGATATCGGCCAGCTCTTCCCGAACACCGATCCGCGCTGGCACAACGCCCCCAGCAAGATCTTCCTGCACGAAGCGGCCCGCCTGGTCAATCTGCGCGGGGGCCGGATCGTCAATATCGATTCGACGGTTGTCGCCGAGCAGCCGATGCTTGCGCCTCATCTGCACGCCATGAAATCGAACATCTCGCACGTCCTCGAACTCCATCCGAGCCGCCTCTCGATCAAGGCGACCACCAATGAGGGGCTTGGGTTCCTGGGACGCGACGAAGGCATCGCTGCCCTGGCTGTGGTCAGCCTCGAGCTGCCTCAGTAGCCCGGCGGGATCGCGCCGGGATTTGCCGCTTCGAGTCGGGACATTCGGGAAAAGCAACCTGTGTCAGCCAAGACGGAAATCGGATGGCGCCGCGTCGACGAGCAGGGCGAGCATTGGCAGGTTTATGCCCATCGCGTCGGCGGCACGTGGCGCTTCTTCGAACGCCACCGCCGCTATGAGGACTGGCGTCCAGTCGCCAACCCGCCCTTGGCGGATTGGCTCCGATTGCTCGAGGCCGTCGAGCGCCGCATGCCGCGCCGCCGCATGCCGGCGGCCGAGGTGGAGCGGATCCGGCAGCGCATCCGCGAGCTGTTCCCCACGGTCTCCTGGGAATAATGAAGACACGTGTCCTGGTGGTCGATGACGATCGGGCTGTGTGCCAAATGCTGCAGACGGTTCTGGCGACGGCGGGCCACGAGCCGAGCGTCGCGCTTGATGCCGCCAGCCTGTTTCGTCTGCCGGAGTCCCCTGCTCCGGATGTGATTATCCTGGATTGGCAGTTGCCTGACGGGGATGGGATCGCGCTGCTCCCGCAGATCAAGCGGCGCTGGCCGCGCTCGGAAGTGATCATCCTGACCGGCTATGGCACCTTCGACGCCGCTGTCGAGGCAACAAAGCTGGGCGCCTTTCACTTCATCGGCAAGCCAGTGGACGTCCCGGCGTTGCGGTTGCTCATCCAGCGTGCGGCCGAGCACACGCAACTCGCCGCCCAGACACAGGTCCTGCGCGATGCCCTGTCCAGCCTCGGCGGCGGGGCTTCCCCGATCTTTCGCAGTCCGGCGATGCAACAGGTGCTGCGCCTGGTCGAGCGCGTTGCGCCCAGTGACGCCGCCGTCCTCCTGTGCGGCGAGAGCGGAACCGGCAAGGAAGTGATCGCCGATCTTATCCATGCGCTGAGCCAGCGCAGCGCGGCCTGCTCGTGAAGGTCAACTGCGCCGCATTGCCGCGCGAGCTGATCGAGAGCGAGCTCTTTGGCGCCGTCAAGGGCGCCTACACCGGCGCGGTCTCGGATCGCGACGGCCTGTTCCGCCAGGCCGAGGGCGGATCGCTCTTTCTCGATGAAATCAGCGAGATGCCGCTCGATACGCAGGCCAAACTGCTTCGTGTGTTGCAGGAGAAGCGCGTTCGGCCCGTCGGAGGCCGGGCGGCCTATGCGACCGACTGCCGGATTGTCGCGGCGACCAATCGCCCGCTGCCAAGCCTGATCGAGGAGCGCAAGCTGCGCGAAGACCTCTACTATCGCATCGCGACGGTGCGCATCGAGCTGCCTCCATTGCGGGAGCGCCGCGAGGATATCGTGCCTCTGGCACAGGCCTTTCTCCGCCGCTTCGCGTCCCAGGCGGCGCGTCCGGTGACCGACTTCTCGCCCGACACAATCGATTGTCTGTGCCAACACGCATGGCCGGGCAATGTCCGCGAACTCGAGAACGAGATCCAACGGGCCGTCCTCCTGTGCGAAGCGGCAGTGATTCAGCCGACCGATCTGTCCATTATGGTCGCCGGTCATTCGGCGCCGGGCGCCCGAGTCCATGCCGCCCTCACTCCGCTCGAGGCGGTCGAGCGCGACACAATCGCGCGCGTCTTGAGGGAAGCCCAGGGAAACAAACTCGCTGCAGCCAGGCGCCTGGGCATCGGCCGCCAAACGCTCTATAACAAGATCGCGCAGTATGGCTTGGGCCCAGAGGCCCCGCCACGGCCCGGCCTGGAAAACAAGTCAGCGAACGGACTGTGAACAACCGACCGATAAGAGGCTGCGAACTCGATCAAAGCCGTGTTGTTTCGGGAGCGGCCCCAGCCTGTCCTCAATGGCCGGGCAACGCAACTCCTTGCCGTGACCTTGACAGCGTGAACTGTTTCAATTATTCACACACCATAATAAGAGTCTTTTTTGACGGTTTGCAGCATCATCCTATGCGCCCATGAAACTCACAATCGCCAGAGAGCAGCTTATCAATGGTCTTCAGGCGGTGCAGAATGTGGTCGGAAGCCGGACGACCCTGCCCATTCTGTCGAACGTTCTCCTCCAGGCCGAACAGGGGCGCCTCGGTTTGACAGCCACGGACCTCGACGTGTCGATCGCCTGCAGTGTCGAAGCCAAGGTCGAGAAGGTCGGAGCGACCACTTTGCCCGTCCGCCGTCTTTTCAGCATCGTCCGTGAACTGGGGACGCCGGAAATCGAACTCGAGGTCGACGAGAAGAACGTCTGCAGCCTGACTGCCGGGGCCTCCTTCTTCAAGGTCAATGGGCTGCCCGCGGAGGATTTTCCCCCGCGTCCGGGGTTTGCCGACAGCAAGCGGGTCGCGCTGCCCCAGGACAAGGTCAAAGGCATGCTCCGACGCACGGCCTTTGCCGCCTCGAATGACGAGGCGCGTTATGTGTTGAACGGCCTGTTCTTCAGCCTGCGGGAGCATAAGGTGACTCTGGTGGCCACGGATGGACGCCGGCTGGCGCTGACGGACGAGGAGGTGGACATCGGGGCTGAGAATCAAACCGAGTTCATCGTGCCGACCAAGACGGTCGCTGAACTGAGCCGCCTGCTGCAGGACAAAGGCGAGGTCGAAATCAGCGTCGGCGACAATCAGGTCGCCTTCGACATGCGCGGCGAGGGCTTGCTGAGCATCCTGACGATTTCGAAGCTTGTCGAGGGGACCTATCCGAATTACCAGCAGGTCATTCCTCGTGAATCCAAGGAACGCATCCCGCTGGTGCGCGAGGAACTCGTCCAGGCCCTGCGGCGCGCCGAACTGATGACCAGCGAGAAGTCCAACTCGGTCAAGCTCTCCTTCACCCGCAACACCCTGGCCATTACCGCCAATACGCCCGAGATCGGAGAGGCCCGCGAGACGCTCGCCATCAATTACAAGGGCCCGGATCTCGCGGTCGCCTTCAATCCTTCCTTTCTCCTTGACGCGTTGAAGGCCCTGGATAACGACGAAGTCTTCCTGGAACTGAGCGACGAGTTGAGCCCGGGGGTCGTCAAGGTGAACGGGCCGTTTCTCTACGTGATCATGCCCATGCGAATGAACTGAGCGCTTGAATCCAGCAAGCCCCGAACACGGGTTTGGTCTGAGACGCGCCCTTCAGAGCGTAAGCGCTCAGCTCTGATGCCATGCGTTGGTCCTGCCGCCGATTCGAGTTTGTCTTCCCACGCCCAGCGCTCGTGATGGGCATTGTGAACGTCACTCCGGACTCGTTCTCGGACGGAGGGCGGTACTTTGATCCAGAGGCTGCCATTGCGCATGCCCGGGAACTGGTGGCTGAGGGCGCCGATCTCCTGGATGTGGGCGGGGAATCGACGCGTCCGAACGCGACCCCGGTGTCCGAAGCGGAGGAGCTGCGGCGGATCTTGCCTGTGATCGAGGAGTTGGCTCGCCAAGTGACGGTGCCGCTGTCCATCGACACGCGCAAAACCGCCGTCGCGCGGGCCGCTCTGGCCGCCGGGGCGAGCCTGGTCAACGACGTCGAGGCGAGGCGGAGCGATGACGCGCTCTGGCGCGTGGTGGCGGACGCCCAAGCCGGGTACGTGTGCATGCACATGCAGGGAACACCGGCCACCATGCAGCAGAACCCCTCGTACACCGACGTCGTCCGTGAAGTGGGCGAGTTCTTCACAGACCGCTTGGCCCGTTTGGCCAGGTGCGGTGTCGCGCCCAACCAGGTCGCGTTGGACGTCGGAATCGGATCTGGCAAGGATCTGGACCATAATTTGATTTGCTCGCCAGCCTCGAATCCTATAAAGGCTTCCACCGACCATTGTTGCTCGGCGTTTCGCGCAAGTCCTTTCTCGGTCGTCTGCTGGGGGCCGACTTGGACGCTCGATTGCCGGGGGCGCCGGCCTGCACCGCGTGGGCGGCGAATGCCGGCGTTCAAGTGTTTCGGACGCATGACGTGGCGGCCACGCGCCAGGCCCTACGTGTGATCGAGACGTTGCGCGCGCGGGCGGCAACGGCTGCGTGCCCAGGACATTGAATGGATTGGTTGCCAAATGATTGGCGGGCGTTCGTCGAGATCCTCATTCTCGCGATCGGCATCTACTACGCCGTGATGCTGGTGCGCGGGACCCGCGGCGCTCCGGTGGTGACCGGATTCCTCCTTGTTCTCATGGTTCTGACCGTGCTTGCGCGGGCCCTCGATCTCGAGGTCTTCAGCCGTCTTCTGGGCAACTTCTTCGCGTTCTTCGCCGTGGCCGTGATCGTCATTTTTCAGCCTGAGCTGCGCCGCATGCTCGCCGAACTCGGCAGCCTCCCTTCTTCGCCAGCACCCGCGAGCAGCGGGAGAACATCGAGGTCATCATCAAGACGGCGGAGCGGCTGGCGGACGTGCGGATCGGCATGCTGCTCGCCATCGAACAATCGATCCAGCTCCAGGAAGTCGTCGAGTCGGGAATCGTCGTCGATGCGGAGGTCACGCCCGAGATGCTCGAGACGATCTTCTTCCCCAACAACGCGATCCACGACGGCGGGGTCATCCTGCGCGGCAACCGCATCATGAACGCCGCGTGCATCTTCCCCCTCACCCAGCGGCAGGACCTCAGCAAATCGCTCGGCACGCGGCACCGGGCGGCCATCGGCCTGTCGGAGGAGACGGACGCCGTCGTCGTGGTGGTCTCCGAGGAGACCGGGGCCGTGTCCTACGCCTACAAGGGACAGTTGGTCCGCGGAGTCACATTCGAGGAGCTGCGGTCTTTCCTCACCTCAGTCCTGGTGCGCATCCCCCGCTCGCGCACCGTGGGGGAGTGGCTGCGCGCCCTCGTGACCCGCGAGCCCACCGCCGGCGTCGTCGGACCCGCGCGGGCGAAATCGGACTGATTGTATGCGCCTGCCCCGCATCCTGACGCACAACTTGCGGTGGAAGGCGGCCGCTCTCGTGTCCGCGGCGGTGGTCTGGATGACCCTCAAGTCGGGGACACCGTCGCGCAATCAGCCCAGAGACTCGCGCGTGCTCCGCCAACTGCCGATCACAATCATGACCAGCACGGAGGATCGGCGTGCCGTGCGGGTGGATCCCAACACGGTGGACGTGCAGGTCAGCGGGGCGCCCGAGATCGTGAACCGGCTCGAAGCGCGCGACATCCGCGTGTTTGTCGATCTGGCCCCGATCGAAGACGAAAGCCAGTTCCGATTGAGGGTCGAGGTCCATACGCCCTTTGGCATCATTCTCGAAAAGGTCACCCCCTCGGAAGTGGACGGACAAAGCCTGCCGCCGAACCCCACCCCGCAGAGCCGACAGTGATTGCCTGGCTGCGCTGCGCAGTTGGTGGCATGATCACGGCATGAAGATCAGGCTCACCCATTGACGCGAGTCGGAGGCTGTGTGAACTTGCCGAACCGCTCGGTCAAGGGAGAATCAGTGATTGGGAAGGCAGGGATGTCAGTGCGATGCTTCAGCACAAGAAGAAGAATGGAGACTCATGGGTGATGTTGAATGTAGTAACACCATGATGCCTTTAACCCACGGTCCATCTAACGGGAGCCAGCCGATTCGCTCAGAGACAAATCGACCGTCATCGGCGGCTGGCGGTAATCGATGAGCTTTAACGTGTGATGATGAGTGTCCATGACGCAATCGAGCACAGGGAACGGATGGACCGATTGCTGTGGCAGGCCGTCAGGATCACGTGCCTTGTTCCGGCCGTCCTGTATCTCCTCCTGCTTGCCCTGGCGCTTGTCGGCGCTGAGGGTCCGGCCCGCTGGCTTTGCGACTCAGCTTTGGCTGCGGCCTGGTCGGTTCCCCTGTTGCTGCTCCTGTCTCTCGGAGGGCCGACCCTCAGCGCGATCGCAACGCTGATCTTGCGACTCGACAGCCGATGCAGCCATTCGGGTCGGGACGTCTGGGGGATGGTTACATGGATGGTGCTGCTGCTGAGCATGTGCACAATCGTGCCCTTTCCCTTGCTGTTCATGGTGGGAGCCGATTGACGATCAAGCGATCCAGCCAGACGCGCCAGCCAACGCCGGGCGAGCGCCTTGCCTGCAGGAGCGTAATGGTCCTTCAGGAGATTTCATGATGACGACGCAGATCGAGGACATTGAGGCAATCAGGCGACTCGCAGAGGTTTGGCGATCCGGATGGCTTGCCGGCGACGCGGATTTGCTGCTTTCGCTCTACGCGGACGATCCCGTGTTGATGCCTCAGGATCAGCCGGTCGTCGTTGGGAAGCACGCGATTCGGCCTCTGTATGAGGCGGTGTTGAAGGAGTTCGATTTCAAAAGTGAGGGCGCCGTCAAGGAAGTCGTGGTGTCCGGCGATGTAGGGTACTTCTGGTCGGCTTATACGCTGACGGCGACCCCGAAGGCTGGCGGCGAGGCGATGAAGGTCACAGGGAAGTCGCTGTTTATTGTGAGGCGTGAGCAGGACGGCGCCTGGAAGATCGCGCGCCTTATGGACAACAGCGATGGGGCCGCGACTGATGAGGACAAGCCATAGAAGGGCGAACCAGTTGGTCGAGGCGGACATCAGAGGTGATTCTCGTTGGCCTCACACCGTGATGTAGAAGATGACGTCGTTTTGGATGCCGATTACTCGGCCGGCGGCAAGTGTGTTATGCCCTCGCGGTTCTTTGAATGGTTTCAGCTCGGTGTCCTCGCGTGCTGGGGACTGCTCGGCGTGACGCGGATACTCCTGCTCCGGGCACGCGGTGTTGCCGTCATCACGGCAGACTGGGAGCGAACACGTTGGCAGATGGCGGTGGACACGTTCGCGTTCGCCTGTCTGCTCATGTGGGCCTACGAAATCGTTGCTTATGCATTGGCGCTCCGTTTCCATGTTGGGCCGAAATGGCTGCATGACACTCTGATGGAAAACCTCGCGATCAAGACCATCGGAGCAGGATTTGTGTCTGGAGCCATCGTGCTTTACGGTGCCGCACTTCGCCGGCTGGGGATGTCATGGCGACTTGGCATTGACCGAACCAACCCTGGTCCCTTGGTTACCGAGGGCGTCTACCGCTGGACGCGCCATCCCATCTACGTTGCGTTCGACCTGTTATTCGTCGGGACATTTCTGGTGCTCGGTCGTCTCATTTTCCTTGTGCTCGCCTTGGCCTTGCTTCCCTTGCTGCATGCGTACATGCAGCGCGAGGAGCTTTTCCTCTCTCATCTTTACGGTGACTCGTACCGCGCCTACTGTGGCCGCGTCGGGCGGTACTTTTCTTGGAACAGATATGACAGTGAGACCAGCAACGGCTGACGATGCGCGCGGCAAACCCGGCGGGGGCGTCGCGGCTGCAATCGTTGCGTCCCGCGCGCCGGGTCGCTGATCGTCAGGCGTTCTCGCGCATCTCCCATGAACGAAGACCTCGAAATCCTGCTCTTCGACATCGCCACTCTTTACGCGAGCGTCCACCGCAGCGCCCGAGAGGCGTGCGCTCAGCGAGTCCGCCGAACCGCCGCCCAGCGCCTCGGGTTCGGATGCGTTGGACCGCATGAGCGCAACATATGCATGGGTTTGATGGGATGGTCAGCCACACGCGGAGTGATGATGACGGCATGAAGGTCCTGGTCATTGCCAAGGGCAAGACGGGCATTCCTCAAACCACGCTGTGGGAGGCGCTGGGCCAGCTCTGCCGGGTCGAGTTGATCGAGTTCGGCGAATGGGAGATGAACCATTACGCCGAGGCGCTCAGGCGCCTCGATTTCTCGCGCTACGACCGCGTCGTCCTCGACCAGAACATCCGGCGCATCGGGCGCCAGTACCCGGCCTTGCGGGCGGTTCCGAACCTGGTGTTTCTGGAACAGGACGCCTGCCAGCATTTCATTCCGGAGAGCCGCTGGCACGGGCGCTACGAGGCGGTGTTCCGCGACATCGGGCGCCTGCGGGTGGTGGTGTCCAATCGCACCTGCGAGGCGGCCTTTCGGCGCGGCGGGCTCGACTGCGTCTGTTTGGCGAAAGCGGTTGACGAGAAGGCCATTCAAAACTTGCATCAGCCGCGCGACATTGTGTTTGGGTACGTCGGCCGGGTGAATCATGCCGTGTACACCCGGCGGCGCGCGTTGCTCGAAGAGGTGCGGGTGCCGCTGGGTCTGGCGATGCTCAGGACCGAGTTTGGCGACGCGGCGGCCTACAATCGGCTGCTCAATCGCATTCGATTTTTTGTGAGCGCCGATGTCGGGATGAACGAGTACATGTTCAAGAACTTCGAGGCGATGGCTGCCGGCTGCGTGCTGCTGGCCCGGAGGCAGCCCGCCCTCGAACAGGAAACGCTGGGGTTTGTGGACATGGAGCATCTGGCGCTCTATGACGACGCCCGAGAACTGATCGAGAAGGCGGAGCGGCTGCGTCGTGACCCGGCCCTGGCCGATCGCATCGCCGCCCGGGGACAGGCCCTGGTCCTCGATCGGCACACCATGAGCCGGCGCGCGACTGAGTTGCGCGATCTGATCCAGCCGCCGATCCGCCCGGCCCGGGCCCTGTCGTTCGCCGGGCGGGTGCGCCACCTCTGGTCGCGTCCGTTCTGGAATCCTTGACCGGTGAAACATGTTGCAGAAAAGTCAAGTTTCTGTGCTGCGTTCAACGGGTCAAGGATTCTGCTGAGCGAGGCGCGGGAGAGAAGGGCGGGGAGACACGGGGACTCCTCATGGGAAGGGGATGACTGCATTTGGTCTGAGGCGCGCCTCGCTCGCCCGGATGTTTCACAAAGTTTCGCGGAGTCTGACATCCGGGCTCTGGCAAAACCGCGCCCGGAAAGGGACCCAAGAGGATCCCGTTGGTTCTGAAGGTGTTCTTCCATATGAACAGTGTGTTGCATCTCTCTGACTCTGGGACCGGGCGCGGTTTTGCTTTTCTAACCCGCATAGCGGTCCTCTTGCGGAGTCTGACCGCCATGTGCACCGACGGGGTGTGAAATATGCGGGCTAGAATCGTGCGCATGCGTCCTCTCAGACTTCACTGGTCGAGCGGCAAGCCCAATTTCGGAGATTGGCTTTCCCCCATGATCTGCGAGGCGCTGTCCGGACGCCCCGTAGTGCACAGCAGTCCGGGCCGGTGCGACCTGATTGCCGTCGGCAGCATTCTCCACCGGCTGCCCGAACGCTGGTGGACGCGTCCGGTGCGCGTTTGGGGAACCGGGTTCATCGAGGAGCGGCCCCGGGCCTCGAGCCGGCACCACTATCACGCCGTGCGGGGGCACCGGACGGCGGCGCTGATCGACGCGCCTCCTCCGTCGGCCTTTGGCGATCCGGGCCTGCTGTGCGACCTGGTCTTTCCACGACCCGCCCCCGGCGGGAAAGAGCACGCGATCGGCCTGGTGCCGCATTACAAGGATCGCGATCATCCGTGGGTGAAGCGGTTTGTTGAACAGCATCCGGGCACGCGGGTGTTGAACGTCTTTGACGAGCCGCGGACGTTCCTGGCCCAACTGGTCGGTTGCGAGTTCGTCGTTTCATCGAGTCTGCATGGGCTCGTGGTTGCGGACGCGTATGGAATCCCGAATGTCTGGACGCGGCTGTCGGGGGGCATCCGGGGCCATGATTTCAAGTATCTTGATTACTACAGCGTGTTTGGATTCGCCGAGCCGCCGGTGCTGGCGCTCGAGAACGATGTGAGTGGGGCGGCGCTCGAGGCCCTGGCCCAGGCCTATCAACGGCCGGGGCTCGAGGCTGTGAAGAAGCGGCTTCTCGACGCGTTCCCGTTCCCCGCCGGGACATCGCCATGAAACTGGGTTTCCTCCTGTTCGATTACTTTCCTTACGGAGGACTGCAGCGCGATTGCCTCGAGATCGCCGCGCGTTGCGCGGCGCGCGGGCACGCGGTAACGATCTTCACGCGCACCTGGCAGGGCGATCGATTCGAGGGGATCGAGGTGGAACTGTTCGGACGACGCGGCTTCACCAACGTCGGACGCAACCGGGCCTGGCTGCGGCAACTGGCATCGACGCTGCCCCGGCGCCAGCTCGATGGCATTGTCGGCTTCAACAAGTTGCCCGGGTTGGATGTGTATTATGGCTCGGACCCCTGTTACGCGGCAAAGGTGCGCCGCCTCAAGCCCGCCTGGTCGCGCTGGCTCCCGCGATACCGCCATTTCGCCCGGCTCGAATCCGAAGTCTTCCAGCGCGGACGCCGGACCCGGATCCTGGTGTTGACCGATCATGAGATCCCGGCGTATCGGGAATTCTACGACACCGAGTTCGAGCGTTTTCATCTGCTGCCGCCTGGGATTGCCCGGCGTTCGGTGAATGAGGCGCAGCGCCAGGAGGCACGCCGCAGGGTGCGGGAGGCGCAAGGCTGGCCGCTCGAAGAGCGTCTGCTGCTGCTGGTGGGCTCGGGCTTTCGCGTCAAGGGACTCGATCGCGCGATTGCAGCGCTGGCGGCCCTGCCCCCGGATCTCCGCCGGCGAAGCCGGCTGGCGGTGATCGGGCAGAATCGTCCGGGCGGTTTCGCCCTCGAGGCGCGGCGCCTGGGTGTTGCCGATCGTGTTTGTTTCCTGGGCGGACGGCTGGATGTGCCCGATTGGCTGATGGCGTCCGATCTCCTGGTGCATCCGGCCTACAGCGAGTCGGCCGGGATGATCCTGCTCGAGGCGATGGCGTCGGGACTGCCTGTGCTGGCCACGGACACCTGCGGCTACGCTCCGCACGTGACGCGGGCGCGGGCCGGGCGCATCCTGGCCTCGCCCTTTTCTCAGGCCGAGTGCAACCGCGTGGTGGCCGAGATGCTTGTGTCGGGCGAACAGGCGCGGTGGAGCGCCAACGGGCTCGAGTACGCGGCGCGCGAGGACCTGTACAGTTGCCACGAGCGGGCGACGGATCTGATCGAGCAAATCGTTCAGGGCAACCTTGCGGCAAACGCGCCCTCCCCCCAGAATCCTTGACCGGTGAAACACGTTGTAGACAAGTCAAGTCTGATTGCTGCGGTGACGGGGTCAAGGATTCTCCCGAGCGAGGCGTCGACTGCCGATTGCCATGTCCAAAGCCGAGCGCACGCGAATTGGTGACATGCTCCCTCGGTCTGAGCGGAGCCTCGCTAACCCGCATATTTCACACCCCGTCGGTGCACATGGCGGTCAGACTTCGCAAGAGGACCGCTATGCGGGTTAGAAAAGCAAAACCGCGCCGGGTCCCAGAGTCAGAGAGATGCAACACGCTGTTCATATGGAAGAACACCTTCAGGACCGACGGGATCCTCTTGGGTCCCTTTCCGGGCGCGGTTTCGCCAACTAGCCCGGTTAGGAGTCCTCGCGAAGCGTGTGAAATAACCGGGCTAAGCTGTGATTGAACTGAGTCCACATCTTGAACGTCACCGGCCCGCGCACGACGCTTTCGAATGGCTGTTGAACTGCCCGGGCAAGGTCCATCGCGAGGTGAAACACCGGCGCACCGTCGAGGTCGAGATCGGCGGACGCCGCTTTTTCATCAAGGCCCATCGCGGATGCGGCTGGGGGGAGGTGCTCAAGGACTGGGTTCGCGGCCGGGCGCCGATTGTGAGCGCCCGTTCCGAGTGGGAGGCGATCGACCGGGCGCGGGCGCTGGGGATTGAAACGCTCCGGGTGGCGGCCAAGGGCGAACGTGGGCGGTGGCCGGCGGCGGTGGAATCGTTTGTCGTCACCGAGGCGCTCGAAGGGATGATCACGCTCGAAGATCTCACGCGGACCTGGGGCGGGTTGAGCGGGCGCAGGCAGGTGCTCTTCAAGCGGGCGCTGCTGACGAAAGTCGCGCGCATCGCGCGCCTGATGCACGGGGCCGGGCTCAACCACCGCGATTTCTACCTCTGCCACTTCCTGGTGCGCGAGCGCGACTGGCAGCAATGGCAGCCGAGCGCCTCGCCCGCCGACGCCCTCGACCTCGTGCTGATCGACCTGCACCGTGTCCAGATGCGTCGCCGCGTCCCGACGCGCTGGCTGCTCAAGGACCTGGCGGCGTTGCTCTTCTCCGCCCTGGACTGCGGTCTCACCAGGCGCGACCTGCTCCGGTTCCTAAAGGAGTACCGGCAGAGACCGTGGCGGGAGGTGCTGGCCGCCGAAAGCGGTTTCTGCCGGCGCGTCTCGAGGAGAGCCGGACGGTTATACGCCGGATTCCACGAACGGCCGGCGCCGAGCCGGCTCATTTGATAGCTTCAACCCGGATGGTTCATAGGGCTTCGCGGAGTCTCACATCCGGGCTTTGGCAAAACCGCAACGGGAACTTTGGAGGGGGGACGGCTCTTCTCGGAGGGCCGATCCCGCCGCTGCGCATACGCGTCAACCTAAGCAAAGATCGGAGTCGGACGGTCAGACCCGCCTCTGGCGGCTGGCCAAGTGCCTGATCCCGTGAGCTTGTCGCAGGGAGGTGGAGCCAACTGGGGACCGAGGTCGCAGAGCGGAGTGCGCCCGTCCTCGGGCGCAGCGGTGTCCGAGCAACCGCACGCGTCGGTCTCGCCCACATCATGGTGCATTCGGTCATTGCTGTGGCCGAGGACGGCCACCCTCCAGTCACCCTGACGACGCAGTGCGGCGATTCATCGCCGCTTTGCGATGACGCCCTTCGGTGCATGCCCAGGCCAGAGCGGTGCTCAAGCACACGCCTGCCTGCGCCGGCTTGCAGCCGGCTTGCCGGGCGCGGTTTTGCTTTTCTAACCCGCATAGCAGTCTTCCGCGAAGTCTGACTGCCATGTGCACGAACGGGGTGTAGAATATGCGGGTTAGGCCCGCACGAACGCCGCGATCCGCTCCGCAACGTCATGGCCGGCAATGATCGAGTCGCCCAGCGAGATCCCGTTGCGATAATGCCCGGCCAGAAAGATGCCGGGCGCGCGCGCCTCGATCGTTTCCATGAGGGTCTTGAAGCGGCCGTAACCGACCTCGTACTGGGGGATGGCCTGGCGATAGAGCACGGCGTGTCGGAACGTGGGACTGCCGCGGACACCGAGGATCGTCGCGAGATCGGTGAGTGTCAGGTTGAACAGTTCCTCGATTGGGCGCAGGGCCAAATCCGGAGCCCGCACGCCGCCGACGTAGGTGGTGAGAGTCACGTGCGCGTCCGGGGCGCGATTCGGGAACAGCGAGGATGAGAAGAGCGTGCCGAGGATGCGGAACTTCTCGACTTCGGGCACCAACATGCCAAAGCCGTCCAGCGGGTGGTCGACATCGGCGCGGCGGAAACCGAGCACCACGCTTGCGACAGGCGGATAGTAGACATCGGCCAAAGGCGCGAGCGTCAGGCCGGCATCGGCATCGGCATCGAGCGCGATTCGGGCCAGGCAGTGCGCCGGAGCGGCGAGCAAGACGGCCCGGTGCTCGAAGACGTCCTCCGATCCGCCGCTTCGAACCGACACCATCCAGCCGCGGGGCGTGCGTTTGAGGGCGGTCACCGCCGTGTTGAGACGGATGGCGGCGCGCAGCCTCGCTTCGAGCGTGTCGGTCAACACCTGCAAGCCATCGTCGAACGAGATCTTCTTCGCTTCCTGCTTCGAGACTTCGCCGCGTCGCTTGCGCTCGCGCGCCCCGAGAATCTGTCCGAGAATAAGAGAGCCGTAGCGTTGCTCGACGGCGTGGAGACGGGGAAAGGCATGGATGACCGAGAGCCGGCGGGGGTCGCCCGCATAGACTCCGGCGATCATCGGATTGATGGCGTAGTCGAGCCATTCTCGACCCAGCCGGCGCAGGACGAACTCGGCGACATTCTCCTCCTTGTCCGCCGGGGCGCGGCGCAGAAACGGCTCGCGCAGCAGACGCAGTTTCGCGCCGGTCGAGAACAGTTTTGTGCCGAAGAACCGGATGGGCGAGGCCGGCAGGCAGACTGGCTTGCCGCCGCGAACGAGGTAGCGGTTCTCAGCCTCCGGATCGGAATACCAGCGGCGGGGTTCGAGGCCGAGATCACGGATCAGGCCGCTGATCTTGGGCGAGGTTTCGAGAATCGAGTTGGGGCCGAACTCGGCCAGGTATCCGCCCTCCCGGACGGATCGGATGATGCCGCCGACCCGTTGATCGGCTTCATAGAGCGTGACCGGCACGCCCGCCTGCATCAGCCGAAAGGCGGCCGTCAACCCGGTGATGCCGCCGCCCACGACAGCGACCGGCGGCGGCAATTCGGACGGGTTTCGTGGGACTGAGTCAGCCCGCATAGTTCACAGCGCGCCAAAGCCACAACCAAACGTCGGAGGATCGATCCCGCGGCGGCGCATACGCGTAGACCTAAGCAATGCTCCTGAGGGGTTTCTCGGAGCAGCGCTGTCGAGGGTGTCTAACTCCTTGGGCCGGTGTTCGTTGTGGCAATCCCCTCTGCCCAGTTTGGCTCCGAGGTCGCGAAGCGTCTGGAGTGCGGCGGTTGACCGCCGCTTTCGGAGGACGGTCTTCCGTGCGTTTCCACTGCAAAGCGGTGCTGAAGCACACGCACTCCAGACGCTTCGCGCGACCGCACACGTTCTTGCCCAGGCAGCTTCCGTGCAAGGACCGCATCTCAGCCGCCCTAAGGGGTCATACATCCCACCGATTCCCACCCTGTCAGCGCACATGGCGGTCAGGCTCCGCAAGAAGACTGCTATGCGGGCTAGCGCGCCTCATCGAGCGGCACGATGCGGATGGTCTCGACGCCGACGCGCTGGACCGGCTTGCTGCGTTCGCCGCCGCTGCCGGCCGTGACGGGCGTGTCGCCGATGCGCCCGAGGACGTCGTCGCCGCGGATCAACTCGCCGAAGGCCGTGTACTGGCGGTCGAGGAACCGGGCGTCGGCGAGGCAGACGAAGAACTGGCTGCCGGCCGAATCCGGATCCTGGGAGCGGGCCATCGAGATGACGCCGCGCACATGCGGGCGTTGGTTGAACTCGGCCTTGATCTGGTAGCCGGGGCCGCCCGTGCCCCAGGAGCGTTCGCGCGCGGGCTCCTTGGTGAGGGGATCGCCGCCCTGCACCATGAAGTCTTTAACGATCCGGTGGAAGCAGGTCCCGTCGTAGAAGCCGGCCTGCGCCAGTTTCTTGAAATTGGCCACGGTGTTCGGGGCCACATCGGGCCAGAACGCGATGACCAGGTCGCCTTCGGTGGTCGTGATCACGGCCACTTCATCCGGGGTGGTGTTCATTTGATGGAATCGGCTGGGACGATGCGCACGGTCTCGACCCCGATCCGCTCGGTGGGGACGCTTCGTTCGGTGCCGTAGGCGTTCATCTTGGTTGGGGTTTCCCCGATCTTCAGCAACACGTCCTCGCCTTTGATGAGCTTGCCGAAGGCGGTGTACTTGCCGTTGAGATACTGCATGTTGGGAGAACTCTCCTCGCCCAGACAGACGAAGAACTGGCTGCCGGCCGAGTCCGGATTGGCGGAGCGGGCCATCGAGAGCACGCCGCGCACATGCTTGCGATTGTTGAACTCGGCCTTGATCTTGTAGCCCGGGTCGCCGGTGCCGTAGCGGGCCTGGGCCGCCGGATCTTTGGTCAGCGGATCGCCGCCCTGGATCATGAAATCCTTCACGATCCGGTGAAAACAGGTGCCATCGTAGAATTTGTCCCTGGCCAGTTTCTTGAAATTCTCGACTGTCTTTGGCGCAACGTCCGGCCAGAACTCGACGACCATGTCACCTTTGGTTGTCTTGATGACGGCCACTTCGCTCGAAACGGGCGCGGTCGCCTTGGTCTCTTCTTTCTTCGTCGTCGCTGTGTCGGATTGACCCAGGACCGTCGAGGCGCATACGGCCAGACCGCTGATGACGCTCAACAACACGTTCTTCATGCAGGACAGCTTGGCTTGACCATGCCGCCGCTGTCACGCCCGGATTTTAAGCGCACCACCGAGAATACAGAATTGGGAAGTTCAATTTCGTCCAGGGGTTCTCACAATCGACAATGATCGGATCCGTCACGGAGTCGCTGTGTTCGACGGCAAGAACGCGAGTCCCTTGAACGAGGCCAAGCGGCGCCCCGGGAAGCCGTCTCGCCTCCAGTCGAGCGCTCCTCCGCGGAGAACCCTGAACGCTCAACGCTCAACGCTGAACTGGGAACCGGGAACCCTGAACCGCGAACCTCCTTCGTCTTTTCCGACTTTTCCTCTTACCCGCCCAACCAACCTGCGTAGTCGTAAGCAAGGGGCGGTGTCGCCCCAGGCAGAGCAGACAGGAACACGTGAAACTGAGGTGATTATGAAAGTCGAGCCGCCATCGAACGCAGGGATGCTGCTGCATGGTGAATTCAAGAACGGCCTCGAGGCGGAGTGGGGGACGGCTCGTCCCCCGCAAGGCCTGTCGCAGGACTCGTTCCCCGGCGACGGGCCCTCGCCCCGTCCGTGTTTGCATCCGTGCCGATGCTGGCGGGCTCGCCAGAGTCTTGTCTACCCGGGGAGGTTCTGGCCGCAATGGAACGTAAACAACACAGCGCGGCAAAGCCGCAGCCGAAGACGGGAGATCGTAGATCGAAGATCGGGCGAAAACGCGGCGTGGAGATTTCGCTCGCAGGCTGAGAGCAATCTCAACGATTGCAGTGCAAAGAGAAGAGGTTCTCTGCCTTGCGTTCTTTGTGTCCTCTGTGTCTCGGTGGTTCGATCCGGCGCGAAGACCATCCTCGACAGGAATGAACCACAGAGACACCGAGAACACAGAGGGAAAGTCTCAACCACCAAACACGCGGACCACGCGGAAGGGGAACGAAAGCTCAGGCCCAGCGATCTCGAAGAGTCAGCCCATCAAGAGCGTGTTCTCGACGATGACGGCGTTGGCCATCGCCAAGTCCTGATCGGACAGGCCGCCGCCGCGACCCCATCGCCTCTGATTGTGCTGGATTCATCGCTGTTGGCTCCCCAAGTTGCGGCCCCGGGCAGACACCCGTGAGTTCTCGAGGCTTGCGGTCTGTGCGGGGTGGCTAACGTGAGGCAGCGCCGGCCATCAATTCGTCGAACGCGCCACCACCCGCGCCCTTGGGCACCACCACCACCGCCGCCGCCGCCAGCAAACCCAACTCGGCTTGGTCACCCGCCCCAACCGCGGCCCCCGCACTCGCGTCCCAGGGCGCCGCTGGCGACCCCGGTGTCTCCTCCGCACTGGCTCGGCAGTCGGCCTGGCTTTCCAGGTACCGTTCCCAGAGCCTCACCCAACGCTCAACGCTCAACCATCCACCAACCACTTCCAGACCGGCGCCACGGTGAGGTCCGGCTGCGAGGTGTCTTCCTCCATCCAGGTCAGGATGCAGCCCTGTCGCAGGCGCAGTTCCTTCATGGCCTCGGGGAGGGCCGCTCGTCGCAGTTCATATTCCATCTCCTGCTAGAAGACACATGCGAGGGGGCTGGGCAGGGCGGAGGTTTGTTCTTGGGGGCGAAATCGAGCGGCGAACTTCACGTGGCGCCTTCGTAAACCGCGAGCACGTTCTCCGGGGGCACGTCCGGCTGGAAGAGGTGGGCGGGGCCGACAATGTACCCGCCCCCGTTTCCCAACACCTCGCGATAACGGCGCGCCTCGGCGCGAACCACCGCGGGCGTCGCGTCGGGAAGCAAGTGCTGCATGTCGAGGCCCCCGTGGAAGCAGATTTGATCGCCAAACGCGGTCTTCAGTTCCTCCGGCGCCATGTCGGGTCCCGTCGGTTGGATGGGGTCCAACACGTCCACGCCCAGACGGATGAACTCGGGGATGAAGGAGCGGATCGAGCCGCAACTGTGGTAGAGCACGCGCCCTCCCAGGCCGTGGATGCAGTCGATCATGTCGCCGAGATAGGGCGCGACGAATTCACGGAACATGGCCCGCGAGACCAAAGGTCCCCGCTGCGTGCCCAGGTCGCTGATGAGCAGATAAAGATCGAGGCGGCCCTCGGTCGCCCGGGCGGCGCGTGCGTAGTCTTCGAGGTAGAAGTCGGTGAACTTGCGGCAAAGAAAGTGCGCCCACCCTGGCCGCTCGGCCATATCCACGAAGAACTCCTCCCAGCCGCGCACGAGGGCGGGCCGCTGCCAGACATCCGCGAAGCCGTAAACCAAGGCGAACTCCTGGCGCCGGCGGACTTCGTGCGTCAACGGCGCGTAGTCGAAGGCGTCGTTCGCCGGCCAATCGAACGCCTCCAACTCGGCGAACGTCCGCGCGCCGCTCAGGGCCCCGCGGGCGTCCTCGCGCATCGGACCCCAGGGCGTCGGTTGCCGCACGTAGCGTTCGCCCCAGAAGTTCTGAAACAGGCCCGGCGCGATCTCACGGTCCTCAGGGACGACGGCATTCAGGTGGCGCAGGTCGATGCCCAGGCGACAGAGAACCTCTTGGCGGTCCGTCAAACCCAAGTGGGCCAGCAGTCGGTTCCAGGCCGGCTCTTCCGCCCAGAAGTCGCGCGGCGTGCGGTCGGGCGTCCGGTGGGACAGCGCGGTGAGAACGCGTTCGCGAGGCGTCATGCGTGCGGGCATTCGTAGCGCCTCACCGCGCCCGGCTCAACTCAAATGGACGACCCTTCTCCGCGGGTGCCACCGGGCGTCCCCGCCGGTGTCTGTTCTCGGCCTCCAATCGGGCGCGGTTTTGCCAGAGCCCGGATGTCAGACTCCGCGGAGCTTTGTGAGACATCCGGGCTAGCGAGGCGCGCTTCAGACCAAATCCAGTCTTCCTTCCCATGAGGAGTCCCGGTGTTTCCCCGCCCTTCTCCCGCGCCTCGCTCATTAGAATCCTTGACCCCTTGAACGCAGCACAGAAACTTGACTTGTCTGCAACATGTTTCACCGGTCAAGGATAGCCGGCATAGCAGACATCTTGCGAAATCTAACCGCCCTGTGCACTGAGGGGGTGTCAAACATGCGGGTTAGACCATCTTGACTTGCTCGTTGCCGCCGCCTACGGTCCCACCATGAGTGCAGCCGCCGGAACTGCCCGGAAAGAGCGGACGGAAGCCGAACTCCAGGCTCTGCCGGAGGACGGGTTCATCCACGAGGTGGTCAACGGGGAGTTGGTTATGAGTCCGGAAAAACACCTGCAAGGCCCGGACGGATCTTTGCCGCGGTTGCTGGTCGCGATCAGTCAGTTCGTCACCGGGCACAAGCTCGGCGCGGTTCTGGACTCGGCGACGGGATTCTGGATGTTCAACCGCAACTGCCGCGCGCCGGATGTTTCCTTCGTGTCCAAGTCAAGGCTGACGACGCTCGGGTTCAAGGCCAACGAGAAGCGGTTCTTCCCAGGGGCGCCGACCTCGCGGTCGAAGTGCTTTCCGGAGAACAACACACGGGCGGAGATCGACGAGCGCTTTCGAGATTTCTTCGGCAAGCGGCACGCACATCGCCTGGATCAATGACCCGAACCAGCAACATGTCGAGGTATGCCATTCACCCTCGCGTAGGCAACGCATTGGCTCGGGCGGTTTCCTCGACGGCGAACAGCTTCTCCCGCTTTCGGCTCGCCATTGCCGATTTGTTTAAGGAGTGGGAGTGGGATTAGCGAGGCCCGCCTCAGACCGAGGGAGCATGTCGCCAGTTCGTGTGCGCTGGGTCTTGGCCATGGCCACCGGCGGCCGACGCCTCGTTGTTGCCGCTGCGCGGCTACCAAAAACTTGACTCATTTGGTACAGATTTTGAAATGGAAGTCACTCTAGCCCGGATCGATCACGTGCTGCGTGCTAAACCTGATCCGGATCGGCCTTCTTTGCAGTGCAATCGCGCCACATCGCGCATTTCCAACAAGATTCCCCAACCCTGAACCCTGAACCCTGAACCCGCGCGCCAAGCTCTTTCCCCAGACCTTCGGTTGCGGCTCTGCCGCGCTGTGCTCTTTTGCGGCCATCCCCTCTCCCCTCCTCGCGGTTCAAGAACACGATCCTCTGTACTCAGGGTCGCCTGCCTGCATTCCCCGCCCGACGCAAACCTTTGACACCGGGGGAGACGTTCGCCCATCCTCGGGGCCGTCATGAACGAGCACTCCGAATCCCCTCTCCGTGGCTTGCCCTCTTTCGCACACTCGAACCGCCGCGCTTTCGTCCGAGCCGCCGGCCTGGCGCTAGGCGGACTCGGGCTCGGGACGGCCTCCGGCCGAACGGCGGAGCCGACGGCGAGCACCGGGTCATCCGCTGGCAGAAAGTCGAAAATGCGGCTGGGGCTGGTCACGTACAATCTCGCCAAGGACTGGGATGTGCCGACCATCATCAAGAACTGCGCGGCGGCGAAGTTCGAGGGGGTCGAGTTGCGGACCACCCACGCGCACAAGGTCGAGGTGGCGTTAAGCAAGGCCGAGCGCGCCGAGGTGAAGAAGCGGTTCGCGGACTCGCCGGTGGCGCTGATGGGTCTGGGGAGCGCGTTCGATTACCACACGCCGGACGCCGCCAAGCTGCGGAGAGACATCGAGGCCACCAAAGAGTACATCGTCCTTGCGCACGACGTGGGGGCCAGCGGCGTGAAGGTGCGTCCCAATGGCCTGCCCAAGGAGCTGCCGGTCGAGAAGACGCTCGAGCAGATTGGGAAGGCCCTTCTCGAACTGGGCGCGTTCGCCGCGGGCCACGGCCAGATGATCCGGCTCGAAGTGCACGGGTCGGGCACATCGCAACTGCCGCACATCCGCCGCATCATGGAGGTTGCCAGCCACCCGAATGTCGGCGTGTGCTGGAACTCGAATCAGAGCGATCTCGAGGGCGCGGGTTTCGAGGCCAATTTCGAGTCCGTCATGGACCGGATTGTGGCGGTGCACATGCGCGACCTTTACCTCGAAGAGTATCCGTGGCGGCGGCTATTGACGCGGCTGAACGAGGCGGGGTTTGCCGGTTACTGCCTGGCGGAGATCCCCGAGAGCGCCGATCCGTTGCGCGTGATGCGCTACTATCGCGCCCTGTGGCTCGCGTATCAGGCCTAACCCGCATAGTGTGCACCCCGTCAGTGCACAGGACAGTCATGTCTCGCAAGAGGACTACTATGCGGGTTAGAAGCCTCTCACTTGAGCCGGCCGGCGACCAACTCGTCCGCCAATGCCCCGGCCCCGCAGACGCGCCGAAGCGATTCGAGGATGGCTGAGGAATGGACCGACACGGCGCGCGCGACGTCGTCGGTGAAATAGAAGTCCAGGACCAGGGACTGGATATTGCCGTCGAAGATGATCCCGACGAATTCCCCGGCGCGGTTGACGACGGGGCTGCCGGAATTGCCGCCGATGATATCCGCGGTGCAGACGAAATTGAGAGGGGTATCGAGGTTCAGGGCGCTTTTGCGCTTGAGCCAGCGGGGCGGCAGGTCGAAGGGCGGAAGCCCCTGCTGATCCTCCCAGCGCTGGTAGAGGCCGGCGAAGGTTGTTTGGAAGGGCACGTGCTCTCCCGCCTCCTCGTATCCTTTGACCTGGCCGAACGCCAATCTGAGCGTGAAGGTGGCGTCGGGGTAGGTGCTGGCGCCGTCGATGGCGAACCGGGCTTTTGCGATTTGCGCGTGGGCCTGGCGCTTGATTTCATCCTGGGTCTCGAGTGTCTTGCGCAATGCGCGGGCCTCGGCGTCGATCGACCTCGCCAGGTCGATCATCGGATCGGACGCGGCGTCCATGACGCTCTTGCCGCCGTTGTAGAGAGCCTTGCGCCGGGCGACGTCCTTGACCGTTGTGCCGCGGACGAGATCGGCTGCGCGCTGTTGGGGTGACTTGCCGTCGAGGACCCGTTGGACCAGGGGGTTCGAGTAACCCAATTGCTCGACCAGCCACGTCAGGGAATCGGCGAGCCGGACCTGTTCGTAATCGTCGTAGACCGGGCGGGTCGAGAACAGATCGAGTTCGAGCGACTCGCGGTTCGAGTCGCGGAACTCGCGCAGCCGCTCGCCATCCGGCTTGGCGTGTTCCTCGGCCGCCCGCAGGACCGTGCGGGCGACGCCAAACCACTCACTGTTGAATCCGTGCCCGGCTTCGAGCAGGCGGTACATCCGCGCATGCTCCGCAATGACCGCCTGCGCCGCCGCGATGCGGTCCCAGGCGTCGCGCGCCTCCTGGAAACGGGCGTCGCCCGACACGACCGCCCGGAGCTTCTGTTCGGCGGCTTGTTTGGACGCGATGAATGCCGGATCGAGCAGGCCGGCCAGGCCGCCTTCGCGGGCCTTGCGGCTGTTCTGGACGCCGAACAGGTCGTCTCGGACCTTGCGGGCGTTCTCGGCGTTGCGCTGGCCCCACGCATCGAGCACGACCTCGCGCCGATGCAGCAACTGGAGGGTGTACGGGTACTGCACGTCCCGCAGATACTCGAGTTCGGCGACCGTCAGCATCCGATCCGTGCGCCCGGGATGGCCCGACACGAACACCAGTTCGCCGTCCGCCGCGCCGGCCTTGCTCCAGCGGAGGGCGTGGGGGACCTTGGCCGGCTTGCCGTTCTCGTAGACGCGGAAGAAGCAGATATCCAGGTTGTAACGCGGGTACTCGAAGTTGTCCGGATCGCCTCCGAAGAAGGCGACCTGCTGCTCGGGGGCGAAGACGAGGCGGACGTCGGTGTAGCGTTTGAAGCGGTAGAGATGGTAGAGGCCGCCCTGGTAGAGCGTCACCACATCGCTGCGCAGACCGGTCTGATCCAGCGATTCCTTCTCGATCTGGGCCATCACCTTGCGGCGGGCGAGAAACGCCTCCTCGGCGCTGAGGTCCGTTGTGACGGCGGCATTCACGCGCCCGGTCACATCCTCGATGCTCATCAGGACGTTGAGTTCGAGGTCGTGGCACTGCTTCTCCTCGGCCAGGGTCCGGGCATGGAATCCGTCGCGCAGGTAATTGTGGTCCTTGTCGCCGAACTTCTGGAGGGCATCGGCGCCGACGTGGTGATTCGAGGCCACAAGGCCGTCTTCGGACACGAACGAGCCCGACCCGCCGCTGTTGAACCGGACGGAGGCTTTCTGGAGATGTTCGAGCCAGGCGTCCGACGGCTCGAATCCGTAGCGTTCGCGCAGGATGTGGCGCGGGGGGTTGTTGAACAGCCACATTCCTTCGTCGGAATGCGCGGAGCCGCCGGTCATGGTCGCGGCGGCGAGAAGGACAGTCTGCATGAGTCTTCGTTGCATAGTTTGTTGGATTGGCGGCAGCCGCGTTCTACACAGAGAGAAACAAATGATGCGGCGCCAGGTCCAGGGACCCGGCCTACAAACCTGTAGGCCCGCGTGCCCTCACGCGGCGGAACTTCTGACGCTGGTATGTATCGGTCCGCCTCTTGGAGTTGTCGGGTTCGCGGTGGTCACAACTGCATGAGCCCTCCGGGATTGTTCGCCGGCTTGTTCACACGCTGAATTTGAACAGCAACACGTCGCCGTCCCACTACATAGTCGCGGCCCTCGTGCAGTAGTGCCCCGTATCGCGCGCGTGGGCCACCGACCCACATTTCGGACGGTCGGCGCAACTCACGCTCGGCTTTGATGAAGCCCTTCTCGAAATCGGTGTGGACGGTCCCGGCCGCGCGCAGGGCGGTCTCGCCGCCGCGGAGGGTCCAGGCCCGCGCTTCCTTCTCATTGAAGGTGAAGAAGGTGCGGAGTCCCAGCAACTGATAGGTGCTGCGGATCAGGGCATCGAGCCCGGATTCTTTGACGCCCAATTCATCGAGGTAGAGTTTCGCCTCCTCGGGCGACAGATCCGCCGCTTCGCTCTCCAACTGCGCGCAGACGACCACGGTGTCGCAGGCATGGTGGCGCCGGGCGTAATCGCGCACCTGGACCACGTACGGGTTCTGGTCGAGACGCGGCAAATCGGCTTCCTTGACATTGGCGGCGAAGATGGTCGGGCGGGTGGTGAGGAGGCAACAGGGGCGCGCCAGGTCCCATTCCTCCCTGGCCAGGTTGAGCGTCAGGGCGGGGTGGCCCGCGTTGAGGTGCGGTTCGAGCTTGTCGAGGACATGGGTTTCCGCCAGCGCGTGCTTATCGAGGGCCCGGACCTCCTTGAGGATGCGCTCGCGCCGCCGCTTGAGGGCTTCGAGATCCGCCAGCACCAGTTCGGTGGTCACGATCTCGATGTCGCGGACCGGATCGACGCTGCCGGTGACATGCACGATATCGGGGTCGTCGAAGCAGCGCACAACGTGGACCAGGGCGTCGACTTCGCGGATATGGCTGAGGAACTTGTTGCCCAGGCCTTCGCCCTGGGAAGCGCCCTTGACCAGGCCGGCGATGTCCACAAACTCGACCGCCGGCGGAATGGTCGTGGGCACTTTGGCGATGCGGGCGAGGGCTTCGAGGCGCGGCTCCGGCACGTTCACGACGCCCAGGTTGGGCTCGATCGTGCAGAACGGGTAGTTTTCCGCCGGGGCCTTGCGGGAACGCGTCAGGGCGTTGAACAGCGTGGATTTGCCGACGTTGGGCAAACCGAGGATTCCGGCTTTGAGCATGGGCGTCTTGTACGGCTTCAGCCCGGAAATGAACATCCAAAAAATCGCTGTAGCGGAATTGAAGTGCGTTCTTGCCGGACGGAGGCGGAACTGGTTCTTTTGGTTCGCAGTTTTCCGCGGAAGGCTTGAAATGGGCCGACTTGGATGCCTATGACCACCTGCGCTGTTTTTGACGCACGCCCCTACGACACCGACGCTCTGCGACAGGCCTCGGCTGATCGGGGCATTGACTGGCGTTTCCTCGAGTTCCGGCTGACCGCCGACACCGCGCCTGCGGCCCGGGGCGCCCAGGCCGTATGCGCCTTCGTCAACGACCAGGTGGATCGCCCGTGTCTCGAGGCGCTGGCGGCCGAGGGGGTGAAGCTCGTGGCCCTGCGGGGCACCGGCTTCAACAATGTGGATGTCGCCGCAGCCAGGGAGTTGAGCATCATTGTCACCCGGGTGCCGGTCTACTCGCCCTACGCCGTGGCCGAGCACGCGGTCGCCCTGCTGCTGACGCTCAATCGCCGGATCCATCGCGCCTTCAATCGCGTGCGCGAACTGAACTTCTCCCTCAACGGGCTGGTCGGATTCGACCTGCATGGGAAGACGGCGGGCATCCTGGGGACGGGCAAAATCGGACGCGTCACGGCCCAGATCCTGCGCGGTTTCGGCATGACGGTGCTGGCGCATGACCCATTCAAGGACCGGGAGTGGGCTGCGCGGGAAGGTGTCGAGTACGTCGACGCGTCCTCGCTTCTGGGCCTGAGCGATGTCATCTCCCTGCACCTGCCGCTGACACCGGAGACCCGGCACCTCATCCGCGCCGAAACGCTCGAACTGGTCAAGCCCGGCGCCATTCTGATCAACGTCAGCCGCGGCGCCCTCATCGACACCACCGCGCTCATCGAGGCGCTCAAGACCGGGCGGCTGGGCGGGGTGGCGTTGGACGTCTACGAGGAGGAGGAAGGGGTGTTTTTCGAGGACCTCTCCGACCAGGTGCTCCAGGACGACGAACTGGCGCGGCTGTTGACCTTTCCGAATGTGCTGATCACCTCGCACCAGGCGTTCCTGACGCGCGAGGCGCTGGCCGACATCGCGCGCACAACCGTCGCCAACCTCGAGGCGCTGGCGGGCGGACACCCGTTTGTGGAAGGCTCCGTGCTCACACAGGCAGGTTGAACGTTGAACGTTGAACGTTGAACGTTGAACGTTGAGCGTTGAACGCTTCTGGTTCGTGATCCCCATCTGCATTGACCAGTTGAATGTCAACGCTTCCCCAGAGGCAACCTGAGCGCGACCGACTCGCTCATCACTCGTCGGCCGACTCCAACACCTCGAGAATTCGACTGAAAGCGCCGCGCATTTCGCCATAGGTGACCAGATTCACCGTGAACCGACCGTCGGTGTTCCGGCGCGAGAGGACATGCCCGTCGCTGTCGAGGACGTTCACGAACCTCTGCCGGTGGTGGGTGCGAGGCTTCACGTTGAACGACTCGAGGCCGGGCGGACAGAGAAACTGGGTGTCCATCGCCAGGGCCCGGATGGGCAGCCCCTTGCGGTTGTTGCCCAGGCTGG
>JAXGQW010000190.1:0-1972 GCA_040766265.1 Verrucomicrobiota bacterium
ACTGCACCACTGCCTGGACATCACGCTGCGGGAAGATCAAAGCCGCGTGCGCACTCCCCGTGCTGCACGGGTCTTGGGGGCGATTCGACGCGTGGTGGTCAGCTTGGCCAACGCGGCCGTGAATCGAGCGCGCCAGAACAACCCCAAGACCAAGTCCAACACGCGCAGCTTTCAAAAGCGCTTCCGTTTGGCTCGTGGCGGGCGCCAACGACTCCACGCTCTGGTTTTCGCCAAATCACCCAACATTCTGGACTTACACGATTGAAAAGACGCGTCCTGGGGATTTCCCAGGGCGCGGCTTTTCAACAGTGGGGCAGATTGCGACTGAAGAAGTTAGCATTATTTTCGGGACATCCTCTTTCCACTCTTTTACGCTTGCGGCATGAGCAAATGCAAACGCCGCAACGTTTCTCCAGACGAACAACTTGTTTTGGACCATGGCGACCTCCTGCTGCTGACCTCGGCAAAGGATATGGCCCAGTGCGATGCGGCCATCGGCCAACATCATTACCTGCACGGTGTCACCTTGGTGGGCGAGCATTTGCGCTATGCCTTCGTCTATCGAGGCCGATGGTTGGCTGTGGCCACCTGGAGTTCGGCCGCCTTCCACCTCAAAGATCGAGACCAGTTCATCGGTTGGTCGTCCGAACAGTGCGCGCGCCGGCGTTGCCTCTTGGCCAACAATTCTCGCCTGTTGGTGATGCCCGACTGCCACTATCCCAACCTGATCAGCCGCTTCATGAAGCTCATGCTCAAACGGCTCTCGGAGGATTGGCAAAAGCGTTGGGGCCATCCCATCGCCCTGGTGGAGAGTTTTGTCGATCCGAACCTCTACCAAGGCACCGCCTACAAAGTGAGCGGGTGGTCCTACCTGGGCAAGACCGCCGGTTGGAAGCGCGATGCCGACGATTTCTATGTGAAGAACGAGGCCCCCAAGCAGATTTGGGTTCGCGAACTGGTCAAGCACGCGTGCTTGAAATTGCGCGCGGGGCAATTGCCTCCCGCTTGGGCGGCGGTCGAAACGCCTCGACCGGTCCGTTGCACCGCCAAGGTGGCGCAGATTGCCAGCCTGATGGAAAGCGTCGAGGCGGAGGTCGCCGAATTTCGTCGGGCCCAAGCGCTGGCTTATCCGCTGCCGGGCTTAATCTGCCTGATGGTCATGGCCGCTGCCCAGGGGGTCGTCCGCGGCCCCCAAGACCTGGCCGATTACGCGCAGACCTTGAGCCCCGCGCAATTGCGCGCCTTGAAGTTTCGCACCGATCCCCACAGCCGTGAGGTGCGTTGTCCCGGGAAGACCACCTTTACCCGCGTGTTGCATGAGGTCGACGACGAGCAGGTGGAACGGGCGCTCTTGCGCTGGCAGGATCAGATCTTGGGCCCTCGGCAGGATCGGATGGTCATCGTCGATGGCAAGAAAGTCCGTCACGCCGGGGTGGAGATCGTCAACGCCGTTGATTCCCAGGGACGCTTTCTGGGCAGCGTGGTCACGCCCGCCAAGACCAACGAAATCCCCGCCGCCCGCCAACTGCTGCGCGGGCAAACGCTGCGGGACAAGATCGTAGTGGCCGACGCGATGCACACTCAGGATGAAACGGCCCAGGACATCCTCTTCGAGGGAGGCGGGGACTATCTGCTGACGGTCAAGGGCAACCAGACCACCCTCGAAACGACCCTGAAAAACCTGTTCCGCCAACAGGGTTTTTCCCCCTCGACCCACGGCGCGGACGCGGGTGCTCAAGCGGGAGCACAATCGGAGTCGGCTCGAGATTCGCTTCTTGGAGTGTGTGGAGGTGACGCCGCCGCAGGTGGGGTTTCCCGGAGCCCGGTTGGCCGCTCGCTTGGAGACGCGCGTCCGACGCAAGGGCAAATGGTGCCGTGAGATCGTTTATCTGCTGAGCAGTCTGACGCTCGAACAACTCCAAGCCCAGGGGATGCTGGCGCTCAAACGGGGTTACTGGGTGGTGGAAAGTCG
>JAXGQW010000191.1:0-1963 GCA_040766265.1 Verrucomicrobiota bacterium
CAGGACGCGTCTTTTCAATCGTGTAAGTCCAGAATGTTGGGTGATTTGGCGAAAACCAGAGCGTGGAGTCGTTGGCGCCCGCCACGAGCCAAACGGAAGCGCTTTTGAAAGCTGCGCGTGTTGGACTTGGTCTTGGGGTTGTTCTGGCGCGCTCGATTCACGGCCGCGTTGGCCAAGCTGACCACCACGCGTCGAATCGCCCCCAAGACCCGTGCAGCACGGGGAGTGCGCACGCGGCTTTGATCTTCCCGCAGCGTGATGTCCAGGCAGTGGTGCAGTCGACTTTCCACCACCCAGTAACCCCGTTTGAGCGCCAGCATCCCCTGGGCTTGGAGTTGTTCGAGCGTCAGACTGCTCAGCAGATAAACGATCTCACGGCACCATTTGCCCTTGCGTCGGACGCGCGTCTCCAAGCGAGCGGCCAACCGGGCTCCGGGAAACCCCACCTGCGGCGGCGTCACCTCCACACACTCCAAGAAGCGAATCTCGAGCCGACTCCGATTGTGCTCCCGCTTGAGCACCCGCGTCCGCGCCGTGGGTCGAGGGGGAAAAACCCTGTTGGCGGAACAGGTTTTTCAGGGTCGTTTCGAGGGTGGTCTGGTTGCCCTTGACCGTCAGCAGATAGTCCCCGCCTCCCTCGAAGAGGATGTCCTGGGCCGTTTCATCCTGAGTGTGCATCGCGTCGGCCACTACGATCTTGTCCCGCAGCGTTTGCCCGCGCAGCAGTTGGCGGGCGGCGGGGATTTCGTTGGTCTTGGCGGGCGTGACCACGCTGCCCAGAAAGCGTCCCTGGGAATCAACGGCGTTGACGATCTCCACCCCGGCGTGACGGACTTTCTTGCCATCGACGATGACCATCCGATCCTGCCGAGGGCCCAAGATCTGATCCTGCCAGCGCAAGAGCGCCCGTTCCACCTGCTCGTCGTCGACCTCATGCAACACGCGGGTAAAGGTGGTCTTCCCGGGACAACGCACCTCACGGCTGTGGGGATCGGTGCGAAACTTCAAGGCGCGCAATTGCGCGGGGCTCAAGGTCTGCGCGTAATCGGCCAGGTCTTGGGGGCCGCGGACGACCCCCTGGGCAGCGGCCATGACCATCAGGCAGATTAAGCCCGGCAGCGGATAAGCCAGCGCTTGGGCCCGACGAAATTCGGCGACCTCCGCCTCGACGCTTTCCATCAGGCTGGCAATCTGCGCCACCTTGGCGGTGCAACGGACCGGTCGAGGCGTTTCGACCGCCGCCCAAGCGGGAGGCAATTGCCCCGCGCGCAATTTCAAGCACGCGTGCTTGACCAGTTCGCGAACCCAAATCTGCTTGGGGGCCTCGTTCTTCACATAGAAATCGTCGGCATCGCGCTTCCAACCGGCGGTCTTGCCCAGGTAGGACCACCCGCTCACTTTGTAGGCGGTGCCTTGGTAGAGGTTCGGATCGACAAAACTCTCCACCAGGGCGATGGGATGGCCCCAACGCTTTTGCCAATCCTCCGAGAGCCGTTTGAGCATGAGCTTCATGAAGCGGCTGATCAGGTTGGGATAGTGGCAGTCGGGCATCACCAACAGGCGAGAATTGTTGGCCAAGAGGCAACGCCGGCGCGCGCACTGTTCGGACGACCAACCGATGAACTGGTCTCGATCTTTGAGGTGGAAGGCGGCCGAACTCCAGGTGGCCACAGCCAACCATCGGCCTCGATAGACGAAGGCATAGCGCAAATGCTCGCCCACCAAGGTGACACCGTGCAGGTAATGATGTTGGCCGATGGCCGCATCGCACTGGGCCATATCCTTTGCCGAGGTCAGCAGCAGGAGGTCGCCATGGTCCAAAACAAGTTGTTCGTCTGGAGAAACGTTGCGGCGTTTGCATTTGCTCATGCCGCAAGCGTAAAAGAGTGGAAAGAGGATGTCCCGAAAATAATGCTAACTTCTTCAGTCGCAATCTGCCCCACTGTTGAAAAGCCGCGCCCTG
>JAXGQW010000002.1:0-140685 GCA_040766265.1 Verrucomicrobiota bacterium
TTGGCCACGATTCTCCCCCCTCCAGTCAAGGAACCGGCGTTGACCCAAATGCTGCCGCCCGAGCCGCCGCCGGCGTTGTTGGCGCTGCTGTTGATCCCGTTGGCCGAAAGTCGACCGGCCACATCCAGCGTTCCTGCAACAATGAGCCGAATCGCGCCGCCACCGGGCGAGCCCGGCCCGCCGTCTCCATCGCCGCCTTGGCTGCCCAGGGCAGTCGGCTGCAAAATCGAGCCGTAGTGCGATCCGCCAGCATAACCGCTTGCGCTGTTCCCCCCCAGGCCGCCGTGACCGGCACCGGACCCCGCCCAGATGCCAAGCTCGCCCGCGCCCGGACCCGGATCGCCAGCAAAGGGATAACCGCGTCCGTCCACATTGATTCCGGCGTCCGCGCCAATCGAGACATTGCCCGAGGCGCTGACGGTCAATCCCGCGCTCCCGGCAGAATGGGTCAGCATCGAATTGCCGGCAACGGTCAGCGTGCCGACCGTGAGGTTCGCCGTCGCATACACAATCGCGTTTCCATCCAACACGACGTCGAATGCCACCGGCGAGATCAGTGGCGTCCATTCGCCGCGTCCCGTGTTGACAATCCTCAACTGACCCGGCGTCGTCCCCTGCTTGAGGTAAATCGTCCCCGCCCCGCCAATGCCTGCACCGCCGCTACCGATGGCCGAGAGGGTGCCCGCAAACTGATTGCTCGCAAAAAGGAGCGCCATGCGGCCCCCTGCCCCACCGCCGCCGTCCACCCACTCGCCACTGCCGCCGTTGGCGGAGATCGTGCCAGCCCCGGCCAGCGTGCCCGCCTTCAGGTAGACCGTCCCGCCCGCGCCACCACCCTGGTTGTTGATCCAGGCATTTGCGCCATCGGCCCGAACGGCGCCATCAACGGTGAATGTTCCACCAACCTCAAGATGGACCAGGCCGCCGCCCGGAACGAACGCGCCGGTGCTGTCGCTGTTGCCGCCGGGGCCGCCCCACGCGTCGGGCGCCACGATCGAACCGAACGGCATGCCGCCCAGTCCGGGCGTCCCGTTGCTGCGATGTCCATGCCCGCCATGCCCGCCGCCGCCGCCGGCGTAATTGCCTTTGGCCCCTGCGCCGGGTGAATCGGCTTGGGCATAGCCCTTGCCGGTCGCATCAATCCGTGAAGTCGCATCCACCGTCACATTGCCCGTCACGGTGAGGCGCACGGCACGCTCGGGTTCGCCCGCGGCGGCCGGCTCATGGGTCAGGACCGCACTGTTCGCAAGCTGCAGGCTGGAAAAGGTGTGAGGCCCCTCGACCGTCAGCGTCGCGTGGTCAACCACAACGGCCTGTCCGTCGAGCGACATGTCGCCTGCGGCAACGAAGGTGTCGGTTGCGATTGTGATTTGGGCCAGGCCGGCGGGCGCCGTTGTCCACAACCAGAGCGAGCCGAGGAGGGAGAGGGATAGGGTTCTTTTCATAAGAGATCGATTGGCTGACAGAAAAAAGGGGGGCAAGCGCGGAGGTCTTCGCATCCAATCAATGTGCGGTTCACACGATGCATAAACAGCCCTGCTTTTATTGCCCCTGCTTTTATTGATTACGCGTCGCGCTGACAAGTGGAATGTAGTCGTTTCTTTACAGTTTAGCCGACCAGATGGGATTTGACGTTGAGGCAAGAAGTCCTATTGGTGGATCAGCCCTTAAGAAGACGGCAGCCCTCGGCATCGACAGGCCGTTTCGAGCCGATCACAATCATAGGTTTGTTCTTCATAACCAACGAGTAACACTATGAAAGCGCGTCCTTCACCCCGTTGTTCACGGACTTCCGCGATCGATACTGGCATGCCGCATTTGGTCGTGTTGCTGGGACTTCTGGGCTTGTTTGGAGGCCGCGCGATCTGGGCTGGCGATTTGGTGTCGCAGGTTTAATCGTATGTTTACGATCACGACGAGCCCCGGGGTCAGCCCTTAAGAATCAAGGCGCAGTTGGTCGTCGATCCGACGTTCCAACCGCCGCAGTCCTGCGTCTCGATCCAAAGCCGTCTCCAACGTTCGCAGTTGTTGGCAGACTGCCGCGCCCGTGCCGATCATTAGTACCTTCCCTATCTGCCGCTGATTCAATCCAGCATGCCGCCCCAGCATGCGCGCCGCCAGCCCGCGCGCCCGACAGCCGTACCGTCTTTGTTCGAGTTCACTGACTGTCAAGTGAGGTGGACCCCAAGTGTTGGACCACGGAATCGAGAGTTTAAGTTAGGCTTTCCGGGGTCGCTGAGATCGTTGTTGTTGTCTTCTGTTCCGTTCTTTTCGATCCAGTTGGAGAAGAGAAAGTGATAACCCAACGTCATCCCTTTCCCCTCTCCGTCTCTTCGGGCACACTCTCTATAACTCATGGTGCCCGCTTCGTTCAAGCCCAAACGGCTGGCCGTGCTCCATGCCCGTCGGGGTCCAGGTAGTACTGGGCCGGCGTTGCATAGTTGAGCGCCTGATGCGGACGTTGGTTGTTGTACTCCCCAAACCAACGGGCCAAGCCGCGTCCGGCCGCCAGGCCGTCCCCGTAATCTTGCAGGTAGATGTCTTCGTATTTGACGCTGCGCCAGAGCCGCTCGATGAAGCGATTGTCCAGGCAGCGCCCACGTCCGTCCATGCTCACCTCGGTCCCGGCCGATTCCACTGCGTCCAGAAACGCTTCGCTGGTGAACTGCGAGCCCTGATCGGTATTCGAGATCAGCGGCACGCCATGGCCCAACTCCAACGACGCTTCCCAGGCCCGCACGCAGAACTCCGCTTCCTGGCTGTTGGACAACTCCCAGCCCAGCACGTAGCGGCTCCACCAATCCATCACCGCCACCAGGTACATGTACCCGTAGGCCATCGGTACATAGGTGATGTCCGCGCACCACACTTGGTTCGGACCCGTGATTTCCAGCCCTTCCAGCAGGTACGGACAGATCCGATGCCCCGCTTGGGGTTGGCTCGAAAAGGGGCGCGGATAGATCGCTTCGATCCCCATGATCTGCAACAAACGGCTCACCCTCTTGCGATTCACCACCAGTCCCTCCCGACGCAACAACTCTCGTAGCCGTCGACTCCCGTAAACCGGATGCTCCAGATGCAGCTCGTCGAGCCGCCGCATCAGGGCCAGATTCTCCGGCGTCTCCGGACTGGCGTGGTAGTAGTACCCGCTGCGAGAGAGTCCCAGCAGCTCGCACTGCTCCCGAATGCTCAGATCCTCGCATGACTCGATCAGGCTCCGCAGCGTCGTTAGAGTCCCAGTTGCTTGGACTTTTTTTTAAGCCAGTCCAACTCCACCGTCAGCTCCCCGATCTTCTCGTGGAGCTGCGCCACCAACCGCTGCGTGTCCTGGTCCTGACCCGCCGGCGGCTCGAACAATTCAGGCAAGCGATCCCGAATCACACCTTTCCATTGCGTGACTTGCACCGGGTGAATCTGGTACTCCCGAGCAATCTGCCCGACCGTTTTCACACCGATCATCGCTTCCATTCCGACCTTCGCCTTGAAGGCCCCGCTGTGTCGTCTGCGTTTGTTTGATTTAGTTTTACTCATGGTCTCGCTGGTTTCTCACACCCAGCGATCCACGGCAAAATCTAACTTAACCTCTGGTCCGAATTCCGGGGTCCATTTCAAAGCCCAACTCGGCAGCCACCGCCCGCAGCACTTCCTCGACGCTCTTCCTTGGGCTCATTCGTCGCAGCGCAACATCCTCCGGGCATTTGACCTTCGCGGTTCGGCGTTCGTAGTCGGCCCTCATGCGGGCTCGGAAATCTTGATCTCCGACTCCCCAAGCCGGGGCGTGCAACAACGCGGCGAATTCGTCGTCGTCGCGCGCCAGGCCCGCTTCAACATACTGGCCGTAGCCGCGCTCCAGCTCGGAGGCCTCCGTCGCCACCAAACGCAGCAGCGGCTCGCGCTCGAGAAAACCGATGGGCGAAGCTACTCCGAGGTACTCCTGATAGCTGCTCCACCGGTACGCGCGAAGCGCCTCCACCCGCTGGATCAGCGGCGCCTCCCGCAGCGCACGGACGAAGACCGGGTTGAGATGGATGTACCGGCTCAGCTTGAGTAGGTATTCGTCTCCTTGAACGGGCTGCTCTCCGTATCTCCCTTGCATCAAATGACCGCTGCGGTGGTGGCGCAGGTTGAAGTAGACCGCATAGGCGGTCTCCACTTGGTGCATGAAGCGATGCAAATTGGCGTGGGGGGTCTCGACCAGCAAATGCACGTGATTGGGCATCAGGCAATAGAGGTACAATCGCACTCCATGGCTGGATACGCCTCTCCCGAGGCCCGAAAGAAACCGCTCCCGGTCCTGGTCGTCCATGAAGATTCTGCGCCGTTCTACCCCCCGCGCGTAGACGTGATGGACCGCTCCCTCGTACTCGATGCGCAACCTCCTTGCCATGGCGTACAGCATAGCACAGGCCGCGCGCGCGGCCACTGCCATGTGCACGCCCGCACGGCGGAGGACCGCGCCAGGGCCCTGCCATTATTAATTCTTAAGTCTCAAGTGCCAAGTGATTGTTGACTTCAGGAAGTGCCAAGTGATCGTGGACTAACTTGTGCAAGGGACAAGACTTCAAAGGCCGGGCTGCTCCCCGGAAGGAGCCCGAAGGGCGACTGGAGGGGAGCAGCCCGGCGGCCCGCAGCTACCGCAGGCGGTATGTGTATCGGTCGATCACTTTGCCTTCCAGATAGAGGCTGAGGGTCTGCTCCGCCACGTCGATGGTCGCCCGCACGTATTCGTAAACCGCCTCGGGTGGCACCGGGAAGTTCTCCCCAAACACATTGAGCCGACCGGTGCTTCGAATGAAACGAATCAGGTGATATTTGCCGGCTTGCGGCTTGGGCAGCGGCGCTCGGGGAGGCGCTTCTCGCGCAGGAAAGCGCAACGGCACCTGAGAGGCCTGCATGCACTCCAAGGGCGTGTTCCCGTTGAGCTTGCTGTAGCGGTAGCGGCTGTTGTGCCGCACTTCGAAGCTCTGGTTCTCCCGCCTCAGGTCGGCGACGCTCTCCATGTGCGCACGATGCAAGACTCCCTGCAGCCAGTGGTGATTGAACTTCTCGACCACGCCATTGCGCCAAGGCTCCCGCAGCGGAATAAAGCACGGCTCGATCCCTTGCAGCAGGCAGAGCCGGATCAGATGCCCCATACCCCGCGGATGCGTCGGACTGCCATAAAAGACCATCTCGTTGTCCACCTGTTGGTAGTGCGGGCAGCCCAAGCGCTGCCAACTGGCCCAGAACGCATCGATCATGTCTTGTTTGCTGCGCGACACAACGGCCTCCACCGCGCACCGACCGGTGGCCAGATCGACGCTGTTGAGATTGTAAAAGCGCACCGGCCCTTTGAGATAACAAGGCCCCACGAAGTCGGTCTGATGAACCGACGAGGGCCCCGCCACCGGAAACGCCGGGTACGCTTTGCCTTTGGGCTCGTAGCGCCCGGTGCGACGGTGCGTCAATTCGTGCCGGACCAGGATGCGGTTGATCGTGCGCACCGAGGGCAGCGGCACCACCCCCAGATCTTCCATCTTCCAGCGGATCGCCTGCGCCCCGCAAAAGACTCCCTGGTTGTAGAGCTCCAACCGCACCAGTTTGACGATCTCCTCCACCTCGCAGCCGATACGCTGCGGAAAGGTATGCGGCCGATGCGATCGCTCGCACGCCCAGTGGGGGTCCTCCTGCTTCCATCGCTTCAACCATCGGTAGAGCCACTGCTTCGAATAGCCCAGAGACGTCCAAATGTTCACCGGGCTTTCCCCGTCCAAATACCTCCGAATCGCTGCCTGTCGATCGCTTGCAAGCTTCTTGCGCATAGTGGGTTCCTTTCTTGGCGAAAAGGAAACCACCTCGGCCCGGCGTCAGTCGCCGCGGTTTTTTCGAATCGCAGTCCACCATCACTTGGCACTTCCTGAAGTCACGGATCACCTGGCACTCATCACTTAAGGGCTGACCCCGACGCGATCGGCTCGAGGCGCACGATCTTGTCCGGCTTGTTTAGCACGACATAGACGAAGCCATCAGGCCCCACGGCCACGTCGCGCACCCGCCCGATGCCTTTGAAAAGCACTTCCTGTTCGAGGACATGGTGTCCCTCGAGCACTATCCGCCTGACCTGTTCGGACGCCAGGCCCGTCACCAGCAGGTTGTGGCGCCAGCGCGGGAAACGGTCGCCCGTGTAGAACGCCATGCCACACACGGCAATCGAGGGCGTCCAATGGATCACGGGCTGTTCCAGCCCTTCCTTGGCCGTGAGTGCGGTGATCGGGGTGCCGTTGTAGTTCATGCCATAGGTAATCGTCGGCCAGCCGTAATTGAGCCCCCGGCGGATGAGATTCAGCTCGTCGCCACCCCTTGGGCCATGCTCCGTCTCCCAAAGGTCTCCCGTTTCCGGATGTCGCGCCAGCCCTTGCGGGTTGCGGTGGCCATAGCTCCAGATCGTGGGCAGCGCGTGGTTCGTTTTGACGAACGGATTGTCCGGCGGAATCCGGCCGTCATCGAAGACACGATGCACTTTGCCATTGGGACGCGTGAGGTCCTGCGCGTCCTGCATCTGCCCGCGCTCGCCAATGGGGAAAAACAGATAACCTGCTGGATCGAAAACGAGCCGGCACCCGAAGTGCACGCCCCCCGGTCGGTAACTCCACTCGGGGGCACGAAAGATGGTCTGCCCGTGCGTCCATTGCCGGTTCTTGATGCGGCCCCTTGCCACGACGGTCATGCCTTGATCGCGCGTTTCCGCGGTGGTGCCGGATTCGGCGTAGGCCAGGTAGACCCAGCCATTGGTCCGGTAATCGGGGTGAGGAGCAACCTGCATGAGCCCTCCCTGGCCCTGGAACCGCACACGGGGTGTCCCCGACACGGGGTTTAGCTTGGTGTCCCCGTATTCGGTCATGCGGAGCGTGCCCGGCAACTCGGTGACCAGCATCCGCCCGTCGGGCAGCCAAGCCACGGACCAGGGCGTGGAAAGCCCATCGGCCACGGTTTTGAGCCGAAAGCGATGCACCCGGCTGCTGACGATCTGATCCTCAATCGGCTGGGCATGGGCCGTTTGGGCGCTCTCCGCCTGCGCTGCCTTCTCCCGTATGAATACCACCAGCGCTCGGACCTCGGCCTCGTTGAGATCCCCCTTCATCGGGGGCATGCCGTTGAGTTCGTCACCATCGCGTATGATGCGGAAAAGCGTTTCGTCGTCGCCTCGACCATGAATCCAACGGTCGTCCAGCAGACTGTCCGTCTGCCCGCCCTCGAGATTGGCCCCGTGGCACCCGGCGCAATTCTGGGCGTAGAGCCAGCCGACCTCGCGGACCTGAGCTCGAAGTGGCCACACCGAGAACGTGAGCGCCACCACGATCAGCAGAATCGGCAGTGACCGAGGCAGATGTACGCAGCCCACAGGCGGTTTCAAATGCGTCATCATGGAGAGCCTCATGACGAAGCTGTTCCGATCGCTATCAACCGAAAAGCCAACGGCTCCGCATTGTGACGTGGCATGCACGAAGGAAGCCCCTGCCGCCAAAGCCGGCGCGCGCGCGCGAGGCTCATCAGCAGGTCCCCGCGTCGTGTCCGGTGCTTCGGGTCAATCCGCCTTCGGCAGTTGGTCCTTCTTGAAACTGTCGAGATTGGACTGGAGCTGTTTCTTGAGGTCCTCGTCCTCGGCGAGTTCCACCGCTTTCTGCTGCAGTTCGATCGCCTTGGCTTTGTCGCCCTTCATGTACGTCGCGCGCGCCAGGGTGTCCAGGATGGATGCGTCCTTGCCGCCCGCGGCGTCGTTGGCTCTGACGGCGATGGCGTGAGCGGTCGCCAGGGCCTTGCCGCTCAGGTTCTCCTGGCTGAGCAACTGCCAGGCGAGTCTGTTCTGCATCGCGCTGTTGCCCTTGGCCCGCCCGCTGATCTGCTCAGCCAGACTGGCGGCGGCTTCGGTGTCGCCCTTCCCCAGGAGAATCTGAAGCCGCGCGGCGGCGACGGAATCCTGTTGCCCGTCAGGCATGAGCTTGGCGATTTCACTCAAGGCGGCATCGGCCTCGTCCCACTTTTTGTCCTTCATGGCCTCGCCGAACTGGCGGGATAACCGTGTCATTTCGGTGCGCGATTCACGTTGTTTCTTGAAGTCTGCTGCAGCCTTGGCGACGTCGAACGTGCCGGCGAGCACCTGTTCGACGACCGGGTCCTTCAGCGACATCGGGTGTCCGATCCAGGCAATCTTGCCATCCTTACCCACGAGGAAGGCAGCCGGGATGCCGTTCTGGCCCGCCGCCTGCATCCACGTCTCGGCCATGGCGCCCCTCTCCCTTTCGCTCTTGTCGTCCATGGCGACGCGATAGGTCATCTTGTCGCCCATCTTCTCGATAAACGGTTTGACGAGGCTTTCGTCCCGCTCCCAGACGTTTTGGCCGATGACGACCAACCCCTTGTCTTTGAACTTCGTGTGGATCTCGTTCAGGTGCGGAATCGAGGTGCGGCAGGGCCCGCACCATGTCGCCCAGAACTCGACAATGTAGATCTTGTCCTTCTGGAACTCCTTAACGGGCTCGCCTTGCACCCACTCTCCCACGGCCAGCTTGGGTGCGGGATCGCCGATCCCAAGCGTTGCTTCAGCGGCGGTTGCGGAGAATGCGCCGGCGAGGAGAGCGGCGGCCAGGTTGAAGAGGAATGTGCGTTTCATGAACTTAGGGGGTTGCGTTCGTCAAATGAGGCTTGGTATGCCGATCAAGAATGTGAGAATAGCCTCGATCGACCGGAATAACAAGCGGGATTGGACGAATACACAGGACCGCGCCGCTCTTCGAAACTGTCCGTGGTTTAGCCCAACTCGGCCATCAGCCGCTCCTCGGCCTGTTCGCTGGTCAATCCGTGGCGCTGACGCATGACAGCCAGACCCACCACGGGCGGATAGGCCTTGTCGGCTTTCCAGCGCGGCTCGACATATTCGACCACCTCGAACAGGAGCCGGTTGGCGTCCGTGTACTCGAGGCCGGTCAACCGCTGGATGTAACGCGTCGCCCGGTCGATCAGCTTGAGGTTGCTGGCCACGACCCAGATCATGAAGTTGCCCATGACCCGGCCCAACCGGACCATGGTGCAGGTTGAAAGGGCGTTGAGCATGAGCTTCAAGCCCACGCGTGCCGCTCCATCAAGGAGGAGCCGGCTCTCGGGCGCCGGCACCAGGACCACGAGGCAGTCCGCGGCCCAGTCGTCGCGCACCGCCGCCCTCACCGTTTCCAACGCCGGAGGCTCGGCCAGGCAAATCAAGCCGATCCTGCCTCCGGCACGTCGCGTCGCCTCGAGTTGCTGTCTGCAAAACCCGCCGACGGCCAGCGCCGGCCCCGCATCGGTCCCGCCCAGAATCGCCACCGCGCTGCCGCCGGACTGAGGCGGGCGCAGCCCCAAACCGTCCCGGCCGACCTTGAACCGCATCAGTTCCGGTGTGCTGATTCTGCGGATCACGTCCATCGTCTGGGAGAACTTCTCCTCCCCGACCAGTGCCCTCACTTCGGCCTCGCTCCACTCGACGCACCGGGGCGCGCGTTTGAGGATATGCTCCCAGGCCTGCGGGGTCGCCTCGCAAGGAACGTACAGGTACGCCCATGATTCGGCCGCCGTCGTGTCGTCCCCTTTGCGGAACGGGGGCGTGCAGAAAGTGGGCGACCGTTCCGTGGTGTCGGTGAGCACGTCGATGCCGAACCGGTCGGCGAAGTAGTTGTTGCGCCGGCCGGCGCGGTAGACGGCTTCCTCGAGTGCGACGAGCCCGGCCAGGGGATCGAGAACCTCGGGCGTTTTCAGGGTCGCATGCAACCGGGTCAGTTGGTCCAGGAATTCCGACGCGACCGTGGCCGGGTCGAGGGCGGCCGGGCCGTCTGGATCCAGGCGGCACATCAACTCGCGCAGCACCATCTCGAGCACCGTCAGCATCACCGCCAATTGGATGCTGGTCGCCTGCATCCGGGTGGACCCCGTGATCGCCATCGGGCCGGTGGTCAGATTGATCTTCTCGATCCGCGGATCCAGGATGACTTCGCGGCTGCGCTGCACGTGTTGGCAGAGGATGTCATCGGGGTTGTTATAGACGAAAAAGACGCGCGCCCCCGCCTCGACCCCGCGCCAGGCCGTGCCGATGACAAACGAGGTTTCCCCTCCCTCGGTGATGGCGAAAACCACGTCGCCCTTCGCCACTCCGAGATCGCCGATCTGTTTCTTGCCGAAAGCCGTGAAATCCTCGAAGCCTTCCACGGCCTTGATGAGGGCGAAGTCGCCACCTGCCATCACACTCGAAGCCCGGTTCTCCCAATCCGAGGGTTCGGGGTGGCAGGCCAGCCCCCGGGCGCGCTGTCGCTGCCAGAAATCGCGCCAGATCGAGACCAACTGAATGCTCAGACGCCCGGTGGATCCGCAGCCGGTGAAGAACAGCTTGCCCCCCTGTTCCAAGGCCCGCAACACGGTCTGCGCCATGCCGGCCGCCCTGCCCGACTGGACGAACTCGCGGTACTTCCGGACCACGTCATCATCGACATCGAACAACTGCCTCAGCCCGGCCTTCATGTCCCTGCGGCTCGCGTCGCTCAGATTGGCCGTCACCGGGTGCGACGATTCGGTCACCAGAACGCCCAGCTTGAATTGATCCGCGATCTTCAGAAACTCCGCCGACCGGTTGCTGGCATGGTTGCTCATGGCAGGGAAGATTGCCAATGCCATCGCTCAAGGCAATGCCGCATTCGGGGCACTCGACCCACGATGCCCCTCCGGATGGGGTTTCCGGGCGTGGATGCTGCAGCCGCGCAGCAATCTCATTTTGGCCTGGGCCCCCGGCGAAAACCGGCTGAAGCCGGGACACCCAACCCCGTCGGAGGCTTCGGCGCGGTGTTCAGTGTGCCGCCTTCAGGCGGCTGGTGGCACAAATCAGACTTCCCCGAGTTTTGAGCGCGCGTTGCGCCCTCGAATCGTTTCGTAGCCGCCGACCTGAGTCGGCGCTGTTGCTTCTCTTCGGCGGAGCGAGATGGCGCGGACTGATCCCGCGACGGCGGGACGGCTACGAGGTTCATGGGCAGAACTGCTGGCAGCCGCGGGTTTATGGTTTACCGGCGGTGCAAGAACGTCTAGAGTGCATCGCGATGCATCAAGCCCTTGTCACTGTTGTTGAGGACATTTGTGGGCGTTATGGCTTCGACCGGACGCGGATGACGGACATTGTCATTGCGGTCCAGCAGAGATTGGGATGTGTCTCGACGGAGGCAATGGAGATCATCGCCAGCAAGGTGAACTCCCATCGCGTCGAGGTTGAAAGCGTGGTGACCTTCTACGCGTTCCTGTCCGTCAAACCCCGGGGACGAGTCATCATCCGCCTCTGCAAGGACATCGTGGACTGGATGAAGGGGTACGACCTGGTGGCCGACGCCATGGCGAAGGAGTTGGGGGTGACGATGGGCGAGACCACTGCCGACGGCGGGATGACCCTGACCCGCACGCCCTGCATCGGGATGAGCGACCAGGCCCCGGCGGCGCTTGTCAACGATGTCGTCGTCCCCAACCTCACCCCCGAACGCGGGCGCCAGGTCATTCGCGACCTGCGCCGGCATCTCGATCCGGCCCAACTCGTCACGATGGTGGGCGATGGCAACAACGCCCATCCACTCGTCCACTCGATGGTCCGCAACAACATCCGCCGCAGGGGCCCGGTCCATTTCGACGGCTTCGAGTCCGGGTGCGCGCTCGGACGCACCATCGACCAAACGCCGGAGAACGTGATCGCCACCATCCGCGCATCCCGGCTGCGCGGACGCGGCGGCGCCGGATTTGCCACGGGACAGAAGTGGGAATTCGCCCGCAACGCGCCCGGCGAACGCAGGTATGTGCTGTGCAATGCCGACGAAGGGGAGCCGGGGACGTTCAAGGACCGCGTGCTGCTGACCGAATGCCCGGACCAGGTGTTCGAGGGGATGACCGTCGCCGGCTATGCGCTGGGCAGCGATTCGGGCATCGTCTACCTGCGGGGGGAGTATGCCTATCTGCGGGCCTTCCTCGAGGATGTGCTCGAGACCCGTCGCCGCCAGGGCCTGCTCGGAAAGGCGATTCTCGGAAAACCCGGTTTCGATTTCGACATCCGCATCCAACTGGGGGCGGGGGCCTACGTGTGCGGCGAGGAAACCGCATTGATCAGCTCGTGCGAAGGCCTGCGTGGCGATCCGAAAAACCGGCCGCCGTTCCCGGCCCAAAAGGGCTACATGGGCTGTCCGACCATCGTGAACAACGTCGAGACCTTCAGCGCCGCCGCTCGGATCATGGAAAGAGGCGCCAACTGGTTTGCGGAGATGGGATCGGAGCGCACAACCGGCACGAAGGTGCTCTCGATTTGCGGGGACTGCCGCAAACCGGGCGTTTACGAGGTGCCCTTTGGCATCACGGCCCGCGAACTGCTCGATATGGCCGACGCCGATAATCCGGGAGCCATGCTCATCGGCGGGCCCTGCCGCCAGATGATCGGTCCGGAGCGCTTCGGCGGGCAGATCTGCTACGACGACCTCGCCACCGGCGGGGCCATTCTCATCTTCAACCGCGCCCGGAACAAACTCGAGATCGCGGAGCATTACCTGGATTTCTTCATCGAGGAGAGCTGCGGCCATTGCACCCCCTGCCGCGTCGGCCTGGTCCTTCTCAAAGAGGTCGTCCACAAGGTCGTCAGCGGGGCGGGCGAGCCGTCCGATCTGGATTACATGCGCCGCCTGGCCAACGTCATCAGCCAGACGAGCCGATGCGGCCTCGGCCAGGCCGCGCCCAATCCCGTTCTGGGCGCCCTCCAGAACTTCCACACCCTCTATGCCGACATGGTGAGCGATCGCAAACTGGGGCTGCTCTCGACCTTCGATTTGTCGAAGGCGGTCGCTGACGCCGAGTTGCGGGTCGGACGGATGTCCCAGTATGTGTGAACGGGGAGACCAGCCATGAGCAACGTCACATTCACCATCGACGGACATGAGGTGTCGGGCCGGGCCGGGCAGACCATTCTCAAGGCGGCGGAAGCGTCCGGCATCTATATCCCCCGCCTGTGCGCCTACAAGAACCTCGTCCCGCACGGCAGTTGCCGCGTCTGCTCCGTCCGCGTCAACGGCCGCATCCAGGCCGCCTGTGTGCAGACGATCTCCGACGGCATGGTGGTGGAGAACGACACCGCGGAGATCCGCGAGTTCCGCACGGCGATCCTCGACATGCTCTTCGTCGAGGGCAACCACTACTGCATGTTCTGCGAGAAGAGCGGACTCTGCGAACTCCAGGCGCTGGCCTATCGCTTCGGAATCACCGCGCCGCAATACCCCTTCCTCAATCCCGACCGGCCCGTCGACCTCTCGCATCCGGATGTCTACCTGGACCACAACCGATGCATCCTGTGCGGACGATGTGTGCGCGTCTCGCAGGAACTCGATCACAAGAACGTCTTTCAGTTTGTCGACCGGGGCTACCGCAAGCGGCTTCAGGTCAACGGAGAGGCGCTGGCCGCCACCGGCCTGGCCGTGACCGACGAGGTCACCGCCTCATGTCCGACCGGCGCGCTGATGAGAAAACGGGTTGGCTATGCCGTGCCGATCGGGAAGCGGCCTTTCGACGCGCAGCCCATCGGCGCGGGAAATGTCCAGGGAGAGGACTCCCCATGAACCGTCGTTCCGTAGCCGTCCCGCCGCCGCGCATACGCGTCAACCTAACGAGACCTCCCGCGCTGTTCCCGGGAGCAGCGCTGTCGATGTTGTCTAAGTCCTTGGGTCGGCGTTCGTTGTGGCAGTCGCCCATGCTCTGGTCGGCGTCGAGGTCGCGGAGCGTGTGGAGTGCGGCGGTTTACCGCCGCTTTTCGAGGACGGTTCTTTGTGCATTCTCATACCATACCAAAGCGGTGCTGAAGCACACGCACTCCAGACGCTTCGCGCTGCCGGACGCCCTCGTGCCCAGGCAGCTTTGGTGCAAGCTCCGCATCTCAGCCGGCCTAAGGTTGACGCGCATGCGCCGTCGCGGGATCAGTCCGCGCCATCTCGCCCCGCAAAGACGGGATCGAGCGCCGACTCACGTCGGCGGCCACAGGCCGGTGCACGGTCCCCATGCGCATTCAACCGTTGAATCTCCACGCCACCCATGAGTACTGCATCTAAACCGCGCGTGGCCACGGCAAGCCTTTGCGGGTGCTTCGGCTGCCACATGTCGATCCTGGACATCGACGAACGCCTCTTCGCGCTGGCCGACCTGGTCGAGTTCGCCCGTTCGCCGATCAACGATTACAAGGAGTTCGACGGCCGATGCGCGGTGGGGATCATCGAGGGCGGCTGCTGCAACGAGGAGAACGTCCACGTCCTCGAGGACTTTCGGAGGCATTGCGACATCCTCGTCTCGATGGGCGAATGCGCCATCAACGGGGGCATCCCGGCCATGCGCAACAACCTTCCCCTGCGGGAATGCCTCGAGGAAGCGTACCTGAAGTCTCCAGGGATCTGGAATCCCGCGGGCATTCTCCCCAACGACATCGAGATCCCGTTGCTGTTGCACCGCGTCTACCCCTGCCACGAGGTGGTCAAGATCGACTATTTCATTCCCGGCTGTCCGCCTCCCGCCGACGCCATCTGGGACACGGTCGTCGCTCTCCTGACTGGCAAGCCGGTCACGCTGGCCTACGAGCGGTTGAAGTACGATTGAGGAATCACCACGCATGACCACCACGACGCAATCCGCCCGCCCGGCCCCGACTCGGAAGATCACCATCCACCCGGTGACTCGCGTCGAGGGTCACGGCAAAGTGACAATCCACCTCGATGCGCGCAACACCGTCACCGAGGCGCGGCTCCACATCGTCGAGTTCCGAGGGTTCGAGCGGTTCATCCTCGGGCGGCCCTACTGGGAGGTGCCGGTCATCGTCCAGCGCCTGTGCGGCATCTGCCCGGTGAGCCACCACGTGGCGGCCGCCAAGGCCATGGACCGGATCGTCGGGGGCGAGCAACTGACGCCGACGGCGGAGAAAATGCGGCGCCTGATGCACTACGGCCAGATCTTCCAGAGCCACGCGCTGCACTTCTTCCACCTGGCCAGCCCGGATCTGCTCTTCGGCACCGACGGCACCGCGCGGAGCGCGTTCGGGGCGCCGCCTGCTCAGCGCAACATATTGGCCGTGGCCGCCAGGTACCCTGAGCTGGCGCGCCAGGGGGTCATGATGCGCAAGTTCGGCCAGGAGGTCATCCGCGTCACCGCGGGCAAGAAGATCCACGGCACCGGTGCGATTCCGGGCGGGGTGAATAAGAACCTCTCGATCGCCGAGCGGGATGCCCTTCTCGAGGATGTGCCCCAGATGCTCGAATGGAGCCGGCACGCCGTCGGCATCATTCGCGATTTCACGATGGCGCATCTGGACGAACTGCGTCCGTTCGGCTCGTTCGAGTCCAATCACCTGTCGCTCGTCGGCCAGGACGACGGTGCGTTGGATCTGTACCACGGCGTCCTGCGGGCTGTGGACTCGCAGGGGCGGCGCATCGTCAACGATGTCGATTACCAGCGCTACCTCGATGTCGTGGGCGAGGAGGTCCGCTCCTGGTCCTATATGAAGTTCCCGTTCCTCAAATCGCTCGGTCCCCAGACCGGGTGGTACCGCGTGGGGCCGCTGGCGCGGCTCAATACTTGCGCTTTCATTCCCTCGCCCGAAGCCGAGGCGGCCCGGCAGGATTTCTTTGCCCTCACGCAGGAGCGCCCGAACAACATCACGATGTGCTATCACTGGGCCCGCATCATCGAGCTGCTCCACGCGATCGAGGTGATTGGCGGCCTGCTCGACGACCCTGATCTTCAAGGAGACGATCTCCTCGCCCGCGGTCCGCGGCGCGAGGAAACCGTCGGGGTTGTCGAGGCGCCGCGCGGCACTCTCTTTCACCACTACCGCGTCAACCGAAACGACGAGGTCACTCTGTGCAACCTCATCGTCTCGACCACCAACAACAACGAGCCGATGAACCGCGCGATCACCCGGGTGGCCCGGGACGTCCTCGGCGGGAGACCCGAAATTAGCGAGGGTCTTCTCAACCACATCGAGGTCGCCATCCGCGCCTATGACCCCTGCCTTTCCTGCGCCACGCACGCCACAGGGCAAATGGCGCTCTCGGTCTGCCTCATCGGGCCGAACGGCGAGTTGCTCGAACAGCGCGCGCGGCATTGAGTGTCCCCCCGATCATCGCCTGAGCCCGGATGTTTCGCGAAGCTTCGGGGGGTCTGACATCGGGGCTCTGGTAAAACCGCGCCCCCGAAAGGGATCCCAGAACCTCGTGTCCGTTCTCTCAGTCCCGCGCACGGAAGAACAAGACGCCTTCACCGGCTTCGAAGATCCACGGACTCGTCGGTTGAGGCGCGAGATCCGCCCAGGTCTTGAGATCCGCGCTGGATTGGAGGATGCCCTCGAATGACACCTGGACCTTCGGCGCCTCCTGAGGGTTTGCAGCGATCTTGAGAATCTGGACAAAGGGATCCGCGGATGGAGGCTGGATGAAACGCGCCCAGACGTCGGAAGCCGAGTCGAACGCGTTCCTGTTGACCACAGCCAGCACATGTCGATCCGCAGTGCTGAGCCCCACACCCAGGACGCCGGGTCCGGCGGGTTCCATGGTGAACGGAACTCCCACCGGCACACCGTCCGGACTCCAGTAACGCCCGAACACCGTCCCCGGGGTGCTGGCGGGACTCCCTGCGTATTCGGTCCAGACAACGAGAAAGCTCTCGCCGTCAAAGACCACGTTGTTGGCCCAAATGATCTCCTCGGTCGGTTCGGCGGCCAGAACGAATTCGCCGCCTGCAGGCGTCCCGTCGGGCAGCACCATCCGCCCGCGCAGGTCCCAATCGTCATCTTCATCGGCGTTGTGTGACCAGACCACCATGAATCGCCCCTCGCCATAGGCCACGCCAAGGGGGTTGAAGTGGTACGAGTTGTTCTGGCTGACTGCGAATGCGTCGCCCAGCTCGCCAGAGGCGGAGAACATCCGGCCCTTGGTTGCGTGGGCCCCATCGCTGCCTTCCACCCAGACGACAAGGCATTGGCCGCCGCCGCAGGCAACGGCCGCCGGCTCCTCGACATCCTGCGTCGTGAACACGAATTCACTTCCCAACAACTCGCCCGTCGCGGATACCCGCCGTCCGCGCACGCCGTTCTCGGCTGCCCAAATGACCAGGAAACGGGTTCCATCGTGCGCCACGCCTCGGGCATATTGGTCCCCCGGGGCCTTGGTTACGACAAACGGGCTCCCGACCAGATCGCCGGCAGGGCTGATGAATTGCGCGTAAATGTCGTTGCCGGTCAATCGGTGCTGGGAGCTGGCATCGGTCCAGGCCATGAGATAATTGGCGTTCCCCATTGCGACACGCGGCCCATCAAGGAATCCGTCCATCACGCGCCCAGTCTCGATCAACGAGCCAACAGGGGTGCCCGTGGGCGACAGCATTCGGGCGCCAACGGTGTCGGGATTGCCGGCCGCTCCGCGAATGCCGGCCAGGAAGTGGGTGCCGTCAAAGGCCGAGGAGAGGGCAAACTCCGGCTGGGCGGCATTCGTCGCGACGGACCAGGCCGGGCTGATGCTCGGGGTGAATGCGGCGTCGGGAGTGGGGGCGGTCGAGTCCTGCGCGGAAAGGATTGGGACCAGGAGAGCGACGAGGATTGCCTTGAATAGGATGTCAAACGCACGAGTTGTCATAGGTCTTGTGTTCCGGTCAGTTCCGTGAGAGGTCAGGCGTTATGGATTCGATTCGGACGGCAGAACGCGGCGGGCCTGGATAAGCGTGCGGATCCGATGCTCGTCGCGGATTGGGGACGCGGGATCGAGGCTGTTGATGCGCACGCGTTCGGACGCATGAATGAACAGCCGATCACCCAGGTAGATGCCGGTGTGGATTACCCTTTCAGGCCGGCCATCGGCGGCGCGGCGTCCGAAAAACAGCAGATCCCCCTTCTGGATCGTGCTCAGGCTCGGGTCGAGCGGGATCGCCGCGCCCTGGCGGGCCTGGTGGCTCGCGTTGCGGTCCAGGCCGATGCCGTTGAGGAAGAAGACGAACTTGGTGAATCCCGAGCAGTCGAAGCCTCTGGGCGAGCTTCCTCCCCACAGATACGGACGGCCCAACATCAAGCGCGCGGCCCGTTCGACGTTCTCGGGCGAGGCCTCGCGCGATTGCCTCCAGGCGGCGTGGTCCTCAGCGGCCTTTCTCGGGAGATACCCGCTGCGATGATCGGGCAGTTCGACGCGATACCAATCGCCCGTTTCGCCGATCGTCCGCACCAGACACCCCATCACCACATCGGACACGGGCTGCGCGCTCGGATCCGGACGATCGAGGACGCGGTCCTCGAAGGCCGTGACCACGAGCAGGGCCGAACGATTCCAGGCCTCGACGTCCGAGGCGGTGCAGCGCTGGAACGAGCCTTCCTCCATCCAGGAGACGTATCGATCGGCGGTCTGGACCAGAGACCAGATGCCCGAGCGCTTCCAGATGCGAACAGAACGTCCCATCAATTCCTGTGTGCCCACCTCGGCCTTGTGCTCCGGTTGCTCGCGGCCAGTGACAACGCTCAGACAGACGAGCCCCCACGTGGCCTCACCCAACGCCGGGTCCGGCAACACGGCAATCCGATCGTCGACTTCAAACCCGGCAGCCCGGGCGGCGGCGAGGGCATCCGCCCTCGCAGAAGCGCTCGCGACCTCGCCCGTCAACACCAGTGCGCTGCCCCGACGCGTGGCGCCAACGTGAAAGAGACCAAGGTGAGGGTCGGGAGCGTGTTTTGCGCGAAGCGCTTCGAGCGCGCGTTCGAGGGCGGCGGGGACCACCGCGGCCGGCTCCCCGCACGGGGATAGGCCGCTGCAGCCTGCGCACAGAACCGCCAGTGCGGCGGCCAAGACCACGGAGACTGTCGAGATGCACCCTCGTCCGATGGGGCGCCCCCTTAGCCCGGGAATTACCAAGTGCGGCAAGGCTGCAACCACGAGTCGGAGGGCCGAGCTCCAAGGGGCCCTGATCGGTAACTGTGATTGTCTCGAGCCGGGGACTCGCGGAGCTCGTCCCTCCGACAGAGGTTCATCCTCACTGAGCAGTTCAAAAAGCAACAGGTGGCTTCCCACGCGGCAGGAGCGTGCCTAACGCGCTCCCGGAGTTCAAGGCGCAACCGGGCACAACCGAACTGCACCGCCAGTTCCAGTGCATCTGGCTGTTGTCGGTGTTCTGTCGCCCCGTGAGGGCACCGAGCCTAAAACGGATGGAGACTACCGTAGCCGCGGACGTCAGTATCAAGGGCCTCAGGGTCCGAGCCCTGCAACCGCACGAATACCGGTGGGCCGGCCAACGACTCATGCGCAAGCACAGGGGGCAGAAATCTACCCGTCATTCGACGCGCCACAACCGATTGAATTGCAGCGGATTCTATAAAATGCACCTAAATCGTGTCGCGATCGCGACAAGGAATCTGCACAGTGCGCAGGTGACCGTATGGGGAAGGAGGAACGAGGAAGACAGAGCCGGCAGCTTGGACCAGCGTGGGATGGAAGTCTGACTTCTCCAAGTCTTTCTGGCCCGATGGGCACCGGCGCTGCCAGCACTCCTCCCACACACATCCCCCTCCAACCACCGTTCAAGCACCCCTGCAAATGAAAAGACCGTGCCAGCCGGATCCCCTGCCTGCCGACAGGCAGTCCTGACCCGCCGCTCTCAACACGATCACAATCAGAATCGCTGGGGCAGAAATCCGATCTCGAAGTCAGAGGATCGGGACTTTCTCCGGAACCACTCCGAAAAACCGGTCCAAGTCCCGATCGGCATTCGGCACGGCCCCCTTGAGCACGGTCCAGTCGTCGAGCCGGGCGATGCGGGCGGTGTTGGGCTCGAACCAACGCCAGAGTTCGACGTGGCCATCGGCGAAGCTCAATGCGCCGGCGTTGTGATGCCGGGTGGCGGGAAAACTGATCCAGGTCCAGAGCGCGGAATCGAAGAGCGTGAGGTAATCGCGGGCGTTGATGCCAAAAGCGCTCTGCTGAATGCTCTTTTCGTTTTCGTCGATGAACACCGCGGCGCGGGCCGGGCTGGGCCTCTGGATCTGCCCCAGCGTGTGCCAGCAAAGCGAATACTCCGGGTCTTCCGGGGTGGGGCGAAAGTTCATGTACATGCTCATCGAATAGCTGCGCGTGCGCGGCTGCCTGCCCTGGTCGCGCACGGTGGACTTGTCGGCCGGGCACCTGTAGATGCCGAGCGAGTGGTTGTAGGGGTACAAGACCCCGCGCTGGAGATGGACGGGGGTGGTGTCGGTCCAGGCATTGCCTTGCAGCCACGACGTCGGATCGGCTGTCCAGCCCTCGCGGCTGCCGATATCGCCCGGGTTGAGCGCCACATTGCCCGGCAGCCGGTCGGCGTTGTCGTCCACATACAACTGCCAGCAGAGCTGGAGCTGTTTGAGGTTGCCCAGGCAACCGGTCGCGAGCGCTCTCGATTTCGCCCGGCCCAAAGCGGGCAAGAGCATGCCGGCGAGGATCGCAATGATGGCAATCACCACCAAAAGCTCGATCAGGGTGAGTGCCGCCGGCCTTTGTGCCGCCGGGTCCAGTCGCACGCTTCGGCCGGGTCGGGACACGCCGCAATGCTCAGGGCGGTTTCGTTGAATCGGTGTCTGCATGCTGGGCCTATGGTTCAGGGGCGTCCGCGGGAGTCACGTTGAGGACGTCCAGGTTCAAGTCGGACGGCTGCGGTTTGAGGGCTTCGAATGCCTTGCGTTGCTCCGGGGTCAACTCGCGCTCGACATCGGCCACGAGGCGCCAGATCACGTTGGTGCTCCGTTGGACGGTCTCGATCCGGATCGCCTGCAGCTGGCGGACCGCGTTGTCCAGGTGGCTCTTGACCTTCGGGCGCTGTTCCGGGCTGGGCTGAATCAGGCGCTCGAATTCGCGGCTGACATAGTCGTTCCAGTTCTCCGGGTCGTTCCGCGCATCGATTTGCTGCCGGGCGATGCGATGACCGAGCACGGCCCCGGTGCCGGCGCTGACCACCACGAGGGCCGCCAGGCTGAGGGCAATCTTCCACTGTTGCCGCCGATCGCTCATAAGACCCCCAAAAGCTGCGCCACTGTGTTTTCCACGCCCGGATTCATGAGGGAAGCCGGACGCGCGCTGCTGTATTCCATCGCCCCAAGCACCACCAAAACGCCGCTCACGCCAATCAGTGACCGAATGCAAAACCGCATCCAGAGATCCTCCGCCGTGCTGTTCGCGGACGCCGCCCGCACGGTGACGCGACGCGCAAAACCGAAAGCGGCGGCCTCGGGCCGCTCGATCCGGGCGGCCCGCGCATGCCGGGTCAGTTCTCGCCAACGAGATTCGAACGTCTTCATGGATTCACGGTTCCCGCAGAGCCTCCGCCAGCTTGCGCAGGCGTCGGCGGGCCCGAAAGGCCCGCACCTTCACCCCGGTCCGGCTCCATCCGGTCAGCCGGCTCGCTTCGAGCACGCTCTTTTGTTCCAGATCCAGGAGCCGGATGACAGACCGATCGGCTGGCGTCAACTGCCCGAGCAACCGCTCGACGACCTCGGCAGCGGCGAGGTCTGGCGCCTCGGGCGCCTGCGCCTTCTCCGAGAGGAGGAACTCCACCCAGCCCCGCTGGTCTTCGCTCAAATCGCTCCAGCGCAATTCGGGCCGACGGCGCTCGGCCCGCAGGAGGTCCTGGCAGGTGCGGAGGGTCAGGCGGGCCACCCAGTGCTCGAACGGCACGCCGCACCGCGCCTGGTAACGGCCCAGCCGCGCGAACAGCTTGAGGAACACCTCCTGGGCCACGTCCTCCTCGCTCAGGCGCGTCGGCAAATGACCCCGCACAATGCGGATGACCAGCGGATAGAGCCGCTCGACCAGCCCCTGCGCCGCGTCCGGGTCCCCCGCCCGGAGCCGCCGGAGATAGTCTTCCGCTGTCCATGCCTCGTCGGTCATGCGTTGCCATTCACACTAGGATAACGCCGCCGCGTGCGCGCCGGTTACATGTCGGGTGCTTCCCTCTCACAGCCCACTGGAGAACAAATCCCCGATCGACTGATTCCTGATCGTAGCCGCGGACGTGAGTCCGCGCCTGGAGTTTGGACATTTTTAGCTGGACTCGGAACGGCCACTCGGGTAAATGGTGGCCGCAGTGGAACCGATCCGCGTCCAGGGCCGCACGCTCACGGGCGATGATCTGGCGTGGTTGCAGGCTCTGATCGAGCAGCATCCGGCCTGGCATCGCACGGCCCTCTCCCAGTACCTGTGTCAAGCGTGGAACTGGCGCAACGCCGCCGGACGTCTCAAGGACATGGCGGCGCGCACGTTGCTGCTCAAGCTGCAGGCCCGTGGGCTGATCGGGCTACCGCCAGCGCAGAAGCGCACCCGTCGACCCTGCGCGCAAGCTCCTCCTGCTCTCCAGAGCCAGCTCCCGCTCTGGGCACCGGATCGGATCCAGGACTGCCTGGAGTCGCTGCAGCCACTGAGCCTGGACCTGGCTCACACCCGCGCCTTGCGCCGCCGCGCGGCTGACCTGCTGCGGCGTTACCACTACCGCGGTTTCCACGGAGCGGTCGGCGAGAACGTGCAGTACCTGGCCAGGGATGTTCGCGGTCGGGACCTGGCCGTGATGGTCTTTGGCGCAGCCGCCTGGAAAGTCGCCGCCCGGGATCGGTTCATCGGTTGGTCGGTGACCCAGCGGGAGCAACGCCTGGGAGCCATCGCCAACCAACAGCGCTTCTTGGTTTTGCCTTGGGTGCGGGTCCCCCATCTGGCCTCGCATCTTCTGGCGCTGGCCACCCACCGCTTGTCCGCCGACTGGCAAGCGCGCTATGGCCATCGGGTGTGGCTGGTCGAGACCTTCGTGGAGTCCGAGCGGTTTGCCGCCACGGCCTACAAGGCCGCCGGTTGGCAGCACCTGGGATTCACGACCGGACGCACCCGTCAAGATCGCCACCGCACCCTGCGTTGCCCCCTCAAATCGCTCTGGATCAAACCGTTGCACCCCGCCTTTCGCACCCATCTCACCACCCCATGAAGCTCTTGACCTACCTGCTCGAACAGACCGCCCGCTGGGCCTCTGTCTTCCCTCAGGACCGTAGCCTGCAACGGGCCATCGCTTTGGCTTTCGGCATCCTCTGCGGCGTGGGCCGACGCACCCTCACCCGCGCCATCGCCTTCCACGGCAACACCCAGAAGGACTGGTCGGCCGACTACAAGGTCTTTTCCCGTTCCCCGTGGGAGCCGCGCGCCCTCTTCCATCCGATTCTGGAACGGGCCATTGAGGAGCAGCGCCTCCAACGCATCGTGATCAGCACCGACGACACGCGCGTTTGGCGCACCGGCAAACACGTGCCCCAAACCCAATGGCATCGGGACCCGCTGGGACCCCCCTTCCAAGTCAACCTGCGCTGGGGACACCGCTTTCTCCAATGCAGCCTGAGCCTCCCACTCTATCTTCAGGATCAAACCAGTTCCTCCCGTTCGGTTCCCATCCGCTTCGAGATGGCCCCGGTGGTCAAGAAACCCGGCGCGCACGCCTCGGACCAACAACTCGAACACTACCGACAGCTCAAGAAGCAGAAGAACCTCTCAGTCCAGTTTGTCGCCTTGACCCAAGAGGTGCGCCAACACCTCAACCAGACCGGCCATCAGGCCAAGCGCTTGGTCCAGGTCGCTGACGGCTCCTTCGCCAACCGCACCGTGTTCGCTCAGGATTGGGAAGCGCAGAACGTGACGCTTATTGTCCGTTGCCGCAAGGACATCGTCTTATGCCGGCGCGCTCCCGGTAAGGGCCGCCGCTTCTACGGCTCCACCAAGTTCACCCCCGAGCAGGTCCGACGCCGCGATTCCCGCGCACGGTGGCAGAAGGCCTGGATCTTCCACGGCGGCTCTTATCGGGAAGTGCGCTACAAGGAAATCACTCGGGTCTATTGGCAAGGAGGAGCCCGCAAACGGGTCGTGCGCCTCTTGGTGGTGGCGCCGGTGGGCTATCGCACCAGCAAGAACGGGCGCAAGTACTATCGGCAGCCCGCCTACCTGCTCACCACCGACCTGACGACCCCGGCCGTCGAGTTACTCCAAGCCTACTTCGATCGGTGGGGCATCGAGGTCAATCACCGCGACGAGAAAGACATTCTGGGCGTGGGCCAAGCCCAAGTCTGGAATAAGGACTCGGTGAGTAAAGTCCCGGCGCTTTTGGTGGCCATGTATAGTTGGCTTCAGTTAGCTGGCCTCAAGTGCTACGGCCCCACGCGTACGGAGGTCTATGAACCCCTGCCCAAATGGCGTCGTGGAGCCAAGCGACCGTCCTGTCTGGACTTAGTCACACTGCTACGCAAGCAACTGGCCGACCATCCCGTCCCATTCGCCACGGCAAAGACCCCGGCAACCTACCCCATGATGGTCGGCAGCGCCGCCGCCTGAGATTTTCTCCTTGCCGCCTCACACTGCCACCCGCCAAAACCCGTCTTCAGAATGTCCAAACTCCAGCCGCGGACGTGAGTCCGCGCCATCTCGCTCCGTCAAAGGCGGGAATCAGCGCCGACTCACGTCGGCGGCTACAGACCGGTACACGGCCCCCGCATTCACCCGTTGAGTGTCGGCGCTTTACAGGGTCCACCCCGCCCGGCGCACCGCCGCCCTTCTATTTGCCGATGCAAAACTGGCTGAAGACAACATCGAGGAGATCGTCGGTGGCGGTGGAGCCGACGATCTCGCCGACCGCATTGACTGCAATCCGCAGGTCCAGGGCCACGACATCGAGGGGCAAATCCTGGCCGAGGGCGTCCCTCGACCCCACGGCGCCATCGCGCGCGCGCCTCAACGCGTCCTGGTGCCGGGCATTGATGATCACATCGAGCCCTTCGGGCCGAAGATCGCCCGTCCAGATCAGTTTCTTAAGCGTTTCCTTCAGGCTCTCGAGCCCCGCACCGGTCAGGCACGACACGGCGACAGTTGGAGTCGAGGACGCCACGGCCGACGGCAAGTCCAGACGCCGCGGCAGATCCGACTTGTTGAGAACCAGAATGCGTTTCCGGGTTTCGCAATCGTCGAGGAACCGGATGTCCTCGGCCCCAAGCGGCTCGGACCAGTCCAGAACGTGCAGCAACACCTCGGCTCGGGCCGCGGTTTCGCGGCTGCGCCGGATGCCTTCCTGCTCGATGGCATCCTTCGCGTGGCGCAGCCCCGCCGTGTCGGTGAAAACCACCGGCAATCCGCGGATGTTGGCGGTTTCCTCGATCGTGTCGCGGGTGGTTCCGGGGATGGGCGAGACGATGGCGCGATCGTGACCAAGGAGCTGATTGAGGAGGCTGGACTTGCCGACATTCGGGCGGCCGACGATCCCGGCACGCACGCCGCGCCGCAGGATTCTGCCCTGGTCAGCCGTCCGCAGGAGGGCCTCCATGAGAGTCACACCGTCGTCCAACCGCACGAGCAACTGATCGCGCCGATCCGGGGCGATGTCTTCGTCTGCGAAATCGAGTTGGGCCTCGATATGCGCGAGGATGCCGAGCAGATCGTCGCGGAGGCGGCGGATGCGCTGGGAGAGCTTTCCGGCGAGCTGTTCCTGGGCGGCGCTCAGAGCCAGTTCGGTCCGCGCATGGATGAGATCGGCGACCGCCTCGGCCTGGGCAAGGTCGATGCGGCCATTGAGGAAGGCGCGCTTGGTGAACTCGCCCGGTTCCGCCAGACGCGCGCCACCGGCCAGAACCGCCGCCAAAACCAGCCGCGCCGGCAGGGCCCCGCCATGACACGAGATTTCAACAGTCTCCTCGCGCGTATAGGTCCGCGGCGCCCGCAGCACGGTGAGAAGGACTTCGTCGGCCAGCCGTTCCTGATCGAGGATCCGCCCGAAGTGGACGCTGTGATGGGCGCAGGGCATGGCTCAGTTTTGGGCGAGAGGAGCCTGCGGGGACAAAGCGGTCGGCCACTTCGAGGCCGCCGGACCCCGAGATCCGAAGACGACGGCGAAGGCCGCCTTCCCGAGGGTGTCGAAATGGCGATCGTATCGATCAAGCATGGGCGGACGCGAGGTCACGGGGCGGAAGAAACAGCGCGGTCACAACGCCCGCCGGCGCCGGGCGGAGCGCGGGGTCCTTGTAACCGCGGCGAGACCGGGTATCGTGTTCAGCAGAGCCGTTCATTCGGGCGAAGAATAGCACGCCTCGATGCGGGCACGAGCGGGAACTTCGCGACTATTCGGAGGGCGCCAAGGTCCAGGAATCGCTCATCGCCTTGCTGAGGGACCGCTAACCGCCGGGCTTCGGCTGCCAGCCGACCGAGACGAGGGTCTCGACAAGGACTTCTCGATTCCCTTGTCCTCAGTCTCTTGCCGCCGAGGACCGAACGCGCCGAGCGGCCTCGTGGGAGGACAGAGTTCCCGGGGAGTTGCGCGGGGGTTGTGCGAGATCGCGGGGCACTCTCGTTTTCCGGGTCTCCCTTGCTGTTGCCGGCTGCTGTATGAATGCCGTTAGAACATGAATCTCTCGTTCCCGGAGGTGGTTGGTGTGATTGAGCTGTTGCAGAATGCTGGTGCCCTCGCCGATCGGCTTTGCGGGTCGATGTAAACACCGTTCAGCACGAAGCGGCCGGGTCAGTCCCGCCTCGCGCATGCGCCTCGCGGGATTGAGCTGGGGCCAGCACGGCCCGGAACCCGAGGTTGTTGTTCCTGTTGTCCGGGTCGTTGCTGTTGCGGTTTGCTGACCGGCAGTTCCTGGCGTTGTCGTTCCAGTCGTTCCAGTCGTTCCAGTTGTTGCCACCACGGATCACACGGCCCGAGCCCGTTGGCCACCACCCCAAATCGATCCAGCACATGCCGTCGCCATGGCCGGCTGCAGGCCGGTAACGTAAAAGCAACCAGCGCCTGCATCCGCTGCTGCAACTGCAGCTCGGTCCAACGGCCAGCCACCCACTCCACAATAACTGTCAAACACCGCCGCCCGCTCGAACACGGGCTCACAGACATTCATCACCGCCTGATGCAGCACCCGTTCCCGGAAACTCGCCGCGCAAATCGTGCGCTCCTTCGGATCGTGAATCGTGAAGTACATGGGCACCCCTTCCTTCTCGGCCACCGCCCGGCGCCAGTCGCGCAACCGGCTGAACACCTCGAATTCCTCCGGCTTGAGTACTTCTCGAATGAGACGCAAAGACTGGTGTCGGACGCAGCCGCCCAAGCGAACAGGCTGACGTGCTGGGTGGCAGCCGGTTGTGGCCAAATCGGCCGCGGAGTCGCGAAGCGTCTGGAGTGCGGGTGCTTGAGCACCGCTTTGGCATGGGCTTTCACCGACCACCGTGTTCGCAAAGCGGCGGTGAACCGCGCGCACTCCAAACGCTCCGCGCAGTCCAAGCCGCTCGCGCTCGGGTGGCTCTGTGGACGATCATCGCTTCACCCGGAGTCAGGTTGACGTGTGTGCACTGGACGGGGCATCGCTCCGGCTCCTATTCAGAACTTGCTGGTCTTTAAAAAAATCGCGACCGCTGCGCGGGGCTTTCTTGACTTCACCTTTCGCGTGCCCCCCCTCCGCCCCGCTCCACTCCGCCTCCGGGCCCAGCCGGCGCTCGTCCCTCGCGCCGACTGGCCCTCCGGCTCCGTTCCGCCGCCGCTGCCGTTCATGGCTGACCTGGGGCCAGCACGGCCCGGAAACCGAGGTAGTAGCTCCAGTAGGCCGGGTCGCCGCCGTAGCGGAACGCTGACCGGCAGACCCCGGCGTCGTCGAACCAGACGCTCCAGTCGTACCAGCCGCCGCCGCGGATCACACGGCCCGAGCCCGTGGTCGGCCCCTGAGGGTCAACGACCGCCCCACCCGGATATTCGGGATGCTCCCAGTCCATCAGGTCTTGGCACCACTCCATCATATTCCCGTGCATGTCGTACAAACCCCACGGATTCGCAAGCTTCTGCCCCACTCGCCCAGGCCATCCGTTCCCGCACCAACACATGTACGAATCGAATAAAGCACAGTATTCGCACCCGTCGTCACACTCCAGCGCGTCCCCAAACGAATACCGCGTCGTCGTCCCCGCCCGACACCCATACTCCCACTCCGCCTCCGTCGGCAGACGATACGCATACCCCTCCGGCAAGCGCCCTGCCGTTCGCTCTTGCTCCGTCAGCTTCTGGCAATACGCCACCGCGTCATCCCAGCTTGCACAGTGCACCGGACGATCCAGGTCGCCCGGGTTCTCGGGGTTGTAGCAATCAGGGGGGTAATTCCCCATGACTGCGAAGTACTCCCCCACCGTCACCTCGTACTTCCCCAGCCAGAATCCCTTCGTCAACGTCACCCGCGTCTGCGGACCTTCCGGGGCGCCACCCCACTCCCGTCCCCTCTCGGTCTCCGGGCTCCCTATCACGAAGCTCCCCGGTGGAATCCACACCATGTTCGCCACGGTCTGCACCACCGGCTTGGTCACCTTCAACGCCCGGTACACCTTCCGCGGCGACTCGGTCGGCACCGGGTCCATCCAGATCGCCGTCGGGGTGGTCAACTCCATCCACCCCCGCGTCAGCCAGGAATCCCCCTCCACCTCCGCCTTGCTCTCGATGACGTACGTCGTCCCAACCTCGCCCGTCACCCGGAGCCCGGGATACAGGGCGATTTCCAGCACCGGGGCGTCCTGCGCCCCAGCCGCCGGCCCCATCGCCCAAACAGCCAGGCCAGCGCACAGAATTGAGAGTAGTCGAACGTCTTTCGAACAGCGTGTCTTCATAACGGCATCAGTTGATGGTTGTTTCCCCAGTTCCCCTTGCACGCGGGTCGTTGGCTGAAACCGAAGCGAGTCAGCGGCTCGTGGCGGATGTGACGTACCTATCGCACAAGCCGACCTCCCTGCCAAGCTCACTCCAGGAGCGAACGACCATAGTCAGGTCGGGTGTCGCAGGCCTGGCGACAGGGAGTCGCGTCTGGCCGAGCGAAGTTCACGCTACCAACGAAGACAACGAGGAATTGAAACCGCAGGCCCGGACGGCGCTGCGGCTGCCACCGAAGTATCCACGGTGCCTGGCGAAGAGCCTAACTCAGAAACTCGGGAAGAGCCTCAGCCGCATCCATTGCCGCCGGGCAGCCAACTGCGTGGGTCGGTTCATCTGCAAACGGACGATAGTGGCCCTTCCCACCGGTGTCAGGCCCACCAACGCGGCGGTGTCTTCCTCAAGGCCGAAATGCTCTTCCCAACGATGCCGGCAGGGATCAAACAGCGGAACGACCGCGCCACTTTCCGGGTCAATGGCCTCGAGATGATCTCCCTTGTGCAGGTTGCAGGCACGGCAACTCAACGCCCAGTTCGACGCCTGGTCCGCGCCGCCCCGTCCCGCCGGCACGATGTGCTCGACTTCGAAGGGGAAGTTGAAGATGGCTTCAGGAGCGCGGCAGTATTCGCAGCGGTGAGCCGCGCGCTCGGCAACCCGCGCGTACCGCGGATTCACTTCGCCAAGTCGGCAAGGAGGGTCGCTGCCCGCTCGCCAGACGCCCGCACCTCCGCCTCCACCAACGCATCCAACTCGGCCTGTTCGGCCGGCGGGAACGACGAACCCGCGTCGCGCGCGGCCCGCCAGCGCGCCATGAGTTCAGCCAGACGCTCCTGCTGTCGGGCCGTAAAGAACGCGTCGGGACGGTGGTTTTGAACGATGACTAGGGTGCCAGCCACGTCGGCCGGCAATTGTGCGGCCACGGCATCCAAGGCGGCACCGGCCGTCTTGGCAATGGCCTGCCGCCCGCCCCCAATGGCGCGATACTCCACCTCTCCGTGGCTTGTCGGTTCTGGCAAAATGGCGACTCTCATGATGTCCGCTCGGGTATCTGTTCCTGAATGGGCGCGACGCTCATGGAGGGAATTTAGCAGTCCAGTCTGGTTTTGCGAGTGGGAATATTCGCAAGAGGACCAGGGCCAGAGGCGGACGGGGCATCGCGACCGCCGCGAGCCCCAGCTTCCCGTATCCCGCCATGCGATCAAAGTGGCCGGGCGCTTTCTGGCGTGGGATTGGTACCCGCTGGTCGCCCCGTGCGCGCTCACGAGCGCCAATTCCACGTCCCACAACTCCGGCGATCCCATCTGCCAGCCAGGCGGAGCCGTTGCCGCCGCTACTTGAGGACGCGTCGCGTCTCCAGTCGAATACGCTGTTCTGCAGAACCTCCCAGGACCCGCTCGAACCTGGGCACCACGCGGGCCGGGGAAGTGGCTATCGGCGGCCGGAACACGCGACCCTCTTGCCTACATTTGCCGACACCAGAAAGCGGGAAACACCACCGCAACGCACGGCAAGCCGAAACAGCCGATATGCATTTGAACCCTGTAAATATTGGTTGCTATTGAGTTTTGGCCGCTTCGCGGAATTGATGAGGATTGTCTGTGCGGCACAACCTCACGAGTCGGTAACATCCCTCAATAATCTTGGTTTATCGTGATGTCGGTCGATGCCGGCACGGCGAAACCAGGCTGCATCCGACCGCCCCATTCGCGTCGGTTCGGTCCCCTCGGCTTATGTCGAAAAGGAGCGCGCACTCGCCGGCAGATGGTCAGCAGCAGAGCAGCCGAGGATGCCAATCCGCGACCTGGTGCAATCCCCCTGTTCCCCATTCCACCCCGCGCGAGGTCGTAGACAGACACCGTTAGAAATGCTGGCGTTGCTGCTCATTCGGCGCACAGTCGTCTTCGGCCCTTGCGCGCGCCCGCAGCGTGGATGGCCGAAGCCGTCGATGAAACCAAAGTGCAACCCTCGGTCACCCTCACGACTCCCATGAAGAAGCGCGCCCCGGAACCCGCCGCCAGTGAGATCAACGCCAAGACGGAGGAGTTGATGAAGGAGTTCTTCGCCCACGTGCGCAAGGTCCGGAAACAGCATCGCAGCGAGGCTGATGCCCGCGTGATCTTTGAGGCTTGGGCGATTCAGAAGATCGCCGCGCTCCAGTACACCGTCCTGCACCTGGCCGACGCGATCGCCGAACTGCAGCGGAACCTTGGCGGAACGTGAAAACGAAAGAAGAATGGGCGAGGATTGTTTTGAGGCACAACCCTCGAAAGCCGTGTAACCTTCATGCCAAACCTGTCGGCAACTGGCGCGCCCAAAGCCCGGTCGGGCCGGAGATTCCTCGTCGACGGGCCTCCGCCTCCGCTTCCGGTTTGGTGGTAGCTTCCACCGCCCCCAGACACGGGTCGCCCGCCTCGCGGGCATACTCCCGGTCTTGGTGATAGATGCCCCAGCGGGAGAGCCCTTCACGATCCCCGGCGGTCGTCCTCATGCTCGGCTCCCGGTCATGCCGTGACCGTGACGTTCTCCGCCGTCGCCAGCGGCCTCCCATCGGCCAGGCGCTCCGCGAGGCTCCAAAGCCCCTTATTGACGTTGACCTTGGAGTCGATGCCCCGCAACGGCCGGACCGAGCGCAGTTTCCCGCGCCGATCACGGTGGCCATCGGACAGACCGCCACGCAGGAGCCCTTCTTGGCAGCGGTTCATCGTCAGCCAGAGGTCGGCGCCTTCATCCTCCGGTCGGCGCGCTTGGAGCAGTGTCTCCGGAGCGATCGGCGACTCGTCCACGGTCGGGTAACGGAGCAGCAACGCCTGCTGGGCCAGCGTCAACGATTCGCGCGGCTCCAGAATGCGTTCCCGGAACCGGGCAATCCGCTCGCCGATCTTCGGCATCGCTTCGACCAAACGCAGGCTCGCCTGCACCACTTCCCCGGTCAGACACCCGGAATGCCGGAACCGGATGGCGCTAAAGCTCTCACTGGAGATGACCAAGCCGTTGGAACAGATGCGCCGGTAGATGCCGGCATGGAGTTGGTAGGCACAACCCGCGTCATGCGAGTTCACCACGACCAATTCCACGTTCCACTCGTCCAGGCTTTCCATTTGCTCTGCCAGCCGCAGCCGGATCAGGTGCTTCTGGAACCCGCGACGCGACTCTCGCCGGATGCGCTGTTCCTCGACCTCGACCGGGACCCAGTTCAGGTCGCGCAGACCTGTCAGGATCTCCGCGGTCGGCACAAACGTGTACTTCTGGCTGACCCCGATCATCGGACCCGAGGCGAAGATGCTCGGCGCCCGAGTGCGCAGGGCTTCGTCGCTCAAGGGCGTCGCCTTGAAGTTTGAGGTCTCATTCATACGCGGTTCTCTTCCTGTGCCGCCACCGGGTGTGACGCCGGTTTGCGCTGGTTGTGATCCGTCTCCAGTCAGGCGCCTGGCGGCCTGCATGTCTGATCTGGAGATTCTCCTTTGCGCCGACTGCCACTTGTGGCCCGTCGGGAAGGGAAAGTGCGTGTGGAGAGCGGCGCGCCGTCTGTGCCGCGCCTGTGCGTACGAGGACCTCGGGGAAAACCTCCGTGGGGAAATACCGTTCTTCTACCCGCTCACACAAATGCCTCAAACGGCATGGCGAAGTCAACGGAGCGAGGGGCATCGTTCGGTCCAACGCTGCAAGTTATTGGAATCACACGCCTTCGGAGGGAGCGACAGAGTCTGATTCCCACCCCATCACCCTGTTCCATTGCGAGTGGGACGGTGTTAGAATCCACCCACTTCGAGGAGGTGGGGATGGAGAGTCTGGAACACGCGAGCAACGTTGAACTGCTGGCCACCCTGGCCGGCAAGCCGGCTGCCGAGGCGCTGGTGCAGCACTACGCCGGGCTCACCGCCCTGGCCCAGGCGTCGTTTGACGAGTTGCAGTTGGTCAAAGGCATCGGTCAATCGAAGGCGGCGGCCATCAAGTCGGCCTTCTTGCTGGCGCAGCGGCTCTCCCGCGAGTCTTACGCCGAGTCGCCGCTGTTGGACACACCGGAGCGGGTGGCGGACTTGTTGCGGGAACAGAACCGGGTCTACAGCGTGGAGAATTTGCAGGTCATCTTTCTGAACACGCGGCGGCGGCTGATTGGTGTAAAGAATCTGTCACAAGGAACATTAGATACTCTGCTTGTTCATCCTCGCGAAGTTTTTTTGGCCGCGATCAAGGCGCAGGCGGCTGCGATCGTTGTCGCGCATAATCACCCAAGCGGGGATCCCACGCCCAGCGAGCAAGACATTCGGGTAACCAGGGATCTGATGCGGGCGGGGCAACTGCTCAAGATCGAGGTGGTGGATCACGTGATCCTGGGACGCCGGACACCGGAGCAACCCAGGGACTTTGTCAGTTTGCGCGAGATGGGGTACCTCGCGGCGGGTTGACCGACGGTGACCGCGTCACGCTCCCACGAAGGGTTTGACCGGGGCACGCCGCCAGCGGATGGCCGAGGCGGGCACCAGTTCCAGTCCGGCGGCGTGCCGTCGTCGGTTGAGGGCACGCAGGATGCCGTAGAGTTGATCGCGCACGGCGGCGTAAGGTTCATACTCCAATCCTCGAAGTTCGCGACAGAGGTCTTCAACGGGGCGATGGACGGCGATGGCGGCATAGCGCGCCTTCAATTCGCGACAGACCTCGCGCGCGATGCGCACGGAAGGGTGCCACGTCCGCCCGTCGCGTCCCTTACGGCAACCGATGGTGTAGCCCATGAAGTGCAGTGGGGCTCGGCGGATGTCCCGAACCTGATTCCCCTCCGCCGCGAAGAAGGGGTGCTCGCCGTGCGTGGCCACGATGACGAAGAACCGGTCGTACCGGAGGTACTGGACCCGCGCCTGCCCCGTCTTCTTCCGCCGCGACCTCGACCACTTGGATACGTCGATGCCGTACTGGCGGATGATCTTCCGGTCCACCCTGGCGGGGTCTTTCGACCCCGGCACCCGCCCGGTGACGTAGAACCAGTAGCCGTGGACGATGTAGGCCACGGCCAGTTGCTGGACAAAGCCGGCGACCGACGTCGCGACGCACCGATAGGCCATACTGCACCTCCAAACGGTGTTATGGTCTGTCCCACGCCGGGTGTCACATGGTCCTGGGGTCCGCCGCTTTGGCCCCTGCTGGGTCCGTGTGCGCTTTGGGCATCAGCCTGCGACTGATCGAGCAGAAGAGTGGAAGGGGTATGCGCTGTGGCAACCCCGCCGCCGCTCGCTCGAACAGTGGACACGGCCAGAGGATTGTCGCCCAGAGCAGGGGTTCCGACCGAGCCCCTGGCGGCGCCATCGCGATCCCCCAACCGAACGAACGGTCGATCACTGGCCGTCCACTTCTCGTCCCGGACAGACGAATGGCCCACGCCCGACTGGCTGTCCGTTTAATGAGACATGCCGTGGTCGTGAGTGCGACCTTGAGAGCCTTGAGAGTGTCGAGCGCGTGACTGTTCGCTGCTTTTGGTCAACACCTCGCGAACCCGGAGTGGCGAATGGGTCGGATGGAAGGTCCAAACGGCCCACAGCCGGCCGAGGGTCTTGCAGTCTTGCACGAGGTTGGACCAGGTCGGCCGCGCGTGCTCGACCATCTGCATCGTGCGCTCCGGGCTCCAGCCCCAGCCCCGAGCCTGCTCCCGCCACGCCGCGAAGAGCTCCTGCCTCTTGAGCGGGTTCGCCCGTTGCCCCCCCACAGACTTGGCCGACTCGGCCGGCGGATGCCCTTCAAAGCGCAACCACAGTTGGGTTGGGACCTGAATGCGGCCGCCCACAACCTTGAGCACGGTTGCGGTGAGGGTACTGACGAAGGTGGAATGCAGCCGTGGTTGCTGGGCGGCGACGTACTCTGGTTTCAACCCCCGGTTCTCCATTCCGTTCTGGAATACCAGGTTGAAGAGGAAGAGCGTCGTCTCAAGACGCGGTGTCTGCTTCGGGGAGGCGCCGGCTTGAAACCGGGCGAAGAGCACCGACCGCAAACCGGGGGCGCGGGGGTTGTTCAACCAGGGCCGGCCGTTGAGGGTGCCCTCGAAGTCGGTTGAGGAATTGTTTTGCGGCACAACTCCTCGAAAGCCCAAATCCTTCTCGCAGCCCGCGACTGGTGCCAACGACGCCGCCCGTTTGTCGGCCCCGGCACACCGGCTTCGTGTTGAACACAGTGGCCGCCCGCAGCGGCGCGCTGTATTCCAACGTTGTCGTTGCCCATCTATGGCAGTAGCGCGGCTGCGCAAATCCTCTTCGTTCACCCGCTCATGGTCGTTTCCTCCAATGCTCAGGCTGCCGTTCGCGATTCGATGCCTGTCCCCAGGCCCGTCTCGCGGAGCGCAGTCCTTGGTCGATGAGGCAGCGGGCAGGTGGAGTTCCCCTCCACCTGCCCACCACATCGTTGTGAACGGTTAATCCCGTCACCCCTTTCGTGTGTGCGATAGCGCCCGGCACCACCCGTAGCGCGCACTCGCCGTTCCAACTGCCTTGCTGGAACGACACCCCAACTTCCTGCGGCTATGCGCCGCAGGCGCTATGGGGTCGAGGCTTCGCCTCGTCCTCTGGAGTTTGGACATTCTGGAGACGGGTTTTGGCGGGGGGCAGCGTGAGGCGGCAGGGAGAAGACCTCAGGCGGCGGCGCTGCCGACCATCATGGGGTAGGTTGCGGGGGCTTTGGCCGTCGGGAATGTGACCGGATGGTCGGCCAGTTGCTTGCGCAGCAGTGTGACGAGGTCCAAACAGGAGGGGCGCTTGGCTCCACGACGCCATTTGGGCAGGGGTTCATAGACCTGCGTACGCGTGGGGCCGTAGCACTTGAGGCCGGCCAACTGAAGCCAACTATACATGGCCACCAAGAGCGCCGGGACTTTGCTCACCGAGTCCTTATTCCAGACTTGGGCTTGGCCCACGCCCAGAATGTCTTTCTCGTCGCGGTGATTGACCTCGATGCCCCACCGATCGAAGTAGGCTTGGAGTAACTCGAGGGCCGGGGTCGTCAGGTCGGTGGTGAGCAGGTAGGCGGGCTGCCGATAGTACTTGCGCCCGTTCTTGCTGGTGCGATAGCCCACCGGCGCCACCACCAAGAGGCGCACGACCCGTTTGCGGGCTCCTCCTTGCCAATAGACCCGAGTGATTTCCTTGTAGCGCACTTCCCGATAAGAGCCGCCGTGGAAGATCCAGGCCTTCTGCCACCGTGCGCGGGAATCGCGGCGTCGGACCTGCTCGGGGGTGAACTTGGTGGAGCCGTAGAAGCGGCGGCCCTTACCGGGAGCGCGCCGGCATAAGACGATGTCCTTGCGGCAACGGACAATAAGCGTCACGTTCTGCGCTTCCCAATCCTGAGCGAACACGGTGCGGTTGGCGAAGGAGCCGTCAGCGACCTGGACCAAGCGCTTGGCCTGATGGCCGGTCTGGTTGAGGTGTTGGCGCACCTCTTGGGTCAAGGCGACAAACTGGACTGAGAGGTTCTTCTGCTTCTTGAGCTGTCGGTAGTGTTCGAGTTGTTGGTCCGAGGCGTGCGCGCCGGGTTTCTTGACCACCGGGGCCATCTCGAAGCGGATGGGAACCGAACGGGAGGAACTGGTTTGATCCTGAAGATAGAGTGGGAGGCTCAGGCTGCATTGGAGAAAGCGGTGTCCCCAGCGCAGGTTGACTTGGAAGGGGGGTCCCAGCGGGTCCCGATGCCATTGGGTTTGGGGCACGTGTTTGCCGGTGCGCCAAACGCGCGTGTCGTCGGTGCTGATCACGATGCGTTGGAGGCGCTGCTCCTCAATGGCCCGTTCCAGAATCGGATGGAAGAGGGCGCGCGGCTCCCACGGGGAACGGGAAAAGACCTTGTAGTCGGCCGACCAGTCCTTCTGGGTGTTGCCGTGGAAGGCGATGGCGCGGGTGAGGGTGCGTCGGCCCACGCCGCAGAGGATGCCGAAAGCCAAAGCGATGGCCCGTTGCAGGCTACGGTCCTGAGGGAAGACAGAGGCCCAGCGGGCGGTCTGTTCGAGCAGGTAGGTCAAGAGCTTCATGGGGTGGTGAGATGGGTGCGAAAGGCGGGGTGCAACGGTTTGATCCAGAGCGATTTGAGGGGGCAACGCAGGGTGCGGTGGCGATCTTGACGGGTGCGTCCGGTCGTGAATCCCAGGTGCTGCCAACCGGCGGCCTTGTAGGCCGTGGCGGCAAACCGCTCGGACTCCACGAAGGTCTCGACCAGCCACACCCGATGGCCATAGCGCGCTTGCCAGTCGGCGGACAAGCGGTGGGTGGCCAGCGCCAGAAGATGCGAGGCCAGATGGGGGACCCGCACCCAAGGCAAAACCAAGAAGCGCTGTTGGTTGGCGATGGCTCCCAGGCGTTGCTCCCGCTGGGTCACCGACCAACCGATGAACCGATCCCGGGCGGCGACTTTCCAGGCGGCTGCGCCAAAGACCATCACGGCCAGGTCCCGACCGCGAACATCCCTGGCCAGGTACTGCACGTTCTCGCCGACCGCTCCGTGGAAACCGCGGTAGTGGTAACGCCGCAGCAGGTCAGCCGCGCGGCGGCGCAAGGCGCGGGTGTGAGCCAGGTCCAGGCTCAGTGGCTGCAGCGACTCCAGGCAGTCCTGGATCCGATCCGGTGCCCAGAGCGGGAGCTGGCTCTGGAGAGCAGGAGGAGCTTGCGCGCAGGGTCGACGGGTGCGCTTCTGCGCTGGCGGTAGCCCGATCAGCCCACGGGCCTGCAGCTTGAGCAGCAACGTGCGCGCCGCCATGTCCTTGAGACGTCCGGCGGCGTTGCGCCAGTTCCACGCTTGACACAGGTACTGGGAGAGGGCCGTGCGATGCCAGGCCGGATGCTGCTCGATCAGAGCCTGCAACCACGCCAGATCATCGCCCGTGAGCGTGCGGCCCTGGACGCGGATCGGTTCCACTGCGGCCACCATTTACCCGAGTGGCCGTTCCGAGTCCAGCTAAAAATGTCCAAACTCCAGGGGTCGAGGCTTCGCCTCGTCCTACTGGGGGCACTCTCGTCAGAGTGCGGCTTTTGAAGCACCGGCTGACTGCCGGCACCGGATACCACTCCGGCCGCCACACTCCTTGCGCGGTTATTCCTGTCCTTCACGGCAGCAGTCACGTTGGCTGGACGCACAGGGGCGTCCACACTCGCCAGGTATGGCCTCAAGGCTCCCGCCTCGGCATAGTTTCCATCCCGCAATCGCGGGACGATTTCGGGGGGCAGAATACAGAAGCGCCCCCTTACCCACCCTCGTCCGAGCTTTCGCCGACTCGGCATACGTCTCTGCTGTCGTTTACTGGCAAGGGCTTGATGCCCCTCTCGTCGTTGAGCTGTTCGCGGTCTGCTTTTCTTCAGCAGAACCCCGGAGGTTGTCAGCCTCCGGCTGATCGGTGTCGCCACCGCCAGACTCCCGACGCCAGCGCGCGTTAATCGAACCTGTCGAGCCTTCCACCCGATTGGCCCCGACTGTGCGGAGCTTTGGTCCGGTTCCCGCCGGGGGATTTGCCGTGCTCCTTGGGCACGGCGCACCCGCTTTGGACAAGACCGACCGATGGCATCGCAGCCACCGGCGTGTCCCGCTCGCCCGCATTCTCTGCTTCGCATGGGATAGAATTCGGAGATTACTCCGCCGGTCCGGCGGGATTACTTCCGAAAGCCTCCCTCGAACGTGGCGGGCACCTCTCGGTGCACCACGCTCTACGGGACACTGACGCGACGGGTGGTAAGACCGTCCCCTGCGCCGGCTGGTAAGGCCGGATTGGCGGGTGTCAGCGCCGATCACAACGACGTCAAAGACTGCGTTTGGCATCCTGACGTTTGCGGGAGAACAAAACCTCCCTCTGGTGAGATGCGTAGCACGTCCGGGGCGGTGCCGGTAGCAGGAAAGTGGAGACGGGGTTTGAATTCCCGGCGAACAACGCTCAGCCGTGCGCCACGCGGGCGGCGGGCACCTTGCAGCCCCGGAGACAGACCAGATAGACCGGAGGCACGTAGAGCACATCGCAGATGGCCGAGTCCGGTATGGCGTCGAGGTCGGCGCCCTGGCCGGCGGCACTCGAAGTCCCCCCGACCCGAACCTCGCCGGTATTGAACCAGTCGGCCCACTGCCGGCGGCGGAAGACCCGACTGCTGCCCTCGTCCTCGATCAACGCGGTGCCGGCTCGCACCAGGGTGTTGCGGTGTTGCACGAGCATGACGGTGGTAATGGGCGAGTGCGCTGCTTTCAGGTAACGGCGCACGGTGCCAAAGGTCGTGGAGTCGATCAGGTTGTTCAGGTCCTCCATACATCCTCCTTCGCATTCAAGACAGGTAGCCGTGTTCCTGGAGCCAGTGTGTCAGGGCCTCGGCGACGATTTCCTGCTGGGTCCAGGGCCGCTGGCGCTTGAGCTTCCGGTCCACGGAGGCGAGCAGCAGGCCAGGGGGCACGATGCGTGGCACACGCACGGTCAGGGAGATCAGGCCGGCTTCTGCCTCGCCCTCGCCATCATCGCCCATCCGCAAACGCTGTTTCATGTTCCTCGACGTCGGGGACGGTTCCTCGACGGCTGCCAGTTGGGACGGCACGACTGCGGCGGCCACGGGTTCGGGCGCGGGCCTGGCAGTGCCGGCCCTGACGAAATCCAATGCGGCATCGGTGAGATTACCCGTTTGCAGCGCGGCGCTGAGTGTTCGGCGATTCATGAATGGCCAACTCCTCAAAAAGGTTCTTCAGTTCCGATGCGGCGGCCTCACCACGCGGCCCCAATCTCCAGACGACGGTGCCTTGGCCGGCGGCGTCGGCGTACGCCTGGCGCAACCGCAGGCCCGGGAGCGACGGGATGCCCAACGACTTCGCCGTTTCGAGCAACTCCTGGCTCAGCCGATACTGCACCTGGAGCTTGTTGGGCACCAGCAGCGGGACGGGCGGTCCCTGCCGGATCTGCTGTGCTTGTCGGACCACGCGCAGGGCCTCATGCACCGCGCGCAAATCGAGCACCGACGGCCCACAGGGCAGCAACGCGGTGTCGGCGACCAAGAGGATGGCTCGCGTGACCTCCGACAGCCCCGCCGGCCCGTCGATCACTACCCGCTCGAACCGGCCGGCTATGACCGGCGCCTGTTCCAGAACATCGTCCGGCGTTTGCAGCCGGAAGACCGGCAGTTGCGGCTCGGCTTCATGCAGCCACAAAGACGACGAGCCTTGGACGTCCGCGTCCACCAATGCGACGCATCTCCCCTCCTCGTGCCACGATACGGCCAGGTGCACGGCCAGTGTGGATTTGCCCACCCCTCCTTTTGAGTTGCTCAGCGCGATGATCATCACCTCCCTCCTTGGATGAAACGGCCCGCGGTCTTGATTCGCGGGCATGATGACTTCGTAACATGAAAGCGGACATGTAAGCAACAGGGCTTCCGTTCAACGATGCAGTCCTGCTGCCATGCACGCTTGCTGACAAGCCAGCATGTATGCGGACAAGTTTGCGGATTGGGGGGCTACCCGCAGCCGACCGGACATGCTAAAAGTTGGGGAGTGGGATTTGAGACAGGTTTTACCGGGAACCGGGACAGCCGCCTACTGGGAACTGAGACAGATTTTACCGGGATTCGAGGCATAAAAATCGGCGTAAGTCCGCCCGCCGCCTCGCGATTTCGGACCGTAACCTTAAACAGTGTTCTCAAACCTTAAACCAACAGCAACAGGGCGGGGGGTGTTGTTGATGGCCAGGGAGGTCCAGGAATCTTGGAAGCGAAGGTGCGCATCGAAGAGGATTTGATGCCACAGAAAACCAGCGACGGACGTGACGAACTGAACTTGGCGGAGTTCCCGCTTTGCGCCCTGGCCCACCGGCTGCGGCCGGACCAGAAGACCCTCCAGTTCGAGGACCGTGTCTGGGACGATAATCAATCGGTGGACGGGGGTGACGCTCTACTACCAACGGGCGTGGTGGAACAAGGCCAAGCAGTGCTGGGTGGACGAGACGTTCCACGTCTTGGACAACGTGCGGTTGTTCCAACGCGAGAATGGCGGCGTGGTGGCGGACGACGAGACCGGCAGTTCGGTGTTTGTCTGGAACGAGGTGATCTTCCGCAGTTTTCAGGCCGGCAACCTCAAGAGTCTGGACTTCGATTTCTTCCGTGAGTTGCGGAGCGCCATTGCGCGGCGGCTCTATCGGTTCCTCGACAAACGGTTCTTCCGACGGGAGCGCTGGGAGTTCGATCTGAAGGAATTCGCGTGCGAGCACGCCGGGCTGTCGCGCACCTACGACAGCGCGAATCTCAAACGCAAGCTGCGAGGCGGCATCAAAGAACTCGAGCAGCGCGGCTATTTGCGTGCGCTCTCGGACGAGGAGCGTTTCCTGAAGGTACGCAGTGGGGAGTGGCGGGTGGTATTCGAGAAGGCGAAAGGGGAGGCGAGCGAGCAAGCCCGTGCAGCCGGCGAACCGGCGGACCCGCTGGTGGCGGCGCTCATCGCGCGCGGGGTGGCTCCTTCGACGGCGCGAATCACAGTGAAGCAGTATCCGGCGACGCGCATCCAACCGCAGATCGAGGTTTTCGATTGCCTGGTGGCGCAGAAGGACTCGAAGGTTTCGCGCAATCCCCCCGGCTTCCTCTTGAGCGCGATCCGTGGCGACTACGCGCCGCCGAAGGACTTCCTGGATCACACTGCCCAGGAACGACGCCGGCAAGAGACTGAGGAACGCCGTGCGCGGGAAGCCCGACGGAAGGAACAACAAGAAGCGGCGGCGCAGGCCAAGGAGGAGGCGCGGGAGCGCGCAATCACGGAGTTCTGGCAATCGCTCTCGGATACCGAGCGGGAGCGAATGCAGCAGGCGGCATCGAGCCAAGCCACGTCGGCGCAGCACAAAATGCTGACCCAAGGCGGCACGCTGGCGGCGGCCACGCGCAAGGCGTTGCTCGATGCCTACGCGCTGAAGTCGATGGGCGAGGGGAATTGAGCCATGGCAGGCGGAACGTTGTGCACGTTCGCCGACACACCTGCTCCGGCAAGCCCCCTCCACCCATGTCACAGAATTGACGGGAGAAACTGGCCGGGAGCCGCAGCCCCCCGGATCTGTGCATGTTCGCTTTGCGCGGGCTGCCGCGACTGGAGAGGTGACGGGGTAGGCGGTGATTGGAGCGCAGAAGCGTTCCGCCGCGTCCCGAGGGCCGAACCAGAACTTGAATGACCGATGCCAGATTGTCGCCACCGGACCGCGCGAGACCAGGGCCTGGAATTTCTCGGGCCGCACCCCTTGGTTAGCGTTTCCAAACGTGGTATGACGGTAGGCTGAAGGTCCATTCAGGGAGGTTCAACCAATGGAAGACAGCATGCCTAAACAAAACGACAGACCCGTACACGAAGTCCGGATCGGCGCCATCAAAGCGGCGGTCTGGAAGAACGACACGGCCAACGGCGTGCGCTACAACGCCACCGTGAGCCGCATCTACAAGGACCGCGAGGACAACCAGTGGAAATCGACCGAATCGTTCGGTAAAGACGATCTGCTGGTGCTCGCCAAAGTCGCCGACCTGACCCACACCTGGATCGTGCAGCAAGGGCAGGAGCGGGAAGAAGCGGCAGCGTAAGCATGCTTCCGCGGTTTGCACGAAGGTTCACGGCTTTTCGAGGATTGAGCCCTTAATCAATCCTCACCCTTCTCTGATTCGCCCCCCCACAAGGAAGCTCCCGCCGGCGAGCAGGCATTCACGACGCACCCTGTGCTCCGTGCAAGTGCAGCGCTCCAATCAAATCCGTGATCTCCTCTGCGGCTCGCTTGCCACAAGCGCCCAGCCGCCAAACCAGCGTCCGTTGCTCCGCGGCGTCGGCGAAAGCGCGGGCGCGGTGCAGTCCGCCCATCGTCGGTATGCCCAAGGATTTGAGCATGTCGGAAAGTTCACGGGGTGGACGGTACCGAGTGCGGAGCACGTTGGGGACGATCACCATTTGCGGGGGCCCGCTCCGGATTTTCCGCGCCTGACGCGCGAGGTGAACCGCCTCGTGCACAGCTCGCACGTCCGACGCCGATCTGCCACAGGGCACCAGGGCGAGGTGGGCAACCAAGAGGACCGCGCGCATCACCTCCGGCAAGCCAGTGGGTCCGTCGATGACCAGCACGTTGAATTGCACGGCCAACTCCGGGACTTGATCGTGGATTTCGTCGGCCGTCAGGAGCCGGAAGACCTCGCTCTTTGGCGACGCTTGCCGGAGCCAGGACGACCCATTACCTCGAACATCGGTCTCCACGAACGCGGTGCGTCCAATGTGCTCCTGGCTCCAGCCGGCCAGATGCACGGCCAACGTCGTCTTGCCCGCGCCGGCTCGCGAGTTCGTCACCCCTACGATCGTCCCCACGCTGCACTCCTGGAGTTCACGCCTGACATGGCAATCCACCTATGCAGAGGCGTAGCACGCAAGACGATGCCAGCGCAAGAGACGTCAACGCTGATCACGTTCGCCCAAGCTGCGAACGAACGGGAGAATGTCCTTCGTGTAAAACGGTTCCTTCGTGCCCCAGAAGATGTACGTCAGCCGTAGGCGGTCCTGCGCGAAACGGTAGAGCTCGGCCACCGTCACGGGCTTCCCCGTGCTGGGATTGGTGTCTTCGAAATTCCCGTCTTGCACGGCCACCCCAGCCGGTGTCCCTGGACCGCGTGCGGTGATGAGCAGGTAACTGTGCTGCTGCTGCGCCTTCCGATGCGGCAGCAAGTCCGGTCCGCCTACCCCCATTCCGATGCGTTCCGCGTGGGCGTAGATCGCCCGCAGATAGCCCCGGTCATTCGACGGGAGCCATTCGCCGGGCATGAAGTTGGCATACTGGATCACGCAGGAGCGCGGAAACGCCTGGCGAGCCGCGGTCATGATCGCCTTGATGCTCTCGACGTAATGCCCGTAGGTGAATCCGGCGGGATGTCGCCTGCCGCTCTCGCCAAACCCGATGGCCGTCTCGGGGAGGTTCAGTCCCTCGATGCGTCCGTCGATCTGCTTGCCCAGCGCGTCAAGCAGTTTGATGAAGCGGGCGCGGACTGCCGGGTCCCATCGCCGCGCCACCCACCCGTCGAACTTCTCCCTGGATTCATCGTCCCCCTCGTACTCGTACTTGCGCGCCGCACCGCCGGCAAAGCTGGGGTCCGTCTGGAGGTAAGCCGGAACGGGAACGTCCTCTGAGAACGATACGTCCTGAAGTTGCACGAAGAGCCGCTTGCCGTGGCTCTCCAGGAACGCCAGGTCGCGGAGCAGCGGTCCGAATGCGTAACGGTCCCGCTCCGGCTCAAGTTCGCGCCAAGTGTACTTGAGCTGCGCCCCGACGATCTGGGCGTTATCGAGGAAGCCGGGCTCCGCGATCCGCTGGCGCTCGTGCGCGAAGAAGACGAAGTTCTTGGGCAAAACGACAGTTGTGCGTTCCGAGGCCACGCACGTCGCGACAAGGGCAATCAGAAGCAGCACTCGCATCGCTCGCTTACCAGGCTACGCTCACCTGCTCCCAATATGGTTGAGCGCGTTCACCAGTGGCAGATATACGGCTACGATAATGGGCAGGCAGAGCAGAAAGAGCGTCCCCGTGGCGGTCGCGAGAAAGCCCACCCAGGAGGGTCGGTGTTCTGCCTTCCCCAACCATACCCAGAGGCAGTAGCCCGTGCCGAGCGCCGCCAGGCCGATAAGCACGAACGGACCGGCGGTCATGCACAAGCGCGTGAACGCCGGCAATTGAAGCTCGATCCCGGGCAGTCGCACCATCAAGGGCAGTTGCAGGAGGGCCCAGATCAGGCCACAAGCTACTCCGAAGAACCCGAGCACAATTCCGTGGGCGATCTTGTTCATTGGTTTCATTCCATCCCAATAGACCAGCCGAAACCTCACCAGTGCCGAAACCTCACCGCTACGGCTGCGGCGGAGAACGCAAACGCCTCGGGGCACATCCGCGCATCCGAAACCGAAACCAGGTCCCGTGTGGGTTGCGACGACCAGGCACGTTTCAGTATTCGTGCCCGTAGTCGTGGGATTGAGATCGGCGCTTCGTCTTTGTCGCGCGAGTCTGCCGAACGGATTGGCCATGGCCCAACCGCGATTGGCTCTGGGAGCGCTGCGACTTTGCCATCGGCTTGCCGGCATGCTCCTGCTCCCATTGCTTCGCGACGGCGGCGCGAACCGCCGCCAGTTGCTTTGCGCTGACGGGGTGCAGTTTGGCATATCCGGCGCGGACCCGTTCGCCAAGCTTGCGCAGGTTCGCCGCCGCTTTCTTGTTGTCGTCGCTCATGGCTTCATCTTCCGCCGCCCGCCCCGCGGGGCACCAGCCGCCATGCGGGATGCCGTGGTCGATGGCGAAATCCAGCGCGGCACGATCGGCACCGGTCTGGCCGCCGGAGATGATCTTGCGAAGCATCTCGGTGGTTTACCTCGCACGCTGGCAGCCGTCCAAACCGAAACGCGCAAGCTGAGACCGCGAGAATGCGGAAGGAAGGAGAGACGATGGCATCGCCACAGCCGCTTCGTGGCGAGCGGGCTCCTGCCTGGGATCATGCAATGCCCGAGGGCGCCATCTGTCAGGCTCTCCCGCTGCACCGCTGATTCCAGAACTCCTGACACATCGCAAGAGATCGTGACATTTCGGCCATATTTCTCCGTCCAGGTTGGGAGGGGGGAGGACCCAAACCTGTCCGCTTTTTTAAAAGTCACTATAAGGCAGTACAGTGGCGCAAATAACTCTACCTTACAGCACGACTCTAAAGCCTTGTTTGAGGGCACCTATCCGCGGGTCGCCTGCAAGAGTGTCCGCTTGCACCGCGTTCGCGGCAGAAGGGGGGGACCCAAACATGTCCGCTTCTCGTCGCTCACGCCGTTCGGAGACTGGGTTCTTGGCAAAAGCGGACATTCTCGCACGGAGCTATGTCAGGAGTTCTGGATTCATGATCACCGCCTGCCCTACAGCAAGGTCAACTGTTGTGCCGTTGGCTCGCGGAGGTTGCTGACGCCAAGACCGAGGAGTCGCAAGGGACGTGACACCAGCTTCTTTTGCCCCAGCAGGTGACACGCAAGCCGATACATGTCCTTGGCTTCCGTGATCGGTTCCTCGACCGTAAGTTGGCGCGTCAGGGTCGTGAAGTCGCCGTACCGCACCTTGACCTGGATCGTGTGTGCGGCCAGGTGTCGCCGCTTGAGCTTGGCCGCGATCTCCGCCGCTTGCTCCCGCAGACACGCCCGGAGCACAGGCCGGTCGTCGGTGTCGTGAAGAAAGGTCTCCTCACCGCTGATGCTCTTGATCTCCTCACCCAACTCCAGCGGACGGTCATCCTCACCCACCGCGAACTGCTTCAGCTTCGGGCCAAATGACCCGACCAGCCCCCTCAGGTCGCCGCTGTAATCCTGCAAGTCGCCCACCGTCCGGATGCCAACTCGCAACAGCACCTGCTCCGTGACCCGGCCCACGCCATACAGGACGCGCGCCGGCAGCGGACGCAGGAATTGGACCTTGTCCCGTTCGGAAACCACCGTCAGCCCGTCCGGTTTCTCGAAGTCGCTGGCGATCTTGGCCAACAGCTTGTTTGAGGCAATGCCGACGGTCGCCGTCAAGCCGCGTTCCGACCGGATGCGCTCCTTCAACTGCCGGGCGATAGGCACGCACAGGAGCAGGGAGGCGTCGGCGTCCTCCCCCTGGCAGCGCGCGGACAAGTCGAGATACGCCTCGTCGATGGACATTGGCTCGATGACGGCGCCCGTCTCGGCCATGATCTTGAGAATGAAGCCGGACTCCTCCTCGTACCGGTGCATTCTGGGGCGGACGAAGACGCCCTTGGGGCAGAGGCGACCAGCGGTGGCGCTGGGCATGGCGGAGCGGACGCCGAACTTGCGCGCCTCGTAGCTGGCGGCGCAGACGACACCGCGTTGCGTGGGCGGGGCGCCGACGATGACCGGCTTACCGCGCAAGGCCGGATCATCGCGCTGCTCGACCGAAGCGAAAAACGCGTCCATATCAAGATGGGCGATCACGCGGTACATCGACAGGCAGGATGCCATTTCCGGGACGATGAACCAAGGCTTGGACTTTCGCGCGAGATGCGCCCCCTGCAAGACGCTGGCTGGGGAACACGAGCCGCGCAGAAACGTTCAACGTGAAACGTTCAACGTGAAACGCTCAACGCCCAACGTTCAAACTGCGGCTCTTTGCGGTGCGAACGCTGGCGGCGAAGATGCGGATCAGTTCATCGGTCTCCTTCAGGACCGAATCCACCGGCTGTAACGCTTCAACCAGAGGGACCCGTCGGGTTAAGCGCAGCCAACGGCGGGATTCCTTCAGCTCTTTCAAGCAGATACTCAACTTGTGGATGAAGTCCTTGCGTGATTCGGCCGCTTGCGCTTCGCCGTGGTTCGGCAAGGGCGAAGTGCCCGAGCGCAGCAACTGACCAGCGACATGGTTTCCGGCTCGTGTTTGCGGCAGGCTTTCCGCCAAGCGGATAATCTGCGCAGCATAGTCCAGCAACCGATCTTCGAGGTCGTAGTCCTTCTTGATCATTGTGTCCTCCTCGGCTGCAACATGCTCGACTCCAGACACCCTTTCAAGCCACCCCTGGTTGGAAGTTGCGCGTTGCGCGTTGGGCGTTGGACGTTCCCCTTTCCCTGTTGCCGTGAAGCTCCCCTGCAAAGTCACCTACGCCCACCTGAACCCCATGCCGTACGAGGCTGCCGTCCAGATGGAGAAAGACCTGGCGGAGGATCTGCGCCGGGAAGGCTACACCGTCACGGGTGGGCATTGAATCGTCAGAGTGGGCCGTTGCCCTCGTCCTGGATCGATGACGCTGAAGCCCGTTGATCAGGCGCGCGCGGAGCCGCCCGGTGTCTTCGTGTTTGGGCAATGGGCCGCAGGTGCTCCCTTTCGAGACCATCGCTGGCGCTGGCCGGCTGCTGAGGCATCGGACAGCACAATCCGCCGCATTAGGGCTCAACGGAAAGCAGCGGCTGAAGCTCCGACTTCTGGCCATACCAACGCCCGCAAGGCATCGACGATCCAGATCATCCCCTCCGTGTCCTGGCCGCAATACTCCTCCAACTGGCGCCGCACCCGTCGGCGCTCCGCCTCAGAGACCACCCCGAACGTAACCCGCAGGAACTCCAGGCTTGCCGTGCCTCCCTCCTGGATCGCCAGCCCTTCGTAGCCCCGACCGGTAAGCGCTGGCAGGACCACCTTCATCGACGCGCTCCCCTCCTGATCGGGGTGGTAGTAATGGAAGGACTTGAAGGGATCGAGCAGATCGACCACACGGCTCGCCACGCCCTCCAACCACGGCGCGAAATTCGGCATCGCCTCGCAGCACTCCTTCAGCCGCCCCAACTCGAATGCGGCGTTGTAGGCCACGATCGAGCCAGCGCGCCCGATCGCGTCCCGCAATCTGAGCATGAACTCCGGTCGCGGATCCTGCTGGCCATCGGCCAGGAACATGACGTGCTCTGGCTTGGCTCCTGACGCGCGGACCACGTGCAAGCTGAACTGAAACGGGATTTGCTGATAGGGCCGCACATGGTCGAACAGCGGGATCGCCGTGCCGAAGGTCTCGAAATCCAAGAAGTGTAGCGGGTACTCCAGCCCGCTCAGGAATTCCGCGAGCGCGTGCCGGTTGATGTGCGGTTGGCCGGAGATGGCGGTTGCCTTCTGAATGGCCTGACTGGCCGTTAACTTGGTGTCGTCGGGAATGTCCTTCAGCAACGTCACACCCTGGTCGAGCAGACCGAAGCCCTTCTTCGTGCCACGGTACAGATCGAGCACGCTGTGTTTGGGCAGAAGACCCCAGCACAGGTCCTGGAGCGGACAGGGGTAGGGATCGCCGCAGTGGGGGCCGATCCGAACCTCGGGGTGTTGGGGTTGCCGGATGACCTTGAACTGGTCGTCGAGTGCATCCTCGACCGTCCGAGTCAGGTTGCTCACCTGATCGGTCAACTCGACCGCCACGAAGAGCCGCCTCGGCTCGACTGGCCCGTGCCGGACGAAATCGGGGTTGATGTGGAGGAGAAAGCAGCGGCGGACGGCTACGCCCGCCTGGGCCAGCACCCACGTTTGGAAGGCGAGATCGTGCAGGTGGACATCCTTCACGCTGGTCGTGGACTTGACCTCAATTACGTCCCAAGCACCGTTCGTCGCTGGCACCAGGATGTCCGTGCGGCAGTAGGCGCCGTTGGTGGCAAAGGCAGCCTCAAACAGCGGCTTGCGGGTTCGGAGCGCCTCCCGAGTCAGGCGGACGGTCTCCTCCAAATCTGTGACGTTCTCGCCGACCTCGACCCCGTCTGGGTAGAGCTTTTTACCCAGCGCGCCGACTTCGTGCCCCTGGTCAAAGAACGCCTGCTGCTGGGCATCCCGTTCCGGGATCAGGTCCTTGGCGTTGTAAGCGTGCCACAGGAGCTTCGGGCACTGGAGACCCCAGAGGAATTTCGATTTGGAGACGTACGGCGCCGCCGAGTCGTGAACTCGACGTGCATCCGTCACAGTGGTCCGCGGCACGATGGCTATGCTACCACGAAGCCGATCGGATTCACAGCCCCCTAACCCGCATATGTTGTGCCCCGTCAGTGCACATGGCGGTCAGGCTTCGCAAGATGACCGCCATGCGGGTGAGAATTGGGTCGGTTTGAGCGCAGAGATCGGCGGAGTCCAGCCGGCAGGATCATTCACCCAGTCGACCGGGGGCGCGTATTCCGCCATGTGCCAGCATCCGCGTAGGTCAGGGCGGTCCCCCAACCCAAGGCGCGCCGACAGGCGGCGATGGTCGCCCCGGTCGTGATGACGTTGTCCACAAAATAGACTGGCCAGGCCTGCATCGGGCCGGCGATGCGGACGATGGCGTGTTGCGTGGGAGTGAGGCCGAACTGGCCGACCGCACGACGCCGACATGAAGACTCGACCGGGTGCACACGCGCGACGGCGCAATTGACGCGGGCCCGTGGGACCAATGCGGCAATAGCGGTGGCCAATTGCAGGTTCGCCGTCAGGCTGCCGTCGCTGGCCGGGACCGGAACCAACCAGCAGGGACCCTCAATGAGGGCGGCCATGCTGGGCGCGGCCAATCGGATCGCCTCCTCGGCCCCAGTTTTCAAAGCCCGAGCGATGCAGCGGACCTCGTGCTCCTCCCGGTTAACCGTCCGCCAGTGAACGGGCACATACTTCGAAGCGTAGCAGTCTGTGCGAATGACGGGAAAGATTTGAGAGTCAAGAGCGGGGGCGAAGAGGAGACTTGGGCGCACGCCGCCCAGGCTGTGTCGGAGGTTTGGCCGTTCAGCGTGAGGCTGACGCAATTCTCGCTGATGGCCCTCAGGTGCGGCATCTCGCCCTCGATCCCCACCCCGGTTATCAAGACCCTCGCTCAGACCTGGCACCGTCAAAGCCGAGAGACCGATACCCACGGACATTGGCCGGCCGATGTGATTGCATTTCACCCTCTTGTCGGCCCACATACCCCCTCCTTGATTATCCCGTTATGCCACATCGGGCCGAGCCAATCAAACGACGTTGCGCAGTGTCAGTAGACGACGCCTCCCACCACCCTGGCGATGCCTGCTCCGGTCGGACGGTTTGGACCAAGACTCGCGCCGCGCGAGACTAGGCCCCAACCGCCCGGCCCGCGCAATGCAGGGTGGCACGGCGCAGACTTGGGCCGACCCGCACGCACCCCCTCCCAGCAACGGTGCGTCGGCGTCCTTGGCGGGTCGGCCCAAGACTGCACCGTGCCGATCGCCATTACGGTCGCCCCGTCCTTGCCTCAGCGCGGCCTGCTCGACATGATCCGTCGATGAAGACCGGAGCGACAGCGGCGCGAGCGGCGTTGGCTCGTAAGACTTATCCGCCCTTTCGATGGGCGGCTGGACTGATGCACGTGCATCTCAATGTTCGAAAGACAGAATCATGAAACAACGAAAACTCGGAAAACACGGTCCGCTGGTCTCGGCCCTTGGGTTGGGCTGCATGGGCATGTCGGAGTTTTATGGCCCTCGCGATGACCAGGAATCCATCGCCACCATCCATCGTGCCCTCGACCTGGGGATCAACTTCTTCGACACCGCCGACATGTACGGCTGCGGTGAGAATGAGCGATTGGTGGGTCGGGCGCTCAAAGGCCACCGCGACGTGGTCATCCTGGCCACCAAGTTCGGCAATGTCCGTGATGCGGAGGGGAGGTTCCTCGGCGTGAACGGCCGGCCTGACTACGTCCGTTCCTGCTGCGACGCCAGCCTGCGGCGCCTGGGCACCGACGTCATCGACCTGTACTACCAGCACCAGGTCGATCCCCAGGTGCCCATCGAGGACACCGTGGGCGCGATGAGCGAATTGGTCCAGGCCGGCAAGGTCCGGTTCCTCGGCTTGTCGGAAGCCGCCCCGGCCACCATCCGGCGGGCTGCTGCGGTGCATCCGATGACCGCGCTCCAGACCGAGTATTCTCTGTGGACCCGCGACGTGGAGACGGAAATCTTGCCCACGTGCCGTGAGTTGGGGATCGCCTTTGTGCCGTACAGCCCGCTGGGGCGCGGGTTTCTCAGCGGCAAGATCAAACAGGTCGGCGACTTGGCGGCCGACGACTGGCGTCGACACGCGCCGCGTTTCCAGGTCGAGAACCTCCAGCGCAACCTCGCCTTGGTGGGGTGCCTGGAGAGCCTGGCCCGAGGCAAGGGATGCACCCCGGCGCAACTGGCCTTGGCGTGGGTTCTGGCCCAGGGCGATGACATCATGCCCATCCCGGGAACGAAGCGACGCGCCTACCTCGAAGAGAACGTGGGCGCGCTGGCGGTCGAATTGACGGCTGCCGATCTGGCGCAACTCGATCAGGCCATTCCGCCCGGAGCAGCCGCCGGGATGCGCTATCCCGAAGGGAGCATGAAAGCTGTGAACCGATGATGGGGCTGCCGTCGCTGACAAGAAGTTCATCGAGTTGGGGTGGGACATTCCACCGATTGCCGTTCTGCGCGGGCATTGGGGCGACATGGAGCAGCCCACGCCGTTCGACGGCGTCATGTTCAGGCTCTCTCACGCTCCCGACAACCTCCTTGACCCGCAAAGCTCGCCCTGAATCTTGGGCTCCGCTGTCTCTTGCTGCTCCTCCGCAGGCATTGAATTCAATGCGCGCCCAAGGCAGCATGGAGAAAATGAAGAGCCCATTTGTGCCGCGCACCATCTGGTTCATGTCCATTCTCCTCGCGTCGCCCCTGCTCGTCTCCAGTGCCACGCCCAAACTGCCTGGGGTCGGGGCGGCGATGCAATCGGCCGTGGAGGCGCGCGAACTGTCCGGCGCGGTCACCGTGGTCGTCACCAAGGACAAGGTCCTCCATTGCGAAGCCACGGGGCAGGCCAACCTCGCCAAGAATGAGTCCATGCGTCCGGACTCCCTGTTCTGGATTGCGTCGATGACAAAACCCATCACGGGTGTTGCGGTGTTGATGCTCCAGGACGAGGGAAAGCTCAACGTGGCGGATCCGGTCGCCAAGTACATCCCCGAGTTCGCCGCCCTCAAGACGCCCTCGGGCCGCGCCGCCAACCTGACGATTACCCAGGTTCTGACGCATACGTCCGGCTTGGGCGAGGCCGGCCGGGACGCGGCCGCCAAGGCGCGCACACTGGCGGATCTCATCCCGCTCTTCCTGGCCGCGCCGATGCAGGACGAGCCCGGGACCAAGTGGAGATACTGCCAATCGGGCATCAACACCGCCTCCCGGATCGTTGAGATTGCCGGCGGCATGTCCTTCGACGTCTTCCTCCAGAAGCGCCTCTTCGACCCCCTCGGCATGAGCAACACGACGTTCTATCCCGCCCGGATGCCATCCGCGCACCTTGCCGTCGCTTACACCAAGAACCGGAGCACGGGTGCGCTCGAAGCGGCACCCCCACCTGCAGCGTACGGCGTCGAAGGCCGTCCCCCGATGGGCAACGGCGGCCTCTTCTCGACCGGTCCCGATTACGCGCGATTCTGCCAGATGCTCCTGGCCGGAGGCTCCTTCGAGGGGAAGCGTTTCCTTAGCCCCGAGGCGATGAAGTTGCTGAGGACGGTCCAGACGGGGGACCTGCCCACTGGTTTCTTCCAGTCGGCCGAGCAGGGCAATCGCGGTGCCAACTACGGCTGGGGTATCGGCACGTGTATCCTGCGCGCTCCGCATCCGGGCGTGACGGCCATGCTCGGGGCGGGAACCTACGGCCACGGTGGCGCCTGGGGGACGCAGGCTTGGATCGACCCGGTGCGCGGCGTCGCCTACATCCTGATGCTGCAGCGCGCGGACATCGGCAATAGCGACGGGAGTGAATTCCGCCGTGCCTTCCAGCAAGCCGCCGCGGATGCACTCCCAAGGTGACCGCGTTCGACCGTGCCGCTCCAGAATCGACACCGCGATCCGGAAACGCCGTCAGACTCTATGAATGCGGTCAGGGACTTGCCTGCCGATCACAGGGCAACCTCGAGGAACGCCTGGGGGATCGCCGTCGCCACTCGGGTCATCTTCGCGATGACTCTGACGCTGGCCAGGGCGCTGATCTGGGCCGGAGAACCCGGGACCCAACCGCCGCCGATCCGCGGCGAAATCGTGCTGTCGCGAGCCAGCCACCCGTGGATGTCGCAGCAGATCGAGGAGCCCTGCATTCTGCCCAATCCCAAAGTGCCCGGACGCCTGATCATGTTCTACTCGGCTGTCGCGTCCTCCAACCGGGTCGTGGCGGCCGTCGGCAAGGCCTGGGCGGACACGCGATCGCCGTTCCGCTGGCACCAGGACGAAGCGAATCCCGTTTTTGGACCTGCCGAACGCGGCTGGGACTCGACTACCATACGCCTTGATGCGGTGCTCTACATTCCGGAAGAGGACGCTTACTACATCTACTACTCCGGTTCGTCCGGCCCGATTCAGGACCGTATCGGCCTCGCCATTTGTCCGGCGGGTACCGACGGCTACTCCGGCGTGAACCCGTCCACCATCGCCCGGTACGGTACGGCGCCGGTTCTGGCGCCAGAGCCGGCGGCGCCTTTTCACGAGGAGATGGCCTCGCAAGCCGCCGTCCTGCGTGAATGGAACGGCCCGGCGCAGCGTTGGGACTGGTATCTTTACTACTCGTACCGCGGGAAGGACGGCATCCTGCCGGGCATCCGACTCGCGACTTCGCCCGATGGCAAGCGCTGGACCCGCCATTTCAATGCCGACGACCCGCGCGGCATGGGACAGATCTTCCCTTCCACGCCCGGGGCCTATTACGAATGGCATCAGGTGTTCAAAGTCGGCGGAACGTACGTCCTGTGTACCGAAGTGGGTGTGAACCACGGGGCGCGCTGGCGACCGGTCCTGGCGGTGAGCACCGACCCGGTACGGAGGTGGACACAACTGGATCTCGACACCATGCTTCAAACCAAGTGGCAGGGGCTCTACGACGATCGAACCCTCTACCATGTCGCGACACCGGCTCTCTACCGGATCGAAGGGAAGTGGTATTTGTTTGCGCAGGCCTGTGGCCGACCTCTGAACGGCAACTACATTGATGGTGCCTGGGAGATGTGGGGCGTCGCTTGCGACCGTGCGATCGTCACGCGCCCGGATTGTGCGCCGCTGTATATCCCTGGCCCCCTGGCTGGAAGCCCTGGACCATGAACCCTCGAAATCGCCTTGCCGCACCGTATTCCTGCTGCGCGTTGCTGAGCCCACAGAACCCCGAAGCATCGCGCCGCCCCTGCCGTGGTACCTGGCTCCTCACGCTGGCGGTGTGGGCCGGGCTCGCGGTCGGGCTCAACGGCATGGCGGCACGGGCGACAGGCTTGCGGGCCGGCGTCGCGCGGATCGACATTACCCCGACCCAACCCGTGATGCTGGCCGGTTACGCGAGTCGGAAGGACCTTTCCGGGGGCGTGCACGATCCGCTGTCGGCGCGCGCCCTGGCATTCGAGCAGTACGGCCAGCGCCTTGTGCTCGTCTCGATCGACAACCTCGGCTTCTACAACCGCACCGCCGAGCCGTTGCGCACGGCCATCCTGGAGGCGTCCGGACTCAAACCCGCCGAGCTGTTTCTGTCCGCCATTCACACCCACAGCGCGCCGACGTTGACGCTGGATGCGGAGAAAGGCGACTCGAACAACGTCGCTTACACGCGCGCGCTTCAGGCCGACCTGGTTGAAGTGGTGCGCAAGGCCCTCGGGCAACTGGCCCCAGTCGAAATCAACGTTGGCTCGGGCTCATCGCCGGTGGGCGTCAACCGCCGGGAAGTCGTCCAGGACGACACGGGGAGATCGAAGATCGTGCTGGGGCGTAATCCGTCGTTGCCCACCGACCGCGAGGTGCAGGTGCTCAAGCTGGCGCGGCCACCCGAACATGAGTTGGTCGCTGTGCTCTTCGCCTACGCCACCCATAGCACTTCGCTGGGACCGAGGAACTACCTGGTGAGCGGCGACCTCCATGGCCTGGCCGAGCAGTTCCTCGAACGCTATCTGGGGAGTGCGGTGGTGGCACCTGGCTTCGCCGGTGCCTCCGGCGACATCGATCCGTGGGTGCGGGTCCTGCCTGAATTCCGGACCGACAAGGGATGGATCCCGGAACCCGTACTGATGGGGACAATGCTGGGGGAGGAGGTGGCCCGAGTGCTCGAGGGCATGAAAGGCTCGACCACCAACGGACCGATCAAGACCTTGTTTAAGACCGTCGAACTGCCCTGCAAACCGGGCCCAGCGGCGGCGGCTCCCGCCGAGGCCACACGGCCGTTGAACCTGAGCCTCGGGCGGGTCGGCGATGTTGCCTTCGTGGGTTTTGGTGGCGAGGTGTTCAACGGGATCGGCCACGCAATCAAAACCGCATCGCCGTTCCGGAGCACGTTCATCTTCACCCACTGCAACGGTGCCGCTGGCTATGTGCCGACGCGGGCAAGCTACGCCGAAGGCGGCTACGAGGTGCAAAGCAGCCTCTTCGCGCCGGGTGCGGGCGAGCAGTTGATCGAAGCGGCGCTCCAGGGGCTGAGGGACCTGCAGTGAGCCGTTTCCAATCCGCAAACAGACTGGCGGGATCCGCGCAGGCGGCGTTCCCGGACGCTCCGCCAGTCCTCGCCCGACGTGTCCGCCGCCGTCCGCGCCGCGGTCCGCGGTCGGGTTCGCGCTGCCCCGCTGAACCGTCGCCCCATCCTTGCCCCAGCGCGGCCTTGTCGGCATGATCCGTCGATGAAGACCGGGGCGACAGCGGCGAACAGGACTTTCCGGCCTTTCCGAAAGGGCAGGTGTGGAGGATCGGCGATGTGAACTTGGCCGTCACTTCGGTGGGCAAGAGGCTGGTGCACTACAAACGGTACACGACGCTCAACCAACGTGCAGGGGATTGAAGATCGGGTGGTTGGGGTGCTGTTCGGCCTCGCTGCCGGCGACCGGATAGGAGGCCCCGTCCGGATGGCTCTTTCAGTCGCCGAGAGCCTGCGCGACCGGGGCACCTTCGACCGCGATGACATCGGAGCGCGGTACCTCAAGTGGTGGCGCGAAGGTGGCTTCGATACCGGGCCGATAGCCGCCCAGGTGTTGGAATTGGGCTCGAAGGGCATTCCGCTGGAGGAGGCCGCAAAGCGAGTGGACACGATAGCGGGGGGCTTGACCGCAGGCTGCAACCCCGCGCATCGCAGGGGGCCGCTTGCCATGCTGTCCGCCATTGACGATTCACGATTGGATTCCGCGGCGAAGGCTGAAGCGTGCCTCACACACCGGCATGCACTCGCCGGCGATGTGGCGGCGGTCGTTGTCACCACGAGTCGCGCGTTGATACGCGGTGTTCCGTGGGAAGCTGCCCTCGACCAGGCAGCGGCTGGTCGGTTGGAGGAGACCCGACGGGCAGTTGCGGACCGACGTACGAGCGGTCTGTCCCGGGGCGGATTCGCTCCGGACGTGTTGCGGGCTGCCATCGTTTTCGTGCACACCTCGCCATCTTTTTCTATCGCGCTTGCGCGATCTGTGGACTTCGCGGGTGCCTCCAACTACAGCCCGGTACTCGTGGGCAGTATTGGAGGGGCGCGATGGGGGCGCTCCGCGATCGATGAAGGGGCCTTCGCTCACCATGCCAGTTTGCTGCCACGCCTCCGGTCGGTGGCCACCGATCTTGCGGGAGGATGGACCGGTTGGGGTTGTCGATGATTCCATCGCGGGACAGACGACTCGGATCGTCAGGAGTTTTCGCACATCGTCCGCCGTAGGGCTGCGAGTCTGATCATGAGCCGGCGCTTCACGGTCGCGATTCCCAATGGCCGTCGGCTTCGGCGGCGAACCACGAGGAACAGCATGGCGATTCACCGACAGCGCGAACCTATCACAGGCCCATCACGATCTGCTGCAGCCCAGGATGTCTAAGTATTCCTGGCCATCAGGTCGTCCCGACCCCATTGTATACTACGGTTTGATACCGGCGCCCCGACATGGAGGCCACTTGGGTCCAACGTGAACCGACCGGCCCGGTCGCCACGTGATTACTGCGGGAGAATGCGTCCAACCCGGTCCAAATGCGGGTCAACCACCCTCTGGTAGAACCTCATGATATGAGATCAAATCCCGCATCTGGAAACGGAATCCGGTCAGCGAGACGAGTCCGAAGCCCGCCCCGGTGATACCCTGGTGTGGTTGCCCGCCGAGGTAGTCAGCCCGAAACCAGATTCATGCCAATCTGGGCACGATCACCCGCTTGGTTGAGAATCCGTTCCTTCCCCCGCAGCCGATTCCCGAAGATGAGGGCCGCCTCAACCTCCGGTTCGATCGCCACCTGGACTTTGCCTCGGTCCATGAAGTCGCACGCCGTCACCGTCAGGCCGCCGCGTCGTGCATGCACGCACGGCGCCTCCCGGTCCTTTTGCCCCCAGCCGATGAAGTGGCAGCCATTGAACGTCGTGTGCCCCTTCCCTTCGAGCACCGCATGCCGGTCCGTGCTCGGGATGTTCCAGAAACCGCATGCGGTGAATTTCACCGGGCCTTTGTTGGTCTCGGTTATCTCGATCCCCGCCATGAACTGACCGTTGACCAAAGATATTCCTGCGTGGTCCTGAACACTCTCGACGCGCACGGCGGTCGGTCCGATGTCCGAGCCACATTGCGTGAGCACTGCGTTGGGCGCCCCCGCTTTGGTCTTCACAAACTGGTAGCCAATCCGGTAGCCGATGCAGAAGCAGTTTTGCAGGTACTCCCAGTCCGTGCGGCCAATGACAAACGCGATGCCCTCGTCCCGGGTGAACTTCCCCAGTTCTCCCTCCCATCCGCCCCAGAACGGCCAGAAATGGGCATCGGTGACCCGGCCAACATCGAAGCACTGGTCAATGAACAACCCACGGTACAGCGCCTGAGCGTAGAGCCCGCGGATGCAATGCCGGCCGGCGGGGTAGGTCCCGAAGTCCACGGCCTGGTACGGGTTGACCAATAGCACATCGACCAGTGAGCAATTGTCGCCGATGCCGCGGACCGTCCATGGGTAGGGGACGGGCGGGTTGGTCTGCTTCTGCTCGGGGTAGAAGATGGTCAGGCCACCAAGCATCGAGTTCTGGTGCAGGGTGATGAACGGCTGGCCGTCCGCCTTGCCGGCACCCGCGACCGCGAGCAGTGTGCTGCCTTGAGTCTGAGTCCGAGTGGTCGGCGCGCGGAAGTAGCCTTCGAGCACGACGTTCTCCGGCACATCCAGCGTGCTCCCGATCAGGTAATTGCCGCGCGGTATCCGGACGACATTGCCGCCGGACTGGGTGGCGGCTTTGAGCGCAGCCTCGAAGGCGGGCGTGTCGTCTTGACGTCCGTCGCCCGCGGCCCCGAACTCCAAAACGCTCAAGCCATCCTTTCCGGGAGAAGGCGCCCGTGTCGGTTCAGCGGCCCGGAGGACCGGCGATGGCGCCATGCCGACCAGGGCGCCGGTGGCAGAAGCGAGGGTTGCCTGACGCAGCAGGCGGCGGCGGGAGATCGAACGCCAGTTCATGGGGCTGACTTTGCCTTTGCACAGGCGGGGATCAAGTCTTGGCTACGGCTGCACAGGTCGCGAACGATTCCGGCGTCAACACGGGATCCCGCCTGGGCACTCGACGGACCTCAATCGAGATCCGCCAGGGCAACGCGCACCACCTCGACCGCTTCCTTCTGGCGCGAGATGATGACGTAGAGGTGGCCATCGTGAATGAGCGTGTGCGGGTAGCCGTACTCGCCGCCTTTGGCGGCGCCGGCATGCCGCTTGGGATAGGACGTTTCTCCGAGAACCAAGTGCCGGTCGAAAACGACACCATCTCGCGAGAGCGACAACACCAGCGGCGTGCGCCCGCTGCCGATCGGATTGCCCACATAGTAAAAGCCCCCGCCGGGCAGACGCCCGAAATGGAACTTGGCATTGGTGTCGCTGAACTCGGTCTCGACCGGCGTGGACCAAGTCGCGCCATTGTCGCGGCTTTCCGTGAGCCAGAGACGGTGCGCCCTTTGCCTGGCGGTGTTGCGCAAGGGCATGTGGAGCACCCCGTCATCGTTCTGGTAGAAGGAGCCTTCGCAGAGCGCTGCCGACCAGCCCTGCTGCCTGGCGACGTCCCAAAAGGACGCGGGATCATCCTTGATCGTCGCGGCCATCGCGGCGGGATAGATGCCCGTCATGCGCCAGCCGACAAGCCCGCTCGGATCATCGGTGTAGGGAAAGGAGATGTTCCCGGCGATGATCAGTCGACCCGAGGCTGTGCGCTGGGGGCCGTGGTTGGGGTTGACCGGCACCCCGACATCCCGCACCGCGCTCCAATGCTCACCATCGCGGGTCGTGACCGCCCGGAGATGGGTCGTCTCCTTGTTCGGGCCGTAATTCCCGAAGTACGCGACCAGCGTGCCATCGTGCTGGTGAAATCCTGCCGCCGTCAGCACCCGTTCCACCCCGGTGGAGTCCCTCACGGAGTCCACCAGCGGAGTCGGAGCCGTCCAGTGATGGAAATCCGCCGAGGTCGCCATCAGCACACGCTGGCCCGGAGCATCCTCGTCTTTGCGTCCGTTGGACCATATCGCATAAAACCGATCCTTGAAGAAGGTGATGCTGGGGTGATGCGAGTAGGTCCAATTGGACTCAGGTTGATACAGGAAGACAGTTTCCAACCTGGGTCGTTTCATCCCCGGCAACGCGACGGGTTGGCCGTTGCTCCATTGCGCGTTGTTGGTCATTGGGTTCCGTTGTTCGGCCGCCGATGTCAGCACGCTCAACGCCAGCGTGGCCACGAGGCACATGCGAGTTCTCATCTGATTCAGTTTTGAAGGGCAGGTTTACGAGCTTTGGATTTGAGGGAGCGTTGCGAACGGCGGCAGGGCTTGCAGGAACCGCACCGATACCCCCCAGTCTTGCGGTCGCGGGCTTATGGCCCAAGTTCCCGGACTTCGATGTCTTTGAACCGGATTCGCAGTTCGTCCCCCGCGTGAAGCTGCAAGGCAAAATGGCCCCGCCGGCCGACGTTGCGGGTGCGATGGGCGGCGTTGTCCAGCACGCCCGCGCCGTCCCAGTCGGTCCGGACGATCCCGTTGACGATGGTCTTTACTCTGGTCCCGCGACAAATGACGGTGAGATCGTTCCAACCATCGCCTTCGTCGGCGTACGTGAAACGAAAACGTGGAGGTTTGAATCCCGGATCCATGGTCGAGTCCTTGAGGCCCGGGAAAATCCAACGCCGCTCCTCGCGGGTCTCGTCGTAGATCAGGCCTGTGCGCCAGGACCACTCTGGCGGCGGGTGGATGTCAACCTGCGGTCCATCTAGCCAGCCCCCGCTGGCGGTTGCATCGAACCGGCTGCGGAACTGCACGCCGCTGTTGCCGGGCGACTCGCGATACGCCTGGAATCGGAGATCGAGTTCGAAATCCCCGAATTCCAGATCGCTCACCAGCCAAACGTAGTTGTGGTCCTTCCGCCCCATCGAGTCACACAGTATTGTGCCATCCTCGACACGCCAGAACTCCTTGCCCGCGTCCTGGGGTTGGCACCTGACGCTCCATCCGGACAAGTCCTTACCGTTGAACAGAGCGAATCGAGCGGACGGCCTCGGCGGCCCACCTGCACAACCGGCGAGGCTGAGCACGAGGGCCAAAAGCGTGACCGCGGACCAGCACGCCCCCGCGCCGCCAGCGATCTCCCCCCTTCCGCCGGGCCGGCACGTCGGCAGTCGCTTCGCAGTTGGAAGGCGGGCCATTCCCGTTCGATGCTGGACACCGCGGACTTGAACCTGTGCAGGACGCACTGGCCCTTGCACAACCCCGTGGATGATGGGATTGACCCCCGGATCGGTCGTCCAGCTTCTCGCGCAGAGAATCACGGGACGGAGTGGGTGATTCATGTGGGGAGATTGGCGTTTCGGACATCGCCCCGCAAGGCGGACCTTGCCGCAGCGGAGGTCGAGGCGTGCCTCAACTCGTACACCGTCGCCGTTCCCCCGCCGGATTGGGCTGACAAAGGGGAGGATGATTCGGCGTCCGCTTCACACGGCGCGACGTTCTTCAACGGCAATTACACCTCTCACCGGTCCTCCGTCTGCCTGCCGGCAGGCAGGGACACCCTCTCCCCCGGCGGCAAGGGAAAGGGCTGGGGTGAGGGGTTTGTGTCGCGTTTACCAGGCAATCATCGGTAATTGTCGCCGAACGGATGAAGCGCCGAACCCTCAAAGCGCTCCGAGCGGATCGGGCGGAGCATCACCACAATGTCTATGTGGTCCTGCTGGCGCCATCGGCGGGCCGCCTGGCGGCCGTTCGCGCCGCCAACCCGGACCGGCGTCGCGGCAAGCCGTGTGTGTATGTGGGGATGAGCGGGCTGACGCCGGAAGAACGGTTCGCCAACCACAAACGGGGAATCAAAACGGCGGCTGTGGTCCAGCGCTATGGGATTCGGCTGCTGCCTGAACTCAACGCCCACCTGAACCCCATGCCGTACGAGGCGGCGGCCCAGATGGAGAAAGACCTGGCCGATGATTTGCGCCGCGAGGGGTACACTGTCACGGGCGGGCATTGAACCGTCAAAGTGGGCTGCTGCCGTCGTCCTGGACCGATGAAGCGGAAGCCCGTTGATCAGGCGCCGGCCGCAGCCGCCCGGCGTCTTCACCTTTGGCCATTGGGCGGTTGTTGCTCCGTTTCGAGACCATCGCAGGCGCTGGCCGGCTTCTGAGCCATCGGACAGTCCAATCCGGCACGCTGGGGCTCAACGGAAAGCAGCAACAGAAGCTCCGGCATCTGCCCGTACCAGCGCCCGCAAGGCATCGACGATCCAGATCATCCCCTCTGTGTCTTGGCCGCAATACTCCTCCAACTGGCGCCGCACCCGTCGGCGCTCCGCCTCAGACACCTCCCCGAACGTAACCCTCAGGAACTCCAGGCTTGCCGTGCCCCCCTCCTGGATCGCCAGCCCTTCGTAGCCCCGGCCGGTGAGCGCAGGCAGCACCGCCTTCATCGACGCCCTTCCCTCCTGATCGGGGTGGTAGTAATGGAAGGACTTGAAGGGATCGAGCAGATCGACCACCCGGCCCGCTACACCCTCCAGCCACGGCGCGAACTTCGGCATCGCCTCGCAGCACTCCTTCAGTCGCCCCAACTCGAACGCGGCGTTGAAAGCGACGATGGAGCCGGTGCGACCGATCGCGTCTCGCAACTTGAGCATGAACTCCGGTCGCGGATCGTGCCGACCGTCGACCAGGAACATGACGTGCTCTGGGTTCGCCCCCGGCGCACGGACCACGTGCAGGCTGAACTGAAACGGAATTTGCTGGTACGGGCGCACGCTGTCAAAGAGCGGGATCGCCGTGCCAAAGGTCTCGAAGTCCAGGAAATGCAGCGGGTATTCCAGCCCGCTCAGGAATTCCCTGAGCGCGTGCTGGTTGACGTGCGGTTGGCTGGAGATGGCGGTCGCCTTCTGGATCCCCTGACTAGCCGTTAACTTGGTGTCGTCGGGAATGTCCTTAAGCAACGTCACACCCTGGTCGAGCAGATCGAAGCCCTTCTTCGTGCCCCGGTACAGATCGAGCACGCTGTGCTTGGGCAGAAAACCCCAGCACAGGTCCTGGAGCGGACAGGGGTAGGGATCGCCGCAGTGGGGGCCGATCCGAACCTCGGGGTGCTGATGTCGCTGGATGACCTTGAACTGGTCGTCGAGTGCATCCTCAACCGTCCGCGTCAGGTTGCTCACCTGATCGGTCAACTCGACCGCCACGAAGAGCCGCCTCGGCTCGACCGGCCCGTGCCGGACGAAATCGGGGTTGATGTGCAGGAGAAAGCAGCGGCGGACGGCTACGCCCGCCTGGGCCAGCACCCACGTTTGGAAGGCGAGATCGTGCAGGTGGACATCCTTCACGCTGGTCGTGGACTTGACCTCGATTACGTCCCAAGCGCCATCAGGCGCTGGCGCCAGGATGTCCGTGCGGCAGTAGGCGCCGTGGGCGGCGAAGGCAGCCTCAAACAGCGGCTTGCGGGTTCGGAGCGCCTCCCGAGTCAGGCGGACGGTCTCCTCCAAATCTGTGACGTTCTCGCCGACCTCGACCCCGTCTGGGTAGAGCTTTTTACCCAGCGCGCCGACTTCGTGCCCCTGGTCGAACACCGCCTGCTGCTGGGCATCCGGCTCTGGGATCAGGTCCTTGGCGTTGTAAGCGTGCCAGAGGAGCTTCGGGCACTGGAGGCCCCAGAGGAATTTCGATTTGGAGACGTACGGCGCCGCCGAGTCGTGAACTCGACGCGCATTCGTCACAGTGGTCCGCGGCACGATGGCCATGCTACCACGAAGTCGATCGGATTCACAGCCCCCACGGTCAACAAACGGGTACGCGCCTACGCCACTACTCCGTCCAACCAGTTTCGCAGGTGCGGAACAAACCCCTGACCATCACGTTGAGTGCACCCAACCCGATGGGAACAACAACGCTGCCTCCACCGCGCGGGCCGGCGGTGGGCTGAGTCCGTGATTTCCTCCTGTGAATCTACCGCCCAATGGCCTCATCATCGGACCATGTCTGTGCTGAAGCTGCGAAGTCCCTGGGCCCTTGGCGTTGGTCTTGCGCTGTGTTTTCCCGCCTTTCAATCGGCGGCTGTGCCAGCGGCGGGACCGCTGCGGATTCATCCCGAAAACCCGCGTTGCTTCACCGATGGCGCTAAGAGGCCGGATGGCTCCTTGCGGGCGGTCTATCTCACCGGGTCTCACACTCGGAACAACCTCGTCGACATGGGGCCGACGGTGTCGGGAATGGAACGGCTGGAGCGTCGAGCACGGGTCGGATCGCGGCAACACCGCGCCCGTCGCGACGCCGACGGATCGGCAGCGTCTCTTGCGGCAGTGGTTCGCGCGTAATCGAAAACCATGGAAACTCGACTCCCATCGGTCATTCGGCCTTGCCAGCCCAGCGACTTCGAGGCGATGTGCGCGATCATCAACGACGCTGCCAAGGCCTACCGTGGGGTGATTCCCCCCGATCGCTGGCACGATCCCTACATGCCCCATGAGGAGTTGACGGGCGAGATTCAGCAGGGCGTCGCATTCTGGGGCTACGAGGAGAACGGCCGATTGTTGGGGGTCATGGGGCGGCAGCCGGTCAAGGACGTGACCTTGATCCGGCACGCCTACGTGACCAGTGCCCGCCGTGGGGAGGGCATCGGCGGCAAGCTCCTTCAGCACCTGCTGGAACGGACAGCGGGACCGATCCTCGTGGGCACATGGGCCGCTGCCGAATGGGCCATTCGGTTTTACGAGAAGCACGGATTCCGGCAAGTCAGCCAGGCCGAGAAGGACCGGCTGCTCAGGACCTACTGGTCCATTTCCGAACGACAGGTCGAGACCTCGGTTGTACTGATCCACTCTGCCAGACGATGAAGCAGCGAACACTTGGAGAACCGCATGAGATGAACGTCCTATGACTGCCCGACTTGTGCTCGGCCTTCTGCTTGCGGCGACGACCTCTGGCGCGGCCACCTTCTACTGCGATCCGATCCACGGCAGCCCGGAGGGCGACGGCAGCAGCGCACGGCCGTGGCGGACCATCGAGGAAGTCCTGCAAGCCCGACGGATCCAACTCCGGGATCGAGCGGGCAAACCGGCCAATCCGGAAGCGCCGGTCAAACCCGGCGACACCGTCCTGCTTCGCTCAGGCTGGCATGGCGTCATCCGCATCGCCGGGGGATACAACGACCAGTTCATCACCATCGCTGCCGACCAGGGCCACGCGCCCCAGGTAGGGTGGATCGAGATCGGCGAGGGCCGCAGGTGGTGCTTGCGCGGCCTGACCGTCTCGCCGTCATTGGCACCCTCGCCTCTGGAGCGTGTTCCCCACGACTTGGTAATGCTCGGCGAGCAAGGCGGTGAGGAGAGCGCCGAATTGGTCGTCGAGGATTGCTTCGTCTGCACGGCCCTGGATACCAGTGCCTGGACCGCCAAGGACTGGATGCAGAAAACAGCCAGCGGCATCTGGCTGGGGCGACACGGCCGAGCGCATGTGGCGCGCAACAACTACGTTCTCAACACCCGCTTCGGCATCAACCTCTGCGCCCCCGACTGCCTGGCAGAGGGGAACGTCGTCGCCAACTTCTCCGCCGATGGCATCCGGGTGACGCGAGACGGCCAGACCGTTCAGTACAACGTCATCAAGAACGTGTTTGTGAGTGCGCGCGACGGCGACGACAACCACGACGACGGCATCCAGGCGTTCCTGTTCAACGTGGGGACCGGGACCCTGCGCGATGTCACGTTGCGTGGGAACATCATCCTCGCCCGCGAGACCGACGACTTACCCTTCCCGAATGAACTACAGGGCGTTGGATGTTTCGACGGGCCGCTGGTTCGTTTCACCGTCGAGAAGAACGTGGTCGGCGTGAACCACTGGCATGGCATCACGCTCGGCGATGCTCAAGGTTGCAGCATCCTGGACAATGTCTGCTTCAGCCGGTGGTCCGGGCGGGCGCGGCCCTGGGTGCAGTTGGGGCAAAAGAAGAACCAAGCTGCGGGCAACACGGTCCGCGACAACTTCGCCCACACCTTCGACTTCAAGGCCGACGCGGCGGTGAAGGCTGAGAACAATCAGGAAGTCACGGAGGCGGTGTTCAACCAGCGATTGGCAGAACTGGCTCGGGACATCGACAGGCAGTTTGGGGGACGCCATTCGACCGCGAAACGGCCGCGCCTCGAATCGACGCCCGCACGGACCTCGCTCTCCGATCCCAGCCTCCGCTTCACCCCCTCACCCAAGCCCTACGTCGTTCTCCGGTGCGGACCGCTGACGGCGGTGGTGGTGGACAACCAAGCCGTGGACGACGAGGTCCTGCCGGGGCATCGCGCCGGCTACAGTGGGCTGGGGGCACTGCGGCACGACGCCCAGGCGCGCAGTCTGTTCGTCCCGGCCTACGCGGGTCTGAACCTCGAGCATATCCTGGACGGAACGCCGCAGGAGCGGACGGTTCTGTTTGAGCCGCGGAACGCGCCGATGGAACTGCGGGTGATCGACGAGCGCACGGCCGAACTCTACCAGCCACCGACGCCGCACTACCGGGTGGAGAGTTGCCAGCGTTTCCAGTTGTTCGAGAATGGGATCATCGAGTTGACCTTCGAGTGCATCCCCCGGAGTCCGACGTGGCAACACGGCTATCTCCATTTCTTCTGGGCCAGCTACATCGACCGGCCGGAGTCCCTGGACATTCACTTCCTGGGCCGCCCGGAAAGTGAAGCCGCCGCACCCATCGCCTGGGTGCGTGGGGTTACGCCCCGGCACGGCGAGTTATCGACGCACCGGGCCTTGGACGACGATCGCCAGTTCGCGCACGTCGAACCGTTTCCGCTGGAACTCCCCTTCAGCTTCTCACGCTATCGCTATGTGGAGCCGTGGTATTTGGGCCTATGCCGTGGCATGGCGTTCGCCCAACTCTTCCGTCCGCGTGACGAGGTCCGCTTCGCCCAGTCGCCCAGTGGCGGCGGCAACGGTTGTCCGGCGTGGGATTTCCAGTGGTTCATCGAGCGGCCGCTGGTGGGCCAGCGTTGTCAGCTCGTCATGCGCGCGGTCTATGCCCCGGTGCCGGAGGGAGTGGATGAAGCCGGTGTTCGCGCTCAGATGCGGAGCCGTGTGGAAGAGGCTCGCGAGACGGCAACTCCAGCAGGGGCGGATTCTGGTTTCTAGTGTTAGCGCTGGAATTCAACGACCGCACCATGTCCGCCGCCCGCCATCACCCGATGGACACCGATGTCACTGACGTTCGTGGACACGGCACCATCCGGCTGCCAGACGCGGGCCGCGCGGAGCGGGACTAGATGCCTTAGCAGCGTGGCGTCGTCCACCGAGCCGCGATCGTCCAGGGGGCCGGCGCCGGAGGCGGACTTCGCAGGGTCGGTTTGCTCGCCAATGTTGGCCAGGAACTCGAATCCCTTGGGCGCAGCCTCCTTCTTGCTCGTATTCACATTACACCCGATGAGACCGCCGCGTGCCGGTGGCTGGGCCAAGTTGTGCCAGACGTCATCGGCCGTGGTTCGCTGTTCGATCCAGAACTGGTTGTTCAACGCCAGCACACTGGCGGCGCTGCCGTCGCCACGCAGTTCGAACCGGCAGCTCGCCTTGGTCTCCACCGGCATGAGGATGCACGTAGCCAGAGTGAAGACGCCACGAAAGCCGTCCGCGGCCACCGTCGGCGCCGCGGGGGAGGTGGCGTAGGAGAACCGGGTGGCGTCGATGCTCAGCGTGCCCGCGTCCGCCAAGCGCAGGCCGTGTAAGGAATCACTGCTGCGCTCGTGGTAAACGCCACGCACGACCAGGCGTCCGCCTTGACACACATCGTATTGGCCCGCCGCCGAACCCGTGGCGCCCGTGAAGATGCTGATCTGGTTCGTAGCCTCTGCCGCGGTCGGTCCTCCCAGCACCTCGACCCAACGCCCGCCGTTGCCACTGCCTTGAAGGCAGCGCAGCAGCACGTCGGTGTGGTCGAGGCCGGTCAGACGCAGAGCGGCTGCGTTGGTGCTGCCGCGGGCCGGGCCGTTGACGTTAAGTTGATCGGCCAGAACGCGACCGCCGGGATGATCGCAACGGTCCACGACGAGCGCCCGCGCCGGACCGGCGTGGATGTAGAAGTCCCGCAGGGTGGCGTGGCTCGGGCCGCCCAGGCGCAGCACCACGCCATCCTCCGGTCCCGTCCAATCGAGGCGGGTGCCAGTCTCCCCCGCGCTGTCGCCCACCAGTTGCAGGTCGCAGCCGGCGGGGATGCGGAGCGTTCTGGCGATCGGGTAGCGCCCCATCGGCAGGTGAACGACGGGGCGCTGACCCGCCAGTCTGGCGGCTTCATCAATGGCGCGTTGGATCGCATCGGCGTCCGCACCGGCGGGGACCTCGAACACTCTCCGTGCGCGGTGCGGCGGCGTGGCCGGCAAGGTTGGGAGCCGGTCAGCAATCTCGTTCGCCGCGACGACCCTCTCCCCCAACCGACGGAACCGTCCCCGCTCTTCAACGGCGTTGGTCTTCGTGTAGAGGTTGCCGGCGAGCGTCTGGTCGCCCCACGTCATCCGTACCCCGCGGGTCGTATCCGCCAGGCGAAACTGATTGTCCACGACCAGATAGGGCCCGGCGTTGTCGAGGATGACCGCCCAATCGCCGGTCGGATCGAGCACCCGGTTGCCGGTGAGGCTGACCGGCGAACCCCAGGTGTGCCCCGTGCCGAAATCGAAGAAGCACCGCGAGCCGGCGCTGGTGTTGTTGACGACCGAGAACGCCATGAGGTTGACACTGCTCAAGTCGGCCACGCGCGAACGGAGGAAGAGCGATTCCCAGACGTGCCAGTTGCCCATGACGTTGTGGATGCCCCGCCCGCAATCTTCGAACCGGGCATACCACACCCAGATGTCCATCGAGTTCCAGTTCACCGTCTGAACGCCGGTCCCACAGCGCACGAACTGGCAACGCAGCACGGCATTTTCCGCCTGCCCGGCGGTTTGCGGTCCGCCAAAGACCAAGCCGTTGGTGGCGTCGCGGAAGACGAGGTCGCTGGTCTCGTTGTAGGTCGAGAAGGCCGGCCCGTACACCAAGGCGGTCTCGGCGCGGCCGGCCCCGTCAAAAGTCAGGCGCGAGATTTTGGAGTACCAGGCATCCCACTGGAACATGGTGCCGCCGTTGGTACCGTCCCAGCGGAGCACCGTACGCGCCGGGTCCTCGCCGACAAACGCGACGCCTTGGCAATCGGTGTGCGCGCGCCGGACGGTTTTGAGCGTCCCGGTCAGGCGATACGTGCCGGCCGGAAGGTACAACACGCAGGAGTTCGTGTGCGCGGTGAGTTCATCCAAACCACGCTGGAGGGCGACCGTGTCGTCGGCCTCTCCGTCGCCGCGCGCGCCGTAATCGAGCCGCGCATCCCGCCAACTCGGGAATGGGCCGGTGAACTCCTCTTCGCCGGCGGCGATCGTTGGCAGTCCAAGGGAAATGAGCACCAGTAAGGCCAGGCCACTGCCCCAGAATGCTACTGGCTGCTTGAGATCGCGCATGAGCGTTCCCTCCGATCAGCCCACGTCCATCGCGGTGACGTACTCCCGCTCAATACGCTCCCAGGACCACCCCTCGACCGGCGCCCCCATCGCCGAGCCGATGTGGCATCCGGCGATGCAGCCAAAGACCTTCTCCCGCAGGCTGAGTTCACCGCCCGGTGGGCTCGCCACGGAGGGTTCTTCGGCCGCGACGGCGTGCCGGCCAACGGAGGCTGTGGCCACGGCCGCGAGCGCGCTGCCCAGGAAGGACCGACGGTCCATAGGATTCGGATGCGTCTCCATAGAACGATGTTTGAATGGGCTGTCTTTCAGGGAAATCTCGCGCACATGTCGAAAAACCGCCGCCGCCCTACTTCTTGGGCGACCATTGGTTGAGGAAGGCCATCACTTTGGCCGGGTCGTGGTGGTCGCCTTCTTCCAGGTTTGCCCGTGTCCTGGGTCGTCAACGCCTTCCCTGCGGCGTCCAGCACCACCAGCACCGGCAAGCCGAACTGCGTCGGATTCCCGTAGCGCCGGTTGAGGTCGGCGTTGCGGTTCTTATTCACGTCGATCATGACCAGGACGAAATCCTGCTTCAGCTTGGCGGCAATCTGGGCATTTGAGTCGAAGAGTGTGTGGAGGCGGTGGCACCAGCCGCACCAGTTCGCGCCGAACATGAGCAGCACGCGCTTGTTTTCCTTCTTTGCCTTGGCGAGCGCTTCCTCGACCTGCTTGGCGCCCTCGGCCGCTTCGTCGTAGATCGCTGGCCGTGTCGTTTGGGGAGGAGCTTCCGCCGGCAGACCGGCCGAAAGTCCCCACTTCTTGTTGTACACCTTCACGTAGGCGAGATAAGGCACCGCCACCACCCGCTTCCAGCTCTCCGTCACAATCTGGAATTGGGCGGGCAGGCGTACCTCCCTCGCCGTCCCGTTGTTTTGCTGAATCTCGTGGGGTTGCCAAGCCCCCGCGCCGGTCGCGATGCGGGACAGAGCCAGCACCAGCGACAGAGCCAACCAACCAAGCGTTCCGGTTTTCTGCATGACGGTGTTTGCCCAGTATCAGTGTCGAACCGTGACTCGGACGGGCGAGCCACCCTCCGACGGCAATTCCCAGACCTCGACGGTGCCCCACGGCTTGGCCGCGAGGGGACGAACGTCCACGCCCACCGCGTGGTAGCCGTTGGTCGGTGGATTCGGTGAACCGGGGGCTTCTCCGGCGCGGTCTCGCCCTTCGCGTTTCCAGGGTTCGGTCTTGGACCAGGTGATGAGAAACGACAGGCCTTGGCCCTCCCCGTTGGGCACGGTCAGTCTGTTGTGGATCTCGGGGTCCGTTTGGGACGCGAAATACGCGTCATCCACGTAGTCCAGGTGAACCCGCTCGGGCCGTTCGGCTCCGCCCCGCGCCGTCACCGCCAGCGTCCCACCTTCCTCGACTTTCAGCCGGTACAGGCTCTCCCCAGCGCCAGTTCGCCGAGGAAACGAGAACTCGACCGCTTCGGGGCGATCATCGGCTGGCCCGTCCTTGCGTTTCCAGGTCCGGATGTAGTCGATGCTGAACGTGGCCGGCAGCGCGTCGTCCTTGGGCAGGCCAAACCAGCCGGCGAAGGTCTCGCTGTCGAAGCACAGCGCCAGCGGTTGGTGCCAATGCGTGTTGCGCTCCTCACGGACGACCGCGCCATCGACCGTGAACCGCAAGACCTCCGGGTCCCATTCGAGGCCGTACACATGGAACTCGCGGGCGAGGTTGTAGGGGGCCTTCCAGATGCGGCTCTTGTGCCAGTGAACCGTCTCGACCAGCGTGTGAAACAGATGCGTGTTCATGTAGTAGTTCGCCGGCTGTGGCCGGGCGCCAATCTCGAACACGTCGATTTCAGACCAAATCTCCGGCGTGATGTCGTAGAACCAGAACGCGCTCGATGCTTGCGAGTCCATCGCCCGGGCGCGAATCTCGAAGTAGCCGTAGCGGACCTTGGTCTTGCCCTTCACAAAGGCGGTCGTGTACGTGTGATATCCGGCGGGGAGATTCGGGAGTGACTCCTTCTTGGCATCGAGATGGAGCATCCCGTCGGCGACGCGAACGTTCTTCGGGTTGAAGTAACCGGGTTGGCGGCCCAGCCAACCTGGGTTGTTGGGAAACCACTTCGACTCGTCGAGTCGGCCCGCATCGAACTCGTCGGTGAGGGCCGGGAACGGTTCCCACTGGCCGTGTTTGAGGGGGCAATCGACTTGGTCCGCGACCATGGACCAGAGGGCGCAGGCCAGCCAAGGGCACATTAAACCAAGTCGGACGGTTCGTTGAAATGGCTTGAGAGTTCTCATGCTGGGGTTGGCAATTCCATTCCCCATCGAACATGGGCTTGGCCGTAACCGGAGCGATCGGCTCCAGTTGCTCAACGACCAAATCCCGGCAGCTCTTGGAGAACGCCATGCAGTGCGACATTGCGCCAGAGGCGCGATCCGCGCAATCCTCCGGGTGATGATGAGCAACGCTCCGCCTCAGACCCGTCAGGCACACCCTGGGTTCCTCTGCGATGGGCCTCGCCCGCGGTTTTTTGGGGGGGAGGCCGGGCTGACGCCGCTGCGCTGCGCGCTACCAGGGCTCCATCCGAGAGCACGGAGAAACACCGTGCCGTCGTCTGGAAGGACCGCGCGCTGACGGCAGACCCGCTGATCGAGGCCCGCGATGAGTGCCGAAATCCAACGTAACCTGGGCGAACAGCCGATCGCCCGCATCATGCGGGAGCACAACCTCAAACCGCACGACCTCGTGGCGACGTCGCCTGTGGAGATGACGCACAAGATGGTCTCGCGGGCGTGTAAAGGCAGGCGGCTTACGTCGAACACGCAGTCGAAAGTCCTCCTGGCGCTGAACCACGCTACCGGAAAGAGCTACTCCCTCGCCGATCTGTTCAATTACTGAGGTCACGCCTCAGGGCTGCTGAAGCACGTGGACTCCTACTCCCGGTTGTCGACCCGCACGACGCGGCGGTGACCGCGGACCGCCGCTTGAAGGGCGAGCGCGGCGCCCAGCATCACGAGAGCGGCAGCAGGGAGGATCGCTTTCACGCCGCGGAGAATTGCACCACCACCAAGAGGGTTTCAATTGGATGCAACCTCCAGGAGCGGCCCGTCCAAATGGCATCCTCAGACACAGCAAACCCAGGAAGTCTCGTCCGCGGTGAGCCGCCATTCCCCGTAATCAGGTGGCTTCTCGCGCAGAGCCGATTGTATACTGCGATTGTATACTGTATGCCCGAAATTGAGCCTCCAAGGGTCCATGTGGTTCTGCGGCTGCGTCACGGCAAGACGCTCGGAATCAACGATTTGTCCTTGTGAGTGTGGCTCGGTCCAAATGGGTGGAAACCACCAAGAAAGAACTTCGGACAAACTGGCGTCAGACGGCCGGTGATATGAGACAACTGGCGTCGCCGCATGGGAACGACCGTATAGCCGATCGCCGCACTGCCCAAGGTTCGTCTGCTGAGGCCAAACGCCCCAGACAGAGAGACCGGAATCCACACGAGAACAGCTCAACCGTCCGTCACGTGGTACCTCCACGCAGACGTAACTCTGCTCACTCGACAGTCCGGAAGAACCATGCAGATCAGCGTCTGTCAAACGTGCTGCGGTTCAGCCGGCGTCGCTGACCAAGGCAAGCGTCGGGTACCGTCGGCGATAAAAGTGCCCTTTGTGGCGCCGAAGCAAGAACGACAGGTCCGTCTCCGCCTGGAAGTCCTTGATCGCGTACGTGACACCGACGGACTCGGCCCCGTGGTCTCGCACGAGTCGCTGAACGAAGGCCGGACTGATCGCCGGGCTTTCCATGAATTGCCGGATTCTCTCCAGTTCTACTGGTGTCAACCCCACCCCCCGCTTCTTGAATCCCGACAACACTGGGTCGAACTCCTGCATGAACTCCTCGCCTTCGTCCGGATTGAAGAAGCAGCCGACGCCCTGATCGCAGTCGAGAAACCCCTTCGGGAAGTGCATGGCCGGACAAGGGCGGGTCAACCCGCTCGCCTTCATGAACTGGGCCACGACTTCCGGCGGTGCGGCTTCCCATTCCTGGGTCATCTTCTTTTGTTCGGCGGCCGCGGCGGAGAGACCATCGGGAAACACCACCAAGTCGTTACCATAGTACGCCTGAAAGCGGGCGTAGTGCCTGGCAATGCTCTTTCTGGCCAGCTCGGCCCGTTCTGGACAGTAGCGGTATGTGATCGCGCTGCTCTCCTGCAACATGCGCTTCCGCACATCGGCCTCCGCTGCTGGCGACAGGTCGGGCCACTGGCGTTGCTCGCCCGACCAATACCATTCGCCGCGCCAGGGGACCAGACTGCCGAAAATCACCCCACCAGACCGGAACGGGCAATCCGGCATGTCCATCCGCACGGTGTAAGACTGATCATTGATGAGGTTGCGCACCTCGATGGTCTCGGTCTGCCCGCCCTGATCCTGACGGGACAAGACACGGAAGAACGCAGCGTGCCGCTCGTACCAACCCCGAAGGGTGGCTCGATCGGCGTCCGGAAGATCCAGCGCGCCCGCCAGGATGTCGATCGCGCCCAGGCCAGACCAACAGGTGCACGCCTGGCAGATGAAGTCGTCGGTCGTTGCCACGGTTGCCTGGGCTCCATGTTCCGCCACGTAGGCAGGGTACAACAAGCGGAAGAGGTACGAATGCGTCCCCAACCAGACCAGTTTCCGTTTGACGTCCCAGCCGTAGCGATTCGGACTGCCCAGGAAATGCCCTACACCCGAATCCTGCGGCAGACGGGGGAAGCGCTCGGCCAGGAAAGAACTTGCGGCCTCGGCCAGAGCGCGCAAGTCGGTGTGCGTGGGAGACACCAGCAGGTCGGGTTTGAAGCTGCTCCACAGCCCCCAGAGGAAATGCTGGGTGCGGTCCCGATCGAAGACGCTCCCCGCCGCCGGGCCTGCGGCCCGTGTGGTCAACGGCAGCGCCTGACCGAAGCAACTCCGGTTGAACGATTCCAGGGCACGCCACAAACCGATGTCGTTGTGCAGGTCCTCGCCCAACTCGACCAGTAACGCGGCCAACTCGTTAAGATCGGCCTCGGGCAGGCGGCAGGAATCGTGCGCGAAGGTCCGCTGTTTCTGCGCCAGGAGACGCCGCAAGTCTTGGGCTAACTCGGCAAGATACCGGTCACCGCGCCCCGTGTGACCGGACGGACGATGCCGGGCCAGAATCTGCCTTGTCGGGCTGCTCATAATAACAATCCCTCTAGCCGACGCTCCACGGCCCGGCTCTGTTCCGTGTGCGACCACCGCCGAGGACCGACCGACGGTTGGAAAAAGGGAAGCACCTGCTCGGCGGACGGCGGCCACGCCTCGCTGTACTTCTGCATGTCCACGGCCTTCAGCCCCGTACACATGCCGTCTTGTGCCTGGCGGATGATCGCCATTTGGCCAACTCCTGGACGAGTGCGACTCACAGGCTCTAGCACGTGTGGCCTACTGCAGTGCCTCCGTAATCCGGCTCGTCACCTGAGCAGCTTGGGCAGCGATGCCCTGGGCGTTGAAGTGCACCCCGTCTGACGACCAGTGTTCGGGATGGTCCTTCACCAAGCCCAATCCAGATGTTGCACCACTCGATGGCCTCGCGGGCAATGTGGGGTGGCTCAGCGACGGTCCCCACGTTGGCCGCGACTGCTCCGGCCAACACCAAGCAGTAACAGAACAAGCGCTTCATTTCTTGGGAAACGTATCCTGGGCCTCCACGGTTTCATAGTCGAACCGCGGTCCTTCGGCGCATCCGGTGCTGGGGACTTGGCGGGAGCGGCAGGACGAAGTAGCGTCGCAGCAAGCCGTCGATTGCGCCTGACGCTCTCGCGCATGACGACCCCGGAGATTCAGAAAAGAGACTGCGCGCAGCCTGCGGCCACGACATGGATCACCACACTGCCTTCAGCAATCCGGTCGACGACCCGCGGCTGGCGTCCGCCGTGTTCTTCCCCCGCCCCGACCAACCGTTCGGACCGACCATCCCCGGCGTGCGTGATCATTTGATCAAAGTGCCTGACGCGCGCATCCGGATTCGCGAATTCCCCGGAGCCAAGCAGGCACCGGTCATTCTGTTCTTTCACGGTAATGGTGAAACCGCTGCGGACTATGATCACGCCGCCGCGGATTACGCGGGTTTGCCGGCCCGGCTCTTCGTCGCCGATTATCGCGGCTATGGCCCGTCGACTGGCAGGCCCTCGCTCAGAGCCTTGCTCGCTGACGCGCACGCCATGCTCGACGAAGTCGTAAGGCTCATCGCGGCGGGGGGAGAGAAAGCCCCCATTGTGGTCATGGGGAGGTCGCTGGGCTCGGCGCCAGCCATCGAGCTTGCCTCCTCCCGGCCCGGAGACGTGGCTGCCCTTGTCGTCGAGAGCGGCTTCGCACGGATCATCCCGCTGCTTGAACTCTTGGGAGTACCGGCACGCCGCTTGGGCGTGACCGAAGAGCATGGGCCGCGGAACCTGGAGAAGATGGAGAGGGTCTCCTTGCCGACCTTGATTCTCCACGCGGAGAACGACACGATCATTCCGATCGAGGACGCGGAAATGCTGTTCGCGGCGTGCAGGGATCCAGCCAAGGCTTTCCTGCGCGTGGCGGATGCGGGCCACAACGACATCCAGTTCCGCGCGGGCAGGCGCTACTTCGATGCCATCCGCGCCCTACTCGGGCGCCTGTCCGGGCGCTTGCCAGAATAGGGCAGTATTATTGGACTTTTTGAAGGTTTTTGGCCGAAAAGCCCGCAGGGTTTGTTGTTGCCGTGACGGCGGGATGCCGATAGTATTTCGGCAGTTGATGCGCGCTTAGCTCAGTGGAAGAGCACTTCCTTCACACGGAAGGGGTCGCAGGTTCAAGTCCTGCAGCGCGCACCATGATTTTTCCGCTCCTGCGTCGCGGAAAAGCGCGGGCTAGCGCGCGATGGCAGCTTCTTTCGCCGACATCGGCTCCGCGTTGAGCAAAACTGGTGAGGAATGCGCGCTAGATGACCTTGGTCTGTCCGGGGATGGCGATGGGGTAGCGTCCGTTGGCGTCGGGCAGGACCGGGGCATCGGCGTCCATGGTCAGTTGTTCCAGGCCGGGAGCGAGTTCAAGATTCGAGGCGAAGGCGTCGTCCCAGGTAATCATCTGGCCTGATTCGCAGGCCATGCGTCCCATGATGGCGGTGAAGCACGACTTGGCGCAGTGCTCGGTTTCGTTGTAGGGCTTGTCGGTGCGGATGGCGTCGAAGAGGAGGTCGTGTTCGACCTGGTACTGATCGCACGGGGGGCCCTGGTACTGCCAGGCGAGGTTTTCGGAGGCGAGGTTATGGCCTTTGAAGAGGCGCGGTTTGGGCTGGCCTTCGCCGAGGATGCCGCAGCCTTTGGCCCCGTGGATGATGTCGCCGAAGAAGTCGTAGCAGCGGGTCATGTGACGGCCCTGGGCGAAGAGGCGGGTGCCGTCGGCGAAGGTGTACTCGGCGGCATAGTGGTCGAACAACTGGTCGGCGTCGGTGCGAACCTGGCGTCCGCCCATGCCCTGGACGGAGACGGGCCAGGCGTTTTTGACCCAGCAGCAGACATCGATGTTGTGGATGAGCCAATCGACGATGAAGCTGCCGTTGAGCCAGGTGAAGCAACTGTAGTTGGCGATCTGGTAGGCCAATTCGCTCATGCCGGCCTGGCGTGGGCTGACGCCGACCGGACCATGCATGCGGTAGGCCCAGGCGGTGATCACCTCGCCGATGAGGCCGTCGTGGATCTGCCGGACGGCTTCTTCGAGCGGTTTCGAGTGTCGGCTCATGAGGCCGCCGGCGACCTTGAGGTTCTTCTCGGCGGCGCGCTTGCCGATCTGCAAGACGAGCCGGGTGCCCGGGGCGTCCACGGCAAACGATTTCTCCATGAACACATGCAGCCCTTTCTCGACCGCGTGGGCGAAGTGAATCGGGCGGAACGCGGGCGGTGTGGCCAGCAGCACAACATCCCCGCGACTGAGCGTGTCCATCGCCCGCTTGAAACCATCGAGCCCGACGAAGCGCCGCTCGGGCGGGACGTCGACCTGTTTAGGGAACTGGGCCGAGAGGCCCTTGAGGCTGTTGTCGAGCCGATGCGGGAAGAAATCGGCCATGGCCCAGAGCTGGGTGGGGCCTTTGGTCGACAAGGCCTGGCCGGCGGCGCCCGTGCCGCGTCCGCCGCACCCGATGAGGGCGATCTTGATCGTGTTGTTCTCGGCGGCGTAGCCGGGGCGGGCGATGGCGCCGGCTGCCACGGCTCCGGCGAAGGCGGCGGAGGTTTTGAGGAACTGGCGGCGGCTGGGGCGGGTGGCGGGCGAGGATAGCGGGGTGTTCATATGAGGATTCACGTTTGGGGGTTGATGCGCGTGGATGATCCGGAGCGGCGAACGTTGAACGTTCAACGTTCAACGTTCAACATTCAATGAAGGCGGACATGGATGTCGGGCGTTGAACGCCGCGTGTCGGACAGCACGGTTCATCGCGAGCGGCTCGATTTCCTGAGTTCGCAACCGGCATCACCACGATGATGCCTTGGCGCGGATGGTCTCCCGGCCCGATACGGATGGCAAGGATTGTTCTTGCAGGATTGTTCTTGCGCGATTCGGCCTTGGAGTTTGGGGCTGCGCTCCTAACCCGCATATTTCACACCCCATCGGTGTCCAGGGCGGTCAGACCTCGCAGGATGATTGCTATGCGGGTTAGAAAAGCAAAACCGCGCCCGGGTGGAGAGAGGGAAGAACGCGACGGAGTGTCCGTTCGGGAATGCGTTTTCCAATAATGAACGGGGCCTTATTCCCCCCCTGTCCCGCCGCGGTTTTGCCACAGCCCGGATTTCAGATTACTCCTTCAAGTGGTGAGGAATCCGGGCTAGACTCGGGCGCGTGTTGACACTGTTTCCCGTGGTGGACCGGGAATTGCGGACGGCGGCACGGCGATCGAAGACGCACTGGGTGCGACTGGCCGCCGCGACGGCCGCGTTTGTGGTCAGCGCCTGGATTGCTCTGTGGGTTGCCAAGACCCAGACGCCCGTGACGGCGGGGCGGTGGCTGTTCTCGTACCTGACGATTCTGGCGTTCGGCTACTGTCTGTTGGTCGGCCCGTTCATCACGGCGGACTGCATCAGCGAGGAGAAGCGCGAGGGGACGCTGGGGCTGCTGTTTCTGACCGAACTGCGGAGTTACGACGTGGTGTTGGGGAAGTGGCTGGCGAACTCGCTGGCGGGCTTTTACGGGTTGCTGGCCATCCTGCCGGCGCTGGGGATTCCGCTGCTGATGGGGGGAGTGACGGCGGGGGAGTACGTGCGGACGGCCCTGGCGGTGGTGAACGCCATCCTGTTCTCGCTGACGGCCGGGATGTTTGTCTCGACGCTCAGCCGCGATCAATCCAAAGCCATTCTCGGATCGGCGGTGGCGATTCTGGGCGTCAGCGGGTTGATTCCGGGTCTGGCGGCGGTGTTCAGCTCGGGTCTGTTTACCCGGCCGCTGCCCAACCCGTTGCCGGCGGCCCTGATGAGTCCGGCCTACACGGGGTATCTGGCGAGCGAACGCGCGTACGCGACGGCGCCGGGTGCGTTTTGGGTTTCGCTGGGGTTGGTGTGCGGGATGAGCTGCCTGTGCATGGGGCTGACCGCCATCTGGCTGCCGCGGCTGTGGAGGGAGAGTCCGGAGGAGAAACCGATTGCGCATCGCTGGCTGTGGCGGCTGGGCTACACGGCGGGGTGGCGGGCGACGTACAAGCGGCGGCTCGAGACGAATCCGGTGTATGCGGTGGCCGCCCGGCTGCGCTGGCCGCATTGGGTTTTCTGGGCGTTGGTGTCGCTGGTCGCGGTGAACGTCTACTGGCTGACGCACGGCTACCGCACCAACACCGGGGCCTCGGCCTTCCACACCTATTTTTCCCATGCGCTGGTGTTCACGAACCGGGTTTGGTTGTGCGTGATGGCCTGCCGTTTCTGGATCGAGGCGCGCCGCACGGGGGCTCTCGAGTTGATTCTCACCTCGCCGATGCCGGCGCGCACCCTGTTGCGCGGTCATTGGCGCGCGCTGTGGCTTTTGTTTGCCGGGCCGGTCGCGATGATCGCCCTGCTGCACATCTTCTACATCGGGGAGAACTGGCGGCTTGCGGCCCAGCGCGGCCCGTTCAGTCACGGCCTGCTCCAGCACTACGCCTTCAGCGCCGGGAGCAGCCTGCTCAACTTCGTGACCGATGTGTTCGCCATCTGCTGGCTGGGGGCGTGGCTGAGCCTGGCGTCGCGCCGCCCGACCTTCGTGATTCTGAAGACCTTTGCCTGGGTTGTGTTGGGGCCTTGGACGCTGGGCGTCCTGTTCCCGAATCTCTCTTCGCTGCTGCCGGTGAAGGTCATGACCTACCTCAACACCAGCACGATCCTGCGCGCGCTTGGGGGCGGAATGGTCGGTTACTCGATGGTGTTCCGAACCTTGGGCTGGGTGGCGAAGAATGTGCTGATCATCTTCTGGGCGCACGGGCGGCTGCGGCGGCATCTCCGGAGCGCGGCGGCGCAGACCCATGAATGGGAGTTTGGCGCCCGGTTCAGACGACGGCGGTCGCGTCCGCATGTTTCATGGACCGTGCCGCACGCGGTGGCCGGCGAATCCAGGACCTTGCCGTGAGGCGCATCTTTCGGGAATGTCGAACTCAGACATGAAGACGGGTGCTGGGAATCATTCGAGCGGGGCCTCGACTGCGCCATGACGCTTTTCCCGATCGTCCAGCGCGAGTTGCTCGTGGCGTCGCGCCGCCCGGGCGCCTTCTGGGCGCGGCTGGTGGCGGCGGCGTTGGCGGTGGCGGTGGGCGCGATCAACCTGTGGTACCAGGGCGAATGGACGGGGGGGACGGGGATCGGGAGGGAGCTTTTCCATACGCTGGCTTTTGTGGGATACCTGTTTTGCCTGGCCGCGGGGCCGCTGTTCACGGCGGATGTCCTGAGCGAGGAAAGGCGGGACGGGAGCTTGGGACTGCTGTTTCTGACCGACCTGCGCAGTTACGACATTGTGGGCGGCAAGCTGGTTGCTGCGTCGGTGACCGCGCTGTTCAGCCTCATGGCGGCGCTGCCGGTATTGGCGATTCCGATCCTGCTTGGCGGCGTGCGTTTGGTCGAATTCGGCGCGGTGGCCCTGGTTCTCGGCAATGCGCTGTTCTTCTCGCTTGCGGTGGGCATGTGCGTTTCGGCGGCGAGCACCCAGGCGCGCAGCGCGTTCGCGCTCGCCGTGTTCATCCTGTTCCTGTTTGCCGGCGTCGGCCCGTGGCTGCGGTCGGTCATCGGGAGCAACACGGGCCTTGGCATTCTGCTGGCCGCCAACCCCAGCTCGGCACTCGAACTGGCGTCGAGCGTGGCGGCGAACCGGCAGGGCGCCGTTCTGAGCTGGGCGTTGTCGGGGACGCACGGTCTGGCGTGGCTGTTTCTCGGGAGCGCCGCCTGGCTGACGCAGCGGGCGTGGCGGGAGCAGGGCGTGCTGAAGGCGGGCGCGCCGTGGCGGCACCGCTGGCACATGCTCAATTACGGCACGGCGATCGAGCGCCAACACTCGCGTCGGCGGCTGCTGGATCGGAATCCGGTTCTGTGGCTGGCGAGCCGCAACCAGCTCAAGATCCGGCTGCTGTGGGGGGCTGTCGGTTTGGCGTTGTTCGTGTGGCTGGTGTGGCGCTGGCGGATGGGGATGGCGAGCGACACCTGGAACAGCACGTTCCTGATCGCCCTGTTTCTGCACGCCCCGCTGAAGTGGCTGATGGCCTCCGAGGCGAGCCAGCGCTGGACGCAGGAACGGCAGACCGGGGCCCTCGAACTGCTCCTGACCACGCCATTGTCCGTGGCCGAGATCCTGCGGGGCCACTGGCTGTCCCTGGGGCGGTTGTTCGGCGCGCCTGCGCTGGCCATCCTGGCCGTGGAGGTCTTCACGCTGGCGGCCAGTGGGGGGCTGAACGGACTGGGATCGGACATGGGGCTGATGACGCTGGTCGGGGCGCTTGTGTTCATCTGGGACCTGTATGCGCTGGCGTGGGTGGGTCTGTGGCTGGGACTGTCGAGCCGCAAAGCCAACCAGGCGTTCATCGGCACCGCGGTGCGCATCCTTGGTGTGCCCTGGGCGGTCTTTCTGTTCGCGCTGTTCTTCACGGGCGTTCAGGGGCCGCTCGCCCTGCCCCTGCTCTGGCTGATCGTGTGCGGTCTCTGCAACCTGACGTTCCAGCGCTGGGCGCGGGAGAACCTGCGCGGTCTGCTCCGGGAATTGGCTCCCGGACGCCTCGGCCATGCGGCGGCCAACTGAATGAAGCGCGTGCAGATGCACTGGGACTGACGGGGAACCGTTCTTCGCGCTTGGCGAGCCCGGCTGCGAATGTTACAGAGTGTTTGCGGCAAGCCGCCCCCGGTTCGTTCCGGGGAGACAGACATGGCATGATTATCGTTACGGACAGTCGGTGCACCGCCTATCAGCAGTTCGGCCATCCCGAACGGCCGCAGCGCGTCAGTCTGACCGTCGAACGTCTGAGGGCGCAGAGCGAACTCGAGTTGGTCTGGGCAGAGCCGGCGCCGGTGACCGAGGCGCAACTCGAGCGCGCCCACACGCGGTCGCTTCTCGAACGGCTGAAGGTGTCGGCGGACTTCGACTCGGACACGGCGGCGCATCCGGACATTCGCGCGCACGCGGAGCGGAGCGCTGGCGGGGCGCTCTACGCCCTGCAGAGGGCTCTCGAGGGCAAGACCGCCTTCAGCCTGCTGCGTCCGCCGGGGCATCATGCGACGCCGGACCGGGCGATGGGCTTCTGCTATCTGAACTCGGCGGCGATTGCGGCGATCGAGGCCCGGACCAAGGGGGTCGGGCGGGTGGCCGTTTACGACTTCGATGTGCATCATGGGAACGGCACGGAAGACATCCTGCTGAGCCAGGACCAATGCGCCTACTTTTCCGTGCACCAATTCCCATGCTATCCGGGCACCGGGAGCGATTCCTATGGCAACGCGCATAACTACCCCGTGGCGCCCGGCGCGGATCGAGAGGACTACCGGCAGGCGCTGGCCAGGGCGCTCGACGATTTGAAGCGGTTCAAGCCTGAACTGGTGGTGGTCTCGGCGGGATTCGATGCCTACTGCGGCGATCCGCTCAGCGACGCGGCCCTGCAAGAGGAGGATTTTGGCTGGCTGGGTTGCTCGATTCGGGAATTGGGCGTGCCGGCCTTCAGCCTGCTTGAAGGCGGTTACAGTCGAGATTTGCCCGATCTCATCTTCGCCTATCTGCGCGGCCTGGCCGGGCGATAAGGACGCGGCGGTTACCGGGTTTGCACAGAGCGTCAGAAGTCTCGCCGCACGAGGGCACGGTTCATGGGGAGCGAAGTTTCTTTGTGTGCACGCATTGGGACCATGAACCGGAAACGTTCAACGTCCAACTCTCAACTCTCAACTCTCAACTCTGAACTGGTCGGGAAGTACCGGCCCTCGGCCTCGATCAGGGGCTCGATGAGTTCGAGTTTCCAGGGCTCGACCCGCGGGGCCACCGAACAGGCGGTGCTGAGGATGTAGCCGCCCCCCGGCGCGCCATCGCGGAGGCAACGCCGCGCCTCGGCCTCGACTTCGTCGGGGGCGCGATACGCCAGCAAGGCGACGGAGTTCATATTGCCTTTGATGAAGAGGCGTCCTTCGAGCTGCCGTTTTGCCGCCGCCAAATCCACGTCACCCAAGGGCGGAGGATCCAGCGTGTCCAAACCTTGCGTCTCGGTTTCGATCATGAGATCGAGACGATCTCCGATCCGTCCGCAGGTATGGGTGTAAACGGGCACGCCCGCCGCGCGGATTGCCCGTGCGACCCTGCGTTCGTACGGAAGGACAAAACCGGCGTAGGCCGCTTTCGAGAGGAAGCCCGCGCCCGCGAACGCGGACGACACGAGCACGGCATCCGCCCCGCGCCGCGCCTGAGCCACGCCCCAGGCGATCGAGGACTCCGTCAACCGGTCGAGAATGGCGCGCGCCTTGCCCGGATCGGTCACCAGCGCCATCAGGGCTTCCTCGTATCCGAACAGCTCCATGAAATGCGTGAATGGCGAGAACACTTCGCCATGGACCGAGACCGCACCGCGCGTCAACGCCCGCACCCGATCGATGGTGTCTCCGAAGTACCCGGGGATCCGGCGCAGGAGGCCCGGGGAGGTTTTGCCGTCGATCCACGGGACGTGACAGACGTTCCACCAATAACCTGTGAGGGAATCCAGAGCGTCAAGCCGATCCGGATCGAGCCGGGCGAAGTCCGCGCGCGGCAATGAAGCCTGGGTGGCGAGGCGATGCTGTGGGTTGTCGTCGGGTGGGACCGTTGTGCAACTGCCGTCGGCCCACCGAAGTCGTGTCCCTTCATCCGTGGCGTCGATCTGCCGGACGCGCGAGAGCAGGTCCGGGGGGCGGCCGGGCAGGTTAACGAGGATGCCATCGAACCGGTAGCGCTGCTGGAGGCGGACCAACGCCTGGGCGCAGCCCTCGGTGGTGAACCAGATTTCGTGCGGGGCGATGCCGCTGTGGAGGAAGTAGTGGCCCAAGGCGAGCTGGCAGAACACCGGCACGCGATCCGGCAAGAGATGCCGCATGGCGCATCGGACGCGCTCGCGCGAGTCCATCCTGGATTCGGCCTTTGACACGGTCGCGGGGGAACAGACCGGTTTGTCTGAACGGCCAACTGCATAGGGCGGCGCACGGCGCGTGTCGAGCGCCGACTGCATTGGTCTGGATGCGCATTTGGATTGACGCTGGCATCGGGGGCTGGCAGAGGTTGCCGCCGGCTGGCACACGCCGCGGATGGTCCCCGGCGGGCGCGGCATCGTGGGATGGGCCGGGCCGGCTGTTGAACCCGTGAGCGCGGAGCTTAAGGAGTACCTCGCGATTGCGATATTCGCCCTGACCTACCTGCTGATCAGCGGGCGGCGGCTGAAGATTCTGCCGCTGAACAGGCCTGCATCGGCCCTGTTGGGCACGGTGCTGATGGTTGTGGCGGGCGTGCTGACGCCCGAGGAGGTCTATCGGGCTGTCGATTACGACACCCTGGTGCTCCTGCTGGGGATGATGCTCATTTCGTCCTACCTGTTTCTCGCCGGCTTCTTCGATTGGGCGGCGGATCGGGTGCTGACGATTGCCCGGACTCCACAACGGATGCTCCTCTACCTGATCGTTGCCTCCGGCGTGTTGTCCGCCTTGCTTGTCAATGACACGGTCTGTCTGATGCTCACGCCGTTGGTCGTGGCGGTGATGGTGCGTGGGGGTCTGCCCTTGCCGCCCTACCTCCTGGCCCTGGCCATGAGCGCCAACATCGGCAGCGCGGCCACATTGGTCGGCAACCCCCAAAACATGATCATTGGCGGGCTTTCGGGCATTCCGTTCGCCCGATTCTCGCTGGCGATGCTCCCGGCAGCCGCGGTGGGATTGGCCATTGAATACGCCGTGCTGCGCATCGGTTTTCATCGCGTGCTGCGCGCCGCGCGCATTCAGATCCCAGCCGGGCCCGCCCCGCAACTCGATCGGCGGCTTTTCGGACTCTCCTGTCTGGTGCTGGGCTGCACCTTCGCGGGGTTTCTCGCCGGGCTGAACCTGGCCTGGACCGCTCTGGCCGGAGGGGCCTTGATCATGGTTCTTGCCCGGCGCGACACGCATGAAGTTCTCAAGCTGGTTGACTGGCACCTCCTGGTTTTCTTTGCCGCCCTGTTCGTGGTGGTCGAGGCTTTGAACGCCACCGGCCTGCCCGACCAGATCTACGGCCATGTGCGCGGTCTCTTCGGTCACACGCCCGCCGCCCAGGGCTGGAATCTCGCCTGGTTCTCCGCCCTCGGCTCGAACATTTTCTCGAATGTCCCTTTCGTTTTGGTGGCCGGAAAATGGATTCCGAACTTCGTCGAGCCGGAGCGGATGTGGCAGGTGATGGCCCTGGCAACGACGTTTGCGGGCAACCTCACCATCCTCGGATCGGTCGCCAACATCATCGTCGTCGAATCCGCCCGCAAACACGTCGAGGTCGGATTCTGGGACTATGCGAAATTCGGTCTGCCGGTGACGGTGCTGACCCTGGCGGCAGGGATGCTGATCCTGCTCCGGTAGACGCATGTTTCATGGAGCTTCGCGGAGTCCGACTGCCCTTTGCACTGACGGGGTGCAATATGGGCCCGGGAAGCCCGCGATCCACTCGCCGCCGATCATCGCCGCCACAACGGGCTGCCGGTTGTGCACCAGGGCCGCGGCGACCTCGCGCAGTCCGACACTCGACGGAATGGCGATGAGGTCGGCCCACGCGCCGGGGGCGATTTCGCCGGCGCGGCCTGCGAAGCCCAGGGCCCGCGCCCCGTTGAGCGTGGCCAGGCGCAGGACGGCGTCGGGTGGCCACCTGGGGTGCGCCTGGGCAAACACCCGCATCTCCTCGAACAGATCGAGCGCGACCGTTTGTCCCCGGGGCGTTGCGACCGTGGCCAGGCTGTCGGTGCCCAGGCACACGTTCACACCGCGCCGCATCAGTGCCGTGACGGGGAAAGGACGATGGCCGAAGTAGGCGTGGCTGCGCGGGCAGTGGATCACATGGACGCGGTTTGTGGCGAGGAGGTCGGCATCGCCGCGGACGAGGCAATTGGCATGCACGGCCAGCAAACGATCACCGAGGAGATTCTGGCGCGCCAGGTGTTGAATCGGCGAGATCCCGCCGCAATCGGACATATCGCGCTGGTTGCGCTCGAGCCAATCGAACATCGGCCCGCCCCTCCTCGTGAACATCGCGTGCTCTTCTTCGGATTCGGCGACGTGCGTGGTGATCCGCCACCGGCGCCGGCGCGTGATCGCTCCGCATCGCCGCAGGAGTTCGGGTGGCGTCGAATACGGGGCGTGCGGCGAGAGAAAGGCGCGGTGGCGCCCGCGAGGGAGTGCGGCGATTGCGGCGAGGGCTTCATCGAGGATCGCCCTGGGGGCGCGGCGGCTCTTGACGCCCGTCAGTTCAATGAACGACGTGACGCGCAAGGGGGTCGCCTGCCACATCTCCGGGAGGAGGTCAGGCACGGACTCGACATCGCCAACGACGGTGGTGCCGGTTCGGATCAGCATTTGGGCGCCGTGCCACCAGGAACGCGCGAAGTCGTCACGGTTCCATGCGCCTTTGAGTTCCGTGATGCGTTTGATCCAGTCGGTGAACGACCGCGGAGGCGCCAATTGGCCCGCCATGTCGGTATAGTCGAGATGGCAGTGCGCGTTCACCAGACCGGGCAGCAGGGCTACTTCGCCCAAATCCGTCGGGGATCCCGCGCAGTGGGGTCGGAGGTCCTTCCACCGGCCCACGGCTTGAATACGCCCTCCGGAGACGACGACCGCGGCATTCGAGAGGCGCGGCTGGCGGATCGGCAGGACAACGCGCGCCCGCAAGACCTTCAAGGACTCGACGGCCATCCCGCCCCTCTCTCCCTCGCCTCGTCGCAGAGAATCCTCGATCCCTTGAACGCAGCCCAGAAACTTGATGTGTTTCCAACAAGTTTCACCGGTCAAGGAATCTAGAGTTCGGTGTCCTGGCGCTTGCGCTTCAGGCGTGCGGCATGGGTATGTTTAGCGGCCTCGCGTTTGCCGCGCCGTTTGCGAATCTGCTGTTCGATCTTCTTAAAGACCATGTCAATCGCGGTGTAGAGATCGCTCTGGGAATCCTCGGCGAACAAATCCGGCCCGCGGACACCCAGTCGGACGGAGCAGCCAAACTGTTTTTTGGGGGCCTTGGTATGGTCGTGGTCGAGGGTGACCCGGGCATCGATCGCCCAGCGGTTGAAATGCTCGAGCTTGTCGAGTTTCTCGAGAATGTGTTCTTCGATGGCGCTGGTCAGCGTGACGTTATGCGTCGTCAGGATGAACTTCATGGGCCTAAGGTGGCGCGCAACCCGGGCAAAATCCAGCGAAAGTAAACGGCAGCAGTGACGGAAGGCAGGCTGTCTCTCGCGCGAGTGAACTTCGAACGGTTTACAGCGCCTGCGACATCTGCGGGCTCTATTGTCGTCTCTCAGGCCCTGGTGTCCTCCCGCTCGTCGTCGGGCAAAGGCCGCCCGAGCGTCTCTGGCGCCCAGATCAGCGCGATAATCCCCAGCAGGTAGGAACAGGCCAGCGTCATTGCGGCCAGGCGAAACCCGGGGATCGCCGTCAGGCCGTCCAGCGCCCTGGCGAGCGGTCCCAGGACGAATGGCCCGAGGGCGGCGACGTAGCGCCCCACGTTGTAGCAAAAACTCATGCCGGTGGTCCGAAGCCGGGTCGGGAAGAGTTCCGGGAAATAGATGGCGTAGCCGCCGAAAGGCGCCAGGGTGCAAAACCCGAGAATTGGCCACAGATAGTAGATCTGGTGGGCCTGGTGAAAGGTGCCGAACACGAGGATCAGACTCGCCCACGCAATCGTCAACCCGATCAGAAACGACAGTCGTCTCCCCAGGCGCGCCGCGATGGCGGTGAAAAACGTGATGCCCAGGAACGAGCCGACCTGTTGGAGGATGCCGCCGACGGACTTGAGATGTGTTTTTCGGTCCTCGGTAATCGCACCCGCCAGGAGTTGGGCGAGCCGCTCCTTCTGATCGCCTGTGAGCGGGCTTGCCGCTGGATCAGTCGGGGCCGACCGGATGTCGGCGGCGCCGATGCGCGAAAGCAGTTCGAGGTACTTGCGGTTCTCCTGCGCACCGAGCCCTGCCACCGCGGCGGAATGGGCTGCCGGGGTATCCGCCCGCAGAACAGCCTCGATCTTGGGCCGGGTCTCCGTCTCGACCGTCGTGATGGCCGAGTCGATCAGTTCGGGGCTGTAGAATCCCACGCCCCAGAGCCCGAGCACACCCGCCACCGCCAGACTGACACCGACGAGCGTGTTGCGCCGCCAGACCGGGATGCGGAAGAGTTCCTTGATGCTGCCAAACTGGCGGGGCGACCCGCCCCGGGCCGCCGCCGCGCGCGCGGCCACCCACTTTTCGGGCTCCTTGAGCCGCAGGAAAACGACCACCGCCACCAACCCCGGCAACGCCCCCAGGAAATAGAGCCCACGCCAGCCCCAGCCCAGTCTTTCGTCCGGGACAACCACGCCCAGGCTGACGGCTGCCAGGACGTTGCCTATGGCCGAGAGAGCCTGGAGCGATCCCAACGCGTGCGGGCGCGCCCTGTCGGGCATGACTTCCGCGACCAGGGCTGCGCCGACGGCGAACTCGCCGCCGACTCCTGCCCCGGCCAGGAATCGAAAGAGGGCGAAGTACCCCCAGCTTTGAGACAGGCCACTGAGTCCGGTGCACGCGGCGTAGACCAGGATTGTCGTGGCCATCGTCTTGGCCCGGCCCCAGCGGTCTCCGAGCATTCCGAAGAACAGCCCGCCGGTCGCCCAACCGAGGATGAAGATCGAGGTGGCGTAGCCGCCGTAGGTGGTCTGGGTCAGGGTGTCGGCGTGGGGCAAGAGGTCGCGCATCGTGATCGAGCGCGAGAGTGTGAAGATCTGCTGGTCAAAGCAGTCGAAGAGCCAGCCGAAAGCGGCCAGGGCGAAGACATACCATTGATACCGGTTTGGGAGACGCCACCAAGGGAGACCGTCGTGGTTTGGGCGGGTCGCGGCGGCGTTCATCGCGGCGTCGGAGGCCGGCCCGGATCAACCGCCGTCGGGCTGAAGCCGGCTTCTGGGGTGCGGCGCGGGTCCCATTGGTCGTGACTGGTCGTCATGACACCCGCCCGTAAAAACCTTCAATAATCTGTCGGAAGTTGTTTTCCGCCACATTCACGATTCGCATCTCGCGCTTGGCGTTCTCGGCGGAGTCGCTGGCGTGGGCCGCGTTGATCATGATGTTGGATCCGAACTCGCGCCGGATGGATCCCGGCGGCGCCTTGGTGGGATCGGTTGGCCCGAGCACATCGCGGATCTTGGCGACGGCATTGACGCCCTCATAGACCAGGGCGATGCACTTCTCGGTGCCTGGCTGGGTCATTTGGGCCGGCTCACACTCGCTGGGGCTGCGTCCGGCCATGAAGCGGACGATGTTCTCGAACTGGTTCTCGCCCAGGAGCGGGCCGAGCAACTCCCCGAGTTGCTGCGATTCCGACGCGCCAATGGCGAATCCGAGTTCCTTCTCGAGCACTTCCTTCGCCCGCGTCGCCACAACACTCTTGAGCTTGGTCCGCAGAATCTCCCGGACCGGGCCGTAGAACTCCATCGCCTGGGCCGTGCTCATCCGGTGCACCTTGATCCCGACGATGAACAACCCTGTGCGCGAGAAGAAGTCGATCATGTTCCCCGGACGCCCCGTGGCGAACTTGAAGTTGTCCGGTTTCAGCAGGACAAGCGTCCGCTCCGACTGCTCGTCCGCCGCGTAGCTGATCACCTCATCGAGGACGCCCCCTTCGGTGTCCGAGTAGCGAGCCCAGAGCTTGAGCTTGGCAATTGCCTCGTCCAGGGACGGAGCCGCCAAAACGGCGGGTTCGAAATAGCGCACCTCGTCGTTGGCGTCCAGGACCAGATCGCCGTAAGTGTCACGGATCGTCTGCCCGCCGCGGCGGTGCGGGCTGAAGTTGCCCACAACGGTTCGGACCCTGCGGACGGCGTCTTCACCCTGGAAGAGGAGCATCATGACACGCCTGCGGCGGCCCGATTTGGGTTCCGGCGCGAAGTTTTCGATAACGTAGTCGCGAATCAACTCCTGCACGCGCCGATCCTGGCCATCCTGCGCCGAGACGACTGACTCGCTGTACTTCTGAACCAGTTCGGCGCTGGGAGCGAACATGCGCGCCCCCACCAGCTCGACACCGGAGCGGGTGATCAAGCGGGCGATGATGCCACCGGTCCGCGACTTGTGCAGGGAGTGAGGGGTAATGATGGCGTAAGCCAGTTGCTGGGGCATAAAACAGTGAATCTAAAGTGTCGGAGGCGCAACCTCGGCCCCGCCGGTTCCACTCGCTGCGGTGTCGGGTCCTGCTTCGGCCGCTGCGGGCGGGGCGGCCACCTTGCCGCCCAGAATCTTGAACATGACCACCCCGCAGGTGGGACATTTGCCTTTGATCGCCTTTCGCCCGTTCTTCATCACTTCCTCGACCCCGTCGGCGATCTCCTTCTTAGCTTTGCATTTTACGCAGTAACCTTCGGCCATAGAAAGCTCCAGCAGCAATGCGTCACGCACTGCTGCTGTAACGGGATAGAGCTTAAGGGGCCGGAAACCAGAGCGTCAACTGCGAAAGCTCGCACGTCCGGACTCGGCGCTGCGGGGGACCGGGTGTATCTTGCTTTTAGGAAACGACTTAAGACTCAGACGGGTCGTCTCGAAGAGGGTCTTGTCGCGATCACATTTCGCGGAGGGCAGTCTTGAGAATCTTGCCCGTTGCATTTCGCGGAAGCATTTCCAATTGAACGACTTTCCTAGGGAGCTTGTAGTCCGCAAGCCGGTCCTTGAGAAAGTGGAACAGGGCCAGTTCGTCGATCACAGCCCCATCGTTCATCGACACAAACGCCACCGGATGTTCGCCCTTGCGCGGATCGGGCTTCCCGATCACTGCGGCCTCCCTCACCCCAGGATACTGGTAAATCACTTCCTCGATCTCACGCGGATAGACGTTGATCCCGTTCACCAAGAGCATGTCCTTCTTTCGGTCGGTGATGTACGTGTACCCATCCGAGTCCATGTAACCCACATCCCCCGTGTGCAACCAGCCTTCGCGGAGGGCGCTGTCCGTTTCCTCCGGTTTGCCCCAATACCCCAGCATGACGTTCCCGCCGCGCACGCAAACCTCGCCGGTCTCCCCGCGCGGCAACTCCTTGTTTTCACCGTTCCGGATGCTGATCTCGACACCAAGAATCGGGAGCCCGATCGATCCCGCCTTTTGGATGCCGCGGATGGGGTTCACCGACACGACGGGGCTGGCTTCACTCAGGCCGTAGCCTTCGACGAGCGGGATGGGGTGTTGCCTGGAAAACTCGCGCAGGATCTCGAGAGGGAGCGGCGCCGCCCCGCTGACGCAGAGTCGCAGCGGGAAGTCAGGCGGCAAGGGGACGTGTGCCAGCGCCCGGAAGAGCTGCGGGATGGCCGGAAGAACCGTGGCCCGATGATGCATGATCTCGCGCACAATGTTCTTGGGCGGGTTGAGCGATTTGACCAGCACGATGGTCCCGCCCACGATCAACGGCAGCAGGACGCACACCGTCAGCATGAAGCTGTGGAACATCGGCAGGACCAGCGCAAACCGATCCACCTCGACCGTTTCGAAGACGTGCCGGCAGCTCTCGACGTTGTGAAGCAGGTTCCCGTGCGAAAGCATCGCTCCCTTCGGATGCCCCGTCGTTCCCGACGTGTAAATGATCACCGCCAGGTCCTGCTCGTCCTGCCTCGCTCCGGGCAGTTCGACCGAACCCGCCGGCGCCGCTCCGAACGTCTCTGTCCGCAACAGCCCAAGGCCCGGACGCGCCGCCGTCAACCGCTCGAGCGCTTCTTCCATCCCCCCTTCAGTCACCAGCACGTCAATGCCGCCATCCCCCAGAATGTAACCCACCTCGTCCGCCTTGAGAAAGTTGTTGATGGGGACGACAATGGCACCGGCGCCGAGAATGCCGAAAAAGGCCGAGATAAACTCCGGACAGTTCCTCAACCACAAGCCCACCCTGTCCCCAGGCTTCACGCCCAACCGGGTCCGCAAATGGTGGGTGACCCAGGCGGATTGATCCGCAAAAGACCGGTAGCTTCGCTCGGCGTCGCCCCACAGAACCGCTGCTTTCGTCGCATTTCGCTCCGCCGACTGCAAAAAGGCCGTTGTCAGGTTCATTGGCTAGTGGTTCCGAGCTGTTAGGCCGAGACTTAATGTTCTGCGGCCCCATCAGTCAAGTGAATGCTGCTCGAGCCCGGATGTCAGACTCCGTGGAGCTTTGTGAAGCATCCGGGCTGGGCCGAACATCCGGCTTCCCTTTTCGCGCTCTTCGTCCCTTACTGAGGCGGTGATCGACACACCCGCGATGCTGACTGGTTTTGTCGCCCGACTCCGCGCGGCGGACTGGGTGGCCATGGACACGGAGGCTGACAGCCTTCACTCGTATCCGGAGAAAGTCTGTCTCATGCAATTCAGCATGCCCGGCGAGGATGCGCTTGTGGATCCCCTCAGCGGCATGGACTTGGCCCCTCTCTGGCAGGCCCTCGAGGGGCGGACGCTGCTTCTGCATGGCGCCGATTACGATCTGCGGATGCTCTATCGGGGCTACCAGTTCATTCCGCACGCGGTTTTCGACACGATGCTGGCTGCGCGCGTGGCCGGCATGCGCGAGTTCGGGCTCAGCGCGCTCGTCGAGTCGCTCCTGGGAACCAAGCTCGACAAAGGCCCGCAAAAGGCGAACTGGTCTCGGCGCCCTCTCACGGACCGGATGATCGTGTACGCCCGCAGCGACACGCGTTATCTGCACCCCTTGGCCACGCTTCTGGCCGATCGTTTGCGGGCGCTGGATCGGCTCGATTGGCACCGCCAAATGTGCGCGCAACTGGTCCACGATTGCACGCAGGCGACAGAGGAAGACCCCGACGGACTCTGGCGCATCCGCGGATCGAGCCGGCTCGAACCGAAGGCCTTGGGAATCCTCCGTGAGGTCTGGATGTGGCGGGACCGGGAGGCCCGAGCCGCCAATCAGCCCCCTTTCTTCATCCTGAACCACGATCACCTGCTCGCTCTGGCCGAACAGGCGGCCCGGGGCGAGAGTGTCGACGCCTTGATTCCCAAGCGTTTCTCCCTGCGACGCCGGAGGGCCCTCTTCGAGGCGTTGGACCGGGGGGCGCGTTTGAGAAAGGCCGACTGGCCCCCTCCGTTGCGCCCGCGCGGACACCGGTTGACCCATGCCCAGAGACTGCGCCTGGAACGACTCGAGGCCCGTCGCAACCGTCACGCCGCGACGTTGAATCTCGATCCGAGCCTGATCGCCAGCCGCTCGGACTTGGTGGCTCTGGCCAGCGGTTGCGAGCGGCAGGGACGCGCGCTTCTCCCGTGGCAGAAGCGTTTGGTCATCGAGTCGGACGATAGGCCGCTTTCGCCTGGGGCATCCACTGCTTGAGGTCGGCAATGCGCCGTTCGTCGAGCGGATGCGTGCGCAGAAACGCCGGCGTCTGGCTGCCCTGCCGCCGGTTGTACTCGGCAAACCGCTGCCAAAACGCGACCGCCGCCTCCGGATCATAGCCCGCCTTGGCCATGTAGATCAGACCGATCTGGTCAGCCTCGGATTCCTGCTTGCGGCTGTGCGGCAGGGTCTCGCCCACCTGCACGCCGATGCCGTAGAGCGAGCCGAACGCCGCCTGGTAGCGCGGGTCTTTGCCGCCCACGTAGGCGGACGCGACCTCGCCCAGGCCCTGTGTGATGATCGCCCGGCTCATCCGTTCGGCTCCGTGATGGGCCGCCGCATGCGCCACCTCGTGCCCGATCACCGTCGCCAGACCGGCCTCGTCCTTCGTGACCGGCAGAATGCCCGTGTAGACTCCGACCTTGCCGCCCGGCAGGCAGAAGGCATTGGCCTCCGGACTCTCGAACACCACGAACTCCCACTGCGCTCCCGGGAGATCCGCCACCGCCGCGATCCGGCGTCCGACCTTCTCGACCAGGGCCTTCGTCGCCGCGTTCTTGCTCACCGGGGTCTCCTTCTTCATCTCCGTAAACGCCTGCAGACCCAACTGCAGTTCCTGGTCGCTCCCGATCAGCACCAATTGCCTGCGCCCGGTTTCCGGCGCGGTCACGCACCCGGCAATCCAAAGCACGGCACACCCCACAAGCAGCGCCCGCAGGCGCATCGATCGCATCAGCCTTTTCATGCACCCGACCAAAGCACAGTCTGGACAGAGACACAAGCCGGCTTCGGCGCCCTCCTTGACAAGGCCGAGGGGGAGGTGCATATGTGGCTCCTCAGCCAACAAACCTCAAACCAACAGTCGCGTTATGAAAAGCCCATCCATAGGAGTACTGTCCACCCTTGCCGTTGCGGCCCTGATTCTTGCGGCGCCGTTGCGGGCAGGGACATTTGACGCAGACTTCAACGACGGCCAGGTGCCGGCCGCATCCCAGGTCTTCGGCAACGCCATGGTCGAAAGCGGAGGCGGAGTCGGGGACACCGCCTGCCTGAAACTCACGAAGAACGCCAACAGCCAGTCCGGCTCGATCGTGATCGAGGATCTGGACGGCTACGCAAACGTGTACGGGATTCGCGCCACCTTCATGGCCCGGGTGGGAGGCGGGACTTCGGTTCCAGCCGACGGCTGGAGCTTCTGCGTGGGGGATCTGCCCGACGGAACATGGAGTGAAACGGGGATTGGAAGCGGGGTGCGGGTCTGCTTCGACACCTACGACAACACCGACGGCGACCCGAACAACGGGACCGGCGAGGCGCCGCAGATTCGCTTGGTGATTGGAGGGGCGACGGTGGCCACAACGCCGCTGCTGCCGCTGAGCGATTTAATCAACAGCGAGTTTGTGCCGGTCGAGATCCTCCTCGATGCCGACGGCAGCTTCAGCCTGACCTACAACGCCAAGGTCCATTTTCCGAAGTTCTTCTTCCCCGGCTACCAGCCTTTGTCCGGGGCGCGGATTGGATTCGGCGCGCGCACCGGGGGTCTGAATGCCCACCACTGGATCGACGATCTAAGCATCGTGACCTACACCGATCCCAAGCCCGGCATCGTCCGGCAACCGGAGAACCTGACCATGGTGGAGACGAGCGCCGCGACATTCACGGTCACGCTGAACAATGGAGATGGCGCGACGGTTCAGTGGCTGCGCGATGGCACGGCGATTGGGGGCGCGACCGGGACGAGCTACACGTTGAGTCCGGTCTCGATGGCCGATAACGGGGCGAAGTTCTCGGCGCGCGTCACTCTCGGGGCGAACATCGTCACTTCGGACGAAGCCACGCTGACCGTCGTCCAGATCGTTCTCCCGGATCCGGTCGTGTCGTACGACTTCAACGACGGCCTGGTGCCGGTGGAAGCCATGGTGTATGGCCTGGGCCTTGCCATCGACGGAAGCGAATGGGCGCCTTATGTCAGTCCGTACATGGGCGTCGACAACTCGGGCGTCCTCCTGATCACCGAGAACATCAACAGCCAGAGCGGGGCCTTCATCATTCCGGATCCGCACGCCGCTGCCCCCGTCTATGGCGTGGCCGCCCGATTTGACGTGCTGATCGGCGGAGGGACCGAAGTGCCTGCGGATGGCATGAGCTTCAACTTTGCCAATGACCTTCCGTACGGGACCGCCGTCGGCAATGCCGAGGAAGGACAAGGCTCGGGCCTGCGCGTCTGTTTCGACATCTACGACAACACCGACGGCGACCCGAACAATGGCGTCGGCGAAGCCCCCGCCATCACCCTCAAGTGGGGCGAGACGGTTGTGGGCGAGGTGAAGACCGCCTTGAGCGACATCACCACCGGCGACCAATACGCCGACGTCATCGTGCGCGTGACGCCCGACGGCCTGCTCGATGTCGCCTGGAACGGCAAGGTGCTCATGTACCGGGTGCCAGTCCCCGGATTCGGCTCGATTACGGAGGGCCGGTTCGGTTTCTTTGCCCGCACCGGCGGACTCAACGCAAACCATTGGGTCGACAACCTCCGCATCTACACCTACCTGTCCGCCCCGCTCCGCGTCAGCAAACAGCCGGTGGATCAGATGGTGCTCGTCGGCAAGACGGCTGCCTTCGATGTCGAGGTCAACAACCCCACCGGCGCCACCTCGAACACCTACACCACCCCGGCCACCAGCGCCGCCGATGACGGCGCCAAGTTCAAAGTCGAGGTCAAGTTGGGCAACGAGACGGCGGTCAGCCAGGAAGCCACATTGACCGTCGTCGATTTGGCGCCGCCCAGCGCCCCGCAGTTCTGTTACGACTTCGACAACGGGCTCCCTGCCGGAGCCGAGATTGGCGGCACTTATGTCGAGGGTTTCACCCCGGTTGCATTCGTGGACACGGCCGGCGGCGTCAACGACTCCGGCGTCCTCAAGCTGACGACCTCGGAGAACAGCCAGGCGGGCGGATTCCGTTCGCCCCTGATCGAACAGGGCGCCCAGGTCCTCGAGTTCACGCTCGCCGCGGATGTCCTGGCTGGCAACGGCACTGTGCCTCCAGCCGACGGCTTCAGCATCAACATCGCCAATGACCTTCCCATCACCGCGGCCGGTGATGCCGAGAACGGCGGAGGCACGGGCATTTCAATCGCCTTCGACACGTACGACAACGGAGGTGGCGAAGCCCCTTCGATCGACGTGCGTTACCAGGGCCAGGTCGTGGCGGCGAAGCTGGTGCCTTTGGCCCTGGTGAATTCGGGCAATTATCTGACCGTTCTCCTCCGTGTCCGAGAGAACGGCCTGCTCGATCTGGCCGTGGGCGACTCGATCGTTTACCACAACCTGCAGGTGCCGGGATACGCCCCGATGAGCGGTCTCAGGCTGGCCCTCTACGCCCGCACTGGCGGCGCCAATGCCAGCTACTGGTTCGACAATGTCTGCCTCGGTTACACGATCCCAGCCAGCATCAGCATCACGGGCGAACCGGCGGACGCGCTTGTCCTCGTCGGTCAAACTGCCACGTTCCAGGTCCTGGTGAGCAATCCGCAGGGCGTCACTTACCAATGGCGGCGCAACGGCGTGGACATCCCGGGAGCGACCGGCTCCAGCTATACAACGCCGGCGTTGGCTCTGGCCGATGACGGGACAGGGTACTCCGTGGTCGTGACGGGCCCCAACACCGTGACCAGCCGCACTGCGGTGGCATGGGTCATGGCGAAGTTCGACGCGGGGGCCAACCCGCCGGTCAATCTCGACTTCAACGATTACACCACGCCCGTCGGGAGCACCGTCTTTGGAACCGCCTTCATCACCGGCCCGGGCGGGGTGGGCGACTCGGCCTTCCTGCAACTGACCGAGGCGGTGAACGACCAGAGCGGCTCGTTCCTGCTCGACACACCCGCGGGCGCCGCCCCGATCAAGGACTTCACCGCAACCTGGATGATGCGCGTCGGCGGCGGCACGGCGGTTCCCGCCGACGGGTTCAGCTTTGTCCTGGGACCGGATGTGGTCGATGGGACGTTTGGCGAAGACGGCGCCGGGTCGGGCCTGATTGTCAGCTTCGACACGTACGACAATGGCACGACCGAGGTGGCGCCCGAGATCTCGATTGTCTACCGCAGCAGCCAGGTCGCAACGCGGCCCTTCGACATCAGCGTGCTGCAAACAGGCGACGCCTTCGAGCAGATCGGCGTGCGCGTCAACCGCAACGGAACCCTCGACCTGTACTACGGCGACACCGCCGTCTATCGCGCTCTGCCGTTGCCCGGGTTCGCCCCCTTCGAGGCTGGCCGCTTTGGCTGGGGCGCCCGCACGGGCGGACTCAACGACAACCACTGGATGGATGACGTCAGAATCGCCCTGAACACCCAACCGGATGTCGCCCCGAGGCTCACCGTGACCCAGTCGGGCGCCAACGTTGTCATCACCTGGTCCGGCGGCGGCACGCTGCAGACCACCGCTGCTCTGCCTGCAGGGTGGTCGGATGTTCCTGGCGCCGCTTCCGGCTACACGACGCCAGCGTCGGATGCGATGCGATTCTTCCGAGTTCGGCAATAAACGGCACTTGCAATGCAAAACCGCGCCCGGCTTGAGAGACAGAGAACTGCTACAAACTGTTCCCATCGCAGACCACTCTCAGGACCGACAGAATGCTCCCGGTTCCCTCGCCGGGCGCGGTTTTGCCACAGCCCGGATATGAGATCACGCGCAGCCTTGCGAAATGTCCGGGCTCATGGGTCGTGTGGCATGCGCCCACGCCCTTCGGGTTCCGCCCGAACACGCGTTTACGGAATCCCTTACTTCGTCGAAGGAAACAGATCGCCGATCAGTGCAACGGTGCGATCGACCAACATCTGACCTCCTTCCGGGCCGACCTCGGTGCTCTGGATGACGGCGCTGTAGCCACCGCCCTGCACGGCCTTCTCCGTCGGCAAGTACGACCCGTTGCCAACCAGTTGGACCACCAGTGTCTGGAGGGCCTTGCTTCGTGCCTGGATGCGGATTCCGTAGTCGGTGAACAGCTCGAATTCACTGGTGCAAATCGTCACATCACCGATTCGGAGCACGTGCAACTCCACGTCTCGTTGGGGGTGTGGAGTGTTCTGTTGCCGGTCAAAACGCTCCACGACGTGTCGGTTCCAGGTCATGCGGGTCAGAACGTCGTCAGCCGACTTCGGGTCCGCCGCGATCTGTGCCGCGTACTTGTCTTGTTCTGCCTTGGAGAAAGCATATTCGTCCTGCGTCACCAGGCGCAGCGGCAGACTCAGAAGGTCAACTTTGTGGATCAGCGGCGCGTCGGCATGCCGATCCTCGTTCACCGTGTTGTACGCCTCCTCGACGGCCATGACAATGCGCCTGGCAATCTCATCCAGGCCGCTCAGGCCCCGCAGCCTGGTCATTCGTTCCTCAGCCGCGCCGCGGTACAGGGGTCTGGGCGACTGATCCCCTGCCGCGCCGATCACACCAAGCACCACCAGCTCCGGGCCAAAGCGTTGCCGCAATTTCTCGCGCACTGGGTGCCAGTAATCGGCATTGACCGAGGATCGGCCCTCGACCAACTGGGCCGTGCAGGGAACATGAATGATCGTCGCGCTGAGTTTGCCGGCCTTGTCCCAAAAAAAGAGCACGTTCAGATCGTGATCCTCCATCCCCTCCAAGTTTCTGAACTCAGGGACTTTGGTGTCTCCGTACATCCGCGCTGTTCCGTCACCGAAAGCGCCCGGCGTCGGCAGCCTATGTGAATAGACGGTTCGCCGGTTGCAGGCGACCACCGCGTGGCTCAATCCCCACGTCACGCTTCCGGGGCGGCGCGTGTTCCATGCCTCGACGATCGCTCCGGCGACGCGCCCCACGAAGAACCGGACGTATTCCTCAGGTTGAAGGACACCGTCTTTCGGGATCGGATAGAGGAACGATGAACCCGGGGCATTGTCGAGGACAGGAGCCGTGTGAGTGTGGGTGGCGTTCAGGAAGAGCTTTCGAGTGTCCAGTTCAGGCAGTTGCCGGCGCACCTCCTGCCGGACCATCCTGAGCATCTGGTCCGGGATGCCGACCAGGTCGCAGGACACCATAATGGCGAGGTCGAGCGTGCGATCTTGTTCTCTGGATTCCAATGCCAGGACGTTGGCGGTCAACGGAGTCTCCGCGGTCGTCGCGATCCGCAGATTGAACTGTCCGCAGAGGGCCACGGGCAGTGTCGGGGTGATATCGACAGAAGCGGCTCCGATGTGCAATTCGGAGGCGCCTGCGTTTGTGGCCAAGGACGCAGCGATGATCAGGAGTCGAAGCGCTCCCTGCGCGACGTGCCTCCGAGAGCCACACGGTCCCGCGTGCGCCCCCTCTTTGGTCCCGAATCTTGGAAAGTTCATGGTCGGCACCGTAACCGACGGAACCGCCGCTGCCAAGCTTGAGATCTCAGGCGCAAGCGCAGGCGGCAGCACGGATTGAACCGCGGGGACACGGCGGAGAAAGACCAGCGCCGCCTGTCGCCCTGGCGGCTCAACGGGACTCGAGCAGCGCCTCGATCAGGCCATCGGACGCCCGGGGTTTCTCGAGCAGAGCGAACAGGGAGGGGCTCCAGGGATCGAGCGTGAAGGTCCAGCGGCTGACGCGCCCGAGATGACGTCCGGCGCGCAGGTCATACACGTGCAACGGGCCGGCTGAGCCGGTCAATTCGGCTGTGAGTTCGATCGGCTGTTCGAGCGCGTCGTTCCCGCCCGCCTGCTCGAGATCCTCGCTCATGTGGTAATCGATGTTGCGCTCGATGGCGACCAGCCGGGCATCGCCGATCCTGAAGCGATGCACCCGCGCCCGGGCCTCGACCGGCACTCTGATCGCGCCGCACCCGATCTGTTCATGCAGCCAGGGCCAGGGCCTTGGGCGTGAGCGGATACTCTCCGCGGTCCCAATCGATGCAATCTTCGCTCCACCAGATGATGCATCCGCGGTCCCCTTCGAGCAGCAGATGCCAGAGGCGCCGGCGAGCCGGGTTGGTCTCCTTCTCGAAGACCGTCGCCAGGATCGGGCGGCCCGGCATGAACGAACCCAAAACCTCGCGCGCGTTGCCGATGTCGTAGGGCTCGACCCAATCGAGCGCGCGGGCCAGGCGCGCGAGGTCATAGCCGCCGAAGGCATGGGGCATCTGAGTGCCTTCGATGCCGACGGGCGTCTCTGGATCAATGGCGCGCGCCGCCTGGCGTAGAGCGTCGAGCGTCCGTTCGAGGCAGAGGTCCATGTACGTGCGGAAGTCGCACCAAGGCGCCAGATTCCAGCGCACGGGTTCCTTGCGGGACGCGAGGGTTCGGACATCCAGGCGCTGGAGGGCCTGCCAATCCGGGTTGCCGCGGGGCGAGGCCTCTCCGCTTGCCATGCGGTGCTTGATCTGGTCGGTGGTGAGGGGCCGCACGTCATCCCAGGCGGCGAACGACGTTGCCCAGGCGTCGTTGAGAGCATCGAGGTCGCGGTACTGTGTCCTGAGCCAGACGCGAAAGCCGGCCAGGGCCGCCGGGGCGAAATCGTAATCGAACGGATTCGCCGAGACGGTCACCGAGAGTTCGTCGCGGATGTCGTAGGCGAGAGGCGCATTTGGGCCGTGGCGCCGGGCCGCCGCACGCATCTGGTCGCGCGCCCACTCGAGCCACTCCGGGTCGTCGAGACAGTAATCGCGGACGTACGCGGTCTCAGGCCGTCCGTTCTTGGCCCAGGCGGTGACGTGTTTGTCCCAGTCCGTCACACTCGAGTTCCACTTCATGCAGAGGCCGCGGTTGACGATGTTCTCGACGTAGTAGGGGAACTGTCGATCGAGGCAAGCCTGCGCCGCGGCCTCCGTGCCGTAGGCCATGACGGTGTCGACGCCCATCTCGCGCAGCCGATCGAGGAACAGAGGCGCTTTGTCGGGCTGCGCCCAGGCGCGGTTGCCAACCCACATGATGACACGGTAATCGGTCCACGGACGCAGCGCGCGGTCACCGAGGGATGCGGACGGCTGGGCGCAGGCGAGCCAAGCCAAACCCAGGAGGCAGAATGCAGCGCAGGGAATTCGCACGCGCCGAGCGTGCCGCCGCGGCGTCGTCGAGTCAACCCGGTCGGCGGGACTCGGAGGGCCGAGTTCCAAGAAGCCCTGGTCGGTGACGGTGATTGGCACGAGACGGGGCCCCTCCCGCGACTGCGGGATCGGCCCTCCGACGTTTGGTTGCGGCTTTGCCGCGCTAAGGGGCCGTCAGGAAATAACGTTTACACTTTGCTGCTGGCCATTGGGCTTGCGGGCGCGGAGCGAGCGACGAGCATACCCGCCAGCGGTCTGTGAGGAGAGAGCGACAAAGTGCAAAGGCTATTTCCTGACGGGCCCTAAGAAAGAACCGGGCTTGGGGGGCGCTCTGCTGCGTTTGGCCTGGCCAGGCCTTGGGACCGCCCCGGGGGCCACTCGATGTGTTTCGCGTTTCAGCCCTGCTTCCCCTGGTCCATCTGGGCCGCGGCCTGCTGAATCGCAGGCTTGAGTCTGGCGGCCAGGGCCGGGGCTTTGTTCCTTGCCACGTCCCAAACGATCAGATAGTCCACGCCACCGTAATCATGGATCAACTTGTCTCGCATCCCAGCCATCTTCTTCCACTCCAGGTCAGCCAACTCCTGGCGCGTTTCCTCGGGGACCTTCTTCGCCGCTTCGCCGATCACCTCGACGCTCCGAACAAATGCCCGCTTCATGACCTCATCTTCCAGGAGCTTCTCCGGCGTGACTTGCGCCGCGTGCATGGACAGAAACTCCGCCTCGCGCGCGATGTCCCGCAACAGTTCAAGCGTCGAGGGCAGCATATTGGACGGTGGGCAAGATCAAGCGCGCCTGGCTTTCCGTCAGCGCGCCATCCGTCACCAAGTCAACCGGACGGGCGAACAACTCCTCCAACAGCTCATGCAAGGCGAAAAAGTTGTCGTAAGTGCGTGCCTCGGGGATGAACTCGACATACACGTCCACGTCGCTCGCGGCGCCCGCTTCCCCGCGCGCGACCGAACCGAAGATGCCCAACCGCCGCGCCCCGAGGGCACGCAGCGCCAGCCCGTGCTTATTCAACAAAGCCAACGCGTTCATGACGTGGGTCAGCCTATACCCTCGCGTCAGGTGACGCAACGCTGGGCCTTCCAGCCGTGGCATTGACCAAGACCGCCCTCAGCAGACACTTCCGTTAAACGTAAACGGCTCAGCCTGCCCCGCGCTATGGGCATGCCGATCATCTGCTGTCCCGTCAGCGCCAAGGGGACAGCGAAGCAATACGACAGAATCAAGAACTGACCCATATTCTGACCCGTATTCGCGCAATGCACCGTCCAGTTTCGAACATTCGCTGACAGGCCAGCCGATTGGGGTTGAAAGCGAGAGACATCACGATCTATAAACGCAGTGCCCCAAGAGACGGAGAGGGCAAAGGGATGACGTTAGGTTATCACTTATGAATAAGCTCCTTGAGACGCTGCGCGGGTATAGTAGTGACACCCGGGAGATAATCAGCTGGGCACTGTTCCTATTAGCACTGGTCTCATCAGCAGCGTGTCTTTACACTGACCTACGACTCGGCGATGACCCCCTCTTGCAGATCGGGCGGCCCGATCAGTGGCTTGTCTATCGCCCGAATGGATTCCTAAAGTTCGAGCCACCCTGGTTTCTAGTCGGCGGAATATTACTGCTGAGCGCAGGGATTTGGTTTCAGCGCCTGGGGCCAGTAGACGCCGCGGCACAGCATACTGCGGCCAAGGAACAACGTACGTCAGGAAGTAGCGATCCAATTGGTGACGCAGCAGGTCGCGGTCAAGGACCCGGGGACAACGCAGAGCAGATCGAGATCGAACGCATCAAATTCCTGCGGGAAGAAATCAAGTTCGAGCACACGCAGATTGCCAACCGGCTAACCGCCTTGCTCACGTCACAGTCATTTCTGTTCATGGCGTTCGCGCTTTCCGCGATTGGTTCAAGGAGGGAATTGGCGGAGTTTCGATGGTTTTCATTCGAAACGCTCGCACCGCTAGCGATAGTCACCGCTTCGCTCCTGGGTCTTGGCGTGGTTACGGCATTCATTCGACTGAGCAAGGTACGGGCGATGCTGTTCGAAAAGAAAGTGACGCATCCGATCAGAGAGGAGCTGCGAGATCGATACCTACCAGATTGGTCGCCGGGAAAACACATTCTCAGTCTCGCCTATGCAGCGGTTATTCCTCTGGTCATTGTCCTGGCATGGCTTGTGATCTTGTGTCGTGGCCCTCACTACGTGGGGAACGTAAGAACAACCGCGTCGGATCGAGACCTGCCCAGGACGGTTCAAGTGCCGTAATCAAGAATGTGATCGAGTGCTGACAGATCATTGCTCAATCGCCTCCGGGGTTGGAATGGACGAATGCAACACCCGCTAGCCCGGATCAGGTTCAGCGCGGAGCCTGTGATCGATCCGGGCTAAAGCGTCTCGCCGCGGGAGAAGATCGTCACCCGGGCTCGAGGCGGCGGGCTCGAGGCGGGGGCGCACGAGAAGCCGAAGGTGTTGAGGCCGGGCCGCAGGGCGAGCGGTTGACCTTGCGGCGTCACCTGCCCGATCGGTTCGCCTTTGGACGCATAGAGCCGGGCGTCGCCCGTCCCGTCAAACTCGAGCCAACTCCCCGGACTGAGGTCCGCGGGGAACGTGCAGCGCACGCCGTTGACCGTGAGGGTTGGATTCCCGAGGGCGCCCGGGAGCATCGGCAGGGCCTTGATCGGCCCAAGACGGCAGCGGACCTCTTGTCCGGGCGGGAGGTTTTGGAGCCAGACGCTCACCGACTCGATGGCGGCGAAGTTGACCGTCTCGCGATAGACGTTGTAGGCGTGCTTGCCGTCGTTCCACTGAAAGTCGCTCCAGCGCGACGACTCGGTCTCGACAAGCGTCAGAATCCGCCGCCCGGTGAAATCGACCGTGACATAGCGGTCCGCCACCGCGCCGAACCCCATGTGGCGCGGGCTTTCGAGCCGGACAGCGACCAGTTCGCCCTGGCCGTCCCCTTCGATCCAGAGGCCGAGCGCCTGCAGGGTCTCGAGGTTGAGTGGCGGATCGAATCGGCGCTCGAATCGCGCCCAGGCGGCGTTTCGCGGCACGGCGCCCCCGTTGGTGGCGGTGAGGGTCACAATAGGCGTGCCGTCGATCAGGTTCGTGTCGGTGAGGGCGCAGGCGACGCCCTGGGCGGTGCTGGCCTTCCAAAGCGGCGCCTCGGATCCGGCGAGATCGGCGATCACCCGGGCGCGCGGGTCGTCATAAGGCGCCGCGGACATCAGGGCCTCGATGCGGAGGGTGGCCGGCTGCGCGTCGAACGGATTGGTGTCCTCCCACTCGAGCGACCACGGCGCGTCGGGCGCGGCAATGTGGGCATGGGAACGGGAGCGGCGAAAGCGGGGTTTGCCGCCGGCATCCGTGACCAAAGCGAATTCCTGTCCGGGCCGGCGCAGTTCGGCCTTGACGCGTTCGTCGCAGGCGCCGGAGTGGCGCAGTTCCTCGCAGGCGCGGAGGATGTCGACGGTGCGGCGGAACAATGGCACCGTGCGGAGTTGGTCCCGGTTGATGGCGCCGGCGAGCGAGATGCCGGCGTCCCATCCGACCAATTTGGCGCCGAGATACTCGATGACGTCCGGGTAGGTCGGTTCGATCTGGGGCGGATTAAACGACTGGAAATTCCACCAGCCCAGGTGGAGCGGGAGCAGGAGGCCGCCGTTGACGGCGCTGGCGTGCAGGTCGATGAACCGGCGGTGTCCGCGTTGGGGGTAATCCCAGGCCTGCCATCGGGTGCGGTACTGCCAGAAATGATGCCACATCGCGCTCATTTCCATGCCCACGGGCTTCTCCAATCGCTTCTGGATTTCGAACACGAATTTGTCGGCCCAGTACCAGCACTCGTCGGCGCCGCGCAGAATCGAACTGCCGTCGATCGCATCGAGATAGAGGCCGTCGAATCCGCACCGATTGACGATCTCGGCATGATTGGCGGCGATCTCTTCGAAGAGCGACGATTCGACGTCCGGGACAAACAGGCCGAAGCACTCCTTCAGGTGCCGTGCGCGTGCGCCTTGGGGATGGGCGGCGGGCCGGGTGCCGAAGGCGCCGCGCCGGACGCCCGTGAAGCGCCAGGGCGGCTGCTGGCTGACCGCGCCGAAGGTGACCAGTTCATCGCCCAGATGCAGCACCACGCTGTTGTGCTCGAAGAAGCCCGTGATTGTGCTCAGGCCGGCCGTCGATTCCTCGACCGGCAGGATGTCGGCATCGGGGCCGACCGATTCGGCGAGCGTGAAGGCGCGGAACGCGTCCAGGCGCGGATCCGGGACCGGGGTGACGTATTTGGACTGTTTGTCGATGAAGAAGGCGTAGCTGTGGAAGATCGAGTCGATCCCGGCCTCGTGCAGCCGGGCCACGATGCGGGCGAATGTCTCCCATCCGTCGGGCCACTTCGCCTTGTCGAGCGCGAAGTCGCCGAACCTGAAGAAGCCGCCACCGCCGTGGTTGTCGATTTGCGTCACACCGAGGCTGCGCGCCATCTCGATCCACTCGGACACGGTCGCCTCGGTCAACGACCCGAAATTGAACAGATAAGAACCGCGATTGAACGGGACTTCTTTTGCCCAGGGCCCAGCCACCGTGCACAAAGGCATCTCGTCCGCCTCCTCCAACACATTCTTCAACGCGGGCAACAGACCGCCGACCGGCATTGCGACCAGCGCGACCTTGGCGCCGAGGATGCCGAACTTGCGGTGTGCGGCGGCCCGCAGTTGGGTTTGCAGGACCGGGATCTGATCGACCCGCGTGATGAGGTTGAGCGAGAGCGCGCACGCGCCGAACGGCTCGTCCGGCGCGCCCCGCACCGTGAGCGGGACGTTCAGGAAGACCAGCGCATCGATGTCGTCGCCGCGGATGGCCTCGACCCCGACCCGAATGCAGGAAGGACGGGGCTCGAGCCGCAGCGTGACCTCGAAATCGAGGCCCGCGAAGCCGAGACGCAGGCGGTTCTCAGCCAGCGACACGGACCGGGCCGGGTGCTCGGTTCCGGCGCGAAGCACGGAGGCGCAGAAGGTGGGCGGGCCCGGCCTGAGATAATCCGTGCCTGACGCCTTGTCGACGAAGGCCAGGTTGCGGCCGTCGGCGGCGATGGTGTAGCGGAAGTGCCCGTTTTCGAGGACGACTGTCTCGCCGGACTGGGCCGCGCCCGCGGCGCATGCCAGGAGCATTCCAAGGAACCATTCTGCAGATTTCATTGTGTGTGTTTGTCCGTGAACCTCGACATGGAAAGAGGTGGTTTACCGCCGATTGGGCTTCATGCTGACTGAGCAGTTCAGAAAGCAGCAGACGCATCCTCGGGTGAGGATGCGTCTGGCGGCGGCATGATTGAATCGGGACCGGATGTTCTTCGGGCCGGTCGGTGTCGTGGACTGGAACCGAGAACTGTCGAGGCGGCGGTTCGGGAAGAGGGCGCGCCTCCTCGGTCTGACCCGGATGTCTCTCGAAACTCCGCGTCGTCTCACATCCGGGCTCCGCGATCAGTCGAACGCGTGACCGGCGCAACAGAGCACGTTCTTGACCTTGTGCCGAACCAGGTCTTTGACCTTGGCGCGGGCAGGCCCGAGGTACTTGCGCGGATCGAATTCCTTCGGGTTTTCGGCGAAGGCCTTGCGGATGCCGGCGGTCAGGGCCAGGCGCAGGTCGGTGTCGATATTCACCTTGGTGCAGCCAGTCCTCCGGGCGATCTCGATGTCGGCCTCGGGCACGCCGGCGGCGTCTTCGCCCAGTTTGCCGCCGTACTGGTTGATTTCCTGGACGAGGGCTTTGGGCACGCTCGATGCGCCGTGGAGCACCAGCGGGTAATCGCCCAGACCGGCATCCAGGAGCGCCTTCTTGATCGCCTTCAGACGCTCGAGGTTCAGATGCTGCGTCCCTTTAAACTTGTATGCGCCATGCGAGTTGCCGATGGCCACAGCCAGCGAGTCGACGTTCGTTTGCTTCACGAACTCGACTGCTTCATCGGGGTGGGTATAGACGCCGCCCTTCGAGTAGCCGCCGCCTTCCTCGCCGTCATCGTGTTGCGCGCCAACCAGTTGGCCCAGTTCGCCCTCGACAACGCAGTTGTGCTTGTGCGCGTAATCGACCACCCGTTTGCAGAGTTCGGCGTTCTTGTCGAATGGCAGGTGGCTGCCGTCGATCATCACGCTGGTGAATCCCTCGTCGATGCACTGCTTGCACAGTTCGAAGGTGTCGCCGTGATCGAGGTGGACCGCGATGGGGATGTTGCTCACGCTGACGGCCGCTTCGATGAGCTTCTTCAGGTAGACAGGGTTGGCATATTGCCGGGCGCCCTTGGAAATCTGGAGGATGAGGGGAGCTTTCTCCTCCTCGCAGGCTTCGACAATCGCCTGCACCAGCTCCATGTTGTTCACATTAAAGGCCCCCAGCGCGTACTTTCCCTTGAGGGCCTTCGCGAACAGTTCTTTGGTGTGTGTTAGTGGCATAATAGTAAATGCGATGTCTCGATTCGGTTATCGAATCACGATTCGTGTCCCAAGCTTACAGACCGGCGGCGGAATTAAAAGGCGAAAAAACGCGCCTGGGATCACGCGGTGCATCTGACACTTGTCGCTATTCTGTCGCCCGGTGAGGGCGCCGGGCCTACAACGAACGGGGACTCCCGCTGTAGGCCGCGTGCCCTGCCTGCTCCCGGGCACCTGCATCGCCGGGGGGGATGAAGGCGAGGGTTATCGGCGTGCAGGCGTCGCGATCGAGCGCCCGACCATTCACTCACTCACTGGCCCTTGCGGGTGTCTTGGTCCGACCCAGCCAAGCGAAGAACCCGACCAGGAGAACGACGCAGACTAGGAGGGTGAGACGGAAGAGGAGGGTTGTGGATTGGGCGGGGCGAGCGTGGATATTGAGTGCGAGATCGGCCCACGGCTGGACGTGGAGCGGTCTTGAGAACCTTAACAATCGGCCCTGCTCCGGTATTGTCACCCGGATCGCTGCCGGACTCGCCGCCGCTGCGTCCTGCTGCCGAATCAATCGCTCCGCCAAACGCATCTGAACCGCATTGTCCTCGGCCGTGTTGCGCTCGATGAGTTGTTTGGCCTCCTGCTGCGTATAGTTGGCGGCCTGGCTTTCACGCAGGGCGCGCGGTGTGGCGGCTAGGACCGACGGTTCACCCGCCGCTTTTGCCTGGCGCACGTTGAGGCCGACGAGGGCCTGCTGCATCTTGAGGTTGTGGAGTTGGACGCGGGCGTCTTCGTTGAAGGCGTTGTCGTGTTGGGACAAACCATAGGCGGTGGTGAATGCCCGGCGGGCTTGTTCCGGATCGCCCTCGACCAGGAGACGATTGGCCCAATTCAGGAACTGTTCGGCTTCCTTGGTCTTGGCTTGTTGGAGAGCGGCCTCGTTGCGGATGTAGGTTTCGAGGTCGACAGCGACTCCGCCGGTCGGGCCCTGCTCCGGCTGCAACTGGAGCGAGCCTTTCCAACTCGACAGGCGCCATTGCTCGCCGAGGAAGACGCGCCAGGAAATGTTCTCGAGGGGAAGATCGAACCGCGGTCCCAGCAACTCGAGATTCAGCGCCCTCGAACTGCCGGCTCCCGCCCGAGCCGAGTAGAAGAACTCGACCAGCGTGGGTTGTCCGGTCTTTGCATGCTGTTCGAGCGGGATGAGCACCTGGTTGGTCTCCCGCCAGGGCCAGACGCTGCTTTGGTTGACAAACGCGAACCAGAAACGCGCCTTCTCGGGCAGGGTCAGGTGGAGCAGCCGTTTGTCTCCCGGCGTCAGTTGGATGCGCGCTTGCGTCAGCACGATCCCGTCATCGGACACGACGGACGAGAGCGTCAGGCTGTCGACGCGTGCGGGGAGCAGCTTGGCGGCGTCGTGCCGCTCGATTTGCACTGGCAGGCGATAAGCGGGCTCGACCAGCCGGAACGTGTAATTCGCGGCGGTGGCGGCGACATCCTGCTGCAGGGCGCGCGGGATCGACTGCCACTCGGCGGGCTGGAGCGCCTCGGGCGGCGAATCGACGCGCACCTGCAGTCGGCCGCCCGCCTGCACCGTGAGGAAACCGCGCTGCATGTTCACATCGAGGGCTTCGACCCCGACGATGCCGGTCTCGGCCAGCCGCTCGCCGAGGGGCAGGTTGTATGTCACCTGGAGGAGGTACTTGCCGATGACCCGGCGGTTGAGCTTGATCTCCCAATCGCGCGTGGCCGCGCCGGCCTGCCCTTCGAGCGGACGGAAATCGGTCAGTTGCTCGCCGCGGAACCGGACGCCCTCGGCGTCGGCGGGCAAGCGGACGCCCAGGGTCTTGATGCCGGTGTTCTCGATTTCGTACTGGAGATTGACGGCGACCTTGAGCTGCGCGTCGCCAATGACGACATGCTGAAGGCTGGCGACTTGCGTCCAGGCATCCACGCGTTCGAGGTCCAGGGTCAGGCTCCAATCGGACTGCAGCAATCGAAACGCCAGAACTCCTTTCTGCCGCACACCGGCCTTGAGCGGATCGAGCTGCGTGACGCCCTCGCGCGAGGCGATCTGGAGACGCAATCCCTGCTCTGGCACGAGGAGCAACTGACCGCGTTGTTTGCCGGCCTCGCGCACGGCCAGGCGCGGCACCGCCCAGCCCGTTGCGGATCGCACGCCGGGACCGGTCAAGCCGATTGCGAAGGTCTGTTTGCCCTCCGTCTTGCTCTTGAGATGCAGGGTGATCACCCGCCCGGCATCCGTCTTCAGTTCGGTCCAGTGGCTCAAGGCGGGGCCGCTGATGGACTCGACATCGAGGCCGGTCGGCAGGACGAAACTGAGCTTGAAGATGCCGGCCCGCGTCACCTCGACTCCGAGGTTGGCCGCCAGCACCGTCCGATCCTCGCCCAGCGACAGAGTCTGCTCCGCCTCGACCCGGACGTCTGGCTGGACCGCCGACGCCTCGAGCGTGAGGGTGGCCGCGGCATCCGAGTAGCGGAACGCGCGGCGCAGGGTCAGACCGGCAATGGCGGGTCGGAGCGGATCGAGCATGGCCGCGGGGAAATCCTCGAGGTTAATGGGCGAAAACGACTCGGCTCGGACGTCGTCCAGTTGCACCTCGTTGCCCGTGGCGACGCCCAGCAAACCCAGTTGACCAGCCGCTCCCCGCACCCCGAGCAAGCCGGCGGTCTGCTCGAAGGGCAGCGGGCCGGTGGCGATTTGCGATTTGACGAGCAGGCTGAACGGTTTGGACTGCGCGGGCGTGAGACGCACCCGCAACTGCCGGCTCTGCGGGTCGAATCGCCACAGGGAAAGCCCCGGGGCGACGACATCGGTGATGGTCGCGCCAGCAGGCACATCGAACTCGAGTTCGCTCAACTCCCCTTGGGCGGGCCGCAACTGGACCTGGTGCAACGCTTCGACCACGCCCGCGCCGGGCACGAAGAGTTGGCTCAACTCCGCATAGAACACCGCCTTCTCGAGCCGTGTGTCGCGGCTGCGGGGCTTCCATGCAATCCACGGCGCGCGCGCAGGCGCCAGCACCAGGCGCGCGACGGTGTTCGTGGACGGGCCCGAGGCGACGGGTTGGACCGACACCGCCTGGGGGGCGTTGATTTCGACGTCGAGCCCGACCAGGGTGAGCGTAAGCCGGTTCACCAGGCCATGCGCCGTCGGCAAGGCGAACGCGCGCTCGCCTTCGCGGATGACGGTCTGGACCTGGTAATCGAGCCGGATTTCGCACAGGCCGGTCTGCTCGGCCAGCAGTGCCGTGTCGCGCCAGTCGGCCGCGGCGGTCTGCACCAACCGCGCGCTGTTGGTCGGGTACTCGATCCGCGTGAGAACACCCGGCGCGTGCAGCAGCGGGAGAACGTCCCCCTGGCGCGCCTGCCAGCGGACTCGGGCCGACCCGATGGCATACTGGCCCTCGACGCGGATCTCCTGGACGACCGATTCGGCCAGAGGCGGCGTCTTGTTTGGGGCGGGAGCGGCGGCCTGGGCGGCGGCCGGTTCGAGCAACCAGGCCCCGAACATGAGCAGGGCGGCCGCCGCGGCAACGCTACCGGCGTCGGGCGCGGGCTTGCGCGGCGCCTGCCACCAGCGCCACAGCCAGGGCACAAACACGTGAAGCACGACGAAGGCAAGGAGGACGCCGAAGAACAGCGGCGCGCCATTGGGCCAGCGCAACGCCGCCCATAAGATCAAGACCCAACCCAGCACGCGCGCGAGGACTCGCAACCAGGCCTTCGAGCTGGCCAGGCCATAGAGCCAGAGCAGCACGCCGGGCAGGGCCGGCGCCAGAGCCCACGCGGACGCGAACCAGGACGGTCCCGCCGGCATGTTCGCGATGTCGAGCGCGAGGGCGCTGTCCGCCTGTTGCACCGGCGCGACGAACCGCAGGTCGCGCGGGACCTCGACCTGCGCCGATCGAGCCAGGTCGACCAGATGGGCCAGCGCGATGGCGGCCAGGGCGGCGGCGGCGAGCGCGAGAATGCCTCCGAGCAAATGGCGGAGCGTGAGCTTGTGGACACCCTGGGCGCTTGCCAGGCGCCAGAGCCAGGCGGCGATGATGGTCAGGCCCAAAGCCAGGCCCAGGCCCAAAAGCAGATCGTCCCTGGCTTCGCTCGACAGCAGGCGCCGCAGGCCGGCAAAGCCGGTGACGCTTTCTGTCGCGCCGACCGGTGTCAGCGGGCCCCGGCGGCAGACCAGGCGCCGGCCGGTGTCAGGAACCAGGTGCCATTCCGCCAGCAGCACGGGGGCGGACACGATCGGGGCGGCGACGGCGATGCGTTTGCGGTCCTTGGCCCGGGCGGCCAGCTTGATCTGCAGATCGTTGACAGCGTCGGCGTCGGCGTGTTGGGGCAGGGGGATCAGGTGCGCGCGGTCGCTAGTGACGGGGACGACAGGGGCGTTATTGACGGTCACCGACCAGAGCTGGGTGCCTTCGGGAATGACCAGGCGGAGGTGGGGCGCGCCTTTGTTCTTCACGAAATAGCGGGCATCGGTCACCACTTCGCCCTCATCGGAAATGCGTGTGGCGAACGAGGCGCGGTCGACCACCTGGCTGATCGTTTCGCTCTGGGCCAGCGGTTTGAGTTCGAGCTGCAAATTGAACGGGCGCGCCGCGTAGCGGTAGGCGGCGAGGATTGGCGCGTCGAAGAAGAGGCGATATTCGGCGGGCACCTCGCCCGTTTCGAGCGGCAGGAGCGCGTCCGAGAGGTTGACCGGCTTGACCTGGAACTGGTACGCGCTGACCACAATGGTGTGGCCCTGCTCCGACTGGGCGTCGAGGGGGCGGGCCCCGGTGAAGGTGAGGGTATCGCCTTGGGGCTTGAAGGGGCGTTCGTAGGTTGCCAGCAGCGTGTAGGCTCCCGCCACGGGCGTGTGCAACTGGACCTGGTAACCGCCGTCGGTCTTCTGCCAGCTCCGGACGTCCTTGCCGCTGAACTCGACGTTGAAATACTCGGCCGACAACTCGATTTTGAACACGGCGATCGGCGCGCCCGACACGACGTAGTTGATGATGCTGCTGCCGTACGCGATCCCTTCCCCGATCGAGAAGAGGTGGAACGTGTCGGCCTGGATCGATTGCGGCAGGCGCTCGACGGCCAGCGTCGCCTGCCACGCCGCGTCGCTCAACCGGAAAGCCGCCTGAATGCCGGCCAGCTTCTTCGGGAAGAAGGCGCCCGCAATCTCGGTCAGCCCCTGCGTCGCGCCGGGCGTCAACCGAAAGCCCGCGTCCGCCGTCACCCCCACATGCCCGCGCACCGATTTCGCCTTGAGGACGTCGATGCGCGGCAGGCGCCAGGCCGATTCGGCGAGGGGCTGGTTGCGTTCGAGGCGCAACTGCACGACCTGGCGGCCCGACACCGGGGCGCCATAGACGAGCCGGAGTTGGGCCTCGGGCAGATCGGCGCTCTCGGTCGGGAAGTAATCGCCGAGGCCGGGCGCATTCAGACGCGCGACGGCGTAGCCCTTGGGTATGCGCAGCAGCATCTCGCGCAGGGGCGCCTCGCGCACATCCACCTCGAACTCGGCATCGATCGCCAGCTCGGTCTCCCCCAGGTGATACTCGAGCAGAGCCGACACCGCCAGTTCGGGCAGGATATTGTCCGCCTGCACACGCAACTCGAACGCGCCGCCCGAGAAACGATAGGCAAACACCTGCGTGGTCTGCTCCGTCAAAGCCAGCGCCTGGGTGGCGTCGGTCTGCGGAAATTGCTCGGGCGAAATCTGTGAAAGCCCGCTCGCCTGCAACACCTCGAGCCGCACGGCGCCTTCATTGACGATGCGGTAGCAGCCGCCGAACCGCGTGGTGCCCTCGGGCAACACCTGCATCGCCTCGACAGCCTGCGGGAACGCACCCAGCGGCGTTTGCAACTGGACCTGGAACGAGAACTGGTCCTTCTGAGCCTCGTTCAACTGCACCGCCAGCCGGCGGTCGGCGCTGTTGGCCAGTGGCTCGACCGCCCAGCTCAGGACCGCCGGCCCCTGCACGCGCGTCACCTCGCCGGCGCCGCGCAGGCGCAACGCGACACGGTTGAGTTCGCCCTGCATCACTTTGAAATCGAGCAGAGCGGTCTGCCGCATGAGACCGGGGCTGATGGCGATTTGCGACAGCGCCTCGGCGGCGTAAAAGAGCGCCCCTTCGGTCTCGGGCCGGGCCTCCTTCCACGCAAGCTGCACCTGGCCGGTCGGCGGAAGAAAGCTCACAAACTCCTCGCCCGCGCGCTCGGGCCGGGCGCCGTCGGCGAACCGGAACTCCGTGTCGGCTTTCAATCCTGCGATCGTCACCGGCGCCAGCCCGCCGGGCGCGACGACGAAATCGAGTTCGTTCCAGCCGTTGGTCTGGCGAACAGCCGCGTTGAACTTGAGTCGGAGCGCGAACTCGCCGTCGCGATCGAACACCGCGACGTGCTTGTCGCCTTCGAGCCGCCAATGCCAGTGGGGCGCCGCATTGACCTCCGTGAGCGCCGCCCGCCCCGCCAGCAGGGTCAGCGAGCCGCCTTTCGGATTCTTGACGCGGGCCAGGCCGCTCAGGGTGAATTCGGCGGAGTCGCCGCTGAGCCGGCCTTGCAGACGGAACTGGCTGACGACAACGCGGGACGATTCGGGGTCGGCCGCCTCGATTGTCAGGGGCAAGCTGTAGGGCGTGCCGTGAAAACGGAACGCGATCGTTTCGGGAGCGCCCGGCGTCACCACCGGCCGCAAGCTCTCGGGCAGGAACTTGGATTCGATCGGCGCCACGCCGGCGGGATTGCCGACTTGAATCGCGAGTTCGGGCGGTGTGTCGATGCGGACGTAGCCGTGGCTGAGCGAGGCGGGGTCGCCGATCAAGGCCAGCGGGCTCACGGTCTGCGGAAGATCGCCCAGGGAGGTCTCGGCGACGGCCTGTACCGCGAGCGACTTGACCGGCTTGTCCGCCCTCTTCACACGCACGACCAGACTGCGGGCGCCGTCGGGTCCGCGCCGCACGCTCCAGTGCTCGAGGGCGTCGCTCGTCACCCGCGTGATCTCGCCAACACCCGACAGCCCGAGCTCAACCTCCTTCAACTCGCCTTGAACGGCGTCGATCTGGATCGAGATCGTGTGGGTGAGCTTGGCGCGCGACACGGCAATCGTCTGCTGAATAGCCGCGCTCGGGATGCACTTCTCGCGCCCCGAGGTCAGCCCGCGCAAATCCGCCTCGATGACCAGACGCGCTTTCTCGGCATCGAGTTGGCCGTCCAGAGCGATTGCCTTGACCTCGACGGCGGTGGGCGAAGTCGCGGCGGGTTCGGACGCCGGCGTCTGGGGCGGGACTGGGGCCGGGGCAGGATCGGGATCGCCCGCGAAGGCTGAAGCGGCCAGCCACAAGGCCAGAAGAGCCGACGCAACGATGCTCTGCACTGCAATCGGATGGACAAGGACGCCCCCGTGATTGCGAGGGCGATCGAGGGGCGGGCAGAGCGCATCCCGGCGTTCCTGCAGAATATGGGAGGACCTTGCAGATTCGATTGTGTCTTTGCCCCGCCGCAGTCCGAGAACCCGGTGCATCTGGTTGTTGTCGGCGCGTGTGTCGCCCGGTGCGTGCACCGGGCCTGCACCGGTTGCAGACTCCCGGTGTAGGCCGCGTGCCCCCACGCGGCGCAAACTCGCTCCCCATAGACAATCTCCAGATGCACTGCAGAAAGACCCCTGTTGGCCCAATGTCGTTCGGATAGTCATGTTGTTGCCTTCCATGAACCGTTGTTCCGTAGCCGTCCCGCGACGCCGGATCAGTCCGCGCCATCTCGCTCCGTCAAAGGCGCATTCACGTTCACTGAACACACTCTTCATTGTCCGCTGACCGATTTGGCGGCGCGGATCATCGCCTCGAGTTGCCTCGGCCGGGCGTCCGGACCGAAGGCGTCGGTCACCCCCGACATGGCGCCGAGCAGCTTGTCGGGCGTGACTTCACCCGCGAACGGGCTCGACGCGAGCCATTCGGCGAATGCGGCGGAGGTCACGGCCAGGCGCATGGCCGGACTGGACTCCTCGAGCCCGGGCGCCGGGCCGGTGTAAGGCACGCGCCAGGCGTGCTCGCGGTAGAGACCGCTGGCCGCGTCGCGGTAGCGCACCCGCACGGTGCCAACGTCGCCCTGACCGCGCGGATTGAGTTCGAGGATGTAAAGGGCGTTGCCCGACTCGGCCGCGCCCAACTCGGCGGCGTCGACCGTGTTGTCGCGGAACTGTTCCTTCGTGAGCTGGTGTTTGGCGTAGCCAATCTGCCGCCAGGCCGTCGCCCGATGCGGGTTGAACTCGACCTGGACCTTGACATCGGCCGCGGCGACTTCGAGCGCGCCGGCCAGTTGCTCCGCCAGCCCGGTGGCGGCTTCCTCGGGGCTGTTCACAAAGCCGTAGCGCCCGTCGCCATGGCTCGAGAGCACTTCGAGCAAATCGTCGTTGTACCCTTCCCACCCGATGCCGAAGCAATCGAGCGCAATCCCCTTCTTGCGATCCGACTCGACCTTCTGCTTCAACGATTCGGGATCGACGTCGCCCAGGTTGGCCGCGCCGTCGGTGAGCAACACCACACGGTTCACGCCGTGACTGACGAAATGCCGCGCCGCCGTCTCGTAGGCAACGTTCAGCGCGTCTTCGAGGTTCGTCCCCCCTTCGGGCGTGAGTCTGCTGATTCCGTCCAGAACCTCCCTGGCCTGGCTTCCAGAAACGCCATCGACCCAAAGCCGGGCCGTGCGGGCAAAGGCAACGACACTGATCCGATCCTGGGCCTCGAGTTTTTGGGCCAGGACCGACAGGGCTTCGCGGACGATGGCGACGCGATCAGCCCGTTCCATCGAGCCCGAACTGTCGAGCAACAACACGAGGTTGAGCGGACGCAGGGCCGACCGGCCCCGCGCGGCGGTCTGCACCGAGAAGCGGATCGCCTCGCGGTTGTGGGCGAAAGGGTAGCGCGCCCGTTCCCAGGCGAACGCGACCGGCGCGCCTCGCACCGGTTCCGGATCCCGATAGTTGAACGCGTTCAGGAACTCCTCGCTCCGGATGCGCGAGGCGTCCGGGAGCGCGCCTTGTTCAAGGCTCGCCGCGGCGAGCTTGAACGACACATCAGTCACATTGAGCGAGAAGGTCGAGAACGGATTGGCCGCGGTCGCCACTTCAGGCTGCGGTTCGGGCGGCGGCGCGGACGGACGGCTGGCGGCCCTCGTCACCCCCTGAACCACGACATCGCCTGCGACTCGCCCGTTTGCTTCGAGTGCCTCGACGGAGACCGCCACGTTGGTCATCAACCCCAGTGCGTCCACGCCCGAGTCAGGCGCCGCAACCGGAGGCGCTGCAACCACAGACGCTGCAACGTCAAGCGCCTGCTCCTTGTCGGCAAGCTGACGCGCCGGCGCGGAACTCGACTTCGCAACCCGAGCCCGACCGCGTTGTTCGCCACTGACCAAGGCCCCGCGGCGAACGCTCGAATCGACCGGTTTGCCGGCGCTTGGTGTGAGCAATCCAACAGGCTCAGGCTCGGTTGCGGGCGCATTGGCGGCAGCGGTGACACGCTCCAAGGTCTCCTGTTCAACCTTGTGCGACCCGAACGCGGCGCCCACCATCGGAACGTCACCCAGCACCGGCACCTTGGCCACCTCGAGGGCTTTTTGGGCTTCAAGCCCGTATGCGTAGTAGCCGGCGGCGTACCGCTCCGCGCTGGCCTTGGCGTCCGATGAAGACACAGGCCCCGCAACGCCCCCGGAAGGCGGAACCTCGGCCACCAAGCCTGGCATGGTCGGCGGGGCGGGCGTCGCAACAGGGGCCGCAGCGGAGGCCGCAGCGGGGGCTGCCGCACGCCGCGATGGACGCCCGCCCATGGCCAGACTGGCCAGACTGTCAGTCCCAGCCACAAGAGAGTTCTGATCGGGCGCAGGTGTTGACCGGCTTGTGATGCGGACTCCGGCATGGTCGGATCTGCTCAAGCGTTGGGCAACCTCGGTTGTGCCGGCCGAGTCCGAATCCGGTTCACCCGCTTTGGCCCGAATTGTCGAGAAGAGATGCGTGGCCGGATCTTGGCCGCGATCGGTGGCGACCTGCCGGCCCAAGTAAAAGTCGGTCGAACTCCGATCTCCATCGGTTTGCACTCCGCCACCGAATCCACCCGATGCACCCGCTCCGCCGACACCTCCCACTCCCCCCATCATTCCCATTCCCCCCATTCCGCCACCGCCGCTCCTGCCCCATTCGGCCGTGTCGAAGTCATTCACAAGCGCGCCTTCGGCGGCCGCGTCGAAGTGCCAATTCTGCTTGATGTCGCCATATTTGGCTGTCGTGTCAGCCCAACCCAACGCTCCCGCTGACTCTTCCCCGCCCCTGATTTCCCACTTCCTGGCTTTGTCCCTGGCCGCGATGCCACCGACTGGCAAGTCAGTCGGCGTGCCCATAAAGGCCGGCATTGGCAATTCGAGCGGCAGCGGGGTGAGTTCGCTCTGGGCAGGTGCGGATGGCACCGGCGTGCTCGCCTCGGGTTGTGGTTGCATGGCGAGGCCTTCGCCGAGGCTGATCGTATCTGCTTTTCGCTTTTCGGCGGCCTTGGCCAGGCCGGATGCCGCAGCCGACTCACCGGCGTCCTCGACGAGTTTCATCCCTTTTGGCAGAAGCCCGTAGCGCATTAACATCCGGATATCTGTCATGGGCCGGGCCGACTCGGCGCCGCTTGATTCGGCCTTGGCTGCCACCTCGACACCCTTCTGAATTGGAGCACCCCCAGGCACATACGTCTGCAAGAGGCGCTCGCGCCCTTCGGTCGCGCCCTCCGACTCGCCGCGCATTGGCAACGCGGTCACCGGACCGATCTGTGATTGGGCATCCAACAGAACATCGGCAGGCTCGGCGGCCGGCTCGCTGGCGGGCTCGCTGCCAAGACGAGTAACCAGGGCGACTTGAGGCGCATCGTGTCGGTAAGCGATCGATCGACCTTTGCTCTTTGCCTTTCCGAAGGAGGGGAGGACCAGGCTGGCCATGACGATCAACATGGCCGCGGCGCTCATGGGAATGAGCCAGGAATGCCAGCGGGATCTGGGCAGATCGAATCCTCGAGGCACGACCACCTTGAAATGGCGCAGCAACGAGCTTCGTCGCTCGGCTGACAAGCGCGGCCCGTTGGCGCATGACTCGGCAGACGCGTCCGGCCCGACTACGGCTTGGCGCACGAGGGGCAGGATGGTCCGGAGCCGATCCCGCAGGGCCGTGAGGGCCGTGTCGGCGGCGATTGCCTGCTCGACGGCGCGGGCCTCGTCAGGCGCCAGTTCGCCCAACAACAACGCCGTGATCTTCGACTCGAAGTCGTCCGGCGGCGGTGAAGGCTTGATCGGGTTCATGGGACAAAGCCGGCTCTCTCGAGCTCGGCGGCAAGAGATTTCAGGGCGTGGTGAAGGATATAGCCCACGTGGCCGACGGTGAGGCCTGTGCGGGCGCTGATTTCCTTGTAGGAGAGGTCCTCGTGAAACTTGAGTTCAACCACCTGGCGCGCCCGCGCGTCCAGGCTCTTCAATCCGCTCCGCACCAAACCGATCCCTTCGCGCCGCGCTGTCTGTTCGTCCGGACGCGGTCGTGGGTCGGGCGGGTCGTTGGAAGGTTCGAAGGAATCGCCGGACCGATCCCGGGCGACATCGAGCGGGGTGATTCTGGCGGTCTTGCGCTGGTGGTTCAGGGCGAGGTTATGGGTGGTCTGGTAGAGCCAGCCCCGGGGTTCGCGCACTTCCGCAAAATGGGTGTGCAAGCGCATAAAGGCTTCCTGAACAACGTCTTCCGCCGTATCGGCATCAGGCACCAGCCGGAGCGCGTACCTGAGAAGCGGCGATTCGAGCGCTTCGAAAAGGTCTTCGACGGACTCGGGCCTCGGGGACGCGTTCCTGGCTTGGTCTGCTCGCACGGTCGCCATTCAACTCTTTAGATAACCGCGTCGCCGCTTTCGTTTCACCAGATCGGCTCCTGCCGGCCTCACACCTCATGACACGCGACGACTCTGTTTCTTAGACGGATTCGACCGGTTGTTGCCCCGCCCCTGCGCGCGCCGTCGCGTTCCGTGAACCTCCATCCCTGTCGGAGGGCCGAGTTCCACGAGGCCCTGATCGGTGTCGGCGTGAGCCATGCCCAACTCCAAGAACCACCCATTCCCGGCACCTGTTACTCGGCCAAGGATTTCGAGTGGAGTCCCCCCCGTGGCCTTTCAATCCACACCCGGAACTTGAGGCCGTCGAAATCGCGCCGGACATTCTCATCTTCGACGACACGACCATCCCCGACACGCCGCCGGTGGAGGGTGAGCCTCGAGGCCGCTGCCAGGAACGTTGGCGGCAGGAGCGCGCTCATGGTGGGCCGCGGACTGGGGGACGTGACTGGGGTTGCCCCGCTCGCCAGGAGCCGCAGTGGGTCATGGGTTGGCGGCACTGCGGGCAAGGCGGCGTGGATGCGGCCAGCAGGATCACCGTCTCGGTGCCAATCTGTGTTCCGCCCTGAATCGGTGTGGGGATTGTCTGCGGACTCAATCGGTGAGGGTCTCCACACAGATTCGGGGCGGAACACAGATGGGGAGGGAGAGAGGTGGTGTGTCCTGGGGATTGAGTCCTTTGCGTTCTTTGTGGTTGGTTCCGCCTCGGTCAGGGGCGAACAAGCCGGCTGCATCTGAACGCCGGGTTGCGTCTCAGTTGACAATCGGACATCATTGGCCCGGCGTCGGTGAGCCGGGGCGTTCGCCCCAAGGACAATAATGCCGTATGTGCGAGCTCGCCCACAAAGACGACGTTCTTCTGACTCGAACCGCGGACATCGTATTCGCGGGCGTCAGTGGCGCGGCGTCACTCGACCATCTGCCGCATCCCCGGCAGGTGTTTGCCATCATCTACTCAGCCCAAGGGATCATCGACAACGGCGGATTCCAGTGGTTGACCCGTGTCGTTGGCCGCGGGGGGGGCGGCGACCGAAGCGGCTGGTGTCACCAGTTCTGGTGACTGGCCACCACGCATGCGAACGGTACGATGCGCTCCGTTGTTTGGACGCAAAGTGCGGTTTTTCCGTGTGTGCAGTCAGGCGTGAGTCCGCAGCGCCGCGTCGGAGTCGAGACAAGCTTTAGTTCTCAGGACGGGCCGGATGCAAATCCGGCCTTCGTTCTTTTCTGGCAGACATCGTGGGAAGTCTGACCGCCCTGGCCTGGGCATGCACCGAAGAGCGTCACCGCAAAGCGGCGATGAATCGCCGCACTGCGTCGTCGGGGTGATTGGAGAGTGGCCGTCCTCGGCCGCAGCAATGACCGAATGCACCATGATGTGGGCGAGACCGACGCGTGCGGTTGCTCGGACACCGCTGCGCCCGAGGACGGGCGCACCCCGCTTTGCGACCTCGATCCCCAGTTGGTCCACCTGCCTGCGACAAGGCTCACGGGATCCGGCACCTGGCCGGCCGCCAGAGGTGGTTCTGACCGTCCGACTCCGGCCTCTGCTTAGGTTGACGCGCATGCGCGACTGCGGGATCGGCCCTCCGACCGACGCTTGGTTGCGGCTTTGCCCCGCTAAGAAATCTGGGCTACGGCACGCCGTGGGGAGGCGCGTTCGTGGTCTGGGGGGCGTCCGGGGAGGAAAACACGCCGCGGATGGTGTGCACGGGCCGGAGGATTGGCTGCAGGAATCGCGGGACCAGGAGCGGTTCGAGTTCCGGTTCGCCGAGGGTGCCGCTGATTCGGAAGATGAGGGCTTTGGAGACGGGGGCGAAGATGATGTTGAGGAGCGGGCCGATGAGGGGCGCGCCCGGAATGACCTCCGCCTCGACGCGGGCGCGGACGTTCCAGTTGAAGTCCAGCGTGCCGCGGTAGGCGAGCCGGACGGGTTGGGCCACGATTTCGAGGTCGTCCGTGTGGATCACGCTGTTGGTGATGATGAAGGAGCCGGTCGCGGCTCGCGCCCGGTTGTTTCCCAGCCCGGGAACCATGGCGTTGAGCACCGGCGACAGCACGCTGAGGATGGGCAGATCCCAGAGCAGGCCGTCGCGCATCGAAACGCGCCCGGAGCCGTTCCAGCTTCCCCAGTCCGCGCTGTTGGCGTGCGTCAACTCGAAGTCGCCCTGGGCGATCCCCTCGATGCGATTGGTGGTGTCGATGGTGTCCGACACCAGCGGCTGGAGGTTCAGATTGGTGACCGCGGCGCGGAACGCGAGATCGGCGCTTCCGTCGGGCCGGATATCGGCCTGGAGCTGGCCATCGAGGCGGCCCTCGTAAAAGTCGCACACGACATTGGTGAGCGTCACGCGCTCGCCTTCCCAGTGCACCCGGCCGTCCAGGTCCGGAATGTTGAAGCGCCAGAAGTGGAATGGCCCGCCTGCGACGGAGAACCGCATGTCGGCGTCGTCCATCGCGCCGCGGATGGGCACGCGCCCGTCAGCGTGAATCCGCGGCGGGCGGTCGAAGCGATAGGGGCGCAGGGTCTTGACCAGGTTCGAGCCGATGACGCGGGCGAATCGCATCGGATCGAGCTCGGCCTCGGCGTTGGTCACATAGGCGCGGGATTCGACGAAATCGACGCCCGCGCCCGGCGCGCGAATCCACTCCGCGCCCGTGCGGAGCGCGATATCGCTCGCCGACAGAAACCGGTGCGCCATTCGAACATTCGCGCGCAATTCATCGACCGACTCGCCGCGAAAGGTGAAATTGGTGAGGATCCCGCCGAGGGCAAAGCTGACTTCCTTGTCGGGACCCCAGCGGCCCCAGGCTTCGCCGGACACGGCTGCCGGCCCTGTGAAATCGAACGCCGAGAGCAGGCGCGGGGCGTCGCGATTGATGGCGGCGCCGGTGCCTTTGGGATCGAGGTTCGCGCGCAGGCGCCAGCGAAACTCCTGGGTGAGCGTGTGCAGGTCGTAGGCAAGGTCCGCGTCGCCCTCGGGCCGCACCACATGAAAATCGCGCAGGCGCAGGATCTGATTGGACAGACTCAGGGAAAGCGCCCCCCGGTCAATGAGCACACCCCGGTACGACGTGTTCTCGCCCTCGATGCGCCCCTCGGCCGTCACGTGGGGAAGAGCCCGGCGAGCCCAGTCCGGATCGCGATCGCCCGATGCGGGCAGCAGGGCGCGCACACGCGCCTGGACGCGCGGGGGGCGGTCCCACTGGAACTGGTCAAGCCACTTGGACGGGCGCTGACCCGCCAGCGCCGCGACGGCGTGCGGATCGAAGTCCGAGATGAGCTGGGCATCGACTTCCCCGGTCGCCACGTCCAGGCGCGCCGCGGACACTTCGAGTGATCCGCCGTAGAGCCCGGCCTGCAAGCTCGCGACGCGCAGACAGGGCGCTTTCCAATCGCCCGCTCCGGTCACGTCCTCGATGGTCAGTGGCTGAGCCAGGCGCTGGGATTGCAGGTTGGTCGCCGCGAATTGCCAGGCGCCTTCGATCCGGTTCAGAATCTCCAAACCGCGCCGTGAGCCTGTTGCCATGGCGCGCGGGCTGGCGCCCGGAACCGGGTCTGGAACAGACCGCAGACGGGCCTCGAGATGCGCCACCCCGATCTTGACCGGCGGGGTATCGATGGCCTCGACGCTCGCCTTGAAGTCGACCGGGGCTGGCAGCAGGCCAGCCAGCGAGTGTTCGAGTGTGGCGGCGCCTCGGCTGATGCGCGCGCCGCCCCACGGGGTCGTGCAAGCCTCGGCGTCCAGCGTGAGGCTCGTCCGCCACTCCCGAGCGTTCGCGCCGAGGCGCTGGGAATGGCCCGCCAGGCGAACGCTTTCGAAGGAGGCCCAGGGCGCCTGAGCCTCGCGCGCGACGGCCTCCCAATCGACCCGGGCGGGGATGGGGTTGGTGGGCTGAAGATCCATGCGCGCGCCAAACTCGACGTGTCGCAGACTCCCCCAGGACCCGCCGGCGGCGTCGGCTTCGATGCGCGCGACCAGCCGCCAGGCGCGGGCCAACGGTTGGGACTGGTTGGTGCCCAGAACGATGCTGCAGCGCAGATCCTGAACTTTGAATTGCGGCGACTCGGCGCCGTCGGCTTTCCCCTTGAACTCGCCGGCGAACGACTCCGGGTGCCGGGCGTCGCCGCGAAACCGCAGCCTGAACTCCGGCACCCCGGCCAGGCGCAGGCCCTTCCGGAATTCAACCACGCGCCGCAGCGGCGCGCGCCAGGGCGGAGTCGGGTCCGGTCGCTCCTGCTTGTCGAGGGAGCGGAGCCACGCGATGAGTTCGTGAGCATTGGTGATGACGCCGCTGGCCTGCAAGGTTGCCCCCAGGAATGAGGCCTCGAGGTTTTCGATCTCACAGGTATCGCCCGGCAGGAACCGGATGGCGGCGCCCACTCCGTCGATCGAGAAGTTGTCGGGTGTCTGGCCGGGTTCCTGCAAGGGGGCAGAGAGATGACCGTCGAGGATGCGCAGGGATTCCAACTCGACCTGGCGCGAGCGCATCAGGCGGCCCCAATGCGGGTCGAGAACGACCTCGGCGGCCCGGGCGCGGAGTCCGCCGGGATCGGCGAGCGGGCGCAGGGCGGCGTTCTGGGCGACCAGGCCGCGGTGCCAGTGCCAGGCGATCTGCTCGGACTCGAACTCGATCCCGCGGCGGCGCAGTTCGGAGAGCAACGGGCCTTTGCAGAAGCCGGGCAGGCCGACGCGCGTCACGTAGAGCAGGGCCAGCAGCAGGGCGAGGACGAGGAAAACCAGCCCGAAGCGACACCACCGAAGGGCGCGCCGGAGAAAACGCCATCTGCTCGTCCGCGGGGGCGTGGGCATACTAACCGGAGCCGTCCGGGAGTGTCGGCACCAAGGTCAGGTTGCCGAGGACAAACTCGTAGATCGAGCGGGGGCACTCGAAGATCACAGGGCCTTCCACGCCCTCGATGGAGACGGCGGCATAGGCGGATTGGTTCGACAGGGTACGCCGTCCGAAGCGCACTTCGAGGGTGCGGATGCGTCCATCCTCGTTGACCTCGATGGCCAGGCGATGATCGGTGGTGCCAAAGCCGAAGCGGGCGAGCTGATCTTCGCCGCGGGCCACCCAGCGGTCGGCCCGCAATTGGCCGAGTCGATACGCCGCCTCTTCGAGGCTGACCGGATTGAGCGGGGCGGTGTCGCCCGGCGCGGCCGTCCACTGCATCGGTCCGGTGCGCATGAGCTTTCGGGTTTCGCCCAACTGGTGCACGGTGATGCTGACCATCTGGTTGGTGCTCAGGTTCCAGATCCGGCGGTCGCGCAGCTCGAACGCGGCGCGCGGCAGGCGGTTGTTGTCGATGATCGTGACGACCGCGCTGTCGAGCGCGCGCCGCGCGTAGTGCTTGAATCCGGTCGGATTTCCAAAGGCGACCTGGGCCAGCACCTGATTGGTGGGCGCGGCCCCGGCGCCAGCCACGGTGGTTTGGAGGACGTACTGGCGGCGCGGCGGGGCGAGGCCGTACGGGACGAAATCGGTCGTCACCTCGCGTTCGAATTCGAGAAACTCGAGTTCGGCCAGGTTTTGGAGCATCTCGAGCACAAGCACCGAGTCCGCCGAGGCGGGGAACGGCGCGACGATCCGCCAGGTGCCGTTGGTATGGCGTTCGAGGGCGAACGGGCCATCCGCGATCCCCTCGATGCGCGTCACGGCATCCGGATCGAACACCATCATGCGCCGGTCGCAGAACTCACGGAAACTGGCCAGCCACGGCGCCAGACTCGATCGAGCCACGGCGACCACGTTGGAATGCTCCATTCGCCGGATGAAGAGTTGGTCGGGCGCATTGGCCGGACTCCTGCCGATTTGCAGCGCCAGAATGTCATTGGTCCCATGACTGAAGACCAACTCGCGGTCCGGGGGTTGAAGCCCGTAAGGCTCGACGTCCGCCCGCGGGTCGTCGGTGACGAATTGGATCACCCGGGCCAGTTCGAGTTGGTCGAGCAGGAGATCCAGACGCGCGTTGTTCGCCCGCGTCGAGAGGGGGCGCACCATCTGCCAGACGCGATTCGAGGGGCTCCGCACCACCTCGAACCCGTTGGTGATCGGACGCACCTGGAGGCGGTCGAACGTGCGCCTGGCCAGCCGCACCAAGGCCGTGTCCCGCCATTCGTCCACCCCGCCGGGGAGGGTCTTGAGCACCGCGCCATCGACGGTGTAGAGCCCGCCGCGTCCGGCCACTTGCGCGTAAATCTGGCCGCCCAGCGCCGTGGGCGCGCCCAGACGCAGATCGATGGGGCGGTCGCCTTGCTGGATGGCGATGCTCACGGCCGGAGGGGCGAAGCCGAACGCGGCCAGGCCGTTGGTGTGCGCCAGGAGTTCCTGCGCCGTGACATGCCCCTGCCACCGCAGATCCCGCAAGGCCGTCAGCAACCGATCCACACCGGCCGGTTGCGCCGGATAGCGGAGCGGGCTCTGGAATTCCCAGCCGTCGTGCACCCGCTCGAGGCGGATGGCCGGATTCGTCGCCCCCGTCAAGGTCAACGCCGTCACCTCCGCCGTCACGAGCTCGGGCAATAGCCGCCCGGCCTGTTCGGCCCGACGCGCGGTGTCGTCCGTGCGGCGCTCGAACAGGACGATGAAGGCCGCGAGGGCAACGGCCAGAAACAGCAGCCAGCGTGTGGTTTTTGCGTTCATGCGAGCTAGCGACGCCGACGCCACCAGACCAGCAGCCCGATCAGCAGCGGGGTCCCGGGAAGGACGGCCAGCAGAATCCAGCGCAACTGGACCACTTGAGACTGCGACAGAAGAACGCTGTGCTCCTTGATCGGGCGTGGGGCGAGACCGGACAGGTGTTGGGGGCGATCCAGCAGCCAATTCACCGCCAGACTCGCAAACTCGATATTGGCGGCCGATTTCACGATCGTTTCGTTGGCCAGAAAGATCGATTCTCCCACCACGACGAGCCGCGTCGAGTTCCGATCCGCCGCCACGCCCTGGATGCTCCCCTTCTCGACCGCGACCGCCAGCGGGATCACCCCGCGCTGGTCTCGCGCGGGGTTGAACTCGGGCAGACCGCTCGACAGCCCCTCGCTCTCCGTGCGGCCTCCCACGCTGGTGCTCACCAGCGGCTCGACCTTGGGGGCATCTCCAGCCGCACCTCCCACGCGCAGCGGCGCCACGGAGCGCGGGACCAGGAGATAGACCGTGTGACCCCGCATTGGACGCACGATGGGATGGTTCGAGAAATTGGTCGCAAGAATGCCGCCTCCGCGGACCGCGTTGCTCGGATCGAGAGCCAGGTTGTCGCCGACAGCCACACCCCACCCGGCCAGAAACCGCTCCAAACCGGTCTGGGCATACCCGGACTGATAGAAACTCAGCAGTGCCAACATCCGCCCTCCGGTGTCCAGATAGCGGCCGATCTTCTCCAGCGCGGTCGGGTCGATGCGGCTGCGCGGCCCGGCCAGCACGAGCAGTTCGCAGTCCTCCGGCACCTCGGCGTCGCCGACCAGCCGCAACGTCGCCGTGGCAATGTTCTTCTGCTGGAGCAGGCGGGTGAATTGCGAGTAGCCGAACCGGGTCTCGAGACTGGTCGGATCGTGCTCCCCGTGGCCCTGGAGAAAGTAGACCTTGGGGCTCCTCCCCTCGATCAGGCTGGCCAGGGCGTCGGTGAAGAGCGATTCGCCTTTGAAGCCGACGCGGCGAACCTCCTTCCCGCCCGCCAGGAGACCGCTGATGTCGTACTCGGACAACTCGACCGCCCGCACGATGCGGGTGCGTCCCTCGCGTTCAAAGACCACCAGATCCGAGTCCTCGGGCGACAACTGGAGGCGCGCGGCGGTCGTCTGCGCCAACTGCACGTCGCGGTCGTAGTCGATGGTCTCGATCCTCAGGCGCGGACACGCGTAGCCGTATTCCTTGAGCAGGCCCGTCACCGGCGAATGCAGGGTGTTGTCCCGACTGAAGAGAATCGTCACCTTGACCTCGTTGGTGATCGCAGCCAACACCTGCCGGGTGGGCAGGGAGAGCTGATACCGCTCATCCTCCGCCCAGAGGAAACGTTGGAAATGACGGGCGGCGAGATAATTGGCCATTGCGAGCAAGGCCGCGAGAGCCAGGAGGGCCAGGGCCACGTTCAAGGCGATTCGAAAGCGGCTGGCGGACGAGAAGCTCTCGGTTGGATCGGAGGGATGCGGCATCTTATTTCCAACGGCGGCTCTCGACCACCTTGACATTGAGAAACAACACAAACGCCACCAGGCTCAGGTGGAAGACCAGCGGACGCGTGTCCACCACGCCGCGCACGAAATCCTCCATGTGTCCGAACAACGAGACATGGTTCACCACCTTGGCCAGGCAGCCGGGCTGCGTGCCGATGCTGAATTGGAGGAAGCTGAAGAGAAACAGGGCGAGTCCCGCGCCAAAACTCATCGTTGCCGCAACGATCTGGCTGCGGGTGAGGGCGGAGGCCAGGCAGCCCATGGCCAGGTAGCTGCTGCCGATCAGGAGGATGCCCCCGAACGTGCTGGCGGTCGTCCACCACTCGAACCGTTCGCCGGGCGAGGCGTAGTGATGCACCAGTTGCAGCACGCCCAGCAACGGCGCGATCGCCACGGCAAAGAACATCCAGGCCGCGGCGAACTTGGCCAGAACCACCTGGACATCGCCCACCGGGGTCGTCATGAGCGTCTCATACGTGCCTGAGAACTTCTCGAGGGCAAACAACCGCATCGTGATCACCGGCGTCGGCACCACGAGCAGAATCAGCCAGAAAAACGGCGATCCGAAAAACAACTCCGTCAGCGGCATGTGGATGGTGTCATTGTTGACCGCCTCGATGATGTCGACAAAGCTGACGCCGGTCAGGAAGAGCATGGCCGCAATAATCAGATAGCCTCCCAGCCCGCTGAAGAAGCTGCTCAGCTCCCGCCGGATCAGGGTGATCAGGACGCGCATCAGAGGCCCTCCTCCTCCTCCTCCTCCCGGTCGGCGCGGGTGACATGGACGAAGATGTCTTCGAGCGAGTGCCGGCTGTGCGTCAGCTCCCGCAGGCGCCATCCCCGCGCCAACACCGTCTCGAAAACCCGCACACGCAGATCCACTCCGTGCTGGGGCGTGAGGGCGCAACGACAGTAGAGACCGTCGGAAGGCGTCACGTCGAAGTGCTCGACCCCCTCCATTCCGTCCCAGCAGGCGGCCAGTTCCTGCGGGTTGGCCGCAATCTCCGCCACCACCTGTCCGGAGTCGCTCATCCGGCGTTGCAGGTTCTCCGTGGTGTCCGCGGCCAGGACTCGTCCGCCGTGCAGAATGAGGACCCGGTGACACGTCATCTCGACTTCGGGGAGGATGTGCGACGAGAGGAGAACCGTCCGGTGCCGCCCCAGTTCCTTGATCAACTGCCGCACAGCGCGGATCTGGTGCGGGTCGAGCCCGATGGTGGGTTCGTCGAGAATGATGAGATCGGGCTCATGGACCAGGGCATCGGCAAGCCCCACCCGCTGCCGGAAACCCTTGGACAACGTGCCGATGATCTTCCATCCCACTTCGGACAATCCGCATTGGTCCATCACGACGCTGACCCGATCCCGGCTCTCGGCGATGGCCAGTCCCTTGAGCCGCGCCCGGAACTTGAGGTACTCGCGCACGCGCATGTCCAGGTGCAGCGGGTTGTTCTCGGGCATGTACCCGATGCGCCGACGCACGCTGTCGGCCTCGCGAAACACGTCGAGACCGGCGATCCGGGCCGTGCCGGAGGTCGCCGGCATGAAACAGGCCAGGATGCGCATGATCGTGCTTTTGCCCGCGCCGTTCGGACCCAGCAGACCCACGATCTCGCCCCGGCTGACGCTGAACGAGATCCGATCGATCGCGGCATGTCGTCCATACCGCTTCGTCAGATCGTCCACTTCAATCATCGGTTCCTGGCTGCTCATCGACTGTTCAGTCGCTCGAACCCGGGCCCGGAGCGGCCCTGCAAACCCTGCTATTGAACCTGCAACGCAATCTCGATGCTCTCCCACATCAACACCATGCCCCGGCGGCGCTGCACCAGAACTTCAAGCCCGACGGTCTCGCCTTTCTTCTTGCCGTACAAGTATTTTGCTGACTCGACGACCCCTTCCGGGGCCCGGCCATCCAAGGCGACGATAATGGCGCCGCGCGAAAGCCGGGCCTCGGATGCCGGCCCCGTGCGATCCACATCGGCGATCACCAGGCCCGCATTGTCCGCCAGCCCCAGCCGCCCCGACAGCTCCGGTGTGATCTCCTGGACGGCCAACCCCAGTTTCCGGCGGATCAGAGCCGCGTTGAAAACGGCGCTGGCGCGCACCATTCGCAGCGTCACCGACCGACGGTCCGAACCGCGCCTGAGGGTCAGCGCGAGGTCCCGCTCATCCCCGGCGGCGCTCAGTTCTTTGATGAAATCGAGGAAACCGCGCGGCGCCCGTCCGTTGATTCCCACAATCATGTCTTCAGGCTTTAGACCGGCCGCCTCCGCGGGGCTCCCTTCCTCGAGCGAAGAGACCGCCAGCGTCGATCCGCCCGGTCGCACCCGGGCGCCAAACCAGTACTGGCGCAGTTCGGGCGACGCGATTTCGAGCAGGGCCTCGGTGATCCGTTTGACCGGGATGGCGAATCCGATGCCCTGGCCCTCGCGATACACTGCAATGCTCAGACCGATCAGTTCCCCGCGCAGGTTGATCAGGGGTCCGCCGCTGTTGCCCGGATTGATCGCGGCGTCGGTCTGCAGCCAATCCTCGAGCCCCATCGGCGTGTTTTCGAGGGCGGGGCGCCGGCTCTTCGAACTCAAGATCCCGCGGCTGACCGACCCCCCGAGGCCAAACGGATTCCCCAGGGCCAGCACGGTCTCGCCCAGGAGCAAATCGTCGTCCGCCGCGAATCGCACCGCCCGGAATCGCTCGCCCGGCCTTGCCTCGATCTTGAGCATGGCGATGTCGCTGCGGCTGCTCTCCCCAACCAGCTTCGCCTCGTATTCTCGAGAGCCCGCCTCGTCGCCGATCCGCACTCGAATCCGCGTGGCCCGGCGCACGACGTGGTCGTTGGTTATCAGATACCCGGCCTCGTCGATGATCACCCCCGAGCCCAGGCTGTATTGCGTCGTGGTGAACGGGCGCCGCCTGTGGTAAGGGGCCCAGAATTCCTGCAACAAGTCCTCGAAAGGGTCCCGCACGGCGACGATGGTTTCCGTGCTGATGTTGACCACCGCCGGCATGACCTGGGCGACCGCCTCGACGGCAGGATCCAGGCGCACGTCAAACTCGGCGCCAAACGCGTCCGGCAGCCAGGGGCCCAGGGCGCCTGCCCAAATGGCCAGCACCATCCCCGCGCCGCCCGCGCACGCCCGAACCGCGGATCGAACTGAACTCATGAAACAAACGACGTTTCGCACCGCGGGATGTTCAATCGCTGGCGGGTTCGGCTGCGCGATTGCGCCGCGCCGTGGCTTCTGGCAGACTATGCCTTCACGTGCTGACCCCGTCCCAGAAGACCGCGCGCGAAATCGAGTACCTGATCCGGGCCCGTTACCCCATCCTCTACCTGGTTTCGAGCGAGGAGGCCCGCGTCGAGTCGGTGATCTGCGGAATCGCCCGGCGCTGGGAGAAACAGGTGTACCAATGGAGCTGCACGTCGGGTCTGGTCCCCGCCGGCGTGTCGGTGCAATCGCAAAAGCAGCGCCATTCCGCCACCAAGGACCCGCTGGCGGCGCTCGATCAGGTGGTCGATCAGGTCGAGCCTGCGCTGTTCATATTCAAGGATCTCCACCCGTTCCTGGCCCGGTCGAACTACGCCGTCATTCGCCGGCTCAAGGAAATTGCGCTTCACCTCAAGAACAGTCTCAAGACCATTATTCTCATCTCGCCCGTCCTCGAAGTGCCGATCGAGATCGACAAGGAAATCACGGTGCTCCCCTTCCCGTTGCCGGGCTGCGACGAGTTCGGCGGGTTGCTCGACCAGGTCATGGCCGAGGTGGCCCCGACCGGCCGGGTCGCGATCGACCTGGACGGGGCGGGACGGGAGCGGCTGCTGCGGGCGACGCTGGGGCTGACCCTGAGCGAAGGCGAGAACGTGTTTGCGAAGATCCTGGTCAAACACGAGCGGCTCAGCGAGGACCTCGTGGCCGAAGTCCTCGAGGAGAAGCAGCAGATCATCCGCAAGAGCGGCTTGCTCGAATACTACGCCACCGGGGAGACGTTCGACACGGTCGGCGGCCTCGCCCAGGTCAAGGACTGGCTCGCCAAACGGGCGAGCGCCCTCTCCGATGCCGCCCGCGACTTTGGCCTGCCCGCTCCCAAGGGCATGCTCCTGCTCGGCGTCCAGGGCTGCGGCAAGAGCCTGTGCGCCAAGGCCGTCTCCAACGCCTGGCAGGTCCCCCTCCTGCGGTTCGATATCGGACGTGTGTTCGGCAGCCTGGTCGGATCCTCCGAGGAAAACGTCCGGCGCGCCATCGCGGTCGCCGAATCGGTCGCCCCCGCCGTCCTCTGGGTCGACGAAATCGACAAGGCCTTTGCGGGCTCCCAGGGGTCCGCCCTGGCGGATGGCGGCACGACCGCGCGCGTGTTTGGCACGTTCCTCACCTGGCTCTCCGAGAAGACCTCCCCGGTCTTTGTCCTGGCCACCGCCAACGACATTTCGCAACTGCCGCCCGAGCTGCTGCGCAAGGGCCGCCTCGATGAGATTTTTTTTGTCGATCTTCCCGATGCAGCCGAGCGACTCGATATCCTGTCCATTCACCTGCGCAAGCGAAATCGGGACCTGGCCGGGTTCGACCTCGACGCCCTGACGCGCGCCTCGGCCGGCTATAGCGGGGCCGAGATCGAGGAGGCGGTCGTCAGCGCTCTTTTCGACGCGTTCCATGCCCGACAACAGCTCGAGACCGGCCACATCCTGGCCGCCCTCGAACAGAGCGTGCCTCTCGCCCGCACGATGTCCGAGCAGATGGACCGGCTGCGCCAGTGGGCGGTGGGTCGGGCCCGAAACGCGCGCTAACCCGCATATTGCCGTCTCGAACCTCCGAGCATGTAACGGTTGCGGTCCCCTGCCCGGTTGGTAGAATGCGCGTCCGGCAGGCACGGGGGAGGGTAAGGGTGGCGCGGTGCCCCCGATGGGCCTCGGAGTCGGAACAATCTGTCGGATCGATTGCAGAAAATGCAGGTGATTTCCTCAGTCAATCATTGCCGGTTGCACCGGCCCGATACGCTGTGAAGGCCGTGCTTCAAACGAGCGTGCTCGTGGCCGCCCTGAGCGCTTTGCCGCTTCTGGGCGCCGCCGACCAGCCGCGTCCGCTCCGCCTGGGGCATTTCCCGAACCTCACGCACGCCCAGGCCGTCTATGCGCGCGCCGGCGGGCAGTTCGATCGCAAGATCGGCCGGGCAGTCGAGTGGACCTCGTTCAACGCTGGGCCCACGGCGATCGAAGCGCTGTTCACGGACGCGATTGATGTCGCGTTTGTCGGTCCAAACCCGACCATTAATGGATTCCTTCGCACCCGGGGGGAGAAATTCGTGGTGATCGCCGGCGGGGCCAGCGGGGGAACGGGCCTGGTGGTGCGTTCGGGGGCGGGCATCCGGAGCGCGGCGGACTTCGACGGCAAGATCATTGCCACGCCGCAACTGGGCAACACCCAGGATGTGGCGGCGCGGCTCTGGTTTGCCGAGCACGGGTACAGGCTCAAGGAAAAGGGCGGCAGCCTGACGCTCGTGGCGCTGTCGAATCCGGATCAACTCACGCTGTTCAGGAAAGGCGAGATCCACGGGGCCTGGACGGTGGAGCCGTGGGTGGCGCGGCTCGAACTCGAGGGCGGCGGCGAGCTGTTTCTGGATGAACGGACCCTTTGGCCCGAGGGGCGGTACGTGACCACGCATCTGGTGGCCAATCGGGTTTTCCTTCGAGAGCACCCCCAGTTGATTCGGGATTTGCTGGCCGCATTGATCGAGGTGACGCAGGAGATCAACGGGGACAAGAAGGCGGCGGCCCGCATCCTGAACGCCGAGTTGAAACGGGAGACCGGGAAGGCGCTCCCCGAGGCGGTCGTCAAACGCGCCTTGCAGCGGATCGAGTTCACCTGGGACCCCATCAGCGCCTCCCTGCGCAAGTGCAGCGAGGCCGCCTACCGCGTCGGCTTCCTCAGGAGCCAGCCGCGTCTGGCGGGCCTCTACTCGCTTGATGCCTTGAACGACGTGCTTCACGCCAAGGGTCTCCCGCCCATTGCCGATTAGCCATGCAGCCACCAGCCGCTCCCGACCACCCGCCCTCCGCCGAGCCGGCGCCCGCGCCGCCGGGGGTGAAGCTGCGGCTCGCTAACGTCAGCAAGGTTTTTTGCAGCAACGAGCAGACGATCGAGGCGCTCGCGCCCGTCAGCCTCGAGATCCGCGAGGGCGAGTTCGTGGTGCTCTTCGGCCCCTCGGGCTGCGGCAAGTCCACACTGCTCAATCTCATCGCGGGGTTCGATGCGCCGACCACGGGCGAGATCACGCTCGAAGGCCATCGTGTCCGGCGCCCCGGCAACGACCGCCTGATGATGTTTCAGGAGCACGCCCTGTTCCCCTGGCTGAACGTCATCGACAACGTCACCTACGGGCTGCGATGGCTGCCGAATTTCCGGTTTCGCCCCCTGCGGCGGCGGCGCCGCGCCATGGAGTTGCTCAAGCTGGTGCACCTCGACGAGTTCGCCCACGCCTCGATCCACGAACTGTCCGGCGGCATGAAGCAGCGCGCCGCCCTGGCGCGGGCGCTGGCCCCCGACCCCAAACTCCTGCTGATCGACGAACCTTTTCCGGCGCTCGACGCCCTGGTGCGCGCCAAGCTGTACGGCGAGCTGCAGGACATCCTCGTCCGCACTCGCAAGACGATCGTGTCCGTCACCCACGATTCGCGCGAGGCCGCCTGTCTGGGCGATCGCGTGGTCGTGTTCACCAAGCGTCCCGGGCGCATCAAGGCGGAGATCAAGGTGGACATGCCGCGTCCGCGCGACATCAACGCCGCCGCCGTCACCGCCTACGCCGCGCAAATCGCCGCCCAACTCGAGGAGGAACCGCGTGAGAACAACGACGGAAAGAGGGACTAAGCGCTACGTCGCGGGGTTCTACCTGCTCCTGTTGGGTGGCTGGCAGACGCTCTTCAGCCTCCAACTGATTCCCGATTACCTGTTCCCATCGCCCCTTCAGGTCGGGGAACGCCTCTGGGAACTGGGCCGCGACGGCCTGCTCTGGCCCAGCGTGTCGGCCACGCTCATGCGCATGACCATCGGCTTTTCCGCCGCCGCGGGTCTGGGCCTGGTTGTCGGCGTCGTCATGGGCATGAACCGCGTCGTGAACCAGTGCCTGCGGTCGCTCTTTCTCGGGCTGCAGACGCTCCCCACGGCCGCCTGGGTCCCGATTTCCCTCCTGCTCTTCGGCCTGAGTGATCGCGGCATCTACTTCGTTATCGTCATGAGTTCGGTCGCCGCGGTCGCCATCGCGACCTCGGACGGCATCCTGCACATTCCGCCCCTGCACCTGCGGGCGGCCCGCACTCTGGGCACCCCTGGTTACGCCATGCCGCTGCGCGTGATCCTGCCTGCGGCGCTCCCCGGCATCGTCACCGGCGTGAAGCTGGGGTGGACCCTTGGGTGGCACGGGGCCGTCTCGGCCGAGTTGATCAAGTCGAGTGTCGGCTTGGGTTACCTGCTCTACATGGGGCGGGAACTCAACGACGCCGCCCAGGTCCTGGGCATCATGATGCTCACCATCTTGTTCGGCCTGCTGCTCGACCGCTTTCTCTTCGGCCAGATCGAACGCCGCATCCGCAAGCGCTGGGGCCTCACCAGCCAGGGCTGAACCCGCCGGGACGAATCGGGTGTTGACGACCCAAGCCGCCTCAGGTCAGGCTTCTCCTCACCTGATGCTCAAACGCACCCGCTCGATCCGCGCGCTATGGCAGCAAATATCCAAACCCCCGCCACGACTCCTCCAGGCGCCGCCCCCGGGCACCTGACGTCTTATCTCCTCGGCAGCGCCGTGGTTGCCGCCCTGGGCGGCCTGCTCTTCGGGTTCGAGACGGCCGTGATCTCGGGTACGACGGAGTGGCTCCAGAGGCACTTCAAGCTCACCGATTTCATGCTCGGGTTCACTGTCTCGAGCGCGCTGATCGGCACCATCGTCGGCGCCATCACTGTCGGGCGCCCGGCCGACGCCTGGGGGCGCCGCGGCGTCCTCTTCATTCTGGCAATCCTGTTTCTCCTGGCGGCCCTGGGCTGCGCCTTCGCGTGGAACTGGCACTCGTTCATGTTCTTCCGGTTCCTTGGCGGATTGGGCGTGGGCGGGGCGTCGGTGGTTTCGCCGATGTACATCGCCGAGATCTCGCCGGCATCCTATCGCGGACGGCTGGTGGCGGTGACTCAGTTCAACATCGTGTTGGGGATTCTGCTGGCCTATCTGTCCAATTACATCATCGGGAGCCTGGGTCTGGGCGATGTGCAAAGCCGCTGGATGTTTGGCGTCATGGCCCTGCCCGCAATCGTCTTCCTGCTGCTCCTGGTCTTCACGCCCCAGAGCCCGCGCTGGCTCGTCGCCCGGGGACGCATGGCCGAGGCCCGCCAGGTGCTCGAGAAATGCGGGACCGACTCGAGCGCGCTCGACTTCGAGCTGGGCGAAATCCAGGCGTCTCTCGACTGCGCGCATCACGGTCTCGAGGAGCCGTTTTTCTGCCGTCGCTACCTCAAGCCGATCCTCCTGGCGGTGGCGATCGCCATGTTCAACCAGCTCTCGGGGATCAATGCCCTCATCTACTATACCGCCCATATCTTCAAGATGGCCGGAGCCGACCAGGCGTCGGCCTTGCTCCAATCGGTCATTGTCGGCTTCACCAACCTGGTCTTCACGCTGGCGGCACTGACCGTGATTGATCACTTCGGCAGGCGCAGGCTCATGCTGGTGGGCTCGATCGGGTACATCGTGAGCCTGAGCGCCGCCGCCTACGCCTTCCACACCCACTCCGGCGGCTGGTTGCTGCTGGGCAGCCTGCTCGTCTTCATCGCATCCCACGCCTTCGGCCAGGGCGCCGTCATCTGGGTGTTCATCAGCGAGATCTTCCCCAACCGCGTCCGCGCCCGCGGGCAGGCGCTTGGCAGCTTCACCCACTGGATCATGGCCGCCGCCATTTCCTGGACCTTCCCCATGATCGCCGCCAAGTCGGGCGGACACGTGTTCGCCTTCTACGCGCTCTGCATGGTGGGCCAGTTGGTCTGGGTCATCCGTGTCATGCCCGAGACGAAAGGAATTTCGCTCGAACAAATCCAGAAGCGGCTGGGAATCGAGTGACGCCGCCCCTCCCGCCGCCGTCCCACACACGCCAACGCATCTCTCATGATAACTCAAACCCGCATCCCGGCACTGGTCGCACTGCTGCTGTCGAGTCTCTCCTGCGCCGCGGCCGACCTCTGGAATGTCCGCGATTTCGGCGCCAAAGGCGACGGATCGACCGACGACACCGCCGCTTTCCAACAGGCGCTCGATGCGGCCGCAAAGGCCGGCGGCGGCACGGTGAGCGCGCCCCGCGGCAATTACTTTTTCGCCGGGCACTTGAACGTGCCGCCGGCGGTGACGCTCAGGGGCATCTGGGAATCCGTCCCGGCCCACAATGGGCTGCGCGACCGCGGGCTGCCCAAACCGACCGATGACGGCACCACCTTCCTGGTCACGGAAAGTGCCGGCAAGGAAGACGGGCCGCCTTTCATCACGCTCAACCACAACAGCACGCTCAAAGGCGTCGTCCTCTACTACCCGAACCAGAACCCGGATGATGTGCCCGTGCCTTACCCGTGGGCCGTCGCCCTCCGCGGCAAGAACCCGGCCGTGCTGGCGGTCGAACTCCTCAACCCGTACAACGGCATCGACGCCACCCAGAACGAGAGGCACCTCATCCGCGACGTGCACGGCCAGCCCCTGCGCCGCGGGATTCTCGTCGACCGCATCTACGACATCGGCCGCATCGAGAACGTCCATTTCAACCCGTGGTGGAGCATGAGACCAAAGCTCTTCCAGTGGCAGATGGAGAACGGCGAGGCGTTCATCTTCGGGCGCAGCGACTGGCAGTACGTCCTCAATACCTTCTGTTTCGGCTACAAGGTCGGCTACCGGTTCATCAAATCCGAGGGCGGCGTCTGCAACGGCAACTTCCTCGGCCTGGGCGCCGACGACTGCCACACCTCGCTCGTGGTGGATGAATCGGCGCCGTTCGGGCTCCTGATCACCAACGGCGAGTTCGTCTCGTTCCATGGTCCCGACCCGACGATGGTCGAGGTCATGGGCACGCATACGGGCGCCGTGCGCTTCGTCAATTGCGCCTTCTGGGGCCCGTGCCATCAGATCGCCAAGATCGACGGACGCGGCACGGTGGGCTTCAGCGATTGCACTTTCGTCCAATGGGATTCGAAGAAGGAAGGGCGCCACGCCATCCGGGCCAACGGCGGCACGCTCCTGGTGCGCGGATGCGAGTTCCGCGAAGCCAAACCCCAGATTCACCTGGCCGAAGGGGTCCGGCGCGCGGTGATCACCGACAACGTCTTCACCGGCGCCGCGCAAATCGCCAACCTCAGCGCGGGGTCCGTCCAGATCGCCAATAACGCCGGCGACAAGGGGCATTAGAATCCTTGACTGGTGAAACTCGCTGCAGACAAGTCAAGTTTCTGTGCTGCGTTGAAGGGGGTCAAGGATTCTAAGAAACGAGGCGCGGGAGCGAGGGGCGAGGAAACACAGGAACTCCTCGTGGAAAAGAGGATTGGATTTGGTCTGAGGCGCGCCTCGTTAGCCGGTCGGACCGGCTCATCACAGGGACAATGAACCTGCCCTCGGTTCTGTTGCTGATTCCGGCCTACAACGAGGAGGGCCGAATCGGCCCCACGCTGCGCCAGTACGCATCCTATGTGCGGGATCACTACGCGGGGCGGTTCGAGATTGTGGCTGTGGTCAACGGGTGCCGGGACAACACGCTCGGGGTGGTCGAGAGCGTGGCCGGCGATTTCTCGAACATCCGCTGGCTGGTCATTCCCGACCGTGTGGGCAAGGGCGGCGCGCTGATTGAAGGACTGCGCCTGGCGCCGGAAGCGGACATCATCGGATACGCCGACGCCGACGCGGCCACGTCGCCGGCCTCGCTGCTCGAGTTGGCGGCCCGGTGCCGCGATTACGACTGCGCAGTCGGCTCGCGCCGGGTGCCGGGCGCCGTCATCCACCAGTCGCAGCCCAGCCACCGCCAACTGGCCAGCAAGATCTTCCATTTCATTGTCGAGTTCCTGTTCGGGATGGGGATTCACGACACCCAGTGCGGAGCGAAATTCCTGCGCCAACACATGGCTTTGAAAATCCAGGATCGCCTGCTCATCGCAGACATGGCGTTCGATGTGAACCTGCTCTATGCCGTCAAGCACGCGGGCGGCACGATGATCGAAGTGCCGGTGGATTGGACCGACCACCTCGGTTCCACCGTCCGGTATTTCCGGACCTCGCTGGTCATGTTCCTGTCCGTTGTCCGACTCCGGCTCGTCTACTCGCCCTTCTACTCCTGGCTGGGGCCAATCCGCCCTCTCGAGGCCTGGATCTACAAGGCGTTGCGCAATCCGCCTCCGCTCGCCGTGCCTCCGCCTGACCGTCCGGCAACACCAATGCCACCTGGGCGTTGAGGCGTGAAAGGACGCGGCCGGCGGGTCTCCGGCCGATCTGGCCGGCGCGAAGCGACCGGACATGCCGGCTCATGGACTGGGCGGTGGAGGCGCCGCGGGAGTGTGGGTCTGTTGCCAACGCGCGCGAAGCGCGGCATGCAGTTGGTTCCGAAAGGCGAGGGGCAATTCGTACGGCTCCCCCGCCTTGTAAAGCGTGATCGTCTTGCGAATGTTGTCCACGACAACCTGGCAGGGATCGCATCCGGCCAGATGCCGCTCGAACTCGACGCACAATCCCGCGGCGGTCTCGCCGTCGACATACTCATTCAAGAGGGACAGCAGCTCGTCACAGTTCATAAACGGCATCTATCGGGAGCCACCATCGGGCAGAAGGTTACAAAGCCGGTGCGGGGTCCCCATCGTGCCGATGCGGGGCGAGCCGCCGGGCCGGGTCTCCAAACACCTTCGTCAGCCGTTCGCGCAACTGCAGCCGGGCGCGGAGCAGTCGTACCTTCACGTTGACCTCGCTGATCCCCATGAACTCGGCCGTCTCCCGCACCGAAAAGCCCTCGACATCCCGCAGCAGGAACACGAGGCGATGCTTCTCATCCAGCTCCGCAAGAGCCGCTTCAATGAGTTCGCGCGTTTCGTTGCGCTCGGCCAGTCTCTCCGGGCTCTGCCGCCAGTCGGCGATGTACTCCGGATGAGGGATCGCCTCGCCCCCCCCGGGAGGGTCCGTGGCGTGGTCGAACGACACCACGTCGAGCCCCTCGCGCTTGCGGATGACTTTCAAGGCGGCGTGCGTGGCAATGCGCGCCAACCACGTCGCAAACGAAGCTTCCCCCCGAAAGCCCGCCAGGTTCTCGAGCGCGCTCAGAAAAGCCGTCTGCGTCACATCCTCGGCGTCCTGTTCCTGGCGCAGAATGCGCAGGGCAAGCGAGAAGATGCGACGTTCGTGCCGGTTCACCAGCAGCTCGAAAGCAGCCAGTTCGCCCGCCTGGGCGCGGCGCACCAACTCGATGTCCGCGGGTGAATCACCCGCCTCGGTCGGTGAGGACCTGGTCCGTGGCTCTTCCGGTGTCACAAAGGATTGAAACCCAACACGCTCGAATCCGGGCCGTCAAGCTTTCTGCCAGAGCCCGGGAATCAGCCCCCGGAGGCCGCAGGCGCGCTTCGGTGGCGCTCGCCGAAGATCGCGGTCCCGACCCTCACAATCGTCGCCCCTTCCTCGATGGCGACCTCGAAATCGCTGCTCATGCCCATGCTCAGGTGTTCGAGGGGCGCACCCAGGCGCGCTTCGCATTCGGCTTTGAGTTCGCGCAATCGGCGAAACACAGGACGGACCTTCTCCGGATCGGGTGTCCAAGGGGCCATGGTCATCAAACCGTGGATTTCGAGTCGCCTCAGCCCGTTGAGCCGATCGAACTCCGCCAGCAAGGTCTCGGGCCGATAGCCGAACTTGGACGCTTCTCCCGCCACATTGACCTCGATCAGGACCGGCATTGTCCTGCCCGCCTTCTCGGCGCACCGATTCACCTCCTCGGCCAGACGCAGGCTGTCGATGCTCTGGATCATCTCGAAGAAGTGAACCGCATCGCGGACC
>JAXGQW010000020.1:0-68927 GCA_040766265.1 Verrucomicrobiota bacterium
GAACTCGAACAGCTCTGCGTCATGGAACTGGTTCACCCGGCCAGCGGCAAGGTCGTGGCGCGCCGGGTGCCCGAACCCAGTGCCCGCCAGCAGCAACTGCTCCAGGCACTGAAGTTGGTTCTCCCCACGACCGTGCCCGAAGCCCAAGTGACCGTAGGCACGCGCAAGAAAATCAACCACGTGCGCAAACCCCTTGAAAAATAAGGTCAAAACCAAGATTCCGGCATCAGATCTGAATGGAACTTCCGTTGAAGTTGCATCTCCCGGAGGCTGAAGACTACACGAGGAGAGGGGGCTCTTGTATTTCCGGTTTTGGCAAGCACGTTCAGACGAGTGTTTCCAGAACGAGCAACTCCCACCACCTGGATTTGCGGATGGCACAGCAGGGCTCGACTCATTTGAGACCGTATGGGCATGAAACCAAAGGCCAACAAGACGCTGGAGACGAACTGCCGCCCCACCTCTCCGCTGGATGCGTGGCGGCAATTCGGACGCGCCGTTCACGCTCAACGTTGCGTGTCCGGCGGCAGTCGCTGAGCTGGCGTTAGCCCGTGACGTTGCGGGCAAATCGAACACGCACAGCAAACCGGAGCGCACCAAATGAAAACAACAACCAGAACAACGATACGAATCGGAACAGCAATCCTCGCGCTGGTCTCGTCGGCGTGAGCGACGCCCAACTCCAAGAACCGCCCAAGCCGGGCACGTATTACTCGGCCAAGCACATCGAGTGGAGTCCCCCGTGGCCGTTCAATCCGCATCCAGAACTCGATGTCGTTGAGATCGCGCCGGGCATTTTCGTCTTTGACGACACGGCCATTCCCGACACACCGGAGGAGGCCGAAACCCGGAGGCGGCGGCAGGAAGCCGACGCGCTGGCCAAGGCAATTGCCGCCGACCCGCTCACTTGCTTTGATGGCAGAGACGGATTGCCGCCGGGGTGTCTGTGGCCGCCGTGCCTCACCTCACCTCGTTGCCATTGATCCATCGAGAGCGGTGCGGTAACCTCCTGCCATGCCCGAGATTTCGACGTTTCTGGGAATCGTGATCGCGATGTATTACGACGATCACGTTCCGCCTCATTTCCACGCGAACTATGGGGAGTTCGAAATCACCGTTGATATCGAAAGCGGAGCGATCCAGGGGCACTTTCCCCGCCGGGCGTTGAAGCACGTGCTGGAGTGGTAAGAATTGCATCAGGACGAGCTCCGCGAGGACTGGGATTTGGCCCGGGAGCGTCGACCGCTTCGACGGATTTCGCGCCGGAGTTTCTGTATGAGAAAGCACAACTCCCGGCATAATCCAAGGTTGAACGAAGCCGCGGCCAGCCTGCAACGAACGCGACCAAGGTTCCCCTTCCGGAAAGTACCAGGGCGGGATTGTGGGCCAAGCGTTCGGGAGCCGCACGGATCACGAACTGGCTCGGGTCGCGGGCTGCCCACCAGGCCGGGAGTCGATGGCCCGGTGGCGTGCGACCTTCCCCGCGGGCCTGGCGGGTGGGTGCGACCGGCCTGGCGCACCTCGCCGGGCACACACCACCGGCGGAGGCTTTCCCTCAGCGTTGACCCAGAGCAGGTCGTCGCGTCCAGTGGGTTCATGGGGGCGCTCGGGTGGGGGGAGAGGTTCGCACGGTTCGAAGTCGGGCTGGGGTGGCTGCCAGGCAGCACGCTGGGCGTGGGTGAGCGCCGGGGCCTGCCGGAGCAAGGCGCGCACCCGATTGAGCTTGGCGCGGGCGCCCGGATGCAACCAGCCGAAGCGACGGACGCGGTGGAAGCCGGAAGGCAAGACGTGCTGGAGGAAACGGCGGATCAACTCGAAGGGTTCCACGTCCAGGTGCTCTTCACGCCCCGAGGTGCTGTCGCGATAGCGCCAGCGCACCCGGCCATCGGGGAGCAGGGGCAAGTCGCGGTCGCCCGTGGCGGTCTTGAAGACGTAGCGGCTGAGATAACGCAAGGCGGCCTCACCGGAACCGGCGGGCTGGCAATGGACCACCCAACGCTGCTTCCAGACGCGAGCGGGCAAGGTCTTGAGCAGGTCGGGCGCATCGCGTTGGAAGGCCTGACGAAAGAGGGTGCGGTAGTGATCGGCCAGGGGATGGACGTGGAGGAGGAACTTCGGGCGGCTGAGAACCCAGTGGCATTCGCCACCCGCGGAGGGGCGCCGGCCGGCCGGGGAAGCATGCCTCAGACCGGCGAGGCGCATGCTCCCCAAACCATCCAACTATCCCCTGCCTCCCGCCTCGCCGGTCTGATTACCTTGCTAGGTCATTGCCTTTCCTGACGAGTGACAATAGGAACGCAGCCCGCCTCCAAGCCCCTGGGTGGCGTGACAAGCAACCCTGGATCCAAGGCCACCAGTTTGCCGCGCGTGGGAGGCGCCATGTAGTCGCGATCGATCGGCCAATCGGCATGGAGCTTCTCCACGAAAGCCTGCAGCTTCGCCTTCCTCTCTTCGCTCCAGCCGTACTGCTGAAAGGACGGCTGGTCCACGAAGCGATACCAGGAGTAGGTCACGGCGGAGCCGTCCGCGAGTCTGGCGGTGAATGGGCCGGCCTTCGGGCCGGGCCGGGCCCAGGCGCCAACGGTGGGCGAAGTGTACGGCACGCCCATCTCGGCGAGCTTGAATCGCTGGGTGAGCAGCTTGGTTTCCGCAGGCACCTCCGCCGCGGGCACGGCGACCCGCTCCTCGCCGACATGCTTGTAGTATTGCGGGAAGAGGCCGCGCGCGGCCACTGCATTGGTGAACCACTGCAAGCCCCACACGTTGCCCTCGAAGATGCGCGTATCAAAGGCGCGCTCCACGCCGACGATCTTCTTGCCGGCCTGATCGTAGCGTGTCGTGCGGGTGTTGAGCCCGGGTTTGAACGCACCCCGCGCGTCGAAGCGCCCGGCGCAGGCCGGGCCGCCGTTCCTCCAGGCCTTGAATGCGTCGTAGAGGGCCGCCTTCGAGTAGTAGGTCACGTCCTGCACGAGAAACGCCCGGCCCTCGGCGTCCACGGGGAACTGGAGCTTCGGCAGCTTCGAGTAGACGGTGCCCTGCGCGTCCTGGGCGTCGAAACGCGGCACGGTGTTGATCTCCATCGCGCCGCCGCCCATGAGGCCGGGGCGGGCGTCCAGGCCGCGCCCGTGAAGGAAAGGGTAGTTGAAGAGTTTGCCGATTTTGCTCCACGTCTCCGGGATGTAATAGGCGATGGGGCCCTTGAAATTCGCCGCGCTGAGGAAACACGTCCAGCTCTGGTCGCCGGTGGGCGGGTCGTCGGTGGTCGGATCCGTGAACGGCAGCGCCATCCATGTGTAGCCGAGGAACTCGCCGTTGGGATTGCCCTCGAAGGGCAACGCATCGGGCGGAATCAGCAGCCGGTTGCTCAGTTGGGCGATGCCGAGGCGATGATCCGGCAACGCCTCGTTGTCGTAGAAAAAGGACCAGCCGGGCGATCCGATCTCGTAATCGTAGCATTGCGGCGTGGCGTTCATGCTGAACTTGGGCGGACCGTACCGGAAATGGTTGCCCGCCCAGTAGCCCAGGCCGCCTTCCACGGTCTGGAACACGCTGCTCCAGGTCGGGCCCCGCGGCTTCCACGTTCGGGCGAGCGTGCCCTCCGGCGCGAGCGGCTTGTCCTTGTTGTCGGAGTTGTCGGGAGTAATCCAGGCGCTGGGCAGACCGATCTGGAAGTTGGCCAGCGGCTCATCCACCAGGGGCCAGACGGCCGCGTAGAAGCCCATACCCGCGCTGTAAGCCGACCCCGGCGGCAACTCCTCATGGCCAAAGCCGATGTAGCCGTGCAGGCCTTGGGAGTGCGATGTGACTTCGCCGGCCTGGTCCGCACAGAGACCGTGCGCCGACACCATTACGGTGAGCGTTATGAGAAAACTTGCCGATCGCGATTTCATGGCTGTGAGATGTGGTTTCGAGCGTCTTCGTCTCTGGAATGGATTGGCCGCTTGCCCGCATATTTCATACTCCGTCCTGCACAGGGCGATCAGACTTCGGAAGAGGACTGCTATGCGGGCTAGAAGAGCAAAACCGCGCCAGGCTTGAGCGACAGAGATATGCAACACACTGTTCCTATCGAAGGACGCCTTCATGACCAACAGAATGCTCATGGTCCCTTTCTGGGCGCGGTTTTGCCAACTAGCCCGGTTACGGTTCCTCGCGAAGCGTGTGAAATAACCGGGCTAGACGATTTCCTCCCGCGCCGCATCCCAGCGCACCATGCGTTGCTCCTGTTGCGCCTTCAGCGACATCAGGAAGGTGGCGGTCTCGATGAACGCCTCTTCGGACGAGCATTTGGGCGTGCCCCGGGTGCGGATGCAACTCAGCCAGTCCACCATGTGATTGGGCTGGTTGGGAGTTTTCCCCCGCTCGTAGCCTTTGGGCAAATCGGCATTCCGGTTGTGGCCGGCGGGGATGATTTCGAAGTTGGACACGTTGTGGGCGATGTCATCGAAACGCAGCGTGGCATCCCGCCCGCAGATCGTCACCGGCTGGTTGTCGTTGGCGTTCATGCTCCCCTCGAAGGTCACCGTGCGACCCAGCTTCTCGAATTGATACGTGGCCACCCAGGTGTCGGGCACCTCGCGGTCGTCGCGCAACAGCGCCAGCAGCCCTGAGCAGGTGCAGTTGTCGGGAATGCCGTGGGCAAGGAGATACTGAACGAAGTCCATTTCGTGCGAAAGCAGATCGCCCGCGTAGCCGGTGCCGTAGGTGTAGTAACAGCGCCAGTGCCAGAAGTGACGTTCGTTCCAGGGAATCCTCGGCGCCGGCCCAAGCCAGAGGTCCCAACTCAAGTCCTTGAGCACGTCCGCCGGGTCGGGCCGGTTCCACTGATCGTAGTAGCCGTACCAGCGCCAGTTGGGGTGCTCCGGCTCGAGGGACTTGAAGCGACCCGTGCGCACCAGGGTGATGGGGCCGAGGACGCCGCGCGCAATGAGTTCTTTGGCTTGCAGGGCGCATGTGGCTTGACGGGCCTGGTGGCCGAGCTGAAATACCACGCTGCTCGTTCGAAGCGCATCGCGCATGAGCTTGGCTTCCTCCAGGGTTCGCGAGAAACCTTTCTCGCAGTAGATGTCTTTGCCGGCTTTGACCGCGTCGAGGACCATCCGGCAGTGCCAATGATCGGGCGTGGCGATGACCACCGCGTCCACATTCGGATCGGCCAGCAGTTCGCGATAATCCACGTATGCCTTGACCTCGGGGTTGCGGCTGCGCTCGATGCCCTTCCGGCGGTGCGGACCATAGACATCTGACACGGCAACCACTCTCACCCCAGGCGCCACCGCCACCGCATTGATCAGGTCTCCGCCGCGAGTTCCTATGCCGATGCAGCCCACACCAATCGTTCGGGTGGGCGACTCGGCCGGGAGAATGGCGGGGGCAAGGCTCGATGCGGCGGCCAGGGTGGCGGCTGCGCGTCCGGTTGCGCGCAGGAACTGACGGCGATCAAGAATGGATGAATTGTTCATGGATGCCTGCTGACTTGTGGACCGACAATCTCATGCCGGGACCAAGACAGGGATTCCCGGCTAGCCTCCCCCCGGTCCGGGGGGAAAGTCGTAAAAGGTCGCGCTCGGTTGGTACAATGACTTCGAGTCTAACTTCACTGCAAGCACTGTCTTGGCGGATTGAAGCGACTTGAGGCTGGTTTGTCATGTGGCATACTCGGCCCGCGTCTGAGGACATGACGGGCCTGGGCGCGCGGGATACGAAACCTGGATACGAAACCGGTTTACAAAACCGCAATCCTGTCTGCATCGTGGTGGTTAACTCGTTCACAATCCAGTGGAAGGGTGCCTGACTCGAAATCAGCGTTTCCTATGAACTCATCGTCCGCAGCCTCGCTCGGCCTCGCAGCGCTTCTTGCCTGCACGGGGGCCGCCGGGGCCGACCGCCCCGCCCCGCCTCCCAACATTATCCTGATCCTCACCGACGATCAGGGCTATGGCGATGCGAGCTGCAACGGCAACCCGGTGCTCAAGACCCCCAACCTCGACCGGTTGCATCGCGAAGGGGTGCGATTCGAGGATTTCCATGTCAGCCCGACCTGTTCGCCCACGCGCAGCAGCATCCTGTCCGGCAAACACGAGTTCAAGAACGGCGTGACTCACACGATTCATGAACGGGAGCGCCTCAGCTTGAAGACCACAACCATCGCACAGGTCCTCAAGTCGGCCGGCTACACCACGGGCATCTTCGGCAAATGGCACCTGGGCGACGAAGACCCCTATCAACCCCAAAACCGCGGCTTCGACGAAGTGTTCATCCACGGCGCGGGCGGCATCGGCCAGTCGTATCCAGGCTCGTGCGGCGACGCGCCCAAGAACAGCTACTTCAGTCCCGTCATCCGCCACAATGGCCGCTTCGTGAAGACCAGCGGCTATTGCACCGATGTCTTCTTCGACCAGGCGATGGCCTGGATCAAGTCGGTGAAGGGCGATCGGCCTTTTTTCGTCTACCTCACCCCGAACGCGCCGCACACGCCTTTGGATTGCTCGCCGGAATACGAACGCCGCTATGCCGGCAAGGTCGGCGAAAAGGAGGCGAAGTTCCTGGGCATGGTCGCGAACATCGACGACAACGTCGGACGGCTCCTGGCCCGCTTGCCGCAACTCGAGATCGAACAGAGCACGCTTGTCATCTTTCTCAACGACAACGGCGGCACCTTCGGCTGCAGCACCCACAACGCGGGCATGAAGGGCCAAAAAGGAACCGCCCACTGGGGCGGCACGCGCGCCATGTCTTTTTGGCGCTGGTCGGGCACGTTCGAACCGGGCGCCTGCCATCAACTCACTGCGCATGTCGACATCTTCCCGACGCTCGCCGAACTGGCCGGGGCGAGCGTGCCAGCCGATGTCAGAGCCTCGCAGGACGGCTTCAGCCTGGTGCCCCTCCTCAAAAACCCGCGCGCCGCGTGGCACGAGGACCGCATGCTCGTCACGCACGTCGGCCGCTGGCCGGTCGGTGCGGACCCCGTCAAATACGGGCCATGCAGCGTGCGCTGGCAGCGGCATCTCCTGTGGCGCGCCAAGGACCGCTGGGCCCTCTTCGACCTCGAAGCCGACCCCGGTGAGACGACCGACATCGCCCTCCAGCAGCCGGAACTGGTGGCCAGACTCGATCGAGCCTATGACGCATGGTGGACCGCCATCCTGCCCTGCCTCGACAACGAGAAGGCCCACAGAACCGCGCCCTCGATCAATCCCTACAAAAAGCTGTATTGGGACCAGTACCAGGGCCCCGGACCAAACAACGCGCCCCCCGAAGGCAAGCCGTAAGACCGCCCGGGTACCGACGGACTTCGACATCGTACTTCTGGCGCGCGCCGGGCGTGCTGCGACCGTCGGTGATGAGTTTCCCAAGCAACGCTGTCCTTTTGGCGGTTTTCTCCGGCATCGAGGCCCCGCGGTGGCAGGAAAGCGGTGCCGAGGAATGGGCGGCCATCCCGCGGGGCTGGTGTTTCGGATCAGAGATGAGGACTCTCAAGACAGACCTCGAGACGAACGATCTCGCCCGATCGGTCGAACACCCGGCTGCTGTCCAAGGCATCCAACTCCAGCCCGATGCTCGTCTCGACGGATCCGTCGCGGCGGGTGATCACGATGTGATCCTGGCCGGAGAGTCGATAGACGACGGGCACCTGGCAGTACGTGAACGCCAGTGAATCTGGTTCCAGCGGGATCCTCTGCTCCTGTCCCTGAACGTCGACGCAGGAGAACTCGCCCGCGGATTTGAGGAACTCTCTTGCTTCCAGCAACCGCGGCTCGAAGCGGATTCGACCGTGCGACACGTGCACGCCGAGTTCCTCCCACCGCGACAGGATGTCTTCCTTGACCTGGCCGGTCATGCCGGGCTGACGCACCGCCCCGTCGCCAGGCGTGTGCGAGTAGGGATCGATCGGGAATGAACCATAATCAGCCGGGCTCTTGGCTGCGCCGATCCCTGCGCGGATATCCCGATAGTGGTTCGCCAGCCGGCGCAGGACGGCGTCGCTGGCGCCCCGGGCTCGGGCTTGCCTGTGCGTCTCAATGACGGCGAGGCGCAGTTTGGAAACCATGTGCCAGTAGATGCAACCCAGTCCCTCGTAGCCGAAGAACGTGCCGGATCGGCCGGTGTAGGAACGGTGGTCGAACAACTCCTCCCACAGCGCCAGCACGGTGGAACGATCCCGGTCCACCTCGGCCCGGTAACCGCTAGCGCTCAATTCATCGAGCGCAGCGGCCACGTCCCGCGCGTTATGCAGGTCCCCGGCAAAGTGGTGCCTGCCCTCCACATCGCGCACCAGGAGGCGTCGGTCCCCGTCGTTGACCATCCGTTTCAAGAGCGCGGACTGGGTCACGCGCTCGGCTGGAATCTGGTTCTTCGCCACGAAGCGCGGCAGTTGGCGGTCCGGATACAGGAGATAGCTTTGTTGGTCGGCGCGATAAAGGGCGCTCGACCGAAGTGCATCGAGCAACTCCGCGGACTCGGTGGCCGACAACAGCCCGGTGCAGAGCACGGCGACCTGTCCTTCGAGCATCTCGTCGAGGTGGTTGATGGCCAGGCGATCCGGCCCCTCAACACTCATCAGGTTGTAGGCGTGATACAAACCATCGGCGCGGCGGTTGAGTCGGATCGAGTGATCGACGTGAGCGAGCGCAAGGTCCGCCAGCGATACGAGTTCCCGGCGGGTCACTCCCCGTCGCCTTTCGCTAAACCCCTCTTGGTAGAGCTTCCGTCGATAGTCACTCCCCGCTCCGCCCAGTGCGTCCAGCACCGCCCGGCGTTGTTCGTCGCCCAGGGGGGCCTCGGAGGGCGGCCGGTGCCCTCGCAGCGAGTCGCTGACCGCGGTCAGGAAGTCGGCGACCTCCGCCGAAACCAACGCCGGCTCGCTGGTGCCGGCGTCGAACAATTCGCGACAGAAGACCAGCGCGCGGCGCAGGTAGCAGAGGGTCACCATCGACACGCCATAGCCGACGAGCGCGTTGTTGGCGTCATTCCACTCGGGCCGTTGGGTGTTCATCCAGATGCCGCCGCCGGGGATGAAGTTGGCCAGCCGCGCGAGAATCCAGACCAGGAGCTTCTCGGTCAGGTTGACAAGGCGGACCTCTCCCTGCCGGTTCCAAATCAGCTTGCCGTCCGAACCCACCTGACGAACCCGCGCGGCAATCCGCTCCTCCTCGGCGCCGTCGTAATCCACGGTGTGATGGGGATCGTCCAGCAACCGCGGGTACGGTTTGATACGGTAGGGGACGTTGGCGTAGGCGAACAGATCCCGTGTGAGGAAGGCCTCCAAACACCCCGGATGATGGTCGCGAGACATCTCGAGCAGCTTCAACAGGTAGACGATCTGATGATCGCCCCAGTAACCGATGTGAGACCACGGGTCGGACGGATCCAGAACCTCCCAGTCGATGCCGTCGCGCCCGATGCGATAGGGGTTGTGGCCGTCCGCGGTCGACGCGTTGAGGAACTTGCCGATCATTCCCTCGATGAACCTCGGGAAGGAGCGGCTCAGAGCCTCCCAGTTTTGGAAGATGTCGCGCCAGTTGCCGGCGTAGTGCCGGTTCCGGGCTCCGTCCGGCTTGCGAATCTCGATGGAGAAGGTGTTCCAGGGGCGGCTGGGGTCGCCGTGGCGGCGACTGAACGTGAGGGGTAGGTACTCGCGGCGGAGGCGTTCGAGTTGGGGATCCCCCTGTTCCATCGTCGCCTGCGCCAAGGCCGAGACGGTGGTGATGCGGGGCCCTCGATCGAGAAAGGGGCCATGCACCCCCGCCAGCGCGACGTTGTGTTGGCGGATGAACTGACGGAGGTCGCCGCGGTCGATTGCGTAGTTGTCTTCAAAAAGTCCGCCGCGCATGACATTGAACAGCACGTTCGAGTAGTGCCGCGCCGTGCCCAGCCGATCTGCGGTATGCTGCAGCCCGTCGGCTCGAGCCACAATCGAGCGGAGTGTCCGCGCCCCACGATGCAGGCTGGACTCCAGTTCCACGCGCAGGCGATTCGGTTCTCTCAACGCTCGTCCCAATGCTGCGACCTCCGCCGGCCCCTGGTTCCCTTCAGCCACGAGGTGCCAGTCGGCATGACCTCCGGCATCCAACGACAGGTCCGACTGCACCCAGTAGGCGCCGCGTTGAGCGCGGATGTCTGTTTCCTCGGTCAGTGGCAAGGCCTCCCGGAACGTCTCCAACTGCATGTTGCTCAGCAAATGAACCGCCTGTGCCAGCCCCACCGACCAAACGGTGGTTGCGCGCAGCGACTCGCTCGGTTCCGGCCGGTCCACCGGCAGGGAACTGAGTCGGAAGATCCCCAGGCCGGTGTCGCTTTCCAGTTCGCTCCGCTTGTAGGCGTCCACAAGCGTGCTGCGCTCGGTTTGCATGAACCGGCTGACCCCGGCCGGAAGCAGATTCTGTATGCCGTCGAGAACGCGCACTTGAACCGGCGCCGTCGCGTCGTTTCGAACTTGAGAGTGCTTGACGCAACCGAACTCGTGGCACAGCGCCCAGGCGTAGCGGAACGTCAGATGCAGATCGCGGTTGATCTCCTCGAATAGGATTCGATTGCCCCAGACGCTCTTGTAGAGATTGCGCTCGAGAGCATAGGCATCCCTTGCCGCTGGGGTAAAAGGTTCCCAGAGGACAAAATGGTCTTTCCGCTCGATCAGCAGCAGCGTCTTGCTTCCGGTGACATCCCTCGAGTCATGGATCTTGTCATCAGTGGTGTAGGGAAAGAGGGCGTGCTCGGGGTCCCTCCGGCCGGCGGTCAAACCGCCGCTGCTCGATAGAAACATCCACAGGTCGGAGTCGCTGACGAGGCTCAGAAAGAAGGGCCGCATCCGATCGTAGCCGGCGATCCGATAACAACTCTCGCCCTCCAGCGTGACCAGTTCGCCGCGGACCGGCTCCGAACCGGCGTGCTTCGGCGTGTTGCCGATATAGATGGCTTTCCGGCTCACTCGACCACGAGGAACGGGATGTTGGCATGCGCCGCGTGACCGTGTCCGTCAAAGGCGTAGACGAAGAGCCGGTAAGGACCGGGTTTGTCCGGTGCGGTCAAGGTCACCTTGGCCGCCCCCGCCGGCTTCACGAGGCCCGGCAGACTGGGTGGAGTCGTTTCAAAGTCGCCCCCCGACTTGAGGTCGGTGCTCTCCGGCTTCACATCCCAGCGGCAGGTCACGGGGTCGCCATCGGGATCGCGAACGACCGCTGCCGCCTCGGAGGTTTGGCCGCGCGCGAGCTTGATGGCGTCCTCTGCTTGAAGTCCGTTCAGTCGGAACGATTCCAATCGTGGCGAGCGGTTGGCCGGCCATTGGCCGTTCCAGATGAAGTGCATCACGTCGACCGCTTCGGTTTCCTCGCCCGACTCGAGGAACAGGCCGTACCAGGTGGGCGTGCGTTCCTGTTTCTGGCCCCAAAGGAAGACATAGGATCCCAGGCAGCGCTGCGTGTCCGCCTCGATGACCTGACGGTAGCGCCGCAGGTAGAGGTCCGCCTTGACGGAGCTGGTGTTCTCGATCGGCGCGCCCCACGGGGTCTTGCCCACTTCCCAATGGCCTGTCGCCCCCCACTCGCTCACCACGTAGGGCCCGCTCCAGTCGATTTCCTTGAGATAGCGCGGGAGGTTGACGATGTCGGCGTACATCTGCACGCAGAGCAGGTCGAGGTCGGGGGCCCGCTGCGCGATCTGGCGGATCAGATCGCTGTTGATCCCGGCCAGTGTCGTGGTGGCCGGGTGATGAGGATCCACCTCGTGGATCATGCGGGCAACCTCGTTCACGGCGTTCCAGACCCGGTGATTCTTGGCGGACAGGTTCAGTTCGTTGCCGATCGCCCACATCAACAGGGCCGGGTGATCCCGGTAACGCAACACTTCTCCCTTCACCCGCTCGAACTGGCGCGCGACTGCCGCCGCATCGTTGTAGTCGAAGCCATGCCGTTCAGAACCCATCTCGATGCCCATCGTGACGGTCAGTCCGTTGCGGAGCGCGCGGTCCAACACCTTCTGCCCGCTCTCCCGACCGTTCTCCGTCCGCCAAGTGCGAAAGGAATTGCCGCCATGTTCGGCGAGTTTCTCGACGCTGCCGAACTCGAGCCCTGCCCCCCGAATGCGGTATGGGCGGCCATCGCGATGCAGCTCGTAACGGCCATCGACCTGCTTGACCACCACCGGCACCGGCCCGTTCGGTGGAGCCGCCATAAGCGCCCCGTCGGCACCGCCGCCGAGCGCCAGCCAGGTCGCCACCGCCAAGCCGCCCTTCGCTCCGGTCTTGACCAGCGCGGCCTCGAGCATCTCCAGGGAGCGCCCCTTGGTCTCCGGCAACCACACGAGCACGAAGACCAGCCCCACGGCGGCGAAAACACCGTAGATCAGGAAGGTGCCCGCACTGCCGAGCGTGGCCAATTCCCAGGGGAACACCAGTTGCACCAGGAAGCTCACCCCGGAATTGATGAAGCCCACAAATGAGATCGCGACGCCGCGCAGTCGATTGGGAAACAGCTCGGAGAACAACACCCACATGACCGGCCCCAGTGACACCGCAAACGAGGCGACGAAGCCCAGAATGCCGAACAGGATCAGTCTGGGATTCACGTGAATGGCGGCCTTGAGCAGGTCGGACTCCACTTTCAGAGCGGTCTCGGCACCCACGGCCTGGACCAGCGCGTCTTTGAACTCGCGATCGCTCTGAAACACACGCCCCTTCATGCCACTGAACTGATCTGCGCTCACGCCCTCCGGCAGGGTCGCCAGCGCGTCTTCCGGCAGGGCGAAAGTCGCCGCGTGAAACCCGTAAGCCAGCAGGAACATGCACACGGTGATGCCCGTCAGCCCGACCCCCAGCAGCGGTTTGCGCCCCAGCCGATCAATCAACCCGATCGCGACGATCGTGAAGACGAGGTTGATCAACCCGACCAGGACCGCCTGGGAGAACGAGGCGTCGGTCCCAATCCCGGATTGTTCGAAGATCATCGGCGCATAGAAGAACACCGCGTTGATGCCGGTGATCTGCTGGACGATGGCGATCACGACGCCGATCGTCAGCACCAGGCGCATCGCGGGCACAAACAGATCCGTCAGCGGGGTCCGCTCCTTCTTGGCATCCGTCGCGATGCTGCTCTGGATGTCGTTGATCTGCTTCTCGGTCTCGACGGGGCCGCACGCCTTCTCCAAGACCGCCCGGGCCCCCGCTTCTTGCCCCCGCATCATCAACCAGCGCGGGCTCTCCGGAACGACAAAGAGGAACGCAAAGTAGAATACCGCCGGCAAGGACTCGAGCCCCAGCATCCAGCGCCAGTTGTACACCCCCAACCCCAATGTCCGCGCCCACCCCAAGTCCGACTGGCCAAGTTTCAACACGAGGTAATTCGAGAAGAACGCCGCCGAGATGCCGATCACGATGTTCAGTTGGTTGATCGAGACCATCCGGCCGCGAACGGCGGGGGGCGACAACTCGGCAATGTACATCGGCGCGACGATCAGAGAGGCGCCCACACCAAACCCGCCGAGCATCCGGGCCATCACGAGAAACCAAAACGTCGGGGCAATCGCCGATGTGACCGCCGAGATCGCATACACCACCGCCGCCGCCAACAGCACTTTCCGCCGACCCCAGGCGTCGCTCAGCGGACCGGACACCATCATGCCGAGCGTCGCGGTCAACGTGAGACAACTCACGGCCCAGCCCAGTTGAATCTTGGTGAGTGCGAATTGTGGTTCGATGAATCCCACCACCCCCGAAATCACCGACGCATCGAAACCCATCAGGAACCCGCCAAGCGCCACGATCAGAGCCGTGCGCGCCACGAAGTAACGGTTTGGCATATGCAGTCCCACTGTCCAGCGGTTCCGTCGCCTGCGCACGGGCCAGACTCCGCCTGAGGATCGGAACGCGCCGGGCTTGAGCAGAGTTCAACACGCCCAAGCCGCGATGGCGAGCCAAGATTTGCGCCCCACGCAAAGACACCACTCGACCGCACCGAACACGCCCCCTCAAGCCGGTTCGCAGCCAAAATGAGAACCGCTGGCTGTCGCCCCAGCGTGGTTGACGGCCCATCCGCAGCCAGCCATCTTGCACTGGCATGAGGCTGACGGACGAGCAGACCTTCGAGCAGTTCGGCGAGCAATGCCGGCGCCAGATGGACCGCCCGCTCGTCCTGCGCCTCATCCACCCGCTTCAAGCCCGGGACCGGTCGTGGCAGGCTGGGCTGTGCATTCTGGCGGGACTCACCCTGCTCGCCGGCTGCGGCCCGGCACCCGTCGACAGGGACGACCAGTCTTCGGCCAGACAATCCACGACCGCCTCCAGCCAGGCGATGGGCCTGCCGGACCTCTTCGAGGATGTCACGCAACGCGCGGGCATCGACTTCGTCCACCAACTCGCAGGCGGAACGCTGGATAACATCATGAAATCGGACGGCGCAGGCGGCGCCATCCTCGATTTCGACCGCGACGGGTACCTGGACCTGTATCTGGTCAACTCCGGCCCCGACCCGGTCCTGGCACAGGCGCCGGAAGGGACGCCCCGCTGGCCGAATCGGCTCTATCGCAATCGCGGTGATGGCACATTCGAGGACGCGACGGCGCGGGCCGGGGTGGGCGGACACGGTTTCGGCACCACGGCTGCCGCTGCGGACTATGACAACGACGGGGACACGGACTTGCTGGTGGTGAACTTCAACAGCCTCATCGTTTACCGGAACAACGGGGATGGAACATTCACCGACGTGACCGAGCGCGCGGGCTTGATGTCGAGCCAGGCGGGCATTTCCGCAACGTTTGCGGACGTGGACAACGATGGCCACCTCGATGTTTTCGTCGCCAACTACCTTCGTTACGACCCGGCGATTCAAGTGCCGCCGGGCGCCCAGACACCCTATCCCGGCCCCCTGGCCTACGAACCGGAGTTGAATCTGCTCTACCGCAATCGTGGCGATGGCACGTTCGAGGACATCAGCGAGCCCGCCGGCATCCTCATCCCAGGCCATCGCGCGATGTCGGTCAGCGCGTACGATTACGACCTGGACGGCGACGCGGATTTCTACGTGTCCAACGACGGCACGCCCAATCTGCTCCTGTCCAACGATGGCAAGGGGCGGTTCGCGGAGGTCGGCCTCAAGTCCGGCGCCGGCTTCAACCAGTTCGGGGGCGCCGAGGGCTCGATGGGAGCCGCCATCGGAGACTGCAATGGAGACGGGCTTCCCGACATGTTCGTGACACGTTTCGGGAAGGCCTCGCTCTATATCAACTCGCCCGGCGGATTCTTCGAGGATCGGATCCAGCCCACCGGCATCCTGCAGGTCACGTCCAAGTTCACCGGCTGGGGCGGCAATTTCCTCGACTTCGACAACGACGGCGATCTGGACCTCTTCATCGCCAATGGCGACGCCCATTTCCTCAAAGGCATGCCGCCCCTCTTGTTCGAGAACCAAGGGAACGCACTCTTCGCCGAGCTCGGCGCTCGAAGCGGCTCGGCCTTTGCAGCGCCCCGCAACGCCCGCGCCAGCGGGGCGTGGGACTTTGACAACGACGGACGCCTCGATCTCATTCTGACCACCCTCGGCGGACCGGCCGTCCTGCTCCGCAATGCCGGGTCAACACCGGCCCATTGGATCACCCTCCAACTCGAAGGCACACGGAGCAACCGTGACGGGTTCGGAGCCCACGTGCGCGTCACCGCGGGCGGACGCACCCTTGCGGCGCAGTCCCGCTGCCCGACCAGTTACATCTTTCAGCAGGATCCGCGCCTCCACTTCGGATTGGGGCCGAGCCCGGCAGCGGACCGGATCGACATCCGCTGGCCGAGCGGACAGACCCAGACGCTGACAAACGTGACAGCCGGGCAGTTTCTCAAGATCACCGAACCCGGTGCCTCGAGATGGACGCCGTAGGCCGTAGCGAAACAGTGGTGGCCTCTGGAATCCTCGCCCCCCCAGGGAGGCGCGATCAAGTCAACTTCAAGCCCACAGACCGATTCCATGTCGCGATCGCGACATGGAATCCGCGCAAGAGACTTGTATCATTTTAATCAAGAGGGACTTCCTTCGAAATGCGCGATCGGGAAGATCCGCATGCCGCGGGTGCTACTGGCGGCTCATTTTTGCCCGAGCCGCTTCGAGGATCTTCTTCTCACGCTCGGTGAGGCTGTGGATGCCCTGCGCGGAAATCTTGTCCAGGATCGGATCGACCTCGCGACTCATGAAGTCCGCGCCGGAGGACGGCCCGGGGTCCATGGCCTGACGCCGGCGCTGAGCTCGAACGCGCGGCGCGGCCGCGCCCACCAGTTCACGGTGAATGACGGTGGGACGCAGACGGAGCCGCCGGAGGTGGCTGCGCGCGGCCAGTTGGCGCAGTTGGAGGTAGCCAATCGCGCCCAGCATGCCGCCCAGATGCGCCGCGTGGGCCACGCCCGTGCCGGGACTGAGCATGCCGAGCAGCGCAATCAGGGCCTCGAACACGAGCAGGTACTTCGCGCGCATCGTGACAGGGATCACGAAGGCGATCAGGGTCGTGATGGGCGTCTCCCGATTGAGCAGCGCGAATGCCGCAATGAGCCCGAACACTCCGGCCGACGCACCCACAACGCCGCTCATCCCGAAGTGGCCGGGGAAGATCCAGGCAAGAGCCACTTGCAGAATGCCGCCGACAGCCCCGCTGCCGAAGTACAAACGCAGGAAGAACGGGCGGCCAAGGCTCTGCTCCAGAGGCCGTCCGAAGAAATAGAGCACGACGCAATTGATGATCAGGTGAAACAGACTCCCGTGCAGAAACTGGAAGGTGAGGATCTGCCAGAGCCAGCCGCGCGCCAGCCCGGTCGGCGACAGAGCCAGCACGCCGAAGAGCCGCCCGTACCCCTGCGGCCAAATCAGGGCAGCGATCAGCCCCAGGACAAACACGCCCGTGTTGATCGCGATCAGGGTGGTCGTCAGCGACCACCGCGTGCCGCCGGGGCCTTCGCGCATATATGCCCGGTCATCAATCACAGCAAACAGACTAGGCGAGCCCGCATCCCTTTTCAACGCGCTTTTTCGCGCTTTTTCGCCCTCCAGTGCATCCGTAAGTTGTCGGCGGGAATCGAGTTTGCGCCGCGTGGGGGCACGCGGCCTACAGCGCGAGCCTGCATCCGGCGTGGGCCCGGCGCCCTCACCGGGCGACACAATACGGACAACAACCCGATGCCCCGTTCGCCCCCGCGCGCGCCGATTCCATCTTGCACCATCGGCAACCCGTTTTTATGTTGCATCCATGCAACAGAATTCGCGATGGAACCGGCGGTGGCAGAGCCTGGTGTTTGCCCTGTTCCTCATCCAGACCGCTTCGGCCCTGGCCGCCGATGCGCTGGCCCTCGAGTGGGAGGAACGCTTCCGCAGACTCAATGGCATGGTCGAGGAATTGCTCGGAGCGCAGGCCACCCTCCAGAAGCGGATCGGCACCCTCTCCGATGAGGTCCGCGTCGCACGGGACGAACAGGGCCGCTCCGACACGCGCTTCGTCCGTCACGACGACCTGAGGAAGGCGCTCGATGCCCTCGCCGAGAAAATCCGCGAACTCGATCGGAAACGGGAGGAGGACAAGAAGCTCATCCTCGACGAACTGCGCAAGCTGGCCCAAAACCCTCTGCCAGAGACATCGAGCCGACGGGTCAGAAGGACCGAGCCCGAGCCGACACCGGCGCCTGCCACCGTGCTCAAAGGCCGCGAGCACATTGTCAAATCGGGCGAGACTCTCGCCGCCATTCTGGCGGCCTACCAGCAGGACGGCGTGCGCGTCACCCAAGCCCAGGTGGTCAAAGCCAACCCCGGCCTCCACCCGGATCGGCTCAGCGTCGGACAGAAGCTCTTCATTCCCGACCCGTCCGCGCCATGAGGCGTCCCGACGGTCAGCCCCTCTCGGCCAGCGAACCGCTCGGGATGACGGCGGGACAACCGCCGCCGCGGGCGCTCCTGTCGGTGAGGATCAAGATCGATCAGGCGCCTCGCTGTCTGCGCACCGAGATTTGGACTGCTGTGCGCCGGCGAATTGTCATTGCGCTTCTCGCCAATCCGCGCCAGTCTCCCGCCCGCGCCTGCGTCGGAGCGTAGCTCAGCCTGGCAGAGCACTTGGTTTGGGACCAAGACGTCGCAGGTTCGAATCCTGTCGCTCCGACCATCCTTCCTAAGGAAATTGAGGGGTCTGCGAGTTCCCGCACAAATCGCGCACAGAATTCAGGCGAATCCGACGGCAAAATGAGGTTCCCGGTCACCATACCCGGCCAGATCGAGGTTGCGAGCGCGAAAGCCAAAACCAGACAGCGCCGGCTCGTCGAAATCAACTCGGCCCTCGCCGCGTGGTTGGAGCCCTACCGTGGCATGGAAGGCAAGGTTTCCGGCCCTCGCCGCCTCGAACGTGGTGCCGCTTGCCTCGATGGCCACCGCATGACACCGGAAGGCACACCAAAGCCCCGGCGTTTCCTTGATCGCCTGGACGAGCAGGCGGAGGCTTTCGTCTTGAGGGTTTTGGACTTGTTGCCGGAGGTTCTCCAATCGGTTGATTCGAGGCGTTTCTGACGATGTCTGGCTGTCCTGCTCTTTGGCCTCTGGGTTCTCTTTCACTTGTGAGGCCACGTGGGTTGTTGTTCGAGCATGAAATGGCGAGAATGTGAGTGTCTCCGGTTCGGGATAGCGTGTGGGAATATGCTCAAAGGATCCGCGCCGACCTGTGCCTCCATCTTTCGACGGCAATACGCACAGACCTTGAACCTCTGTCTTAAGCAAACCTCGACCTCTCGCGGGATTTGCCATCGGTTTGCCATGCTCATCGATCAGCCTCCGGCCAACGCAGAAACTCAGCGGCGGCGGGCCACCGACCAACGACTGCAAACAAGACGCGCCACCCGCCCTCCGCTGAAGTGACCTCGTTGGGCCGAATCTTCATGGGGTCACGCACTCGCTGTGGAAGCTGTCCACAACTCTGGTCGTTCGCTGACGCAGCCCTGGGAGGCCCACCTCATCCGCACTCTCTCTGAGCACTCGCTTCATCATGGACTCTTCTCGGCCGATCCAGAGCGAAACCCGCCAAGTGGGCTGATTCGAGGGCGGAGCCACTAGGAGTGTCTCCGCAGCACCTGGAGACAGCCGAACCTGGTGTCCGCCCTCTGAAACCCGCCACTGGGTATTAGTAACGTGCGGCGGGGACGTGGTGGGAGCCTCTATCCAGTAAGCTGAAGAAGCGGACTTTGACGAACCTCTACAACGAGCGCCCCGCCTGGCTCGCCCTCGCCCACCAGAAACTTGACGCCGCCGTTGCTGCCGCTTACGGCTGGGTCCGAGGCGGACGGCCCGAAACCGACTTGTCCGAAGATCAAATCCTCGAACGCCTCCTTGCCTTGAACCTCGAACGCGCCGCCGAGGAAGCAGCCGAGGCGAAGGTGGAAAAGCCGAGGGCCTCGCGCGGCAAAGCGGCGGACGAACTGTTGTGAAAGCCAACCAAGCATCTGCGGAGGTGCCGCGAATCAGTCGATTGGAGAGGCACTCCACACAGATTCGGGTCGGAGCACAGATTGACTGGGCGGGGGCCGGTCTTGTCCTCCTCGGGAATCCGTGTTCCGCCCTGAATCGGTGTGGGGATTCTCTGGCCCGGTCGACCTGTGTCGTGCACGGAATCAGTGAACCTGCGACAACAAGTTCGCGACGCGCAAGACCCCAGCCTGCGCCTGCTGATCAAGGCGATCAAGGAAACGCCGGGTCTCGATGACTGCCTCGAATGACAACACACTCAAGCCACCAGCCCGGCATTCACCCTGCCAGGTCTTTCGCTTTCCGGGGCCACGGTTGCCCCGTGGGCGCGTCCACACCCACCGTTCCGCTGTCCTGATACTCCCGGTCAATCAAGATGGCATGGTGAGGCGAAAACACCCCCCCGAGGACCACCGACACGCATCGAGCCGACTGGCAACTCGCCACGTGTCACTTCGAATCGAGATTCGGCTTGAGATCGTCGGATGTGACCGTCGACTGGACGCCGTCGGGCGGGACCTCGGCATGCGCGATCCAGACTATGGCGTTGAGCACCACCTTCCGAAAATCGTCATTCCCCCAGGTCTTGTGGCTGTGACCGCCCGTGAAACCGAATCCGCGTCCGCCATCCGGACGATCGAACACCCACATCACGTGCTGCGGTTCCTTGCGTTCGAGCACGGCCTTTCGGACCTCGGGATTGCCGCTGTGCGGGCCGTCCGGACGGTTCAACGTATCGGCGGGGGGCAGCGCGCTCAGAATGGGCGTCACGCCTTTCATCCCTTCCGGGAACCGCATGTGATAATACCACTCGTCCACCACGCCGAACGGTTTCACGCCGCGGGTGACCGGGTGGTCGGGCAGGTTGCTGAATTGGGGATGCCAGAACGGGTTCACTGACCAGTGCGCCTCGAAATAGCCGCCAGCCCATTCAAGGAACTGCTTGCCCCCCTTCTCCCTGGGCACCTCGACCGCATAGTGCAACAAGCCGAGGCCAGCGCCGTTCCGCATCTTCTCGCCGAGGATCTCGAGACGATTGCCCTGGACGAACGGATGCCCGCCGCCGCCATCGGAGTAGATCACGATCGCATCCGCATTGTCGTACGCCGTCGGGTCTTTGGGCCACCCGTTGAAATAACAGGCCGTCAGAACGCCCGGATGACCGGCCAGGCACTTGGCCAAGAGCAGCATGCCCGCCATGTGTTCGTGATCGCCGCTCCCGTGGCTCGCCGTCCCGGCCGTCAGCACGATCTTCTTCCGGTCCGCCAGCTTGAGCCGTTTGAGCCGCACGTCCTTGAACTGAACGGTCATCGGCGGCCCGACGTGAATCTGGAATGCCAACACGCCCGACCGGCTCGCCTTGGCCGCATGCTCGTCGACGACATCCACAGTCTGCACCCCATTGATGAAATGTTGCAGATGATTGCCTCGGGCAATAATAACGTATTCGTTCCAGTCCTCGTGCCTGATCTTCTCCTGGATCTCCTCGGACTTGCCCACCGACCCCACCACCTCGATCTTCACCTTGTTCGGGTCCGCGGGGTCGGCCTTCAGCACCGTCTTCTGCCCGCGTTCGGCCAGGATGCCGCGCCCGCGCTCCTCGTAAAGGATGCCGCTGTAAGTCTTGCCGGCCTCGAAATCAGCCTGGTACCCCCCCACAACGGGGCCAAACTTGCCCGGGTCAGCCGTCTTGCTGCGGTACTGAATGCCCGAGTTGCCGTTGACAATCCGGTAGGAGAGCCGCAACTCGAAGTCGTCCACCACGCCGTCGGCCCACACCAGAAACGTGTTGTGCGTCAGCTTCGTGTCCGCCTTCGTCACACCCGTAATGGCGCCGTCCTGAACGGACCACAGTTCCGGGTTGCCCTCCCAACCGGACAAATCCCTGCCGTTAAAGATCGGCTTGAAGCCGTCGTCCGACACGGCGGCGAGGGCGGCGATTCCGAAGGCCGCCGCGAAACCCGACAAACGAAGAGGCATTTTCATAGGTGATTTCAATATGGAGGACTGCGGCGGGCGCCGGACAGATGGATGCTGCATCCGCGCCCGTCCGCGCATCCCGCAGTTCCTCGACTCGTGCGTAGACGGCTCAGCCGAGCGTCTTCTTCAAGAACTTGAGTCCCTTCACCGCGATTTCGTCGCGACTCGGCTCGATCTGGCGCCAGATCGCCGCGGCTTTGGCGATGACTTTGACGTCTTTGGTAAACGACTCGATCACGACGTCCCCGTTGTACTTGATCTTCTTCAGAGCCGCCGCGATCGGCGCCCAATCGATGTGATCGTTGCCCGGCGTGCCGCGGTCGCTGCCGCAGGCGTGGAAGTGGCCCAACAACTTGCCGGCCTTCTTGATCGCCGTCGCCTGGCACTTCTCCTCGATGTTCATGTGGAACGTATCGAGGTGGAGTTTCAACGCCGGACTGCCCACGTCCTTCACCATCGCCAAGGCCTGATCGGCCGTGTTGATGAAGTCCGTCTCGAACCGATTGAGCGGTTCCATGCAGATCTGACGGCCCTTGCTCTCGGCGTACTTGCAGAGTTGCTTCAGGTTCTTGACCACCGTCTTCCATTGCCGCTTGTAATCAGCCGGCTCGACCGCATCGGCGCGACCCACAGCCGAATACACCGGCCCGATCAGCGACGGACAATCGAGAACCACCATCTGATCGATCAAACCCTTCAGATAGGCCATCGAGTTCGCCTGCGCCTGCGGCGTCCCCCGCAAATCCCGGTCGGGACCCAGCGCGGCGCACACGGAGCCGCACGCCAGACCGGCCTTGTCCAACTCGCTTTTCACATACTGCGGATCGATGTGTTCCGGCGCCTCGATGGCGAGTTCGACCGTGTCGAACCCCCACTTTTTGAAGGTCTTGAAAAGCGACGTGCTCTTGTTGGTGAACGGAGAGGTGAAGAGGAATGTGTTGATGCCGAATCTCATATGTTTTGCTAGTTTCATGGCAGGCTAAGAGAAAGCCCCCTCCTGTCAAAGCATTAAAACAGGCTGGGAGCCGGTCTTGCCCTCTTCGGGAATCTGTGTTCCGCCCTGAATCGGTGTGGGGATTCTCTGGCTCGCTCGATCCGTGTCGTCCACCGAATTTAGATCTACTGCGATTCGTCGGAGCACAGATTGAAAGTGGAGAGCCGGTTTTGCCTTTCTGGACCTGTGTCTGGCCTGAATCGCGTGGGATTCTCTGGCCTTCGCTCGATCCGTGTCGTCCACCGAATCGAGGACTCACACAGATTCGGCTTGAGCACAGATTGAAAGAGCGGAGAGCCGGCTTCGTCTTTCAATCTGTGTTCCGCCCTGAATCGGTGTGGGGACTCTTTGGCTCGGTCGACCTGCCAGGCACCGAATCGGTGAGGTGCCCACAGCGATCTGGCCTGAACACAGATTGACAAGGGCGGGAGCCGGCCGGTCCTCTTCGGGAATCTGTGTTCCGCCCTGAATCGGTGGGATTCTCTGGCTCGCTCGATCCGTGTCGTCCACCGAATCGAGGGAGGGACTCCACACAGATTCGGGTCGGAACACAGATTGGACGGCGGAGAGCCGATCTTGTCCTCTTCGGGAATCTGTGTTCCGCTCCTGAATCGGTAGGGATTCTATGGCCTTGGCTCCAGGCCGTGCACCGAATCGGTGAGGGACTCCACACGGATTCGGGTCGGAGCACGATTGAAGGGGCGGGAGCCGATCTTGTCCTCTTCGGGAATCTGTGTTCCGCCCTGAATCGGGTGGGATTCTCTGGCTTGCTCGATCCGTGGCCGTGCACCGAATCGGTGAGGTGCTCCACAGATTTGGCCGGAAATTATTGATTGATGTGCGAGCCGGTCTTGTCCTTCTTCGGCAATCGGTGTTCCGCCCTGAATCGGTGTGGGGATTCTTCGGCTTGCTCGATCCATGCCGCATTGAATCGGTGAGGGACTCCACATCGCATCTGGCCGGAACGCTGATTGAACGGGTGGAGCTGGCTTTGCCCTCTTCGGGAATCTGGGTAGGTTCCGCCCTGAATCGGTGTTGGGATTCTATCCTCAGTTCAATCTGTGCGGGCGGCGAGTGAAACATCGCTGCTCGATTGAGCACCCATTGGATCCTGACCTCTGCTTCCCGAAGTGGAGGACCGTCCTGCAAGGCCGCCACAGATGACGCAACCATGATTGCAGGATGGCGCGGTCAGCGGGCCGGATATGGTCACGCTGCGACAGAACCATTACGGCCCAGGAACCTCCGACGGCGAGGCAGGGCAGTTGGGTCTGCCCCAAAACGCGATTCCCCGCGCGCACGGTCGTCCTCGGGTCGGTGATGACCGCCAGACCGTCCGCTTGCAGTTCGACTCCGAGCAACCGCCGATAGGTGGTGTCGGCAAAGCCCAGTCCGAATTGGACCGCGATCCGTGCGGCGGCTTCGGCGATGCGAGGTGCGATCACGGAATCGCGGACCAACGGTGGGGCGTCGGTCACCGAGTGGGTGACATCGAGGATCGGCGCAGGTGGGTCGTCGTAGATGTAGCGCTGCTGGACCAGGCTTTCCTTGCCGAAATCGAAGAGGAGACCGTGCCGGATTCGCCAGAGCTTGAGGTAGGCTTTGAGCTGGAGGAAATGGGCTGGGGCGAAGCCCCCATGCAGGCGCTTCAGTTCGAGGATTAGATGCTCCGGCACAACGATGTCGGGTTCAAACACGTCCACAACGATCCCGTGATGTCGGAGGGATTCGCGTGGTTTGTATTGGTGTTCGAGGCCGGCTTCCCGCAGGAGCTCCGACAAACGCTGGTGGTAGAAGCACTCGTCCACGCCAGGACCGAGTTCACGATGGACCTGCATGGCCTTTCCAATGACGTCGTAAGTCAGCGAATCGCCCCCCTTGTTCACGCCACACAGTCATCCACACCGGAGTTTCCGCAAGGGGCTCTCTGTTCACTCCGCACCGTCGGTGTGGCGCCCTGCCCTTTGCGGTGCTCCACACAGATTCGGGTCGGAACACAGATTGACAGGGCGGAGAGCCGATCTTGTCCTCCTCGGGAATCGGTGTTCCGCCCTGAATCGGTGCGGGGATTCTCTGGCTCGGTCGATCCGTGTCGTGCATTGAATCGGTGAGGTGCTCCACACAGATTCGGGTCGGAACACAGATTGAACGGGTGGAGAGCCGATCTTGTCCTCTTCGGCAATCGGTGTTCCGCCCTGAATCGGTGTGGGGATTATTCCCTTGCCAAACCATCGGCTCCAATTACTATACATCTGTATAGTAATCATGAAAACCCTGACTCATCGGCAGCAGGACGTGATCGAGTTCATTGGACAGACCATCGACAACGCCGGCGCGGCACCCACCCTGCGCGAGATTGCCGCGCATTTCCGCTTCCGCAGTGTCAAGGCCGCCGCCGATCACGTCGCCGCCTTGCGCCGCAAAGGCGTCTTGGCCGGCGCGCCCCGACGCGCCCGAGCCCTGTCGATCGTGGACGCCGCCGCCGGCGATTGGGCGACGGCGCGGGCGTTGGGGCGGCGCCTGGCGCGATTGCCCGTCTACGGAACCATCCCCGCCGGCCTTGCCGAGGATCGCCGGCAGGAAGCCCGCGGATGCGTGGCGGTCGATCTGGACACACTGGGGATCCGCCCCACCCCGCGCACCTTCGCGCTCGAAGTGCGGGGCGATTCAATGATTGGACGCCACATTGTCGACGGCGATCTGGTGGTGCTCGAACACGGCAAGATGCCGCGTCACGGCGATGTTGTGGCGGCATTGATCGACAACGAATCGACACTCAAGACATTTGTGCAGGAACGCGGACGGCCACCGTGCTTGAAGGCTGAGAATCCGCGCTACCCCAAACTCCACCCGGTCGGCGAACTGGTGATCCAGGGGGTGATGGTGGGGCTGATTCGGAAAGTGAAGGCGTAACCACCGAAAAGGGGTGAATCCGTGGTTTCATAGCCTGGTGCATCTGGATGCCGACGCCTTCTTCGCAGCGGTCGAGCAGGCGGCGGATCCGCGGTTGCGCGGCAAACCCGTCGCTGTCGGCGGCGAGAAGCGCGGCATTGTGGCCAGCGCGTCCTACGAGGCGCGGCGTTTCGGGATTGAGACGCCGATGCCCACCGTGCGGGCGCGCAAGCTCTGTCCGCAACTCATCGTGCTGCCGGGCGACTTCGACAAATACGAGCGTTTTTCGCGCTGGATGTTCAGCTACGCTTACGATTTCACGCCCGACGTCGAAATCTGCTCGATCGACGAGGGGTATTTCGATCTCACGGCTGTGCGGCGTCCGCCGCTCGAAGTCGCCGCCACCATCCGTGACGCCATTCGCCAATCGCTCAAGATCAGCGTCAGCGAAGGCATCGGCACCAGCAAACTCGTCAGCCAAATCGCCTCGAAACTCCGCAAGCCGGCGGCCTTCGAGTTTGTGTCGCCGGGAAGCGAGGTGCCGTTCTTGCATCCCCTGCCCAACCGCTGGCTGCCGGGCGTGGGGCCCAAGACAGCCGAGCGCCTCGACGCGGCCGGACTCGCCCTCATCCGCCAGGTCGCCGCCACGCCAGTCGATTGGCTGGGCCTGCTGGTCGGCGGCGCGGCGCCCCAGTTGCATCGGTTCGCCAACGGCATCGATGACCGCCCCGTTGTCCCCGCCAGCCAACCGGCCAAGAGTTACAGCCAGCAGGAAACCTTCGCCCAGGATCAGACCGACGAAGCGTATCTGGACGCCGTCCTGCAACGGATGGCGGACAACCTGTTTGCCAAGGTCCGCGCGGACGCCAAAAGCATTCGCACACTCACGGTCAAGGTGCGCTACAACGACTTTGCCGAAGACCAGGTCAGCGAAAGCCTGGTCGAGCCGACGGACCTCGAGACCGATGTCTACACGCGGCTCAACCGGATGTTGCGACGCGCCTGGCGCCGGCGCGTCAGCCTGCGCCTGGTCTCGTTGAAGCTGTCGAACCTTTACGACGGCTTCGCCCATCCCGAACTCCCGCTGGATCGCGCGACGGTCCAACGCGACGCCCGCCGCCGCCTGGCGGGCATCGTGGACGCGTTGCGCCATCAGTACGGACACGACATCCTGATGCGCGGACACGACTTCGTCCTGCGCCGGGGCGAGCCGACGTTTTCGCCTCTTCAATGAGCCGATTTTCGCGTTGTCTTCCGCCTGGCGCCGCGGCATGGTGCGCATGCACGCATAAACAAGCCCAAGTTCTATGAATCAAGCTGTTCCTCCCCGCAAAGGCCGCGGTTGTTTCTTCTACGGATGTTTGACCCTTGTCGTGGTTGTGATTCTCGGCCTGGCCGGCCTCTACCTGGGCGTCCGCTCCGTCGCCAAACAGGTGATCCAGAGGTACACCGATTCGAGTCCGATGACCCTGCCGGCGGTGGAGATTTCGGCCGAAGAGGCCGCCGCCGCCCAGCAACAGTTGAAAGCCTTCCAATCTGCCCTCGATGCCGGAACGCCCGCCGAACCCCTGGTGCTCGGCGAGAAGGAAATCAACGCCCTGATTGCCGCATCGCCCGACTTCGCCATGCTCAAGGATCGAGTCCACATCGCGATCGACGGCGACCAGGTCAAGGGCCAGATCAGTTACCCGCTCGATGAACTGCCGCTGCCCTGGTTTGCCAGGATGGCCCGGGGCCGCTACCTCAACGGCTCGGCCGGCTTGAGCGCATCGATGACCAACGGCGCGCTACTCGTGACGATCCAGAGTCTCGAAGTCAAGGGCGAGGCCGTGCCCGAGCAATTCATGGCTGGGCTGCGCCAGCAGAACCTGGCTCAGAACGTCTACAAGGACGCCAACAGCATGGCGACACTCAGCAAAATCGAATCCATCGCCATCAAAGACGGCAAACTTGAGATCAAAGCCCGGGCCGGCAACTGACCGCTTTAGAGTCTGGCAACCTCCACGATCTGCCCATTCTCGACGAGTTGGTCGAGCAGTCCGTGCGGCAGGTCGGGCTGGGGGGTGATGAAGAAACTGATCCTGGCCCGGGGCTTCATCGACGGGGCACGAATTGCGCTCTGGACTGAAGAACCCTTCTCTGCGTGCTCTGTGTCTCTGTGGTTCAATTCGGGACGGTGACAGCCATCGACGGGGGATTCACCACAGAGCCGCAGAGCACACAGAGAAGACCTTGATCCACAGGAGGACGCAAAGAACCGCAAAGGACCGGACTTCATGAGGGATTTGGGATGGGACCTGGCTGTGAATCCAGCTCAGCAGGAGCGGAAGGAACCCGCTCAATCGTCTTTCATCCGTGGCTCCTGCTGCGGGCTTATCCGTGCCATCCGTGTTTCATCCGTGGCTCTTTGGATGCGCTGTCCTCTGTGTCCTCTCTGCGTCCTGCGTCTTTGCGTTCAACTCGGCTCGGCCCGGAGCGAACGCAAAGGCGCAATGGCGCAAAGGCGCAAAGAGGAGGGAGGCGCGGGGACCCGGTGCGTCAGTGCGTCAGTGCGTCAGTGCCTTGGCCCCCTCGATGGCTGTCACCGTCCCCAATCGAACATTTCACGATGCTGCGCAGGGTCCGATGTCCGGGCTCTGGCATGGTGGGCCTGTTGCATCGGGTCCAGTGATGCTCTCATTCCTGACCTGCCGCCCGTTGCTGTGCAGCTTCGATCGCTCTCAGTGGACGCCGGTTCGACGCGCGGTGCGCCGGCAGGTGCCCCACCCCAGCAAGCCCAACGCCGCCAACCCGGCGCACGCAGACGGCTCGGGCACAAGCGAGATTTCAAGCGACCAGGACTCGAGTACAGCCTGTCCACCAGGCTCAACGTCAGCCAGGAACAGCATCCAGGTGCCACTCGCCTCAGCGCCCAAGAAAGAATCCATAGACGCCAACCGGGGCGAGCTTTCGGTCACCTCACTCGGATCGGCAATCCGGCCGTCCGCTGACCATGTGCCAGCAAGCGGTCCCACTGGCGGACCTCCAAGAGTAAGTCGGTACGTATGAATATCAGATGCGCCATCCGTGTCAGCGAAAGTGACCTGCATGCCATTGTCGCCATAGCCCCACGGACTCACGAGCGTGCGGCCCGGACGGTTCAGCAAGACAGCAAACGCACCCGACTCGTGTTGGAGGGTCGCATAGAGATCGCCGTTAAATGCCCCGCTGGGGCCCAGGCCCCCAATCGACAGGCTGACACTCAGGCTCGCGATTGAGCCGGACAGTTCGGTGGGATGGATGTGCTGAACATTCGCTACGCCCGCTGAGCTGCCGTCGGGCACGGGAAGGTTCAGACCGGTGTAGGTGAATTGCGCGCCGTGCGCGGCGACCACGCCGCAGAACCAGCCGAAGAGCTGGGGAGTGAACATCTTCATGGTTCTCGATATGCAAGCAGGTCAAGGCTGGGTGGCGTCAACGGCCCGGTAATAGGCCGCACCGGCGGGCGGCTGATCGTCAACGAAATCGAACAGGCCGCGTTCGTTGGCCAATACTGAACCGATATCCTCCCACAACGGGTCGGCGAGATTTGTGACGCGCTGAATTCGGTACCACCGTGCCGGAATCCCGAGAAAGCGCAGCCACAGTTTGCCATCATACACCACCGGTGGCGCGAGCCGATTGAACCCGTCGCTCGAGTCCGCGTCCACCACCCGCACGGTGACCGTCCCGAGACCCGTCGCGCCCCTGCTATCAGCCACGGTGTAAGTGAACGTGTCCTCCAGATTCATGCCCGCCTCCGGGTGATAGAAAACCCAGCCGTCGGCCAAGCTGACGGCCGCACCTTGCGCCGAGGCCGGCGATACGGCGACGATGCGCAGCGGCTCGAACTCCGGATCGCTGTCGTTGCTCAATAACTCGGATGCCGCCACCTTCGTTCCGCGCCCGAACGGGCGCTGCACAATGTCGGGGCCGGCGATGGGCGGATCGTTCACTGGCCGGACCGTCATTGTGAATGCCCGGCGGACGGTGTCGGATCCATCGGTCACCATGAGCGTGATAGTCGCCGTGCCGGAGCGATTGGCCGCCGGCACCAATCGCACCGTGCGCTCCTCACCCGTGCCGGTCAAAGCCATGTGTGTCGTTGGGAACAATGTCAGGTTCGAAGACTCGACTGTGATTGTGAGGTTGCCTAACGGGGTGTCCGGATCACTCACGGTGAAAGGCACCACAACTGGAACGTCCTGGTCGGTGACACGGTCGGCGATTTCCGCAATGGAAGGCGTGCTCGACGCGTAGGAGACCCGTGTCACAGCATCCGGTTCGGAAGGCGCCGCCTCACGGTTGCCGGCACGGTCGGTGGCGCGAGTGAAGAAGGCGTACTGGCGGTTCAATTCCCCGGTGAAGAACGCGCCTTGCAGCAAGGTGGACTCGATCCACAGAACCGGCGACGCGCCATCTTCGGAGTAGTAGACATCGATGCCAGCTAGGCCACCGCCCACTTCATCGATGCCTGTCCAGGTCACCGGGAAAGTCGCCGGGCTTTCGGCTGGCAGTGCGTTCACAGCGCTGAGCGGTGGAGTGTTGTCGGCAGCCGGCGCTTCTTCGTAGTAAAGGGTGTAACGTCCCGTGCTGCCGTGATCGAGCAAGTGCAACAGGTACTCGCGGCGCGGACGTTTGCCCAGGCCCAGGAACGTGCGGTCGGTCGTCCACACATTCACATCGAGCGGTATAGGCACACCATCCGACCGAACGACTCCCGCCAGCCGGTAGTGGCCCTGGGCCGGGTCTGGGATGCGCAGGTAACCCCAACCAGCCGGCATGGCGGCGGTGACCACCAGGCTCAAGGTGCCCGGAACGAGCGCGCCCTCGACCACCGCTTCGTCCACCCGCTCGACTTCGTTGGTCGTCCCGTTGCTCAGGTAAAGAGTGTCGCCCAAATCCAGCAGATCAGGCACTGCGTTGACGAAGAAGTCGGGCTTTGCGTCGTCGAAGGAACCGCCCGCATTGACCAGCCGGATCAACTCGTGGATGCTCAGGTCTTCGATGATGGATAAACGCGGGTTCCCCAGACCGTCCACATGCTCGAACCGCGCCGTGTAGTCGAGGAAGAGACCTTGCAGCGTCGAGGTCATCAACCAACGCCCAACCTTCGTGCTCCCGGGCACAATGTCGCCGAAGTTGGCCGTCATCGAAGGTGTCATGTTCTGACCGGCGACTTCTGTCGCAATCAGCTTGAAGTCAATCAGCAATCCCTTTTCGTTCTCGACGATCTTCGGCTGGGCGGAGGTGATCCGCATGTCCCGGGCGGTTGCCGCGCCGCGATTTTCGATCATCACCGCTAGATTGAACGGAATGCTCGGCTCGGTCTGATCCGTGTATGGATCGTCACTGTAAACGTCCCGCTGGTGGAAGTACTTCACCCAGAGCCGCGGTGTCGGCAGAACGGTGATGTCGACCGGGGAAAGCGGCACCCGGACCCGCACGCCGTCCTGGGTGTAAGCGAATTCGCCACCAATCGAGTACAGCAGCGGCCCATCGGTCGCCGCGTCCACGGTGGGGATGATCGTCCAACTCGCCGAACCGGTCGTGCGACCCGCCAGCACGCCGGTGCCATCCACACCGCTCAGACCGGTCAGGGTGGGTGGTCGCACCCCAAGAAGCTCACTCGCGTCATGTCCCATCGCATGGTAGGCCCGCACCTGCACCTCGATGTCGGTGAGCGCCGAAGCGTCCAAGTTCTCGATCTCCAGTGTCGCACGGAACGCGTCGCGACTCAGGACGGCTTCCTGTTCAACACGGAGTCTCACACGTGCACAGACGCCGTCATCTCCCTCAGGAGGTGCGGACGCGGCCATCACCTCGGGGATCGTGCGCCCGTCAAATCTCCCCAGACTAGTCAGGTAGTGTTCCTGTGTGCGGGCGATCCTGTACGGCTTGTCGACACCAGTAGCCAGCGTTGGGCGAACACCGCTCAGGGCGGGAATCCGGTGCGCACCCTCCGCCATCAGCCCGCTCGGTTCGCCTTCGCCATTGCAGTTGCCAGGCACCACTTGCTTGGTCAGGCTGATGGAGATGATCCTCGATGCCTGGCCGGGGGCGGTCACACTCCCGTTGATCTCGATCGCCGCCACTAGGTCGTCGAAGCAGGCGTATCCTTCGATCCGATCGCCACACCCGCGCAACGCCAACTTGCCGGTCGTGGTTAGCTTAAGGGTGCCAGTAATCTCTCCCTCCCACTCCAGCCCGTCCGCCTCTGCTTCAATGCTACCCCTTAGCTCGATCGTCGGTCCGATCTCTGCTCCTAACCCGAACTCTACGCAAAGCTCCGGAACGATCTCGTGACACTCCCATGCCAGCTGGGCCGTCCCCGAGCCTGATGCGTCCAGCTTGATGCCGGCAAACGCCTCGAACTCGACCTCGATCTCGCCAAACCCCGGCGCTTCCCATTCCCACTCGAAGAGGTCGTCCGGCGTGAAGAAGCCTAGGCCGAGCTCCACGCCCGCAGTTATGCCCGTACTCAGTTCCCCCTCACGGCCCAGTTTCTCCCCTTCACAGCAGTCGCAGAGTTCTCCCCCTACCGTGAAATCTACGCTCGCTTCCATTATCCTGAAGTAAGGTGGGAACATCTTGTTGATCAAATCGAGGATGTCATCCTCGATCTGACCAAGATTCATCCCGAACTCGGCCCCAACACAGCTCGGGTGAAAGACTTCTGGATCGCACCGACTGCATGGTGTGGAGGTTGGACGGCTTGGTGTTGTTAGAAAGGGCATTCCCGGCGAGCCGATACCCCCACCCCCTCCAGTTCCAGTTCCAGTTCCGCCCCATGTGCCACAGTTGCCGCGCGCGTTGATGACCAAGACAGGAACGCGGTACCAGCGGCCATCCGGGCCGCAAACCAGCGACCAATCCAGACCGGCGCTTATCGTGCAAGGTCCCTCGTTTCCGTTCGCCAGTTGTGGTTGACCTGCAAGGGCTACCGATCCGGCGATTCGACGAATGGTCACTGGGATGACCAGCGAACTCCTGGCGGGCAGCAATCCAACCTCCTCGATGAGCGGGATAAACTGCCAGAGCGGGTGTGTCGGAAAGGAGAGCCGCGCATTTTCTGCAGCGATCAGACCGTGGTTTGTGATTTTGAGATCCACCTGGGTGACGTCGGCCGTGATCAGCGCCAGGTCAATGACGGCTGGCTCGACTGTGACAACGGGCACCGGCACAACCGTCTCGAAAGTCGTCTCGATTTCGATATGGTACCGATCCTCGATCTCGATCGGCTCGACTGTCCACGAATAGGTAACAGTCTGCCGCGACAAAAAGGCCCGCACTTCGTTGACTTCGCCAGGAACGACCAGATGCGTGCCTCTGTAAACCGAGTGTTTCTCGGCCGTCACCTCGATTTCGTAGTAATTCTCCGCTAGACCCGCAGCAAACAACTCGCCGTTGGCATCCGTCAGACCTCGGGCGACCTCGGCCTGCGTCACCGGGTCCCGCACAACCACAGACGCGCCAACCAACTTCGGGGAACCCTCCGCGTAGTACGTCAACTCGTCCACCGCCGTCAGCCGCAGATCACCGATCGCTTCCGAGATCGCACGGAAGGTGAACGGCACGTTGATGCCGACAGCATCATTGCCGACATGCAGGCTCCCTTCGTAAGGACCGAGGGCCAGTTGAGCCGGCGGCGTGAGCAACAGGCTCACCTCCGTCGAACCGCCCGGTTCGAGTGAGGGCAATGGACTGGGCGTAACGACCGTCATCCAGTCCACGTCCGGCAGGACCACGTTCAGCGGGCCGCTGGCGAGACCCCCGAGGTTCGACACCGTGAACTCAACAGTCCGCGCCGCCCCTCGCAGCATCCCGGTTCGCAGACGGTTGGGTTCGACGGCCAGGCGCGGACGCAGCGCTTCCACCGAGACATCGAGAACGGCCTCGGCGACGGCACCCTCGACGCTTTCAACCCGGAGACGAATCGCACCGAGTCGCGTGGACGCGTCGTGAGCCGTCACCGTGCAGCTGAGAACCACTTCACCCAGCGCGGGGAGCGAAACGGCGTCCAATCCGCCGGAAAGAGTCAGATTCGACGGCGCCTCGATGACGTTCCAACTCAGCCCCGTCAGCGGCTCGCTGCTGAGGTTCACAAGCCGAAGCTCCCCCTTGACGCTGCTGCCTTCAACAATCCGCAGATCCGCCTCGGCCGGCTCGATCGCCATTCCGACAAGCAGGAAGGTATCCTGCACCGGCGCGTCGGTCTCGCCCGGATGCGCGGCCCCAATTTCATAAAAGCCGGCCTCGTTGGGCAACGGCTGCCAGGTCGTGGCAAACCGCCCTTGGCGATCGACCAGGGCGGAAATGACGCGATGGGTTCCGCGCACGTAGACGTGGATGTTGACGAGCGAGCCCTCGGCCGCTGGGAGCCCGTTGGCTCTCAATGCCCAGCCAGTTAGAGGAATCGGCGTGTTGGCCAGAGCCGTCTCGATCTCCGTTGCGACTGTCGCCAGGTATGCGGACTGCACCCGAATGGGTTGCGCGGCGAGGCGCCGGTTGTTGTCCTCCAGCGTCTCGGTGATCTCGTCCGCGACATCAACCTCCGCGACGACCCAGTATTCGCCCGCTCGCGTCGGCATCCGGGCCGAAATGCTCTGCTCGTAGTACTGCCCCGGGGGGATGGTGCCGGTGAAATCGTAGGTTCCGACCAGCAGGTCGTCGCCCGGGATCGGATCATTCGAGAGAAACACGCGGGTGGCCCAATGAGGTCCAGCCGGTTGAACTCCTTGATTCTCGACCCGGTACGTGAGCGATACAAAGGACTCCGTGTCCGCATCCGCCGGGCCTTCCACCCTGGTCACCGTCAAGTCCGGCAGGTTCATGTCGGACACGACAATGCTGCCGTTGCCCTCGGTGAAACCCGCCGCCCGGGCCGTGACGCTGACCGTCTTGTTTCCGTCGGTCACGCCGTCGTCCAGTGAGGCGACACCCACCATCACGGAGGCTTGTCCAGCAGGGATGATGACCATGGAGGGAACCGTCAGCTCGGCTGCGTCGCCGCAAAGCAACTCGACGACCAGTGGTTCGGCCGGATCGGTATTGCGCGAGACGGTCAGTTGCGCAGCTGGATCAAGGCCCTCCTTCACCAACGCCCGGTCGAAAGCCGCCTTCAGAGTCGGCCCATCGTCGTCGATGACTGTGACCGCCACAGTCTCCGTGACCGACAATACCCGGTCGCCACCGGATTCGAGGACCAACCCTCGGACGCCCAACTGCCGCGTGGCGTCCAGGGACGTATTGTCCACAACGCCGACAGCGAAGCTCGCACTGACCGCGCTGGCGGGAATCTCGACGTCCAGGGGCAAGAGCAGACCCATCCCATCCGGCACGATCTGGACGGTGAGGGCGCGATCGGTGGCAACGTCCCGGCTCACCGTACCCACGGCCGCCTGGGCGCCGTCGCCTTCGCTGAGCGTCGTCTTCGAGAATGCCAGTGTCACTCGAGGCACGTCGTCGTCTCGCACCGTCACCTCGATGGAACCTGCTTGATGCCCCGCGGCAGAGGCAGTGATGGTGTAGCTCTTGTCTCCCTCGACCAGGGTGTCCGCCGCGGCCGCCACGAGGAACGAGGCGGTGGTCTGGCCGGCAGGAATGATGACCGAGACCGGCGCAAGCAATTGATTCGCCCATTCACTGCTCAGTGTCACGGTCAAGTCGGTCGCTTGCGCTATCGGAGCACTCACCGATAGACTCAACGTTAGACCTTCGAGGACCGTCGTGCTGGCACCCTGCAAGACCAACTGGGGCACTTCCGCGTCAATCACCAGGTACTGAGCCGACACGGGCGCAAAACCATCCGCTGCCGCCGTAATCGTGGCCGCCTGTGTCCCATCCACAACCCCATCCTCCACAGCCCGCACCGTGAAGCTGGCTGAGCCTTGACCAACCGGGATCGTGACTCGATCGGGCACGGCGAGTTCGGTCGCGTCACTGGCGGCCAAAGTCACATCGAGCGCCGCCTCACGCGGGCCGCTCCGTGCGATTGTCGCAGTCAAGAATTGGCTCTCTCGCAATTCGCCCGAGGCGGGTGCCAGGGTCAACTGCACCGGCACCAACACCGGAGTACTGCTCACACCAAAGTTGTTGGCTTCATTTGTCTCGCCAATGTCGTTGGCTGAATCGGTCACAACCACAAGGAAGAGTGCGCCGGCTGGCGCCGTTGCCGGGACAAGCACTTGCGCTGTGCGCGTCTCCACTTCGCCGCCGGCGATGGCGCTATTGAACGAGAAGGTCCCCAACGCCAGGTCCCCGCCGGGCTCCCTATCGGCGGACAAATAGAGAGTGTCCCGCCAAATGCCCGCTGCGGGCGCTGTGCCTTGGTTGCGCACCGTCCACTCGAAAGTGGCAAGCGCGCCCGGCTCCGCTTGGGTCGGCACAGACACCTGCGGCACGACCAAGTCCACGATGGCCAAACTGACGCTGGAAATGAGCACATCATCCTCAGCCTCCCCCCCCAATCCGTCGCCGTCGGCGTCCACCGGGTTCCCGGCCAAGTCGCGCATTGTCGGGAGCAAGCGGAATGCGTACGAACCGGAGGCGGTTTGGCTTTCGAACGAGAAACGAAGGGTGGTCGCATCGGGCTGGCTCACGCCGACGAAGGCGGCATTGCCTGAAGGACCGGTGAGCGTGGCGTCACCAGCGGCAAACGCGCTGGCGTCAGCGGGTTCATCGAAAACCACGTCGAAGAAACTCAACGGCGTGACCTGGTTGCCGGACGGCGTCACCGAGACGACTTGCGGCGGCACCCGGTCCAACACGATGCGGAACGTCACACTGGCTTCGGCCGCCGGAGCGAAGTCGTCCTTCACCCGTGCGGTGAACGAATACGCGCCATCCGCACTTCCCGCGGCCGGGGTCCAAGTGAACAGGCCGGTTCCGGCGTCGATCGTTGCGCCGGGAGGGGCGGAGGCGTCGAGGCTGAAGGTCAGACCTTGCTGGGGGATATCGGGGTCAATGGCGTCGAGCTGCACCGCCACCGGGGCGAGCGTGTTCACCACGCGATCGCTCACAGGGCTGAAAACGGGCGGCGCATTCACCTCGAGCACGGTCACGCTCAGTTCGACCAATTGCTGCAAGGACGGAACACCGTTGTCGGTGACGTTGACCTTGATCACATAGACACCCGGCCCCTGTTCCTCGCTCGGAGTCCAAGAACCCGTCCCAGTCCCGGCATCGCCCGTGACCCCCGCAGGCGCTTCGACCAAGGCGTAACTGAACCGCCCGCTCGGCGGTGCAGGCATCAATGGCGTAATTGCCACCGTCAACGTGGCCAATTCATCCACCACCTGCGGCTCAACCGGCTGAACCAGCCAAACGCTGAGGCGCTGGTCTGCCATCCCGAGGTTGCTCGCCGTATTCTGATACTCGTACACTTCATCGAGCGCGTCACTGACAGCGAACACATAATAGATGCCCGGCGGCACCCGCGGGATGCTGACAACGGCTTCCGCAAGGTAGGCCTCTCCAACCGCCAGAGCGCCGCTGTGTCGAACGTCGGCCACTATCGCATCGTCTGCATTGCCCGCAACGTCGTCCCGCGAAAGAACAATCCGGTCCGTCCACCCCGTGACTTGAGTGCGGTCCTCAAGCGTAGTGGTCGCCAGGCCCACGTTCGTCACCCGCCAACTCACCACGACTGTCTGTTCTGGGTAAGCAACGGTCGGCCCAACCACCTCCGTTGTCTCGAGGTCTGCAAATTCGTCCACCCGCGGGTTCGGCACGGCGCTGACGGTCTGCACCGCATCCACTTCGCAGCCGGCCGTGTTGACCGTGGTCACCGCGAAGTAGTAGGTCCGCCCGTTTTCAAGCCCGCTGAGGTCCGCCTGCGCCGCCTTGGTCTGGCTGATCGGCGTCATCCCCGCTACCGATGCAAAGTCCGCGTCCGCCACATAGACCGCATACCACTGGACCAGTTCGGTCGGCTGCGCGTGATCCCAAGTCAATCGGACCATGCGGTCAAAGGGCTCGGCTTCGAGATTGGCCGGATGCTCGAGCAGGGTCGCCGCCAACAAGGACGCCCCGCCGCTTTCCTCGCCGAACTTGTTCATCGTGGTGATCCGGAACGGATACCCGTGCGCGGGCAGCAACCCCGAAATAGTGTGCTCGGTCGCAAACCGATCGAGCACGACCGACGCCGTCGCGCCCGCGAAGTAGACCCGGTACTCGGCCAGGAAATCGTTCACCGCCGGATCCGCGCCCTCCGGAGCAAGCCAGGTGAAGCGGAGCGAATCGATCCCGCAGGCCGCCGCCAACTGCCGCACTTCGCCCAGCGACCCGATCGATGCCTGGGCCGATGCGGAGCGGACCTCCGAATTCCAGTGCTCGAGGGCGTCCTCGGCCACCACGGCCACGTGGTAGACGCCCAGCGGTGTCAGGCCCCTCAAGGTCCACTGCCAGGTGTCGGCCGGCGCGTAGTCGATCGGGTCCATATTGGTGACGTCGTTGAAGTAGGCCGGCCCGGCGTAGATGCGATAGCGCACCACGTCGTGCTGTCCGATCTCGTTGTAGCCGGTCCAATCGAGGTCGATCGCCCCAAACGCCCGCGTCGACATGACAGCCGTGAACGTGCTCTCCAATCCCGTCACCGGCGCGGGTATCTCAGCCGTGGGAACCAACACGCTGACCTCACGCGTCAGGGCCTGCTGGTACGGCGGCTCCGGTTCCCCACCCACGAAAAACGACAACTCCCTCGAAAACGTCTCCCGCGCGATAATGTACGCCGCCGCATAATCCACGGTGTGATCGAAGTTCTCGAGTGCATCGACCGGCACGACGGCGAAGAAGCGGTCCTGCCACGGATCGAGGCCGGTCAGCGTGAGGCTGAAGGTCTCGCTCGGCGCGGTTGCGTATCGGGCCAGGTCGGTCACATCGTCGAAGCCCTGCGACCCCATGTAGATGTCGTACCGCGCCACATCATGCTCGGCCCATTGGTTGTACCCTTCCCACGAGAGTGTGACCGTGTCGCCGGTCGGGCTCGGCGTAACGACCAATTGCGTGATCCGCGCGGGGGCTGACGGTGTCGTGACCAGCACGCTCACCTCGCGGCTGAGTGCCTGCTGGTACGGCGGTTCGGGTTCCCCGCCCACAAAGACCGAAAACTCGCGCGACACCGTCTCCCGCGCGATGATATACGCCGCCGCATAGTCGACGGTGTGATCGGAGTTCTTGAGTGCATCGACCGGCACGACGGCGAAGAAGCGGTCCTGCCACGGCTCGAGGCCGGTTAGAGTGAGGCTGAAGGTCTCGCTCGGCACGGTCTTGTCTGGTTTCAACCCGGTCACGTCACTGAAGGCCTGCGACCCCATGTAAATGTCGTAGCGCGCCACATCATGCTCGGCCCATTGGTTGTACCCTTCCCATGAGAGTGTGACCGTGTCGCCGGTCGGACTCGGCGTAACGACCAATTGCGTGATCCGCGCCGGGGCGGTCGGTGTCGCGACCAGCACGCTCACCTCGCGGCTCAGGGCCTGCGCATACGGCGGCACGGCTTCCTGTCCGATGAAAACCGACACCTCGCGCGACGCTATCTCTCGGACCGGAGGCGATTGCACCCCGCCGACAAAGACCGAGACCTCGCGCGAAAAGGTCTCGCGCAGCAGCAACTCTCCGCCCTGCCCGAAGGCGCACGGCAAGGCCAGCCACCCGGCCAGCGCCACCATCCAAAGCCGCATCGAAATGCGCCGAGCGGGTTGCGATTCCGATTGTGCCCGGGCCGGCATGCCACAGTGCATTGCTTTCATGTTACGAATTGCTAGTGCTCAGCCCGGATGGTTCATAAAGCCTCGCGGAATCTGACATCGGGGCTCCGACAAAACCGCGCCGGGACAGGGGAGAATCAGAATCTGGTCGCGCAGGAAGACGCGGTGGCAAACCGACCCCCACTCGCCTTCGTCCCTCCCTCCAGGCCGGCGCGGTTTTGCTTGGCTAGCGCGCATCGGTGCACTTTTGGGTGACATCGGCTCCGCGTTCTTCAGAAGTTGGTGAAAAATGCGCGCTAGGGACGGACCACCTTGACCTGCATGGCCGCGTACCCGTTTTTCACCGGCACGTCCGCCGTCCAACGCACAGTCTTCGGATCGTCATCGAGCACTTCCGTGACGGCCGCCACGGTTTCCGTGAAATCGCCGTCGGACCGCGGGGTGACGCGCACGGAGACAACCGAAGCCTCCTCCACATTCACGGTCTCGATCACCACCGGCGTGGTCGTCACCTGCGGCAGGACAACGTCCGCACCAATGGCCCCGAACTCGGCCCGCGGATCGTCCGGAGGCGCCTTTCCGCCAATCGAAACGATGCGCACTGTCGGGCCGTTGTCCGGCATCCAAAGCTGCGGCGTCGAGCCATCGGCAAGCGGCACTATGCTCGGATCAGGAGTCACTTGAAGCGTGCTTGTGTTGTCCACCCGTTCGAGACGGATTCGACCCAGGCCGCCGGGCAGTCGGCCGACGCCGCCCAGGGCTTGGACAATTCCACTCCCGCTCAGAGTGTGGCCAATCAAGCGGATGCCTCCACCACTACCGCTTCCAGTATCATAACCCTGGTGGGCAGTCCCACCATTTGCCCTGATCTCACCGCTCACCGTGAGGTTTCCACCAGAGGCCACCAGAATCGCTCCGCCACCACCGCCGCCGCTAATGTACGGCGAATCAGCGTAGGACCCGGTAGACTCTCCGCCTCCTCCGGAACCGCCCACCAGAGGGATCAACGAGGGATTGCCATAGGTCGCTGGACCATATTCACCCGGTGAACCGTAACTGCCTCCCGCACCAAGAGCATACCATGCTGGGATCTTGCCCCCACCTGGTCCGAAGCCGGCGCCTGCTGTGGCCCCAAACGCAAAATAGCCCTGCCCTCCTCTAAATCCTCCTGGCCCGGGCTCGGCCAACGCTGGCGAGACTACAAAGCCTTGCCCATCCAAGCTCACCGTTCCATTGATCGTCGCATCACCGCTGACCAGCCAGACGACGGGTGCGCGGCTGGGGTGGTTCTTGAACGTGACGGTGGCGCCGGCGGCGATGGTCACACTCGAGTACTTAAAGACCACGGCCCATTTCAAAGGATCGTAGATGCCTTTGCCGGCGTTGGCGCTGTTGTCGTCGCTCCACGTCCCCGTGACGGCCTGAGACAGGTCGATCTCGGTGTTGGCCGTGATGTTCAGGACGCCGTCGCTGCCGTCGGACGGAACGTTCAGAGCCGCCGAGGCAACCAGGCTGCCAAGCGCGACAGCCGCGAGTGATGTGACAATGAGGTTTCTCATAGGGAAGGTGCTGCGACCGGTGGCAGCCGAGGTTTTGGATTTCCGGACGTAATACACGGATTGTCTCTGTCGGGCGGCCACACACCGCCCGTTTGCTCCTTCCTCTGCCATCGTAAGGGAAAGGTTACAGAAAAAGTGCGGGAAGTTTGGATTCGCGAGGGCATCCAAGCCCCTTCTCTGTGTGCTCTGTGACTCTGTGGTTCAATTCGGGACGGTGACAGTCATCGACGGGGGATTCACCACAGAGACCCAGAGTTCACAGAGAAGACCAGTTGAATTCCAGCCCCATCCTGGGAATCCGGCTGCACGCCGCACTCGCCGGTTCATCGGATCTTCCCGCTCTGCATTGAAGAAGCCTTCTCTGCGTGCTCTGTGTCTCTGTGGTTCAATTCGGGCCGGTGACGGTCATCGACGGAGTTCACCGCAGAGCCGCAGAGTTCGCCCAGAAGACCGGTTTGAGCCGATCTGGGAACCTTGTTCCACGCCACACTCGCCGGTTCATCGGATCTTCCGCTCTGCATTGAAGAGGCCTTCTCCGCGTGCTCTGTGGCTCTGTGGTTCAATTCGGGACGGTGACAGTCATCGACGGGATTCACCACAGAGCCGCAGAGTTCACGGAGAAGACCAATTGAATTCCAGCCGATCCTGGGAACCTTGTTCCACGCCAGACTCGCCGGTTCATCGGATCTTCCCGCTCTGCATTGAAGAGGCCTTCTCTGCGTGCTCTGTGTCTCTGTGGTTCAATTCGGGACGGTGACAGTCATCGACGGGATTCACCACAGAGACGCAGAGTTCACAGAGAAGACCAGTTGAATTCCAGCCCCATCCTGGGAATCCGGCTGCACGCCGCACTCGCCGGTTCATCGGATCTTCCCGCTCTGCATTGAAGAAGCCTTCTCTGCGTGCTCTGTGCCTCTGTGGTTCAATTCGGGCCGGTGACAGTCATCGACGGGATTCACCACAGAGCCGCAGAGTTCACGGAGAAGACCAATTGAAATCCAGCCGATCCTGGGAAACCTCTTGCACGCCACACTCGCCGGTTCCTCTGATGTTGCCGCTCTGCATTGAAGGGGCCTTCTCCGCGTGCTCTGTGCCTCTGTGGTTCAATTCAGGACGGTGACAGTCATCGACGGGATTCACCACAGAGCCGCAGAGCACGCTGAGAAGACAGAAGACCGATTGAAATCCAGCCGGAATTGAGCACCTTCTTGCTCACAAGGAGGAACCGATGCCTCATCAATTCAACGAAACACAACTCAACCAAATCAGCTACCGCGTTATCGGCCTGGGGATGCAGGTCCACCGCGAACTCGGACCGGGCCTGCTCGAATCGGCCTACGAGGAGTGCCTGGTCTACGAACTGCGAGCGGCCGGGTTCGGGATCGATCAGCAGAAGCCCTGTCCAGTGCGGTACAGAGGGGTTGTTTTGGAATGCGGTTACCGGATCGACATCGTTGTGGCGGATGCGCTCATCGTGGAGGTGAAAGCGGTGCAGGAGCTCTTGCCTGTTCACCGCGCGCAGATCCTTACGTACATGAAGCTGGACCAGAAGCCGCTGGGCCTGCTCATCAATTTCAACGTGCCCATTCTCAAGGACGGAATCGAACGCTTGATCGTGGGAACTCTGGTGCAGGCCAGGCTTACTGATTCATCGGTTGCTCCCGCTCTGCATTGAAGAGGCCTTCTCTGCGTGCTCTGTGGCTCTGTGGTTCAATTCGGGACGGTGACAGTCATCGACGGGATTCACCACAGAGACGCAGAGTTCTAGAGGCCAGTTGAATTCCAGCCGATCCTGGGAACCTTGTTCCACGCCAGACTCGCCGGTTCATCGGATCTTCCCGCTCTGCATTGAAAGGCCTCTGCGTGCTCTGTCTCTGTGGTTCAATTCGGACGGTGACAGTCATCGACGGGATTCACCACAGAGACGCAGAGTTCTAGAGAAGACCAGTTGAATTCGCCCCATCCACCGAGTCCGGCGCTGCACGCCGCACTCGCCGGTTCATCGGATCTTCCCGCTCTGCATTGAAGAGGCCTTCTCTGCTGATGCTCTGTACTCTGGTTCAATTCGGGACGGTGACAGTCATCGACGGGATTCACCACAGAACCGCCGGGAGTTCACAGAGAAGACCGGTTGAAATTCCAGCCAGATCCTGGAAACCTCTTGCACGCCGCACTCGCCGGTTCCTCTGATGTTGCCGCTCTGCATTGAAGAGGCCTTCTCTGCGTGCTCTGTGTCTCTATTAGTTCAATTCAGGACGGTGACAGCCATCGAGCGGAGTTCACAGTCCTGCGGCTTCCGCCGCCGGCGCTCGGTCGCGGAAGAACCAGCGGGCCCAGCGGCTGTAGAAATCGTCTCGACCGCCCGTCTCGAGCCGCTGCCTCAGCTCGTACGCTGCCGCCGCGGGAACCGCCTCCGCAAGGTCATCCTGATCCGTCCGCTCACCGGCGATCGCCTCCGCCAGGTCAGCCAGCCAGCCCGGCGCGGGCACGGGCACCTGGTCGATTTCCCAAACCGAGACCGCCTGGTCCGCCCCGACCATCAGGAGGCGCGCGCCGTCAGCATGGACGCGGGCGTCGTGAACCGCCGCGCCATGGCGGAACGGGTCATTCATGGCCAGGCCGGTGCGGGTGTCCCGCAGCGTGGCGACACCGTCTTTGGTGACAGTGATCCATCGCTGCCCGGCGCCAATGAACTGCGCGATGAGCAAGTCGCCTGCGACCTGGACCTTTGGGAACCGCTGCTTTCCGGCCGCCAGGTCCCACACACTGAGAAAGGCGCCGCCCGAGAGGATCATCAATGACTGGCCATCGGGGCTGACGTCAACCCGCTGCACGGCGCCGCGGAGGCGCATGGGAGGCAGACGCAGCTTTCCAGACGCGACGTCCCAAACCCAGACGGCGTTGTCGATGGTAACGGTCACCAACGTCTTGCCGTCCGGGGTGAACTGGACCTCGCGAACCGGTTGCGGATGGGCCAGCGTCGGGCCGACCTGCACCCCGCTTTCGACGTCAAAGAAAAAAGCGTCGAACTCATGGCCGCCCGTTGCCAGCCGGCGACCGTCCGGGCTGGTTGCGCGGCGCGGGCCTTGTGGGCAGCGGAGGCGCGGACTGGGCTGGTCGGTGCGCGCGGAGTACTGGCCATGCACCCAGAGTTCGTTGTGGAAGAGGAATCGGCCATCCGGACTGAACTGAAGATCGATCGTGTGCGAGCCCGAGTCCGCTGTCTTCAGACTGTGCGGCAGCAGACCGCCCGTGGCGGCGTCGATAACCTCGATCGCGACCGCATTGGTGCCGACTCGGGCTTGCTTCAGGGCCAGCCAACGTCCGTCGGGCGAGAACGCGGCGTTGGTTTCCGTGCCTACCAGGGTCAGGTCCGGACGAAGCAGCCTGCCGCGCTCGATGTCCCAGAGCTGCGCCCAGTGTTCGGACTCCTGAACGAGGACACACGCCCCATTCGGGGCGAACAGCGCCTTCGAGATCGGCCTCTCGATAGGCGGGCCGAGCGCCAACCGTTGGCCGGTCCGCACATTCCAACGCACAAAGGGATGCGAGCGCGTCACCGCGACCGCTTCGTCCGGGGCCAGTCCGAAAGCGGCTCTGATCACCGGCTCATCGTGGGCCAGACGGACGGGCAATCGTGCGCCGGGCCGAGCGTCCCAGACCTGAGTCAAACCATTCTGGTCAACAGTGACCAGGCGGCGGTCATCGGGGGCAAACTCCGCCAGCAAGAGGGGCGCGGGGTGCTTGCCGGGGATGGCCCACCGAGACCCCGTGCGCGCATCCCAGACCCGCACCAAGGCATCGTCGCCATGCGTCACGATCCGGCGTCCCGCGCGGTCGAAGACGGCCTTGCGCAGCGGTCCCTCGGCTCGGAGCGGAGAAAAGCGGAGCTGACCGGTCGTCACATCGAAGAGACGGGCGCAACCATCGAGCGAAGCTGTCAAGAGCGCCCCGCCATCGGGCGAGAACTGGACGCTTGTGACCTCGTCGTCGTGGCGCAAGGGCGGACCGAGCGGCTCGAGCGTGCGGGCATTCCAGAGCTGCGCGGCTCGATCATGAGTGCCCGTGGCCAGGCGCTGTCCGTCCGGTGAAAATGCGAGAACGACGACCGCGCTATCGTGGGGGAGCATGCCCAACGAACGCCCGGTCGCGGCGTCGAGGATATGGGCGTTCCTGTCGGTTGAAGCGGCCGCGATCAGGCGGCCGTCCGGACTGAACCGGACGGCGTGGAACCAGCAGCGATTGGTATGGGGCGGGCAGGCGGGTTTGCCCTCGGGCAGATCCCAGACAAAGACCCAATGCCGGCCGGGGAATTCGCTGTCGCGTCCTTCGCACGTCGTGGCCAGGCGCCGGCCGTCGGGGGCGAAATCGAGGAAGAACACGTTGCCCGGGTGTTTGATTGGCGGGCAAACGGGCTGGACGTTGGTCAAGTTCCAAAGCCGCGCCGTTCCATCCAGCGAACTCGAAGCCAGCCAGCGTCCGTCCGGCGAAAAAGCCAGCCGCGTCACTGTCTTGTCGTGGCGCAGAGGGGGCGTGACGGGCTGGCCGCGTTCGAGATCGATCACGTGCACGGCAGAGTTCTCGCCGGTCAGCGCGAGGAGCCGGCCGTCCGGACTCAGGGCGGCGGAGTTCGGTGTCGCCCCGACGGAGACGGGCGGGCGCAAAGGCAGCAGGTGATTGAACGCGCTGAGGAGATTGACGATGCGCGCCGGGGTGACGGTGTCCAGGGGCGCTTCGCGCAGGTGCCAGGCCAGTCGCGGCAGCGCCGCTCGAAGCTCGCCCGAGCGGACCAGGTTGTCGGCTTGTTCGAGCCGCAGGCGGCTTACCAGGGTTTGGAGCCGGGCGTTGGCCTGCTCGGTGTTGCCCCGGGCCATCTCAGCCTGACGCCATTGCCAGATCACTCCCGCGGCGCCCGCGAGGGCGACCGCCATGGACGCCGCCGCGAGCGCGGCGACCGCCGGACGCCGCCTCGAGTGTCGCCAGAGCCGGTGGAAGAACGTCAGCCGACGCGCGCGGACTGGGGTGTGATCGAGGAAGCGGTCGAGGTCATCGGCCAGCGCGGCTGCGGTGGGGTAGCGATGCGACGCTTCCTTTTCGAGGCATTTCAAGCAAATGGCCTCGAGATCGCGCGAGACATTCGGGTTGAGGCGGCGGAGTGGAACCGGGTCGCGTTCGACCACCTGCAACAAGGTGGCTTCGAGGGTGTCGGCCTGGAAAGGCGGACGCCCTGTCAGGAGATGGTAGAGCATCGCCCCCAGCGAATAGATGTCGCTGCGCGGCTCCGGCGGCGCCTGCGTGCCGCTGACCTGTTCCGGCGCCATGTAGGCGGGCGTGCCCAGGTTCTGGCGGGTGCGCGTCAACACCGCACTGGCATCCAACTGCCGGGCAAGGCCGAAGTCGGTCACATGCGGTTCGCCTTGGGCGTCGATGATGACGTTCGACGGTTTCAGGTCGCGGTGGATGACCTTCCGCTCGTGGGCGTAGGCGATCGCACGTGCAATCCGGGTCAGAATGCGGGCCGCAGGTTCCGCGGGCAACGGCCCTTCCCGCACGACGGTGTCAAGACTCCGCCCCTCGATCAATTCCATCGCAAAGAAGGGATGCCCCCTGTGGCTGCCGATGTCGTGCAGCCGGACGATGCCGGGATGATCGAGGCTCGCGACGATCCGGCCTTCCCGGAAGAAGCGCTCGATCGAGTCGCCCGGGGGAACGAGGCCCCGATCGAGCACCTTGAGCGCCACAAGCCGGCGCGCCTCGATCTGGCGCGCCCGGTACACAACCCCCATCCCGCCGCTGCCCAACTCCTCGAACAGTTCGTACCCCTGGATCCGTATGCGCTGCTTCTCCGGCGCGTCGCCGCTCGGCCCGGTCTCCTCTGGGTCTCCTTCCGCGCCCCCTTCAGCCAGGGACACGATGGTTGCAGCCAGGCAAGCGGGACAATGGCCGTCAGGCGAATCCGCGGGGAGCGGGCGGCCGCAGTGCGGACAGTGGGTTGCCTTTTTCTTCATGCCAGATTCCAGAGTTCAAAATGCGATGCACCTTTTCCTCTGCCGTCCGTCCAAGAAGGTTACAGGCACATTCTCCATGAATCGACGCGTTGAGAGTTGAGAGTTGAGAGTTGAGGGTTGGACGTTGAACGTTTCATGGACCCAGCGCGTGCTTAGAATCCTTGACCCCTTCAGCGCAGGCTGGAAACGTGACTTGTCCGCGGCAAGCTTCACCGGTCAAGGATTCTAATCGGCGCTCAACACCGCCTTCAGGTGTTCGAGTTCTTCCTCGAGTTCGGCGGCGTTCGAGACGGTCTGCGAAAGCTCCTCGCGAAGGAACTCGCCCAAACGCCGGCGCATCCGATGCACAATCACTCTGACATTGGACTCGGTCAGGTCCAGATCCGCCGCGATTTGGGCATAGCCTCCGCGAGGGGGATCGCCGTCCAGGAGCGGGTGCAGTCGTTCCCACAGCAGCCGACGCTCCTTTTGGGCGTACTCCTGCCGCAACCGGTCAACACCGCGCTCGAGAACAATGAGCGCGCAACGCCGTTCGTATAACCGCTCCGGGTCCCGGCAATCCGACGGCTCGAAGGCGTACCGCTCTTCCGCCGACTTGATTTCGATAGGCACAACGGCAATGTGTCCGCCCCGCCGCTTGGTCCGGGCGTGTCGGCGTTGGCAACCGAGATGGAATCTGAAGGCGCCCAGAAGGTAACTGCGGAACCGGCCGCGCTTCTTCGAGGCTCTCGCCAGCGTTTCTTTCTCGAGCAGGTGTGCAAAAAACGACTGCGTCAGGTCCTCCGCGTCCTCGGGGCTGGCCCCGGTGCGCCGGGCAAACGCGTACAAGGGATACCAGTACCATTGGGCAACTCGGTCCCACGCTTGGCGCGCTGCCTCGGTGTCCCCCGCCGCAATGGCATCAACGACGCTCCAGTGCGTGGTGGCGAATTGACGGTTGGCAGCCGCGCCTGCCTGTGGCCGCCTCGACGGCGCTGGCGCGCCCATGACAGGAGCCGGACAAGTGGGTGGGAATGTTTGTGTCTCGATCTCAGGCGGCCTCATATGCTCCGCGGGCGAGCATGCCGCCCCAAACAGATCGCGGCAAGCTCTGTCGTGAATTCTGTCGTGCATCGGTGGCGATCCGTGATCCTGTCGATGACTGCGGTGCTTCCGGCTGTTGCTGTGTCTTTGCGGTTCAATCCGGAACGCTGGCTGTCATCAAATGGGATTCACCACAGAGATCCGAAACCTCACCGCACCTGAACGGCGGCGACACGGAAACCGAGGGTGCGATCCGTGAGCGACGGCGCGACCCTGCGCCGGTCCGCCGAACGGCAGATCTGCCCGGGAAATTCCCAACAGCCTCCGCGGTACACGCGGTTCGATCCGGACGACGGACCGACCGGATCGGCCACGCTGCCACCCGGAAGCGAATCCTCATAGAAGTCCGAACACCACTCCCACACGTTGCCGTGCATGTCATGCAATCCCCACGGATTGGGCAGCTTCTGCCCCACGCGGTGCGACTGTGATCCGCTGTTGGCATCGAACCAGCCGTAATCGGCCAGTTGGGCGTAGCCTGGATCGTCTCCGTACGAGAACTGGGTCGTTGTTCCTGCCCGGCACGCATACTCCCATTGGGCCTCCGTCGGCAGCCGGTATTCCCAACCGTCCGGCAATCGACCCGTCGCGCGCTCCTGCGTCGTGAGTTCAGCGCAGTAATTGACCGCATCGTCCCAACTCACTACCTCGACGGGCCGGTCCAAATCCCCCGTGTAATACGACGGGTTCGTTCCCATCACGGCCAGGTACTGCCTCTGGGTCACCTCGTATCGTCCCATCCAAAACCCCGACGTCAACGTCACTTCCGTCTGCGGCCCTTCGTCCCCGTCGCGGTCCGACTCGCTTTCCGGACTGCCCATCGTGAAGGTTCCGGGAGGCATGTACGCCCATTGATTTGTGTCCCACGTGGTCACGGGCGGCTCGGGGCCGGCCATCACCTGGTAGTACCGCTGCCAGGATCCCGCCTCGGTGTCGATGAACACATACGGACTGCTCTCGACCACAACGTTCGTCAACACCCGCCACGCCGACGGGTTCAGCGCGTCGGCCACCATGATCCAGTTGGTCGTCCCCACCGTCGCCCGGATCGTCACCGCACTCTGCAACCGCACCGATTCGAGCACCGGCGCCTCGATCGGTTGCGCCCGGGCAACCGCGCCCAGAAGCAGCGCCGCACTCAGGCCGAGACAGGCGCGCAATGGAATTCGAAACTGCATTGGTGTTGTGGTTGAACTTGCTTTCATGTTCGGTCTTGTTGAGTTGTCACAGATGTTCTGTTGGCGGCTTGACCCGGCGAGTTTGCAGCCACACCACCGCCGATGCAAGAGGGAGCGAGCACAGACCAGCAGTTCTGCTCATGAACTTCGTGGCCTTCCCCCAGCGCGCGCGACCCGGTGCGTCAGTGCGTCAGTGCGTCAGCCCGCTCACTCCGCCGAAGACAAGGACTGAAAAAGACGGACCGACCGCGCTGCAAAAGCCCCTGCTGTCACCGGCTCAGTCCGAAAAACGCAGCCGCGTTTTCTCTGAGTATTCTGCCCGCCAATCGCCGCGCGTCATCGAGTCCGAAATACCCGGCGGCGACCTTCTCGGCCAGCACCTCGCCGATCAGTCGTCGGGCCAGCCGCATCGTGGCGTACGTCTCCTCGACGTGCCAGTTGTCCCCGCCGATCATCAGGCGCGATTCGTCGGGCAACACCTCGATCGCCTCGTGCAGCGCCAGCTTGAAGTGCGACGGACTCAGCAGCAGCGACCACGTCAAATCCAGCCAGATGTTGCGGTAGACAAACGCCATCGCCAGCAGCTCGCCGCTCCACGGATACGCCAGATGCATCAGCAGGAAGCGCGTGCGCGGATGACGCTCGACCAGCCCGGCCGCATTGAGCGGATGCGAGCCGCGGATGAGCGCCGTGCCCAAATGCATCTGCACCGGCACATCGCGTTCGCCGGCCAGCCGACAGAGCCGATCGACAACCAGGTCGCCAAAGGCCTTTCGCTCCGCGGGCGAAGGGGACACCTGGCCCCAGGCCCGGCGCGCGGACGGCTCGTCCGGTTCGTCAAAGCTCAGGTCGCGATCGTACGCCAGGGCGTTCTTGAGGGCCACCTGGTGGCGTGAAGCCAGCGAATCCACGAGCTTCTCGATGGCCGCGACGTAATCGTCGAACGACTCCGGCTTGCAGCCCAATCTTGCCAGGAGGGCGTGCGCCGAGTTCCCGTTGTGATCCCGGGACTCCGGATGCCACCCGCACGCGAAGGCATTGATCCGGAGGACCGAGTTGTAATTGCTGCCGAAGGCCTCGCGTGCATCGAGCAGCGGATCGCTGTACGGATCGGTGATGACCCGCTCGATCCCCGCCCGCCGCAGCACCTCCGCGCACCAATCCGGACGGCCATGATGCTCGCGCACGGCGGCATCCAGAGCCTCCCAGTTCCCACGCGTCAGGGCGCCGCCTTGGCCGTATAGCTCCGTGACGCCCCGCGCCAGGTTGCGCACGAACGTGCTCGATCCGCTGTTCTCGAGGTACGGCGCGAGCGCTTCCCACGTGGTCGGCCCGGCCGCGGCCAGCATCGGATCGCTCGCGCGGCTCTCCGAGGGGAGCGGGTACGGACGCGCCTGGGTCCAGCCCGCGTAGCTCTGCTGGAACAACTGCAGGAGGTTCACCTGCCGACTCGATGTGATCTCCGGAAGATGATGCTCATGCACGTCCACAATGCCGAGCGCGCCAATATGCTGTTGAATCGAGTCGCTCACGATGGTGGTCCAGATTGTTGCCAATGCTTGGCATTCAGGCTGCCCGCTCCGCCGAGAGCGGTCAATTGGAACGTGCCATGTCTACTTCCGCCGCCGCACGTCGAGATAGACGGCGGCCAGGATGACAAGTCCCTTGACGATGTATTGCAGCGAGAAATGGACGCCGGCCTGGTTGAGTCCTTTGTCGAGAATTCCGATAATGACAGCGCCGATGAGCGTTCCGGGCATGGTTCCGATCCCGCCGGTGAAGCTCGTGCCGCCAACAACCACGGCCGCGATGGCATTGAGTTCGAAGCCCTGGCCAGACGCAGGCTCCGCCGAATAGAGTTGTGAGGCGTGAATGACCCCGGCCAGTCCGGCAAGCGCCGCGCACAGCACATAAACGACAATCTCGTTGCGGGCAATTCGGATGCCCGTGAAGCGCGCCGCCTCGCGGTTGCCGCCGATCGCGTAAAGATGCTGCCCGAAGCGCGTGCGATGCAGCAGCACGGCCATCACGCCCAGGGCCGCCGCCATCAGCAACACCGGCACAGGCAACACACCGAACAGCCGGGCATTCCCCAGGGCCAAAAACAACTGCTCGGAGTCCGGCACCGCCAGAGGCCGCCCCTCGTTGAAACGCAAAGCCACACCCCGGGCCATCAGCATCGTCGCCAGCGTGATGATGAAAGGCGGCATGCGCGTCTTCGCCGCGCACACGCCGTTCATGGCCCCGAACGCGGCCGCCACCGCCAGCCCACCCAGCAGAGCCGCCGCGCAGCCGCACCCGGGCAGCAACGCGACGGTCACGGTGCCCACCAGCGCGACCACGGCGCCAACCGAAAGATCGATGCCGCCAATGAGAATCACCAGGGTCATCCCGCTCGCGAGGATGGCGTTCACGGCAATCTGCTGGGCGAGATCCAGCAGGTTTTCCGGACTCAGGAACCGCGGCACCCAAAGTCGAAACAGCCCAAGCAGAACGGCCACCGCCACCAGCAGTGGCGCCAGGTGTCGAAACGATTTCATGGCAGTGTCGTCGGCACGGCGTTCAATTGCGCGTCAGTTCCGCCATCACGTCCTCGGCGGTGATCTGGCCGGCGGGCGCCTCGCGCACGATGCGCCCCCCGCGATACACCGCCAGCCGATGCGACAGGTTCAACACTTCCGGCAGATCGGACGAAATCAGAATGAGCGCCATGCCGTTCTCGACCAACTGCCGCATAATGGCGAACATCTCCTCGCGCGCCCCCACATCGATGCCCCGGGTCGGCTCATCGAGAATGAGCACCTTGGGCGGACGCTCCATCCACTTGCCAACGACAACCTTCTGTTGATTGCCGCCGGAGAGGCTGCCGACCGGCTGTTCCGGATCCGCGACCCGGATGCCGAGGTTCCGGATCGCTCCCGAGACGATTTCGGCCCGGCGCCGGCCGTCCGGCACGATGCCGCGAATCCAATCGCGCACCCAGGGAAGCGCCAGATTGAATCCGACCGAACCGGTCATCACCAGCCCGGCCCGCTTCCGGTCCTCCGGCACCAGCACGAGCCCCGCATCGAGGGCATCCCCCGGGCTCTGAATCCGAACCCGTCGGTCTTCGATCCAAATCTCCCCTCCTTCGAGCGGATCGATTCCGAACAACGCCCGCGCCAACTCGGTGCGGCCTGCCCCAACCAGCCCCGCCACGCCAAACACCTCGCCGAAGCGCACCTCGAAAGTCACGCCGCGAACCCAGGGGTTGCGCAAATCCCGCACGCGCAGCGCCACCGGCCCCGGCTTCCAGGACGCGCGCGGATAATGATCCTTCAGGTCGCGTCCAACCATCCACCGGATCAGTTCGCGCTGGTTCATTTCCGCCGAAGCCTGGGAGCCGACCGTCCGTCCGTCGCGCAAAACCGTGATCCGATCGGCCAACCGCTGGACCTCTTCGAGTCGATGGGTGATGTAGATGAGACCCACCCCCTGGCTGCGCAGGCGCCGCAATTTGACAAACAACGCCTCCGTCTCGGCCTCGGACAGCGACGCCGTCGGCTCGTCCAGAACCAACAGGCGCGCCTTGACCGAGAGAGCCCGCGCAATCTCGACCATCTGCTGCTGGGCCACGCTCAAGTCCCCCAAGGACGCCTCCACCCGACCGATCTCCGGCATCCCGAGTTCGCGGATCAGCGCTTGCGCCTGATCGGCCATCCGACGCCGGCTCAACAATCCCAGGCGCATCGGTTCGCGCCCGAGGAAGATGTTCTCCGCCACCGACAGGTTGGGGGCAAGCGACAACTCCTGATGAATCACCCGCACCCCCAGCCGGTCCGCCACCGACACGTCGCGGATCTGAACCTCATGGCCGTCGACGCGGATGATGCCTGCGTCCGGACGGTGAACGCCACCCAGGATGCGGATGAGGGTGGACTTGCCCGCCCCGTTCTCACCCAGGAGCGCGTGGATCTCACCCGCGCGCAACTCGAAGTCCACACCGTCCAGTGCCACCACGCCGCCGAAGCGCTTGCGGATGCCCTCGAGGCGGAGCAGCGGCGGACTCGATTGCGCCGTGGGCATGCTCAAGGCGCCTGCAGGAATTCCTCCGCGTTCGTGCGCGTGACCAGCTTCACCGGGATCCGGATGTCCTTGTCGACCGGCTTGCCGGCCAGGTGATCGTAGCCCGCCTGGGCAGCCACACGCCCGATCTCCTCCGGGAACTGGGCGGAGGTCGAGTGCAGCTTGCCGGCCTTGATCGCCCTCACGCCCTCCATCGAGCCGTCCACGGTGACCACCGTCACCCGGCCGAGCAGACCCGCCGATTCGATGGCCGAGATGGCCCCGAGGGCGCTGGGATCGTTGATCGGGAACACCGCATCCAACTCCGGAAACCGGCCCAGCAAATCGCGCATGACCGGGCGCGCCCCCTCGGTGGTTCCTTTTCCCTCCTGCGTTTCGAGGAGCTTCATCTCGGGATGCTTGCTCATCTCCGCCCGGAATCCCTCGACGCGATCGATGCACGCCTTGTTGACCGAAAGGTGCAGAATCACGACCTTGGCTTTCGGATTCACCTCGGCCAACGCCGCGCACGCGAGCCGCCCCGCCTCGATGTTGTCGCTGGCCACCTGGCAAAGCACGAGATCCGGATCACTCACGGGCGCATCCACGATGATCGCCGGAACGCCCTGACGCCTGGCCTCGATCAGGCTGCCCTTGACGCCCTCCCAGTTGACCGGGTTGATGAAGAGCGCCGCCGGCCTCTGCTGCAGCAAATCCGCAATGTCGTTCTTCTGCTTCAGACTGTTGAACTGGGCATCCAGGGTGACCAGCCGATCCCCGCGCCCCTCGATCACCTGCTTCAAACCCCGGTTCAGGTCCACAAAAAACGGGTTGTTCATCGTCTGAAAAGTCACCCCGAACAGGCGTCCGCCCCCTTCCCCGGTCTTCCCCAATTCCGGTTTTCCGCAGCCGGAGCACCAACACGCCACGGTGACCGCCACAATCAGCCCGAGCAAGGATCCGAGCTTGGATGCAAGAACGGAAACCCCGCCGCGCACGGTCTCTCGCCTTGTCAATTCGATTCGGCCTCCTCGCGCGGCCCGGCGCGGCCGGCAGGCGACGTTCCGCGCCGACTCTCCTCCTTCGGCGGGCTTGGTCGCCGTGATGCTTGGTGTTTGCACGGGCACACACCCTAACGAGGCGCGCTTCGCTTGGCCATCCCCATTTACCTCGCGGTTGAAGACGATCTGAGCGAATGGATGCCACGACGGGCGTTGTCCGCACGGCCACCGCATTACGCCGTCGGTGCGGTGTTCAGCCAGGGCGGCTGCGGCTATTGAAGCGGAGATGTCATCGCAGCGACTCTGTAGCGTGAAACCGCAGTCGGAGTTGAGCGCGGGGTCAGTCCCGAATGGCAGTTAGTTAAGGCCTCGCAGACTTGCGGTATTTGCCAGCATAGGGACTGTTCTTGTAGTAGCGGTTTTGATGTTGGATTTCCTTGAACTGACTGCGGTGACGGGTCAGTAGCGGGTACGGTTTGGGACGGCGTTTGATCGCCCGCGGTTCGCGGCGACCGGGGCGATCGGGGAGTAAGTCGGCGGCAATGCCGCGGAAGAGTTCGTCTAGTAGTTGCTGACGCTGGCGCTGGGAACGGGCCTGGAGGAGCGCTTCGCCACAGCGACGAGAGGCGGCCAGGGCACCGGCGAAGCTCAGACGGTTCAACGGGGCGCGATGGCGACGGGCCGCTTCGAGCATGACGCGGCGCACGAGGTTGTGCACGAGGAGGTGGAGGCGGATTTCGCGAGCGAGGTTGTCGGGGGTCTTGCAACTCAAGTGATCCATCTGGAGGGTGACCTTAAGGTGGCGCAGGGTCAGTTCCATCTCCCAACGGCGCAGATAGAGTTCGGAGAGGGCGTGTACGGGGTAAGCGTCGCGGTCGAGCAAGGTGGTGACCAGGATCACTTGGCGGGTGCGGAAGCCCCGGACGTTGACGCGACAGCGAACCAACCGCAGCGTGAGGGAGTCGGGCAGTCGAGCCCATTCTTGGGCGCTGATGGTTCTGGGGCGCAGGGTGGGTTTGGCCCAGCGGACCTCGCGTTCGTCGCGACTCAGGCGCTTGCCGCGGCGGAAGTCGCGGCGGCGGGAACCGCGGACCCGAAACACGGCGTGGATTTGGCGAGATTGGCACTGGGCGAGCAACCCCCAGGTGCAGAAGCCACGGTCGCCCAAGAGCAGTTCGCCCGGGCGCAGGTGCTCCCAAAGATGCTGGAGCAGAGCCAGTTCGCTCTGGCCATAGGCGCCGTGGACCCAGCCCGTGATCATCCCGGTGGCCAGGGCGAAGAAAGCGAGCAAGCGCAGGATCGGGAAGCCACACCCCGGACGTTGCCCTTTCTGTTGGGGAAAGGCCTCTTGGTTCTCCGGGGTGTCGGGGGCGGTGAGGGTGGTGCCGTCGACGACATGGACGCGCAGGCCGCACCAGAGATCGCCGGTCGCCACCGCGGTCTGGGCTTCGGCCACCACGGCGCCGTGGATTTCATCTAAACGTTCGAGAGGGAGTTGACCGCGGGCTTGGCAGTAGGGGCTGGTGGTGTCGGGGGGTTGGGGCCGTTTCTGGAGGAGGCAGAGGTTGCGGGCTTGATCGATGGCCTCGCGGCAGGAGGCGCCCGCTTGGGCGATCTGCCACAGGAAGGTCCAGAAGACCAGGCGGAGGTTCCAGCGGCGGTCGCGGGAATGGGGTCCCTCGTCTTGCTGGGCGAGGCGGTAATGGGGGATCCAAGGTTCAAAGAGGGCCTGGAACTGGTGGAGGGCGGCCCCTGGGTGGCGGCGCGGAGTTCTTGAAGCTGTTGGGCGAAGAGAGGGGCGAAGGCGGGGAGGTCGGGTGTCGTCATCATTAGGACAGCGCTAATACTGTCCTATTGACAGCCCGTCTATACTTTTGCGCATGAAAGTCAAAGTCGCTCCGCCGCCTCAACTGCCGGCGGCCTATCGCCGGCTCCGGGACCAACTCAGCCAGGTGGGCTGGATCGCGCTGGGAAGCGTCTTGGAGCGGACCCGGCCGGGACAGGGCGCGGCCCGCGCCACCAGTGGTCGCGGCGGGTGGGTGGCAAGACGGTGACGGTGGCCCTGAGTGCCGAGCAATTTGCCTGGCTTAAAGAGGCGATCGCCAACCAGCGCCGGGTCTGGGATATCCTCTTGGAAATGCAGCAGCAGACCGTCGCCTGGATGTGGAAGAACCTGCCCAGCACGACTCGGCGCAAACGACTCTCCACGAAAACCTTAGGCCTTAACTAACTGCCATCCGGGACCGACCCCTTTGGGAGCGAGGGGCGGGAGAGAAGGGCGGGGAAACACAGGGACTTCTCATGGAAAAGAGAACTGGATTTGGTGTGAGGCGCGCCTCTCCAGAAGAACGGCCGCCGTAATGCACAGGTGCGCCAGATAGTATGTAGGCAGAATCCAGGCATTGAGTTCGCGCCAGCGCAGGAACTCGCTGAAAGATATCAGCGTATCGGAGAACACAATGAGGCCGATGCCGGCGACGTAAAGACCCTTGACCCGCCCCACCTGCTGGAGACCAACCGCGGCAGCCAAGCCGATGCAGGAGACCGTCAGGTACGCCAGAACCGCGGCACAAAGCACACGGCTCTCGATCGCAGGCGCCAGCGCCAGTCCAAAGTACGCCACAAACAGGGTCAACAACAGCCCCAGCGCCCGCCAATCGAGCCTGCCGTGAGCCAGCGCGTACCGCAAGTACCCGAGGTGCGCGGCCAAAAAGGCCGCGATGCCGGCCTCGAAATAGTGACTGTGCCCGCGCCGGCTCGAGAGGAAGTAATCGCCGACCATGGACATGCCAAATGCCGCAACGACAGCCCAGATCGCGGCGCGGCGGGGGGCGGCATTGCGGCGCATCGCCTCGATGAGGATCAGGGCGCAGAGACCCGGCACAGCCAGTTTGAAAGGCAGGCGCCCCGTCCACAGCGCCAGTCCCGCGGCCGCACCCGGCAACGCGAGCAAAACGAGGAGGTTCACCGTTCCAGCCCGCATAGCATTCCTCGTGCGAAGTCTCATCGGCACGTGCACAGACGGAGCGTCAAATATGCGGGCTGGAAATGCAAGACTGCCGACGGTGCATCTGGAGTTTGTCGGTTGGAATGGAGTGTGCGCCGCGTGGGGCACGCGGCTTACAGAATGGCCATCTTCAGCTTGTAGGCCGGGTCACCTGACCCGGCGCTGGAGTTTGGACATTCTGGAGACGGGTTTTGGCGGGGGGCAGCGTGAGGCGGCAGGGAGAAGACCTCAGGCGGCGGCGCTGCCGACCATCATGGGGTAGGTTGCGGGGGCTTTGGCCGTCGGGAATGTGACCGGATGGTCGGCCAGTTGCTTGCGCAGCAGTGTGACGAGGTCCAAACAGGAGGGGCGCTTGGCTCCACGACGCCATTTGGGCAGGGGTTCATAGACCTGCGTACGCGTGGGGCCGTAGCACTTGAGGCCGGCCAACTGAAGCCAACTATACATGGCCACCAAGAGCGCCGGGACTTTGCTCACCGAGTCCTTATTCCAGACTTGGGCTTGGCCCACGCCCAGAATGTCTTTCTCGTCGCGGTGATTGACCTCGATGCCCCACCGATCGAAGTAGGCTTGGAGTAACTCGAGGGCCGGGGTCGTCAGGTCGGTGGTGAGCAGGTAGGCGGGCTGCCGATAGTACTTGCGCCCCTTCTTGCTGGTGCGATAGCCCACCGGCGCCACCACCAAGAGGCGCACGGCCCGTTTGCGGGCTCCTCCTTGCCAATAGACCCGAGTGATGTCCTTGTAGCGCACTTCCCGATAAGAGCCGCCGTGGAAGATCCAGGCCTTCTGCCACCGTGCGCGGGAATCGCGGCGTCGGACCTGCTCGGGGGTGAACTTGGTGGAGCCGTAGAAGCGGCGGCCCTTGCCCGGAGCGCGGCGGCATAAGACGATGTCCTTGCGGCAACGGACGATAAGGGTCACGTTCTGCGCTTCCCAATCCTGAGCGAACACGGTGCGGTTGGCGAAGGAGCCGTCAGCGACCTGGACCAAGCGCTTGGCCTGATGGCCGGTCTGGTTGAGGTGTTGGCGCACCTCTTGGGTCAAGGCGACAAACTGGACTGAGAGGTTCTTCTGCTTCTTGAGCTGTCGGTAGTGTTCGAGTTGTTGGTCCGAGGCGTGCGCGCCGGGTTTCTTGACCACCGGGGCCATCTCGAAGCGGATGGGAACCGAACGGGAGGAACTGGTTTGATCCTGAAGATAGAGTGGGAGGCTCAGGCTGCATTGGAGAAAGCGGTGTCCCCAGCGCAGGTTGACTTGGAAGGGGGGTCCCAGCGGGTCCCGATGCCATTGGGTTTGGGGCACGTGTTTGCCGGTGCGCCAAACGCGCGTGTCGTCGGTGCTGATCACGATGCGTTGGAGGCGCTGCTCCTCAATGGCCCGTTCCAGAATCGGATGGAAGAGGGCGCGCGGCTCCCACGGGGAACGGGAAAAGACCTTGTAGTCGGCCGACCAGTCCTTCTGGGTGTTGCCGTGGAAGGCGATGGCGCGGGTGAGGGTGCGTCGGCCCACGCCGCAGAGGATGCCGAAAGCCAAAGCGATGGCCCGTTGCAGGCTACGGTCCTGAGGGAAGACAGAGGCCCAGCGGGCGGTCTGTTCGAGCAGGTAGGTCAAGAGCTTCATGGGGTGGTGAGATGGGTGCGAAAGGCGGGGTGCAACGGTTTGATCCAGAGCGATTTGAGGGGGCAACGCAGGGTGCGGTGGCGATCTTGACGGGTGCGTCCGGTCGTCAATCCCAGGTGCTGCCAACCGGCGGCCTTGTAGGCCGTGGCGGCAAACCGGTCGGACTCCACGAAGGTCTCGACCAGCCACACCCGATGGCCATAGCGCGCTTGCCAGTCGGCCGACAAGCGGTGGGTGGCCAGCGCCAGAAGATGCGAGGCCAGATGGGGGACCCGCACCCAAGGCAAAACCAAGAAGCGCTGTTGGTTAGCGATGGCTCCCAGGCGTTGCTCCCGCTGGGTCACCGACCAACCGATGAACCGATCCCGGGCGGCGACTTTCCAGGCGGCTGCGCCAAAGACCATCACGGCCAGGTCCCGACCGCGAACATCCCTGGCCAGGTACTGCACGTTCTCGCCGACCGCTCCGTGGAAACCGCGGTAGTGGTAACGCCGCAGCAGGTCAGCCGCGCGGCGGCGCAAGGCGCGGGTGTGAGCCAGGTCCAGGCTCAGTGGCTGCAGCGACTCCAGGCCGTCCTGGATCCGATCCGGTGCCCAGAGCGGGAGCTGGCTCTGGAGAGCAGGAGGAGCCTGCGCGCAGGGTCGACGGGTGCGCTTCTGCGCTGGCGGTAGCCCGATGAGCCCACGGGCCTGCAGCTTGAGCAGCAACGTGCGCGCCGCCATGTCCTTGAGACGTCCGGCCGCGTTGCGCCAGTTCCACGCTTCACACAGGTACTGGGAGAGGGCCGTGCGATGCCAGGCCGGATGCTGCTCGATCAGAGCCTGCAACCACGCCAGATCATCGCCCGTGAGCGTGCGGCCCTGGACGCAGATCGGTTCCACTGCGACCACGATTTACCCCAGTGGCCGTTTCGAGTCCAGCAAAAAATGTCCAAACTCCAGGGCCGGGTCACCTGACCCGGCGCTGGAGTCTGGACATTCATAATGTTTGTCGATGTGGCTGCAGGTCCTTGATCGCACACTTCATCGCACACTTCATCGTTCGGCAGGCTCTGTTCCATCAGCCCGAGCCCAAACCGCGCAGCATCGTTGTGATTCGGTCCAGCAGCGCCATGGCGCACGCTTTCCCTCTTCGTGCTGCTCGCCACAGATCGATGAAGTGTGCGATGAAGTCCAAACCGAATAATGTCCAAACTCCAGGCCCGGTGCCCTCACCGGGCGACAGAACACCGACAACAACCAGATGCACCAGACCGCGGATTGGCGGATTGGCGAAAAAAGGTTGGCTTCCCGGCGTGCGCCCGTATCCTCCAGGTTCCAATAACGAGCCGAGCAACTGGAATTTATGGCAAAACCCAAACGACAAAACCGTCGCTACCGCGAAGATCTGACCGAGACGCCCGATTGGCTGATGAAGAAGAAATGCCCGCACAAGGCGGATTACATGTCGGGCAAACGCATCCTTCCCAAAGGCATGACCGGGAAGGAAAAGCTCCCGCAGATCGTGGACGACATCTTCCTGGCGTACAACAGCGCCCGACTCAAGGAAGGCTGTCGGTTGTTCAGAGACAAGATGCTCGAATCCGATGTGACCATCGGGATGACGTTGGCGGGCGCGCTCACTCCCGCCGGCCTGGGCTGCTCCTGCGTCGTGCCCCTGATCAACGCCGGGTTCGTCGATTGGATCGTGGCCACCGGCGCCAATCTGTATCACGACATGCATTTCGCCCTGAACTACCCGGTGCACGTCGGCAGCTTCAAATTCGACGACACCGATCTGCGCGAGAACGACCTGGTCCGCATCTACGACGTCATCATCCCCTACTCCGACGCCCTCATGGCCACGGACGACATCCTCCGCGACATCCTCGTCCAACCCGAGTTCCAGCGGGAAATGGGAACGGCCGAACTGCACTATCTCCTGGGCAAATACTGCGCCGAATGGGAGCGCAAGAACGGCCTCAAGAACGTCTCGGTCCTGGCCGCCGCGTATCGCGCGGGCGTGCCCTGCTACACGTCGTCTCCGGGAGACTCGACTATCGGGATGAACGTGGCCGGCGTCGAACTGCGCGGCAACAAGCTGCGCGTCAATCCCTCGATCGACGTGAATGAGACAACGGCTTTCGTGCTCGCTGCCAAGCGCAGCGGAGGCAAGAGCGCCGTCGTCCTCTGGGGAGGCGGCAGCCCGAAGAACTTCATGCTCCAGACCGAACCCCAAATTCAGGAGGTCCTCCGCATCAAGGAATTCGGCCAGGATTACTTCCTCCAGGTCACAGACGCGCGCCCCGACACCGGCGGCCTCAGCGGCGCAACCCCGAGCGAAGCCGTGAGCTGGGGCAAAGTCGACCCGGCAAGCCTGCCCGATGCTGTCGTGTGCTACACCGACACAACCCTGGCCATGCCGATCCTCACGCATTACGCACTGGCCACACATCCCCGGCGCAAGCACCGACGCCTCTACGACCAGCGCGCCCGAATGGTCAAGGCTTTGACCAAAGAGTACTTCCAACACAACAAGGTCAAGATGATCGACGGCTCGGATCCGGTGCTGGATTAGCCGGCTATTTCACACGCTTCGCGAGGAACCGTAACCGGCTAACCCGCATATTTCACACCCCGTCAGTGCACAGGGCGGTCAGATTTCGCAAGATGTCTGCTATGCGGGTTAGAAGAGCAAAACCGCGCCAGGTTCCAGAGGCAGAGAAATGAACACACTGTTCTTATAGCGGGACGCTTTCGGAACTGACAGGCGGCTCTGGATTCCCTTTCCGGGCGCGGTTTTGCCAGAGCCCGGATATGAGACCCCGCGAAGCCTTATGAAATATCCGGGCTAAGGGGTTTCGGTGTCCGCTTCCATCACGCGGCAATCAGGCCTTCACCCCAGTTACGCTGACATTACTAGATGATTCTCCGTAAGCAGGTTTGACAACTCGGTTCTTCAACGATATAGGTGGGCGCGTCAGAGACGAATGTAAAGACAGTGGACAGATGTAAAAACACTGAGCCAAAAAAGGGAATCCGTTACACCGTTCAAACCAACCACCTCATTATGAACACAAAGCTGCTTGCCTTGCCCGTCGCGTTAATCCTACCGATGCTCGGAAACGCCCAGTACGTCATGACCGATACGGCGTATTTCGCGCCCACCACGGTGCCTTTCGGTCCGCAGGTGCTGAACCTGCAGAAGTTCCCTTTCGATCCTTCTCTTCTGACCAGGGTTACCCTGCAAATCAATGCAACCCTGGGAGCCTACATGACAGCGGAAAACGAAGTGCCAGCCACCCCTTACGGGCCAGGCATCGTCGAAGCCGAGGCATCCATTTATGGGAATGTGGGAGCATCAGGCCCGGATGTTGGAGCATCAGGCCCTATCGACAATCTCGAACCAATTGCCAAGTTCGATTACGTGGTGGCCGGACCGGTCGTTTTGGCACCAGCAGATTCACAGTATGGCGGTGGACCCGATTGGACGGATTTCGGCGGCCTGTTGTCAGCCACGGAAGTCGGCACTGCATCCACGACGGATCCGGACGATTTTGAACCGTTCCTGGGCAGTGACACGTTCCCGGTGGAATACTGGGGTTGGGGCGGTTGGGCAGTATGGGGCGTGTCGGATGGGGAGTTTAAAGTCAAAGACTTCAAGGGATTCGGCGAAGTCACGGTCACCTACGAATACACATGGGACGAGCAGCAATACGGTGGAGGGACCGCCGGCTTCTGGAGCAACAAGAACGGCCTCGCACTGCTCACGCAAGCTGATTTCGATTACCTCGAATTCCTCTGTTTGGTCGATGGAGCGGGAAAGCCTCAGGATTTCGGAGCCCTGACAACGGACAGCAAGAAGCTTTTCTCGTCGTGGCTCCGTGCGCGTTCGGCCAGCAACATGGCCTCTCAACTGGCCTGCCAACTTGCGGCATTTGCCTTGAACGTTCGTCATGGCGTTTACCAACCCACGGACCTCATTCCCGCTCCAGGCTGTTCGGACAGCGGATTCCTCGAAGCCGCCTGGCTGATTGCCTTGGCGAACGACGCCCTGTGCGCAGACGGTTATACCCCAAAGGCCGACCCAAACCGGGGGTGCCAAGAAATGCTGAAAAACGCCCTTGACAACGCTAACAACGCAGCCTATTAACGCCCTCCGAATTCTGACACAAATACAATGAATATTCGAAAAATACTGGCTGTCGCCGCGATGGCGCTGCTGCCCATGAGTGGAAACGCTGCGGATTTCCTCACGTATGAGGCGCCCTTCGGCCCAAGCACAGTTCCTTTCGGCACGACGACCCCAGCGACCGTGCACCTGCCCAAATTCGGACTCAATTCGAGTTGGCTGACAAAGGTCACGCTAGGGATCGAGGCAACTTTGGGAGCCACCATCACCGCCGAGAATAACACGGACCAAACGGTCTATGCCTCGGCAGGGATCATGGGAAACGTGAGTGCCGAGGGTCCGGCGGGGTCGGGTCTGAATCCAGCTATAGCCTTCAGCAGCATCGTTGCGGGACCGTTCGAATTAGAAGGTACAATAGCTCCAGTTGGTGGCGGCGTCGACTTTAAGAATTTCGGTACTCTCTCAGCCACGCAAAGCAGCTCAGCGTCAACTACGAGCGCCTTCACTCCATTTCTGGGATCTGGCGATTTCGATGTGACTTATAAGGGCAACGGTGGCTGGGCGGTGTTTGGCGTTTCTGATGCCACTGTGAACGTGAGCAACTTTAAGGGCTCTGGGAAGGTCTTTGTGACCTACGAGTACATGGTGCCTGAGCCGAGCCAATTCGCTGTGATTGCCGGGCTCGGTCTGGTCCTGTTCGCCGGCGCGCGCCGGTTCCGCAACTGATCGGCTTTTGGAGTTCGAGTATTCATTCTCACCGTTACCGGAGAGAGCGCAGATTCGAATCTGCGCTCTTTTCTTTTCTTTTCTCACTCGCGGTTTTCCACTTGCCATCCGGGGAGGCGTTTGGTTCCCTTTCCGGACTTCGCGGGATCGCGGAATCCGCCGGTTGTATGTCGTGCGGGCTCTTCACAGAACCCGAGCGGGGGGCAGGGGTGTACACCTCTGGCAGGCAATCAAGCCGATGCGAAGTTGCAGATAGTTTGTCGACAGTAGTGTGCCTCGGTAGCTCAGTTGGTAGAGCAGTTGACTCTTAATCAATTGGTCCTAGGTTCGAGTCCTAGCCGGGGCACCACTTCAGCAGCAAGGAGTTACAGAAACTTTCCAACCCGCGTCCAAAAACATGTTTGGCACTTGTTTGCCACTTCGCCGCGGGGTTTTCGAGCGTGAATTACGCCCGGTTCGCCACAAGGCCGGGTCAAAATCTCGAAGCGTGAAGCTTCGCCGGCCAGGGAATCCCCACACCGATTCAGGGCGGAACACAGATTCCCGAAGGGGACAAAACCGGCTCTCCGCCAGCCATCAGAGGCGCTCAATTCAACGGCCGAGGCGATGGTGTTGCGGGAAACCCCGCCCAAGAAACCATGACCGGCCCGGTGCAAGCGACGGCGATGGGCAACCTGCTCACGCAAGCCCGCGCCAGCGGCGAACTCGCCTCGCTCGCCGAGATGCGCGCCGTCATCCGCAAATCCAGCGACATGGGCCGCTTCGAGCCGAGGAATTAGAGGTGTGGCGGGAAGAAGTGGAGCGGCGCTGCTGGTGCCGTGAATCGTCTCAACTCGACCTCAACCAACGGACGCAGTCCGTCTCGAGGTGGATCTTCCCGCCGCCGCTACTTGAGCGGGCGCCACTGGATGTTGCGGAAAGCGGCGGTGGTTTGGTAGGTGGCGATCCCGAAGGGCTGGCTGTCCTCGATCTCGCCGGGGCGCACGGCGATCCGGCGGTCCTCGACCTGCACGTCGGCCATCTTCTCCTTGCCGATCCAGGTCTCGATCTTGTCTTTCGTGACCCGGACACGAATACGGAACCATTTATTCTTCTCGAAGTCCTTGAACTTGGTGGTCTCGTTCGACGAGGCGTCATTGCCGTCGATGCTCGAGATGCCGACCACGCCGCCACCCCACCCTCCGATGACAAACGAGCAGCAGGACTCGCCCGACACGAAGGTCAGGGCGCAGAAGAAATCGCTGCCATCGACCTTCATCGCGTCGAGAGCCAGTTCGTAGCCATGACGAGGGATATCGTTGGTTCTGATGAGATTGACGCCCGTCAGCATGGCGCCCATTTCGATTTCGAGCCGCCCGGCCCTGACTCCGACAGGGCCGTGTCCGGCGAACTCGGTCACCTTCCAGCCATCGAGCGATTTGCCGTCGAAGAGGTACTGCCACCCTTCGCCTTCCAGAGGCGGCAGGGCCTGGTAGGCCGGGCCGGTCCAGTTGGGGTCCTCGCGGGGATCCGAAGGCATCGCCGCTTCGAGTTCTTTGAGCCGGACATTGCGCCAGCGCACTTCGAGTTCTTTGGGATCTTTGCCGATTCCGTGCACCTGGAGTCCGATGAGCCCGGCAGGCGTGGCGTGATCGCGAATCTCGGCCGCCGGCACGCCGTTGAGCCAGGTCTTGATGGTGTCGCCGCGGCATTCGATCCGGAAGTGATTCCACGCGTTGGCCTTGAAAGCCTTGCGCGCGGGCTCGTTGTCCTTGAGATCCTTGAGCCAGCCGCGCCGGCCTTCGTCGTAGATGCCGCCTGTCCAGGCGCGGTCGCTCGGATCGATCTCGACCTGATAGCCATGGACGCGGTCGGCCGGGATCTTGAAGGTCTTGCCGTCGATCTGGACGGACTTGGGTTCAGCGAAGACCTCGCTTCGCACCTGGACGCCCGAGTTGAGTCCTGTCATCGGCTTGAACTCGAGTTCGAGGATGAAGTCCTTGTAGGTGCGCGCCGTGCAGAGAAACGAGTTCGGGGTGTTGGGGACGGGCACGCCGACGATCTGTCCATTGTCGACCCGGTAGACGGCCTTGCCCCCATGTTGGGTCCAGCCATCGAGGTTGTGTCCGTTGAACAGCATGATCCAGTCAGTTGCTTCGGACGCCGAGACGGTCAGCGCCACGGGGACCAGGAGTGCCAAGAGAGTCAGACGCGGTTGCATGGGCGAAGTTATAGACCTATCCGTGCCGAAAAGCGCCAGATTATTCTGCGTCCGATGAAGGCGGGGCGGACGCGGAGCCGGAGGCTGCAGCGCCAATTCATGAAGCCGCAAAGGCCGGAGCGGGGACGGCTCGTTCCCGGCCGACGCGAGTGAAGACGGTATTTGCCGGCGACAGGCCGTCGCCGCTCCACTTCATGCATTGGCCCTGGGGAGGGTGGACATCGAGTGGTCAGTGCTTGTCTTCGCGGTGGCTTCCCCAGGTGAACCATGCGGCGATCAGCAGCAGGAGGAGACTGAACACGCCCAGCGTGGCTACCACCATGCGGAATCCATCCGCCTCGGGGACGCTCCGGAAGGCGTCCTGTCGCGTCCAGAGGGCCACGCCGTACCCTATGGCTACGAGGAGGAGCCAGGGCACGGAATGGAAACGCTCGCGGGCGAGCAGGTGTCCGATGAGGACATTGGCGAGGCTCAACGGCAACATGCACCAGGCGAACCAGGGCACCAGCGGGGCCATCGCCCAGTACTCGGGTCGAGTTGGGTAAACGAGATGAAGCGGCAGTTGAGGCAGGAAGGTGCACCCGAGGGCGGCGCAGGTGCCCAGGACGGCCGTGGCTCCCACCGCGGAGATCAGGACGTCGGTTCGCCGACCGCGGGCCTTGCTGGCGACGGCTTTGGGGAACATGACCGCGAAGACGGCTCCCGTGAAGAACATCAAGCCGCGTCCGATGGTGCCGGCCGCCCCGTAGAGGCCGGTGACGTCCTTGTCGAATGTCGTTTGAACGAGGATCATATCGGCTGCCATGGTGAACTGGCTGGCCGCCAATCCAAACGTGAGGGGCGCCACGCGTCGAATCCATGCGCGCCAATCGACCGGTTCGCCTGGGCCCAGCCACGCGTCACGGGTCAGCCAGCCGGCCAGCGTGACGGTGGCCCAAAAGCCGAGCAGTGCGGCTGTCATGGCCCCGGCCGCCTGGCCTCCGAGGAGCCAGACGAGGATCAACACGCCCAGGAGTCGTCCGCCGCCGTTCACCACCTGGAGGCTGCCGAGCCAGAAGAAGCTCTGTCTGCCTTGCAGCACGCCTTGGAGGATTGGCCACCCCAGCATCGCCAGCCCGATCAAGACCGTCACCCACAAGGCGGCCGGATGGGCAATCTGCAGCGCCGCCAGCAGCCTGTCCCGCATCACCCAGGTGGACAGCGCCATGACCAGCCAGATGACGCCCACCCCGGCGAGCAGCACCCGCACGGTCGCCGCAAGCTGGCGATGCTGCGAATCGGTCAGGGCCGACGCGGTCTGTTGCGCGATGATTGTCTGGAGGCCAATCGCCGGGATCAGCATCAGGTTCATGACCTGAAGCAGCGCCTGGAAAACGCCGTACTCCGCCCTGGGCATGCCGGCCGCCGCCGGGATGTGCACCAGGTACATGAATCCGCCGCCCAGCGTCGTGGCCACCACCATCCAACCCGTCTGGCGAAAGAAACGCAGATTGATACGCCCGCCGCTCGAAGGCGCGACCGAGGACGGTCCGGGACGCGATTCGTTCGAGGCGTTGGCGTTTCTAGCCCGCATGTTTCACGTCCTGATGGTGCACAGGGCGCTCAGACTTCGCAAGAGGACTGCTATGCGGGCTAGAAAAGCATGGTTCATGGTCAGGTCTTTGCTCTCACGGGTTGGTCCGCGGTTGTGACCGGGTTGCGTCTTCGACCGCATCGGCTGCGCGCCGGCAAATGACGCTCCAGTCGAGTTCGCGCGCCACCCGCAGGCTCGCCGGTTGTGACATCTTCCGGCGCTCGGCCAGCGGCGTGCGCAGCCAGGCCAGAATCTGCTCCCCGAAATGGCGCCCTTCGAATCGCGCGTAACGGATCAGCGGTTCATCCGGAAAGTACCGTTGGATTCCTTCCAGCGCCGTGCAGACGACGGGCAGGCCCAGCGCCAGGTACTCGACCACCTTGGCGACAAATGCGCAATGCACACCCGCCGACGCCTCGTACGGCACAATCCCAACCGACGCCCCCGCCAGATGCCCCGCCATCTCGCGATACGGGACGAACCCCGGGCATTCCACGCCGCCGCCCGCACCGCGTTTGCGCGCCGTTTCGAGGAAGCTCCGCAAGGTGTCCGTGGGCTGACCGACGAATCGGAACACGGTGTCGGGGCGCTCTGCCCGGACATGGGCGACGGCTTCGAGCGCGATGGGCCCGAGATGATGATGATCGAAGGATCCATGCATGACGACCACCGGCGGGTCATCGCTGCGAGCCGCCACGGCGGCGGCATCGAAGGGGAACAGGGCCGAATCGTATCCGTAGTAGATCGATTCGAGGCGTTCCCGAGGAAAGCCGGTGGCGGCCACGCGATCCGCCAATGCATCGGACACGGTCAAGACCCTATCGGCTCCGAACCGCCGGGGCAGCGACAGTTCGTAGCGCATGAGCAGAGCGAGCAGCGGAGGGGGCATCAGCCAGGCCGGCCATGTCTCCATGAAACCGGTGAGGTAATCGAGCTGGTTCATGACCAGCGCCGCTCCGAGCCGGCGTTTCAGCCGTCCGGCAGCGACGGCGGAAATGGCATGCTGTGAAAACAGGACATCGAACCGGGTTTCCCGTGCGACTCGCGCGACGAGTCGTTCGAGAAACAGGGGGTACACGAGGTACTTCAAGCTTCGCAGCGAGGCGTACCGGCCCATGCGCCAGAGTGTGAACGGATGCAGGCGCACTCCAAGATCCCGCTCGAGGCGGTCCGCCTCGGGCACGGTCGGGCAGAACACATGGACGTCGTGTCCGCGTCGGACGAATTCGCGCGCCAGATAGAGCGCCTCCGCCGAACCGCCGCCGGTTGGCGGGTGCAAGGGTTCGTGCGTCAGGAGCGCGAGTCGCATCCGATGCCGCCTCGTCGATGTGCCGGCCAGGGTCATTGCTTTCTGGCCTGCGCCTTCACGGGAGCGACGACAGGAACCGGGTCAGAAGATCCGCCGCCCGTTCGAGCGCGCGCAAAGAGATCCACTCGTCCTCCGTGTGCGCCTGCGCGATAGCCCCGGGGCCGAAGACGACACTTGGAATGCCCGCGGCGGCCAGGACCGCGGCGTCGCAAAAGAACGCGACGCCGGCGGGCCGGGTTTGTCGCGCGGCTTCGAGGAAGCGGCTGACGAAGGGCGATCGCGGATCGGTCTCGAGCGGCGGACAGGCCGCTTCCTTGAGGCTGGTCACCTGTGCCCGAAGGCGGTTCTGCCGGAGCAGGGACCGGACTTGTCCGATGACGACCGTCTCGTTCTCGCCCGGCAGCGTGCGGCGATCGATCTGGATGGCGCAGCGGTCGGGAACAATGTTCGGCTGGG
>JAXGQW010000021.1:0-68078 GCA_040766265.1 Verrucomicrobiota bacterium
GCCGCGGCCAAGGCGGATTCGGCGACATCGACCTGGAGCTTCAATTCCTCGTCATCGAGCCGGGCCAGCAATTGGCCTGCCTCGACGGGGTCATTCTGATCAACGAGGACTTCGGAGAGAATCCCCTGAATGCGGGGGCTGATGACTGTCTTCACCCTGGCTTCGAGTGTGCCTGTGCCCATCACTTCCGCGACGATCGGACCGGCCTTGACCTCGTGGACAAGAACCGGAACTCGCGCAAACTTGACGCGAACGACAATGAAGACAATGACCGCTAGCAGCACCAGCCACTTGGCGATCGTTCGAAGAAACAGTCCGATTCGGCCACGACGCATGTCAGGCGCTATCGAGCCGCGAATGCACGCACAGTTACAAGGTATTTGTGGAGATAGCAATTCGACGGAGCGACATCAATGATGCAGCGCCGTGTCAGGGGATCCGGTCCAGTGTGCCTGCTCGTGCCCAGAAGCATGCAGGAGTGGGGACGTCCTCGTCCCCGGCGGATGGGATCGCAGAATGCGTTCGCGGGCGACGAGGGCGGCGCCCGACCCCATCACACGCTGTTGATGCTCATGGTGTGGACAACCTGGGCTGGTCAGGCGGGAAGGAATCCAGCGGGAAAGAATCCAGCAACCTGACCACCAATGAGCAGGGGGCGTGCCCTCACGCGGCGGAACTTCTGACGCTGTGTATAGACAAGACAGCGCGTCGCGACGCAACAGACCGCGTGCCCGGTGTACGATCTCTCTACTGCGGACGCAGCATCTCGATCAGATCGGAGGGGCGCGTGAGGCCGTTTTCGCTGGCGACTTCCCGCAGTGTCTGGTTCGGAGAGGCCTGGATGCCCTTGGCCTTCAGAAGGTCGATCCCTTTCTCAATGTCGATCTGCTGCTCGGCACAGTATTGCTCGATCGTCATGCGACCTGCACCACCGCCCCCGCCATAACCGCCGCCCCCGCCGCCGCCGCCGCGTCCGAATCCGCCGCCGCCCACTCGAGCGCCCGAGACGCGTTCCTCCAGAGAGCTGGTCCCTGTGACGTCCGACGTTCTGCCGCGTCCGCCGCCGCCCCCTCGCGCGCGCTGGCCCTGGATGATCTCGAAAACGCGCTGGGGTGTCAGGGCGTTGATGCGGGCGAAATCCTCGACCACGATATCGGGCCGGACATCTCTTGCGCCGCGGGCTTCGAGGCGCTCGACCGCCGTTTCGAAAGGGACACCGGTCTGGCTGCTGAGGGCTTCGAGCGTGAGCAGTTCGGCATGAGGAATTGGCGCCTGTGCGCGCGGATCTTCCCAGCTCCGTTTGACCTCTTCATTGAAAGCCAGCAGGCTCGAAAAGGGCGGCCAATCGCGCCTGATCCCGGCGAAGACCAGGCCGCAAAGCGCCAGGGCCACAGCCCATTCCCAACGCAATGCGAAGCGCCGCGTCCGCCGGCTCCTGAAGTAGTTGACCAGCGGGCGAACGTTGAAGACCAGGTGGACAAGCGCCACGACCACGAAGACCGTGGCGAACCAGACGTGCAGTCCGGACCAGTCGTGCTTCGCCAGCCCGAGGATGCGCCAATCGCTCCAGTTCGCCACGCGTCCCGGCGGGGCGACGAACAATACGACGCCGCTGGCGAGAAGAACGAGCGACGAGGCCGTGAGCATCACGGAGGTCATGGCGCGCCAGGAAAACGCCGGGCGCCGGATCGAAGGCTGCTTCTGGTCGTGTTGCATAGAGGGGTCACATCTTCATATTTGACAATTGCCCGCGCGCCGCGGCCGATTTCGCCGCCCAACGCCACCAATTCTTGGATTCTCAGCGACGTTCTTGACCCTGCGAAGCCGCCGCATTCCCTCAAATCGCCGGAGATGTCGCAAGATCGATTTCGGGCAAAATGTCAAATATGAAGATGTGACCCCAAGAGCCCGACCAGCACCTCCTGATTCTGCCCGGAGGCGCGCCGGACCTGGAAGCCGGCCCTTCGCAGGCGGGCGTGAAAGTGGGTGAATCGGCTGGCCGGATGCGGATGGCGCCTTCCCTCGGCACGGTGGATGGCGTCCATGGCGCAAAAGCCGCTGGGCGAGAAATCGGCGAGCACCAGCTTGCCGCCGGGTTTCAAGACCCGGAGCATTTCCTCAAAGACGCGCTCCGGATCACCGAGGTGATGGAAGACGTTCCAGGACAGCACGGCGTCGAAACGGGCCGCGGCCCACGGGAGATGGCCGGCGTCTCCAATCTGGAAGCGGATGCGATGCGCGACGCCGGCGTAGACCGCTTCGAGCCGGGCATAGCGTTGTTCGGTCGGGCTGATATCGAGCGTCGTGACATTGGCGACCTTGCGGGCCAGGGCGATGACAAAACGGCCTTTGCCGGTGCCGACATCGAGCACGCACCCGCTCAGCGGGAGGGCTTTCTCGAGCACGTATTGGACACTTGCCTCTGGATCGTAGCCGAATCGGCGGTGGAACGCGTTGCGCTCTTCGAGCCGAGCATGGTTGGCCTCGACCTCGTCCCAGGATAGGGGCAGGGCGGACGACCGACTGTTCACAGCGGCTGTGTTCACGCCGGGCGGCTCAAACGGCTTGCGGGGCGAACGCCTCGTTCGGTCGATCCAGTGGGATCGACTGTTGACTTCCGAGCGCGCGACATTGTTGTTCGAGGACATGCACGATCTTGACGCCTTCAGTTTCCGCGGCGGCGCTCTGGAGACACTCTCCCTGCAACCACGACCGGCGGAGCCCCGGATCTTCTCTGATGGATGCGAGGGCTTCGATCTGCGATTCAAGCAGGCGTTGCCTCATGAGACGCTCCGTCTCCGCGTCGGGCACCTTGTTGAGCACGTAAAGCGCGCCTCTGGTGCGCGCTTCGCGGTAGGCGCGGCGGATCACATCGGCTTGTTCGGGGGATGCAAGGTGCCGCGTTGCCGGCAGGAAACCCGCGCGCATTTGATCGAGCATCGTCTTCATTGTGGCGGCGGCGCGGATTCCCGCGTAACTGGGATCCAGGACCACAACGATCCAGTCCAGACTTGTGATGACGCCGCGCGAGGCGTCTTCGGCGCCGGCCTTGAAGTCCACAAGGGTGACCGGCGCCGCACCTTCGGTTTCGAATGCGAAATCGCGGGCGATCTTGGTCATCGGGCCGTCGCAGCCTGCGCCGGGGCCCAGTGGCCCGATCTTCCCAGCCTGGAACACGCGAATGCCCTCGGGCGTTTGAGCCACATACCGGCCGGGGAGTTGGTCCGTTCTGAGGCGCGCGCCGGCCAGGGGCACCGGGTCGTCGACGGGGCAGGTGACCGGTCCGCCGCTGAACACGGTTCCCCCGAACCAAGCCAGCAACGATTCGGGTGTTCTGTCCGCACCAAGGGCCTGGGGAAGGCCCTCGTTCGTGGAATCGGCGTCCACGACGCAGACGGCATAGCCGACTTTGGCCAGCGCTTTGGCCAGGAGGACCGTGCATGTGCTTTTGCCGCTGCCCCCGCGACCGAACAAACCAATGCGTTGCCCGGCCAGGATTCTGTTCTGTTCATTCATGTTTTGATCGAGTCCCGTCCGCATTGCCGGCTGTTGTCGAGCATCGTTGATGTGGTCGAACCGGCGTCACGAGGTGAATGCACGGACCGTGCCACGCTTTCGCCAAATGAGGTCATGAGGCAAAAGGCCGGTGATTGCGGTCTTTCTCGATTTTTGCGCCACGGGATGCTGGCGCTGATCCGAGCAGCCTGCAACGTTGGTTGGCACCCAACATTGCAGAATGCCATGACGCCGACGGCGGCGTTCGATCGGTGCCGCCGGCCTTGGCGAAGTTGGGAAGATCGTGCTTCCGTCCCGAGGCGAGATCCACGGGCTCCAATCACACTTTCGGCAGCTTCTTGAACGTCATGAACCAGTCGAGCGCGTAGGCGTCGGGGTCCGGTTTCTCGACCCGCTGTTTGGCTGTGCCGCACGAACCGGGCGGCGGAACGATCACGTCCTCGCCGGGCTGCCAGTCGGCGGGTGTGGCGACATTGTATTTGTCGCTCGTTTGCAGGCCGATGAGCAGGCGCTTGATCTCCGGGAAGTTGCGTCCGTTGGACATCGGGTAGAAGAGAACGGCCCGAATCTTGGCCTTGGGATCGATGATGAAGACGGCGCGCACCGCCTCGGTGCCGCTGGAGCCGGGCTGGAGCATGCCATAGGCCTTGGCCACCTCCATCGTCATGTCGGAGATGAGCGGGAACGTGACCTCGATGTTGGCCATGGTCTTGTATGTGATCTTCTCCTTGATGGTGCGCAGCCAAGCGATATGCGCGTAATGGCTGTCGATCGAGAGCCCGATCAGTTCGCAATTGAGGGCCTTGAACTCGGGCATCATGGCGGCAAAGGTCATAAACTCGGTCGTGCAGACGGGCGTGAAATCCGCGGGGTGACTGAAGAAGATGACCCACTTGCCCGCGTAGTCTTTGGGGAAATCGATCGGCCCCTGGGTCGTGTGCGCCTTGAAGGCGGGTGCGGTCTCGCCAATCAGCGGGATGCGGTTTGCGGCGGTGGTCTCGGGGGTGGTGGATGCTGGGTTCATGTTTGATTATGGTTTTCGATGCGCAGACTCCGACTTGCCGTGTTCGTGGTTCTCGATTTTCGACGAGGCTTGCCTGTCCTGAGCGATCTGGCCGATCCGACGCCTGTTTCAGTGGCGTTTTTCGAACGGCCAGGCGGCCACCCCGCCGTCCATGACGCGGACGCGTGTGAATCCGGCTCCCTGCAGGATGCGGGCTGCTTCATAGCCGCGGAGGGAGGCTTTGCAGAACGCGACGATCTCCTTGTCTTTGGGCAGTTCGTTCAAGCGCGCGCGCAACGTGCCCAAGGGGATCAGCGTCGAGCCATCGAGATGTGTCTCGGCGTGCTCGGCCGGACTGCGGACATCGAGAAAGACGAAATCCTCTTTGGCGTCGAGTCGCTGCTTGACCTCTTGCGAGCTGATGCCGGCCAGGAGGCCGTCGAGCTTGTTGCGGGCGACGTTGGCGGCCGTGATGATGGCATCGAGCGCGGTGGCGTACGGCGGGGCGTAGCAGAGGTCGGCTTTGGACAGTTGGTCCACCGTCATGCCGGCCGTGAGAGCCATGGCCGCGACGTCCATGCGCTTGTCGCCGACACCGGGCCCGACGGCTTGGGCGCCCAGCAACTTGCGGGTGCGGGCGTCCACGACCAATTTCATGACGATGAGTTGCGCGCCGGGAATGTAATGGGCGCGATCGACGTCCGGGACCAGAACCGTGACCGTCTCGTGGCCGTGCTGGCGGGCGGCCGCCTCGGTCAGGCCGGTGCGGGCCACGCAGAAATCGAACACCTTGCAGACGGTGCTGCCGAGAACGCCGGGGAAGCGATCCGTTCCGCCGCAGACATTGATTGCGGCGACGCGGCCCTGCTTGTTGGCCGTCGATCCCAGGGGGACGAAACAGGGCTTGCCCGTCATCAGGTCGGTGGTCTCGACGCAATCGCCGGCCGCGTAGATGTCCGGGTCGGAGGTGCGCATGGTGTCATCGACCCGGATGCCGCCGGTTGGGCCGACAGCCAGATCGGCTGCGCGGGCCAGGTCGACGTTGGGTTTGACTCCGATTGCCAGGATCACCATGTCGGCGGGGATATGGCCGCGGGTGGTCATCACGCCGGTCACGCGGTCTTTCCCCTCGAATGCCGTCACCTGAGTGTTGGTCATGACTTTGACCCCGTGCGACTCCATGTGCTGTTCCACAAGGCGCGCCATTTCCCAATCGAGCACGCGCAAGACCTGCGGCAGCATCTCGACGAGCGTGACGCGGCAGCCGCTGTGGACCAGGGCCTCGGTGGTCTCCACGCCGATCAGGCCGCCGCCGACGATCACGACGTCGCGCGCCCTGGCTTCGCCCAGGAGGGACTTGATCGCCTCGGCGTCATGGACGCCGTGGAGCGTGTAGATGTTGCCCAGGTTGACGTTTGGGATCGGAGGGACGATCGGCTTTGCGCCTGTGGCGAGGACCAACTTGTCGTAGTCCAACCAGATCTCCTCCTTCTTGCCCTTCGGGAGTGCGCGGACGCGCTTGCGCGGGCGGTCGATCTCGATGGCCTCGGTTTCGTTGAGGACCCGAACGTTCTTGACCTTCTGGAAGAAGGCGGTATCGCGCACCACCCCGACCGGCGTGCTCATCAAGTCCTTTTGATCCCTGACCATGCCCGAGATGTAGTAGGGCAGGCCACAGCCCGCGTAGGAGAGGAACTTGCCCTTTTCCACCACGGTGACTTCCGCCTCGGGATTGAGCCGCATGATTTTTGCGGCCACCTTGGGACCGGCCGCGACGCCGCCCACAATCACAACTTTGAAAGACATAGATCGCGTGTTTCGTTCAGATTCGCCCGAAAGGAAGTATTTTACAACCGGCCTTCAGATTCAAGGATACTCGTGTCGGGGCGGGCGAGGCGCGCCTGGCGGCGGCCCAGGAACGACGAGAGCAGCATCCAGAGACTCGACAGCGCGAGCACGGCGCCCGCCAGCGGGAGAAGACCGAACCCGGCGATGGCCAGGAATCGATCGAGATAGGCGCCGAGGGCGTCGCCCGCACGGTATCCGCACGTGTCCAGAAACGACTTGGCTTTGTACTTGTGTTGCTGCGGCAGAACCGTGAACAGGGTTTGCTCGGCCGGGCCCGCAATCCCCTGTTGGGCCGCGCGGAACAGGGCATTGACGATCGTGAACGCGGCGAGCGCGGGCGCCGCGGCGAGCAGAGCGAAGCCTCCAGAGGCAAGGAGGGGCAGGACCGCCAAAGCGCCCCCGACTCCCGCGACGCGCATGATTCGTCTGGCCAGAAGCCCCTGCGCCAACAGCGTGGCCAGTTGCGTCCAGAGGTTGATGTATGCGAACCAGGCCGTCTGTCCGGCGGTCGACTCGCTGGCCGCGCCCACCAGGCGCAGGCCCGTGAAGTAGAGAAACGTCGAGACCGTGCCGCTGAGGACGATCCACACGCCGACCCCGCGCAGATAGGCGGATTGCGCGACGGCATTGATCCCGGCAAACCAGGATCCGCCGATGGGGGTCATGTCGGTGGGGGCGGGCAGCGACGCCGCGCGTGTCCGCGTGAAGCGGTCGGCCAGCCAAACGGCTGCTTCCAGCAATGCGGCGGCCAGGAGGAAGAGGCCGTTGACGCCGAAATACGCGACCAGGCGCCAGGAGATCAGGGATCCGGCAATCGCGCCGAGGCTGCCGCCCAGGGCGATGGCGGGGAAGAGGCGTTTGCTTTGGGCGAGGTTGAAGTGATCGACCATGAACGCCCAGAAGAGCGAGATGACGAAGAGATTGAAGACCGAGTGAAAGATGTAGTAGACGGCCGCCACCAACAGCCGCGGGCTCTCGGGAAGAAGCGTCAGTCCGGCAAAGAACGCGATCAGAATTCCGGCGCAGCCATGCAGGGAGACCCGCATCAGCCTGCGGCGCGAGCATCTCGAGACCAGCCAGCCGAAGAGCGGGACCAGCGGCAATGTGCTGAGCACAGTCACGAAGAACAGTTGCCGGACGCTCTCGATGCCCCGGGCCAGGCCGAGGGCCTCGCGCACGGGGCGCAAGAGCATTAGACCGGTAAGCAGGACGAAAAACAGCACCGCGGCGGCCAGCACGGCGCGTCCTTCGCCAGCCCGAATGTCCGCGCTGCCGGTCACCCAGCGCTTTGCCGACTGCCTCGCGTGCCGAATCATGGGCGATCGGGGGGCGCGCCCTCGAACGCGACGCGGTTGAGTCGGCGCCGGCATTCGGTTCGCGCGTCCGCGGTGGCTCGGGCGGGCCCGAGAGCACTCAAAAAGAGCATGAAGCCGAGGCTACGCAAGACCGCGGCCCGCCCGCAAGCGAGGTCTGTCGGAAAGGTTGGCGCGCGCCTGCTCTTCGGCTAACCTTTCGGTCGTGATGCGGAGCCAGACATGATCGCTTTCGGACCAGTTCCTTCCAGGCGTTTGGGGCGCAGCGTGGGAATCAACAACATTCCGCCCATGCTGTGTACCTATAGCTGTGTGTATTGTCAGTTGGGCCGGACCAACGCGATGCGGATGCGGCGGCGGGCCTTCTACCAGCCGGAAGACATCGCGCGCGATGTTCAGATCAAGGTGGATAGGGCCCAAAGAGCAGGGGAGACCGTCGATTACCTGACCTTCGTGCCGGATGGGGAACCGACCCTGGACATTCATCTCGGGCGCGAGATCGACCTGTTGAGGCCGTTGGGAATCAAGATTGCCGTGATTACCAACGCGTCCCTGATCGGGCGCGAGGATGTGCGGGCGGACCTGATAAAGGCCGATTGGGTCTCTCTGAAGGTGGATTCCACGCGCCCGGAGATCTGGCGCAAGATCGATCGGCCTCACGGGGCACTGCGGCTTTCCTCGATCCTCGACGGGACTGTCGAGTTTGCGCGGATGTTTCAAGGTGAGTTGGTGACCGAGACCATGCTGGTCGAGGGGGTCAACGACAGCGACGACGCGGTGGGCGAGGTGGCGGAGTTTCTGGCTCACTTGAAGCCGGCCACAGCCTTTCTATCCGTGCCGATCCGGCCGCCTGCGGAGAAGCGCGTGCGCGCCCCGCGCGAGGAAGTGATCAATCGCGCCTACCAGATCTTTGATGAGCGGATGGACCGGGTCGAGTACCTGATCGGGTACGAGGGCAACGCCTTCGCGTTCACGGGCAATGTCGAGGAAGACCTTCTGAGCATCACGTCGGTGCATCCCATGCGGCAGGACGCCGTCAACGAGTTCCTGATGCGTGCTGGAGCGGATTGGGCGGTGGTCGATCGGCTGCTCGAACGGAATGAACTCACCCGAACCCAATTCGGCAACCGCCAATTCTACTTGAGAAGGCTCCACGCCGACTCGCGCCGGTGACTCGGGATGGACTGTGCTGGGAGTCTGACCGCTCTGTGTCGTAACGCAGCGTGAAATAGGCGGATTACGTGGCGGTTTCGGGTCCAGACTTGGCGAACTGTCCGGTGCTCAGCAGGACCAGCGTGCAGGCTTCGAGGACTTCCTTTCCGCGCTGGCGAAGCTGCTCAGCCAGCTCGGGATTCTCGGCGCCGGGATTGAAGATCACCCGGCGCACCCCGCCGTCGAGCAGATCGTTTGCGATCGCCTCCTGGTTGCGGGCGGACAAGTAGACCGTCACCGTGTCGATCGGTTCTGGAATCGCGCGCAACGAAGTCCAGACAGCGATGCCGTCCACCGTGGACAGGGCCGGATGGACCGGGTAGGGCGTATGCCCTTTCTCACGGAGCATGCGCAGGGCCTTGAAACTGTAACGGTCAGGTTTGTTGCTGGCTCCCAAAACGGCGACATTCATGGATGGCATTCTCCATCGCCCAGGTGGGCGCGATCAAGAGTGAATGCCGCTCAAGGATTGTCGCTGGACGGGAGGCCCGCGCAGATCCCTTCCCAAAGGTGCGCAACCGCCGCCGCCGCCGGGCTATCGTCAAGTTCCACCACCGGACGTCCCTGGCGCTGGGCAACAGTCACTGAGATGTGATAGGGAATCCGACCGGCGATCGTCGCGCCAAGCGCAGCCGCCTTTCGTTCGATGCGCTCTGTCATCGCAGGGTTCAGGTCGTGTTTGTTGAGGCAGACCCAGGCGGGGACTCCGAAGTGACGGCTCAATTCGAGCACCCGTTCCAAATCGTGCTCGCCGGAGGGCGTTGGCTCCGTGACGACCAGCATTCGGGTCGTGCCGGTTAGGGCTGCAATCGCCGTGCAGCCGATACCGGGCGGACCGTCAATCAGGATCAACCGGCGGCCGGACGCTTCGGCAACCTGGCGCGCCTGCTCGCGAACGAGCGTGACGAGCTTACCCGAATTCCCCTGGCCTGGGCGCAGATGAGCGTGAATGAGCGGGCCGAAGCGGGTGTCCGAGACAAACCACCGTCCGTTCTCGGCGGGAATCAGATCGATGGCGTGCTCGGCGCAGGAATACTCGCAGACGCCGCAGCCCTCACAGGCTGACGGATCGACACGAAACGTGCGCGGCACCTGGCCGTTTGGCGGTCCATCGAAGAAGACTGCGTCGAATCGGCACAACTCCTTGCACTTGCCGCAGGCGACACAATGGCCCGGTTGGATTCGGGCACGCAGCCCGCCAATGAACGTTTCCTGGTGTCGCAGGCGTGGATTCAGAATCAACGGAAGGTTGGAGGCATCCACGTCGCAATCGGCCAGCACCGGCCGGTCGGCCAAGGCCGCCAGCGAAGCGGTCACCGAAGTTTTGCCGGTGCCGCCTTTGCCGCTTAGAATTACGATTTCTTCCATGAGCCAGGTTGCCTAATGGGCCAGCAGATAATCCGGTTCAGCGCGAAAGACATTCTACCAGAACTCCGTTTCGCAGGATTTCCGGTATCTCTGTATCGCGCTCGAATTGTGCAGTTCCGCCAGCAGCCGTTCCCGCAACCGGTTGAAGGTCTGTTCCATTCCCGGCACGGCATCGATGATCAATTGACCGCGCGAATACGCCTTGGCGATGGCCAGCGAATCGGGAATCTCGGCCAGAATTGGCAACCGCTCTTCTTCGCACCACGTCCGTGTTTCAGTCGCGACAGGGTCGGCCCGGTTGATCACCACCCCGCAGGCCAGTTTCAACGCCCGTGCCACCTCCACGGCCAACCGTAAGTCGTGCAAGCCAAACGGCGTCGGTTCGGTGACCAGCAATGCGCAGTCGCAATCCCGCACGGTCTCGACCATGGGACACGCTGTGCCGGGCGGGGCATCCAGAATCGTCCAGTGCGCGTCGGGCGCCGCCTGTTTGGCGGCCCGAATCGCAGGCGGGCTGCTGGTTTCGCCCACGTTGAGGGTGCCGGACACGAACTGTACCGCCTGGGAGGCGCCGGTCCGGAGCAGGCCTATCGCGTGCGGTTCTTCGGCGATGGCCTGGGTGGGACACACCAGCGCGCAGCCGCCGCAACTGTGACACAACTCGTCATAAACCAGAACTTGGTCTGGAAGGCAGAGAATGGCGTTGAAGCGGCAGATCCGTGCGCACGAGCCGCAGAGCGTGCACCGCTTGCGGTCGACCCGAGGAACGAGTCTGCCAACGGGACTTTCGAGAAGGGCCGTCGGGTTGAGAAAAAGGTGGCCGTTCGGCGCCTCGACATCGCAATCCACGTAAGCCACCGACTGACCATGGCGCGCGAGTGTCACGGCCAGATTGACGGCCACGGTGGTCTTGCCGGTGCCGCCCTTGCCGCTGGCAATGGCGAGCCTCATGCGCGTCAGCCTCGATCGGGGCCGACGGTCTCCGGCTGCTGGTCCCCTTTGTTCTCCAACTGGTGGAGGCGTTGCTGGAGGTTCACCAGCTCAGCTTGAAGTGCCTCGAGTTGCTGCCGGAGTTCTTGCGCTTCGGTGTCCGGTTTCGCCGGCTCGTTGACACTCGCTACGGTTGAGGCCACGCCGGCAGCCGATGGCACTTCCGGTTGCGCTCGTTCCCGTCCGGTCTTGCCGGTGGCACGGAACTGATGCCGCCACCCTCGACCGCCTTCACCTCGACCCCGTCCGCGGCCAAACCCACGCTCCGATTCCCCATTCGCATAGCCGGGGCTTTGCGTTCCGACACGAGACCGGGCCGCCCTGCCGCTTTTCAGCCACTGACCCAAGGGGCCGGCTTGATCTCCTTTGGGCATATGCATTCTCCTTTGTTTGGCTTAACTCTGTTTGTTGCGTGTGTTTCCGTCCGGAATGTTCCGGTGCAGGACCAAGCTCCCGACGGCGCGGCCGATGTGGCGCCCCACGACAGGGCACTTCACCTTGAAGAGGAAGAAGATGTCGCGCGCGCAGCCGTCGAGCGACTCGAAGTTGGCCTGGCCTTTGGCGATGATCAGGCTGGCGCGCGCGAACCGTTGCCGGAAATCGGGTGAACATGACTCGATCAGGATGCCGGCGCCCGCGCACCCGGTGTCGGTGACGGCGACCCACCCGTCCAGGCCTGCCGCGGTCGCGTCCGCCCGCAGAGCGTCGTTGATGGCCGGTCCGCCCTTGACCACTACGGTGATTTTCTCGTGTGGCAGGAGTTCGAGGAGCAGCCGGTCGAAGACCAGTTCGCCCGCGTTGTCGGCCAGGAACAGGATATCGGGCGCGCGTTGGGCGGCGGTGAAGAACGCCTCGATGTCGCCATGCAAGGGGGCGGCGAATGAGCGTTCGAGCGCGTCCGGGATCTGCTCCGCTGTCAGGTCGCCTTTGATGCCGTAGTCAATAACGTTGGCCGCAATGGCGAGTTTCACCGCGGCGAGGCGCGGATGCGCCGCCATCCGCAGGCGCTCGCGCCAGGCCGGCAGCAGTTCGAGCGCGAGCCGATTCGATTCCTGTTTGATCGCGAGGTACGGATCGCTCTGGCCCGTCAAGTCGCGGACCAACTGATGAATGGTTCCGCTGAACCGCGCCGGCGCCTGGGCCAGGTCCGCTTCGCTGGCGCGCCGGAGCACCTCGCGCAGAATCCGCTCGTGCACCTGCGGGTCGGCGCTGGCCAGCCTCGTAACGTTCAGGGCTTGCGACACAAAACATGGAATGCATTCCAGCGCGCTTCTCATCACCCGTGCCCTTCCGTTTCGGCGCACGACATGGCCCGAAGTTGGCCGGCCAGCAGGGCGCGCACGCTCTGCTCGATCGATCCGCCGTTGACCGCATACGCCTGAATCTTGCTCGATTCGAGCGCGGTCCATGCCTTGGGACCGACATGGCCGGTCAGGACGGCTTGGACGCCCAGGCGCGCCAGCATCTGGACCGCCCTGGGGCCGGCGCCTTGCACGGCACCAGCCGCGTGACCATTGTCCACCACGGTCTGCTGCCCGGTCTCGGTGTCGACGATCCGAAAATAGCGCGCGCGCCCAAAACGCGGTTCGAGGGCGGAGTTCGGTTGGGGTCCCTGTGTTGAGATGGCAACCTTCATGGTTCGTGGCTCGATCCGGCGTCGTGGTGGCATCCGTGATGGCGATGGTGCTCCTCTCCCCGCCCATGTCCACAGGTCGGCGTGGCGTCGCCCAGAGCGCCCGTCAGGAATGCGTGGGCCAACTCTTCGGGCGAAGCGCCCGCGATGCCGCTATGGACGGCGATGCCGTTCTGGATGAACAAATCCAGGGCGCGCCGGCCCATGCCGCCGGCAATGATCACCTTCGCCCCTTGTTCATGGAGCCACCGCGGCAAAACTCCCGGCTCGTGCGGCGGGGGAACCACGCGGGTTTGACTGACGATTTGTCTGGATTCCAGATCGGTTTCGATGAGGGCGAATTGCTCGCAATGGCCGAAGTGCTCGGACAAGCGTCCGGCTACGAGAGGGATAGCGATTTTCATGTGTTGTTGTTGGAGGATTCACCATTTTGGGGGGATGATTCAGACGGGTCGGCAGACTCGAGTGTGTGCCTCGCAAACCGCCGTCGCAGAGCATCCATGAGCCGTCGCAGGAGATTGGGGCGAGGATGGGGCACGCAGTGTGGATCGCCGAAAGCAGGCATCCCAAGTTGCGCCCGCTTCCAGCCGGGGAGCCCGGTCAGACGATACCAGTGCTGCGGTCCTTGGGGAGCGCGGTTTTGCGTTTGCCCATCGTTCGAACGAGGTTTCATGGGCGCAACCCTTTCGGGGCTTCCGGCTGCAGCGTCTCGTGTGAGGTCTGCGGCTCAAACAGAAGGAAGCAGCGGTCCTCGGTCGGCGCTGCCAGGGTTTGCCGCAATTGAAAGCCAGCCTCGCGCATCTCCTCCGCGACCAGTCGTGGGGAAAAGCGTCGGTGATGTCCGGCGAGCCGCCGCGGTTCGTCGACCGGGCCCTTCCGTTCCACCACGGCGACCAGTCCCGAGTCCGGCATTCGCTCTTTGAGTTGCCGGAGCAGCGGGAGCGGCTCCCAGAGCCGATGGTAGGCGTCGACAAACAGCACGAGGCCGACACGGGTGTGGTCGGCCAGGGCCAGGCCTTCCTTGTCCTTTCGAAGCACCTCGACGCCGGGGTGCGGAGCTCCGGGCGGCAGTTCGTCCGGCGTCAAAGCCCATTCGTCCAGGACAACATCCACGAGCCGGGCGGAGGCCGGCAGTTCCCGTTTCAGGGCGGGCAGAACGGCGCGTCCGCGCTCCAGGCCAAAGAACAGCACGGTTGAACCCTCTGGATCGATGGATGGCAGCGTGCGGACCAGCGCGTCCGCATCGAGCGGCGGCGGGAGGTCCGGGTCAGCGGAGTTCGGCTGCGTCGGGTCGGGATTGCGGAATGCGAGCACGAACGGCTGTGGTTCGTGCCACACGTCCTCGAGCACGCCGTGGAAGAGGAAGCCCGCCTCACGGGCGATGCGGACAACGGTGGTTTCGCCTGTCCAGTGGTGTTCCTCCTCCCGGCGCTCGGTCGGTGCATAATCCCTCAACGGGCCGCGGTGCTGGTCGACAACGACCAACAGACCGCCGGGTTTGAGGTCGTGTCGGAGGCGATCGAGCATGGCGCGCGGCTGTGACAAGTGATGGAACACGCGGTTCAGGTAGATCAGGTCCGCAAAACCGTCGGGCAAGCGGGGATCGTCGCTCTGTCCCAGGACCGGGACGATCTGGTGGAGACCGTGTTTGGCGGCCACGCGGACGACGGTAGCGAGCTTGGCGGGTTCGATCTCCTGGGCCAACACCGTGCCGCTCCCGCCGGCGACGCGGGCGAACTCTGCGGCGTCGAGGCCCTCGCCGCAACCGACGTCGGCAATCACTGCGCCTGGCCCGATCTCGAGCCGTTGGCAGAGTGCCTTGATGGCCTCCGGGCGGCTGCGGTCGGCGGCGAGACTGGTGGCCAGGCAGACCAGGGTCAGCGCTGTCGCCAGCCAGAGTGTGCAGCGGTCTGTCATGTGTCGGATCGCGGCTGGTGGGCGGCGCCCGCTTCATGCGCCTTGCGCCCGTAAACACGTTCGTAGGCCCGGCAGAACGGGCAGAGAGAGCTTTCGACTCGATTGACCAGCCAATACGCCAAGCCGGTCCGGCGTCGGCGCGCGGTGCGGCAGACCGGACAACTGCGGCACACGTTGGCCAGAGTCACATCAAGTTTCGAGTGTTGTTTCTGGTTCATTGTCTCTCCTCATGTGTCGCTCTGGCTGCGGGCGGCGGTCAGGGTGTCCGCGGCGGCCGGTCGCGTTTGCGGTGCCGGGACCCAGCGCGCCAAGGCCATCGTGACTGCCAGCAGGAGCCCCAGCATGCACACGATCGTGGCCCCGACAGGCAGGTCGAGGGCCGGCGTCAGGCAGAGGCTTGCCAGGCTGGCGAGGGTGGCGACGGTCCAGCCGATCGCCAGGCGTCGGCGCAGCGTGTGGGCCAGGTAATTGCCGCATACGGCCGGCACGATCAGGTACGAGAAGGTCAGCAGCACCCCTCCAATATGCACGAAGCTCGTGACCACGAAGCCAAAGGTCACGTAGAAGAGGAAATCCCACGCTCGAACGGAGAGCCCGGAGCGGGCCGCGGCGTCGGGATCTTTGGAAATCGCGAGGAATTTCCGGCGAAAGACGTAATGCACCGCCCCGATGCCCAGGTACAAGCCGATGGTCTGGATGACCTCGCGCGGGGGCACGACCAGCAACTCCCCAACGAGCGAGCGTTGCAGCTCTTCCTTGCCGCCGGTGCTCCGCATGAGGATCAGGATTCCGGCGGCAGCCGCCACGACATAGACAATCCCAATCAGCGCCTCCTGCGGCACGCGCGGATGCCGGCTGCGGGTGAGCGTGAAGACCACGGCGCCGACCACGGTGAAGGCGGCCGACCAGGCGTAGCTTTGCCAGGAATGGAGATGACAGCCCATCAGGAGCGAGACGCATGTGCCCAGGGCCGCCACTTGTGCCAGGGCGAGGTCGACGAAGATGATCTCGCGCTGCACGACGTGCAGGCCCAGATAGACCAGCAGCCAGGGCAAGGTGAGGCTCGCGATCAGCGGCCACTTGAGAATGACAAGCATTTCCAGAATGTTGAGTGGTTCCATGCTCGTCATTGCTGGGTCGACGGTGTCTTGCCTCCCAACGCATCGGCCAAGGAATTGACCAGATGGTCCATGAATTTGCAGTAGTCGCCCTCCGTCCCCTTGACGCCGCCCGGGAAGCCGGCGGCGTCGACCACCACGGCCCCTGTGTGGCGGGCGACAGTCTCCGCTGTGTGCCGGTTGAGATAGGGCTGCACGAGGATCACCCGCGCGTCGCTTTCCTTCATCTTGGCCATGACCTGAGCCAAATGGGTCGGCGTGGGCGGCAGTCCTGGCTTCGGCTCGAGGAAGAGATCGATCTGAAGTCCGAACCGGCGGGCGAAGTAGGGCCACGAGTTGTGATACGCCACGATCCGGCTGCCTTTGAACGGTGCCAGGCGGTTCCGCCACTCGATCAGCTTTCCAGCGAGTTTGTCGGAGAACCTTTTCAGGTTTGCGTTGAATGTGTCGCTCGATTTCGAGTCGAGTTGGCCGAACACCCTGGCCAGACGCTCGGCGACAATCCGGGCGTTGACCGGATCGGTCATGAACGCCGGGTTGCCGACCGGATGCACCCCGCCCATCGAGCGGTCGAGCACCGAAGGGACTTCGAGCATCTCGATCCCTTCGCTGGCGTAGACATTGCCGGGCGCGCCGCGCTGGATCTTCGGGTTGCGCGCGCTGTCCATCAGCGGCGGCAGCCAGCCGATCTCGAGTTCCGCCCCGCCCTCCACGAGCACGTCCGCGCGGTTCAATTTGAGGATCAAACTGGGTCGCGCGTCGATGAAGTGCGGATCTTCGGTCGGTTTGCCCAGCGACGCGACCTCGACGCGGTCGCCGCCGATCTCGGCGGCGATGGCGGCGAAATCGGGCGTCGTTGTCACCACCCGGAGCTTGGCCCAGGCGGTCGGGGACGACAGAACGCATGCGGCGAGGAGGAGCGAGGGCCAGCGGGCGCGTGAGTTGGCAAGCGGTTGGTCGAGTCTGTTCATAGCGGAACGGATGTCAGAATTTGTGGGCGCCGTGAGTGCCAAGGAGGAACTCGCCTTGCAGCCAGACCGAATGCTCGGTGCCGAACCGGTCTCCGTCATCCAAGTTGTATTGGAGCCGGATCTTCGAGAACGCAGTCGGATAGTAGGTCAGATTCGGGGAAAAGCGAATCCGCTCCCCTCGAAAGCGATCGCTTGCGTCCCAGGCGCCGGTATTGCCATCCGCCCACTCGCCGCGCAGACCGGCCACCCATCGCCGCTTGAACCCCCACATGATCTGGGAGTAGAAGCCCCAGTCGTCGAGGTCCTCCGAAGGCAAGTCGCGCTCGGAATCGGCCCCTGCCTCGTAGCGGCGGTACAATCCCTCGGACTGCCAGGCGAGGAATGGGAATCCATGTTCGGCGCGGACCGGCTTCCATTTCCAGTAGAGATCCAGCCCGTAGATTTGCGAGTCCGCGTCGGCGCCGGAATTGTTGGGGCCAAAGCCGCCGGACGCCCCGGCGACGAGGGTCTGGGTGTCGCTCAGGTCGAAGGAACTGGCGATGCGCGGCAGGTAGAGCAGGTCGCCCGGCGAGTGCAACTCGCGTTCGAGCGAGGTGCGTCCGTGGGTCCCGTCGTAGTCGTGCGACCGGAAGCTGAAGGCCGAGTGTCCCTGGCCGTTGAACACGCCCAGCATCAGCTCGGTGTAAAAGGGAGTCGGAACCAGCCACGAGAGCCTGGCGCCCGGATCGCGCAGGCTGTGCGGCCCGAGAAGCCGATTGAGAATGATCGGCTGATCGACGAAGTCCCATTGATAGGCGTGCTGCTGGTTTTGCCGTCCGAACTCGGCGAGAAAAAGGCCCGCCTTCACCTGCAGATTCGCCGGCAGGGCCGTCGTCAGCAAGTAGACCTCGCCCAGGTCGACGTGCGTTTCACCGTCCGGATCCACGCTCATGCAGATGTTGCCGAAACCGCGGAAGTATGGGTCGACGGCGCCGTCGAGGGCAATCTCCGCGGCTTGAAGCGTGAAGCCGCGTCCCGCGGGATCGTGGTGTCCCAACTCGATCTCCTTGCCCACCTCCGTCGACGTGGACAGGCCGGCCGTCGCCAACATTTTGAAGCTCAGATTCAAGTAGTCTTGACCGGAGCGCACGACTGGGATGGGTTGCGCGGGAGTCCAGGTCTGAACCGCCGCCTGCGCGGGCGCCGCGTCAGCCACAGGCGCAGGGTGTGCGGGCGGTGCTGCGGCCGCGGGCGCCGGGGCGGCCGCCTCGACGGGCGGTCTGGCCTGCAAAGCTTCGATTTGGCGCTGCAGCGCCTCGATCTGCGCGCTTTGCTGGCGCTGCGTTTCCTCGAATTGCTGGCGCAACTGCTGCAATTGCTGCTGCAGTTGTTCGACCGGGCTGTCATGGCCTGAATCCTGAGCCGCGACTGGCAGCCCACCCAGCCCCAGTGCCAGACCCAATCCAAGCGCGTGCGGCAGTTTCATAATCATGTCGAGTGACACTCTGCACCGATCCGTTCAACGTTCAAACGTGAAACGGCTGCCCACAGCGCACACCGTGCAGGCTTGTGGAAACTCGTGCCACAACCGCGCCGTCGCGGCCATTCCCGTGCAATGGGCCGGTCCGAGTCGCCGGATCTTCTCCTCACGCAACGCCTCGACCGTGCGGTTCATGCGCTCCGGCCCGGCCGCCAGCAGATGCATGCCGCCCAGCACACTGTGAATGGGGCGTCCGCCTGTGATCTGCCGGATGTGCCGCAGGGTGTTTACAACCCCCGCGTGCGCGCAGCCGAGCAGCACGGCCACCCCATCCGCCGTGTCGAAGAACAAAGCCTGGTCGTCGACGATCGGATCGGCCTCGAGCCCCCTTCGGTCGAGAACGAACGGGCCGCCCACATCCTCGAAGTCGGTCGCGCGCGGGATCTCGCCGGTCAAGAACACGCCCTGTGCTACCTCCGTCGCAGTCGTAGTCTCATGGATGCGCTCCGGACGCGCCTGAATGGAATCGAGGTTCTCCCGGCCAATCCCGACATCCCGCGCGGTGCCGTCGAGATTTCGGGCGAACCGTCGGGCGGAGGCCGCCGGATGGGCGTAAAGCTCGGCGTCGCGCGCGATTCCGAGCACGGCGTGCAGGCCGCCTGTGTGGTCGTAATGCCCGTGGCTGAGGGCCACTGCGTCGAGGCCCGATAGATCAATGCCCAGTCGCCGGGCATTCTGGGTGATCAGCGCCGTTTGGCCAGTGTCGAAGAGCAGGGTGCGCCCTCCCGCTTGGACGTGATAGGCCAGTCCGTGCTCTCCCATCAGCCCGCGGTCCCGCGCCGTGTTTTCAACCAGGACAGTGACAGCGATCGTGTTATTCATGCTTTTTGGCCGGACTTGGCGCCCTCAGCAGGCTGCATCCGTCTCTGAGATCGGCATCCGCCGCGCCGCAGCCGGAGCGGGCCATGCGGATCCCAGCACCCCGGCATGCGGAACTCGGATCGGCGCCAACGCCCGGCATGAAAAGCCTCGAGCAAGTCTTCGACCTGGCCGCAGAGATGGGCCTCGACGGCCACCCCCGCGCGTTCGAGCGCGGTGCGCAGAGTCTCGGAAACCGCGGCGCAAAGCAACACGTCAATGCCCAGTTCCGCCACGCTCCGGGCCAGGGCCTCGACCGGCATCGCGGTCAAGACGAACTCCTTGCGCTCGACGGTCCGGCCGCGATGGCGCCGCACGACCAACAGGCGGGAGGCGGCGTCGAACACCGGTGAAACGCGCTCTTGCCAGACAGGGATGGCCACGGTCATGGCTGCACCGCACGCAACTGTCATGCCAATGCCCAATCGGCTGTCGATCGGAGTCGGGTGAGGGCGGGCACGTCGCGCGCGTCAAGCCGGCTGCAAGTCGGCGCTCCGGGGCGCCTCACGGGCTCACCGCCCGCTTGCGATGGGGCGAACGCGCGCATCGGCGCATGCGGGTCAACCCAACGGCTTTGCGGGGTGCGGCCCGCGGAAAAGGCTCGGTCTTCCCGGAAGGATCGGCCCCGGAGCATGAGATGTGCCTGGCCGGATCGAGGCATTGCCTTTTGCTTCGGTGCGCATTGGACACACTGGCATTCCGCATCACCGGTCAAGGATTCCGAACGCCTTTGCCGATCCGGTCGAGCTTCAAGGCCTTGATCTTGCGGAAGAGTGTGCTGGTATTGATGCCCAGTTCCCGGGCCGCTGCGGCGCGGTTGCCGCCATGGCGCCGCAGGGCATCGCGCAGGAGCAGTTCCTCCATTGCCGCCAGGGTCAGACCGCGCGGGAGCCGCGTTTCCTGCTCCGACTCCGCCGCTCGCAGGTGGGGCGGAAGATGGCACTCCTCGATCAAGGCGCCCCGGCAGAGCACGAACGCATGCTCGATGGCGTTCTCCAGTTCCCGGACGTTGCCCGGAAAATCATGTTCCATGAGCCGCGCGATGACGCCCTCGGAGACCCCCGCAATATCGCGTCCCTGGAGCCGGTTGAATCGCGCGATGAACTGCTCGACCAGGAGGGGGATGTCCTCGCGCCGATCCCGCAGGCATGGGAGTTCGAGACGCACGACATGGATGCGATAGAAGAGGTCCTCGCGGAACCGGCCTTCCTGCGCCAGTTGACGCAGATCCTTGTTTGTGGCGGCGATCACCCGGACGTCGGCCTTGACTGCGGCGACGCTGCCCAGGGGTTCGTAGACGCGTTCCTGCAGCACGCGGAGCAGGCGTGTTTGGAGGGCAGCCGAGATGTCGCCGATCTCGTCGAGCAGAATCGTGCCCCCCTGCGCAAGCGCAAAGCGTCCGGGCTTGTCCTTTTTGGCGTCGGTGAACGCCCCGGCCTTGTAGCCGAACAGTTCCGATTCGAGCAGTGTGTCGGGCAAAGCCGCGCAGTTCACGGCGAGGAACGGATGCGTTCTTCGGGGCGAGTGGGCGTGAATCGCCCGGGCGACCAGTTCTTTGCCGGTGCCGCTGGCGCCCTCGATGAGCACGGTGCTGTCGCTGGCCGCCACCACCGGCAGCAACTCGAACAGCTCGCGCATCCGCGCGCTGCGTCCGATCAGATCCGAGCAGGAATCCTGGGCGCGCGCCTGGCGCTGCAACTCCTCGACCACCCGCAGGTCGCGAAAGCTCTCGACGCCCCCGATGGCTCGGCCCCGGCTGTCTCTCAGGACGGCGGCCGAGACGCTGATGGGCAGCCGCTGGCCTGAGGCATCGACGATGTAGACCACCTTGTTGACCACCGGGCGGCCTGTGGCCAGTGTCTGTTTGACGGCGCAGGCGCTCTCGCAAATCGAGGCGCGGAACACATCGCAACAACGGCGGCCCAGCGCCTCCTCACGATGGATGCCGGTGATTCGCTCGGCGGACCGGTTGAAGGTCGTGATCCGCCACTCGGCGTCCACGGTGAACACGCCGTCGGGCACGGAGTCGAGCAGTTGACTTTGGACTGAGTCCGGCATGCGTCAGCTCGATGCCCAATCCGCCGCCGCAAGGGCATGCAGGCGCGTGGTGTCGAAGAGCGGCAGCGGGCTGTCCCCCCCATCCACGAGCAGCCCCAACTCAGTGCAACCGAGGATCACGCCTCTGGCGCCCAGGGCTTCGAGACGATTCATGATTTCACTGACCAGCGCCTTCGATCCGGACCGCACAGCGCCCGCGCACAGTTCCTCATAAATGATGCGGTGCACCGTCTGCCGGTCCTCCGCGTCCGGCACCACGACTTCGAGCCCAAACCGATTTGCCAATCGGCCCTGGTAGAACTCCTCTTCCATGGTGAAACGCGTCCCCAGCAAACCCACCCGGCGCAGTCCCGCCCGTCGGACTGCCTCGGCGGTCGCATCCGCGATGTGCAGCAGCGGGATGCCGATGCTCGATTGCACGGCATCGGCCAGCTTGTGCATCGTGTTGGTGCAGATCAGCACGAAATCAGCCCCCGCCTTCTCGAGGCCCTGCGCCGCTCCGACCAGCGCCTCAGCCGCCTTGTTCCATTCTCCGTGCCGCTGCAATTCCTCGATCTCCGCAAAATCGACGGAATAGAGAACGCACTTGGCGGAGTGCAGGCCTCCCAGCTTCTCCTGAATCGATTCGTTGACCAGTCGATAGTACTCGATGGTCGATTGCCAACTCATTCCGCCGATCATTCCTATGGTTTTCATCGTTGTTCACTCGCGACGATCTCTGGCCACCCGGATCAGGTTGATCACTGTGCCCGCACAAAACACCGACAACACGGCCATCACCGCCACGGCCATCCGCCCCTTGGCCTCGAGCGCGGGCGCGGCGTGCCGCGATTCAAATGCCTGGCCGAGGAAGACCAGGGCGGCGGCCGCGAGCGTTGGAATCGCCCCCCAAAGCACACACCACCTGCGTCGGCTCAGGACGCTCCAGAGGAGGCACAGCCCTCCGGCGGCCAGGCCCAGAACCACGGTCGCCAGCCGGACATCGAGTCCGAAGTGCCGGGACAGCATCGGCAAGCCGGCGATCAGCACTCCGCAGAGCGCCAGTTCAAGCCTCACCTCGACGGGCGAGAGAGATCGCCTCCGCGCTGCCTGGGACGGCGCGGCGCCACTTGTCGATGGCGGATTTTCGGTCATGTCTCAGCGACCCGTTTCTACCATCGCCACGCGTCGGTGGCCAAGCCGCATCTTCGCCGCCGACGGCGTCGGCGGTTGTTGACGGGCGACAAGGCTGGGCGTAAACGAACGGTTGCACGGCTGCAGCCCTGAAATGCGTGTCCTCGTTCCGCATCGCGGGATGAGTCGGCGCTGATTCTCGTCTTTGCGGGGCGAGACGGCCACGGAAGGTTCGGCCCTCCGGGAAGGTTTGGCCTTTCGAGGGGAACGGCTTGTGAAAATTGGGGCTCGGCGCGCAGGAAGGCGGGCGTTGTCGGCCAGGCGGTGCGTAACTTCTTTGCGGCTCGCGGCTCGATACGTGCAAACTGAATCGTGAACCTCAATTCAGCGACCTATGACGATTGAAAATGCCATTCGCGTTCTGGCGGGCACCCTGGTACTCCTGAGTCTCGCTTTGGCCCATTGGGTGAACCCGTGGTGGTTGCTCCTGGCCGCTTTCGTCGGCCTCAACCTCGTCCAGTCGGCTTTCACAGGGTTCTGTCCGGCGGAGACGATTCTTCGGAAGCTCGGGGTGGGAAAGGAGAAGTCGGGATGTTGCCGTTGATTGTCGTTGTGGCTTTGGGCGCGGCCTTGAGCGCGGCCGCATCGGAGCCGTGGACCCTCGAGCGCGCGTTGAGCCATACGCTTGCCAACAGTCCCGATGCGCGACTGGCCCGGCAGCGCATTGTTGCCGCCAAGGCCGCGCTGGATCAGGCCAAGGCCGCTTTCTGGCCGCAGGTGCAAGTCCAGTCGAGTTACATGGGCTCGGACAATCCGATGCTTGTGTTTGGGTCGATTCTCAACCAGGAGGCATTCAGCCCGTCGCTCGATTTCAACCGAGTCCCGGACGTCGACAATCTGAATGTGAAGGGACTGGTGACGGCGCCGCTCTACACCGGGGGGCAAATGGGATCGAGGCGCAAGGCAGCCAGGGCAAACTCGCAGGCGACCGAATTCGAGGCGGAGGCGGTTCGCAACGCGCTGGCGTTTGAAGTGGCGCGGGCTTTTCACACCATTCAGAAGGCCCGCGCGTTCATCGAGGCCACGGAGGCTGCCGCCCGGGCCTACGAGAGCAACCTGGCAATCGCCCAGCGCCGATTCGAGGCGGGCACACTGCTGCGCGCCGACGTGCTCGATGTCGAGGTGCGTTTGGCCCAGGCGCGCGAAGACCTGGTGCGGTCCCGCAACGCGTTGGCCCTCTCCGAGCGCGCCTTGCGGAACCTCATCGGGCTCGAGGAAACGGAATTCGCCGTGTCGCTCGATGTGCCGTCTGTCGCGCCTCCGGATGCGGGGGAAGTGGGCACGCGTCCCGAACTGGCGGCCGCCCGGTCCCGGGAGAACGCCGCCGAAGCGAACGTGCGAGCGGCTCGAGGGGGGTATTACCCGACTCTCAGCGCCTTTGGCAGTCTCGATTACGACCGGGGCTGGCGGCTCGAAGGCGAGGGGGAGAGCTGGACCGCGGGCGCTCTGCTGCAATGGAACCTCTGGGATGGGCAATTGACGCGCGCAAAGGTGGCTGAGGCGCGCGCTTCCCAGGAATCCGCCAACGAGCAGGCGCGCAAAGTGAGGCTCGCGATCGACCTGGAAATCGAGCAGGCGCGCATCGGTTTGAACGAGTCCACCGAACGTCTGCAAGTCACCGAGAAAGCCGTCGCCAAGGCGGCAGAAAGCGTCGAACTCACACGCGCCCGCTTCGAGCAAGGGCTGTGCCTGGCCAGTCAGCTTTTGGACGCCGAGACCGCCCTGACAGGCGCCCGCGTGCGGCGTGCCGAAGCCGAGGCCGATCGTCGGATTGCCATCGCCGCTCTGCGCAAGGCGCTGGGCCTCCCGCAGCTTGAGACTGACTCCGCATCCAAGTGATATGACCAAACTCGCGTTTCCGCCAACAACCACCTGCGCCCTAGCCCTTCTGATCCTGTCCCAGACTCCCGGCTGCGGCCGGAAGCCGGACGCATCGTCCGAGGTGAAGCTGCCCTCCGCCTCGGTGCGGGCCCGACCGGTGGAAGCCAAGCGGTGGCTGGCGACCGAGGAGGTCGTCGGCACCATCCGCGCCCGGGTCCGCGCCACGCTCGAAGCCAAGATCAGCGGGCGGATCGGTCAATTGCCTGTGGTCGCGGGCCAGATCGTCAAGAAAGGCGATCTGCTCATTCAACTCGAAGTCCGCGAGGTCCAGGCTCGGTTGGATCAGGCCAGGGCGGTCGAGCAGCAGGCTGCCCAGGATCGCAAGCGATTCGAGACTCTTCTTGCTCAGAAGGCCGTGACTCAGGCCGAGTACGACGCCGTCCAGGCGCGCGCCGAGGTCGCCGCCGCTTCTCTCGCCGAGGCCGAAACAATGCTTGGCTATGCCCTGATCACCGCCCCGTTCGATGGCGTCATCAGCCGCCGGTTGGCCGAGGTGGGCGACCTGGCGTCCCCCGGGCGTCCGTTGCTCGAGTTGGAGGACCCGGGGTCGCTCCGGCTCGAAGCGGATGTTCCCGAGGCCCTGATCGACCGGGTGCAGTTGGGGATCACACTGCCTGTTCGTGTCGGGGCGCGGACCAATGCCCTCGAAGGCGTGGTCAGCGAGCTGGCTCCCATGGCGGACCCGAACACACGCACCTTCCGCGTGAAACTCGATTTGCCGCCCGAGAGCGGGCTTCGTCTGGGCCAGTTCGGCCGGGTGGCCGTGCCGGTGGACGAGATCACGTCGACTCGGATCCCGTCCTCCGCCCTCGTGGTGCGGGGCCAAATGGAGATGGTGTTCGTGGTCGTTGACCAGCATGCCCGGTTGCGGCTCGTCAAGACGGGCAAGCGGATTGGCGACGAGACCGAGATCGTGTCCGGATTGGAGGTGGGCGAGGCAGTCGTCGTCGAGGGTGGCGTCGCCCTGGTGGACGGCCAACCCGTCGAGGTGAAGCCATGAGCGCTTCGAACGAAGCATCACATCCGCCCTCGCTGGGTCTGGCCGGTCGGGTGGCCCAGGCGTTCATCGATTCGAAACTGACCCCGCTCCTGGTCGTCACGTCCATCCTGCTGGGCCTGGGCGCCATCATTCTTCTCCCGCGGGAAGAGGAACCGCAGATCAAGGTGCCGATGATCGACGTGCTGGTCGCGATGCCCGGCTCGAATGCCAAGGAGATCGAGGAGCGCGTCACCCGGCCCATGGAGAAGCTGCTTTGGGAGATCCCCGGCGTCGAGTACCTCTATTCGACCTCCCGCGAAGGCGAGAGCCTGGCGATTGTCCGGTTTAAGGTGGGCGAAGAAATCGAGCGCAGCCTGGTCAAGTTGAATCAGAAGCTGCAGTCGAATTTCGATCGGATCCCGCACGGCGTGAGCACGCCTTTGATCAAACCGAGGTCGATCGACGACGTGCCCATTCTCGCCCTGACCTTTCACAGCCCGCTGCAGGATCACCTCGCTTTGCGGCGTCTGGCGGCGCAAGTGGACGACGCGGTGAAGCAAGTCCCGCTCGTTGCCGAAACCACGCTCATCGGCGGGGCGCGCCGCCAGGTCCGGGTCCTGTTCGATCCCGTCCGCCTCGCGTCGCGCAATCTCAGCCTGGCCGGAGTGGTCCCGATGCTCCAGCAGGCCAACCGCCAGGCCGTTGCCGGCGGCCTCACCAGCGACAACCGGGAAATCGCCATCGAGACCGGCGCGTTTCTCACCAGTGCGCGCGAGGTTGGCAATGTCGTGATCGGGGTTTTTGGAGGCCGGCCGGTTTACCTGCGCGACGTGGCGGACATTGTGGATGGCGCCGAGGAGCCAAGTCAGTACGTGTTCTTCGGCCAGGGGCAGGCAAGCGCGTCACTGTCGGATCCGCCTTTCGCGGAGGAGCCGGCCGTGACACTCACAGTGGCCAAGCGGCCCGGGGCGAACGCCATCTCGGTTGCGCGCGCGGTGATCGAGAAGGTCGAGGCGCTCCGGCCCCGCATTCTGCCCGCCGACGTCGCCGTCACCATCACGCGGCATTATGGCGAGACGGCCGCCGAGAAATCGAACGAATTGCTCTTGCACATGGGCATTGCGGTTGTGGGCGTGGCCATCCTGATCTGGCTGACGCTGGGCTGGCGCGAGTCGGGCATCGTGGGGGTGGCCATCCCGGCGACGCTCGCCCTGACGCTCTTGGTCTTTTATCTCTACGGGTTCACTCTGAATCGGATCACGCTCTTCGCGCTCATCTTCAGCATCGGCATCCTGGTCGACGACGCAATCGTGGTGGTCGAGAATATCGTCCGGCACTTTCACTTGCCCCACAACAAGGGGCGCTCCTGGTCAGCCATCGCCGTCGAGGCGGTGAACGAGGTTGGCAACCCCACGATTCTGGCGACGTTTGCGGTGATCGCCGCCGTATTGCCCATGGCCTTTGTCGGCGGGCTCATGGGGCCCTACATGCGGCCCATCCCCATCGGCTCGAGCGCCGCGATGTTCTGGTCGCTGGCGATTGCGTTCATCGTCACGCCGTGGGCGTCGATCCGCATCCTGCGGTGGGGCCGGAAGTACGCCTCGCTCACGGAGGGCGCCCCGCCCGCCGGGGCCGGGCACCACTCGCATTTCGAGCACGAGGAGGATTTCTTCACCCGGCTCTATCGGCGGCTGATGGGCCCGTTGATCGCGGGCTCCGGGGCGCGGTTCGTGTTTCTGGCATCCATTACCCTTTTGCTGCTGGCCGCGATGGCCACCGTGGGAATTGGCTGGGTCAAGGTGAAGATGCTCCCGTTCGACAACAAGAGCGAATTCCAGGTGATTCTGAACATGCCTGAAGGCAGCGCGCTCGAACGGACGGCCCAGGCCGCCCGCGAGATCGCCGCCGCCATTCGCACCGAACCCGAGGTGACCGATTACCAGGTCTACGTCGGCACCGCCGCCCCGTTCAACTTCAACGGCCTCGTCCGGCACTACTTCATGCGCCGCGGCGCTCATGTCGCCGATCTCCAGATCAACCTGGTCAACAAGCACGAGCGCAAGGCCCAGAGCCACGACATCGCCAAGCGCGTCCGGCCCCGCGTGGCTGCGATCGCCGCCAAGCACAACGCCCGGGTCGCGGTGGCCGAGGTCCCCCCGGGGCCGCCCGTATTGCAGACGCTCGTCGCGGAGATCTACGGGCCAACGGCGGAGGGACGCCTGGCTCTGGCAGGCAAGGTGCGCGACATCTTCAGGCAGACGCCGGGCGTCGTCGATGTCGACTGGTATGTCGAGGAGGACCAGCCCAAGGCGCGATTCGTCATCGACAAGGAGAAGGCCGCCCTGCACGGCATCAGCGCCGAGACCATCTCGCAAACCCTGCGCATCGCCGTCGATGGACTCTCCGTCGACCTCGTCCATCAACCGCGCGAGAAGGAGGATGTCGATCTTGTCCTCGAGCTGCCTCGTCAGGCCCGCACCACGCCGGAGGAGTTGCTCGCGTTGCGGGTGCGCAGCGGGGATGCGAACGCCCTGCCCGAGCCGGGCCACGCCGGTCCCGTGCCGCCGCTGGTGCCATTGCGCGAGCTGGTGCGGATCGAGCAGACCACTGCCGACAAGAGCATTTATCATAAGAACCTGATGCCGGTGACCTACGTGATCGGGGATGTGGCGGGAGAGGTTGAAAGCCCCGTCTATGCGATTCTCGAGATGAACCGTGCTCTCGAGCAGATCGATGCCCGGCAATTCGGCGGGCACCAGGCCCGGCTCGAGATTCTCAATGCGGCAATGCCCTTCACCGATCACCAACCGGCCATGAAATGGGACGGGGAATGGCACATCACCATCGAGGTGTTTCGCGACCTGGGCCTTGCGTTTGCCGCCGTGTGCATCCTCATCTACGTGCTGATGGTCGGGTGGTTCCGATCGTTTCTGACGCCGCTCATCGTGATGGTGGCCATCCCGTTCTCGCTGGTGGGGATCCTCCCGGCGCACGGCGCTCTCAACGCCTTCTTCACCGCCACCTCGATGATCGGTTTCATGGCGGGCGCCGGCATCGTCGTCCGCAACTCGATCATTCTCGTCGATTTCATCGAGCAGCGTCTTGCCGAGGGCATGCCTCTCGCCGAAGCCGTGGTCGATGCGGGGGCCGTCCGCTTCCGTCCGATGTTGCTGACGGCCATGGCGGTGGTGGTGGGCGCCGCGGTGATTCTGTTCGATCCGATCTTTCAGGGTTTAGCGATCTCGCTCATGGCGGGCGAGATTGCTTCCCTCCTGATCAGCCGCATGGCCGTGCCCGTGCTCTACTACATGGCCTACGCCCGGCGTGGTGCTGTTCATGCTTGACCTGCAAAACGCGCGCGCCGCTAGCCCGCATTTCTCACCACTTTTTGCCACCGCGAAGCCGGAGTTCACAAGAGAGGGCAGCACGCGGGCTAGGGCCAGCGCCCCAAGCAGAACCAGTGCGCCCGCATAAAACGGGGCCCCGGGAAGCAACAGCGGCGCGCGTGCGCTGATGAAGTAGCCGAAAAGCGTTGTGGCCGACAGCGGTCCGATGAACCCGGCCACGCTGCCCAGGCTCGACAATGCCCCCTGAACAGCCCCTTGTTCGTTCGGGGCGACGGTTTTCGAGATGAGAGCTTGGGCCGCCGGGCCGGTGATGCCGCCCAACGACCCGAAGACCAGGATGGGGTAGATCATCCAGCCCTCGGTCGCCACCGCGTAACCGATCATCGTGAGCACCCCGATGCACAGACCCGTCGCAATGGCGCGGCGCTCCCCAAGCCTCGGAACCACCACGCGCACCAGGCCGCCCTGGACGATCGCGGCCATGGCGCCCACGATGGCTAGTGAGGCCCCTGTTTGCGCCACCGTCCACTGGTACCGATAGGCGGTGTACAACACCCAGGTGCTGTGCACGGCCGCATGCGCCACGTGCAGCAAAAAGAAGGTCCCCGCCAGCCCGGATACCACCGGATGCCGCCGCAAGGCCGCCAGCGACCCGATCGGGTTGGCCCGCCCCCAGTCGAATGCGCGCCGATGCCGCGCGTCGAGCGACTCGGGCAACACCAACAGTCCGTAACACCAGTTCAACAGCGTCAGGGCCGCCGCCGCATAAAACGGCAGCCGCAGCCCGGCCTGGCCCAGCAGGCCGCCAAGCGCCGGTCCGGCAATGAACCCGAGTCCGAACGCCACCCCGATGAGACCGAAACTCTGCGCCCTCTTCTCGGGCGGGCTAACGTCCGCAATATACGCGCTGGCCGCTGCAATATTCGCCCCTGTCACGCCCGCAATGATGCGCCCCACAAAGAACCATCCCAGCGTCGGCGCCACCGCCAGCACGAGATAGTCCAGCCCCGACCCCAACAGCGAAAACAGAATGACAGGACGCCGCCCGTAGCGGTCGGAGAGGCTTCCCAGCACCGGTGCGAAGATGAACTGCATCAGCGCATAGAGCGACGCCAAAAGGCCGAATGTGGTCGAGGCGGACGAGACGTTTCCTCCCGACAGATCCTCGATCAAGCGCGGCAGGATTGGGACGACGAGCCCAATGCCCAGCACATCCAGGAACAGGGTCACCAGGATGAACGGAATGGCTGGCGCGTGGCGCGTCACAAAGACTCGAAGCCACTCTTGGCCAGGATCATTCTCTTGGCGAGCGCAGAGTGCGCGGAGTGCGCTCAGCGCCGGGACAATTCATGATGACGAAAAGGGCGCAGGGGGGACGTCTCGTCCCCGGCGATGAGAGTTGCAGACCCTGTTTGGCGGGCGACGAGGACGTCGCCCCTCCGGCAATCTCCATCCCGTTGTAGGCCCGGCGCCCTCACCGGGCGACAGAACACCGACAACAACCAGATGCACCGCGGTCCGGCCCGGCCAACCGCATTCACTGGACGGCGCGCGTTGGCTCGGTCCAATATCACGCATTCGACATGAAAACCCGATTCCTGCTCATCCCCACCGCCTTCATCCTGGCCGCCGCACCGGTCTCCCGAGCCGCGGCCACCGTCTCGATCGGGCACAGCCCCGCCGGATCCGCCTTCGCTTTCGACTCTGTGCCGCTCCCCGCCAGGAACGATGCGGCGTCCGCGGCGGAGTTCACCCTGGTGGATGGCGAACGCGACTCGAACGGCGGCCTGCTCGCCGTCCTGCACGACGGACGGCTTCCCGTCGAGGAAGACGAACCTGCGGCGAACTTCTTCCTCCGCGCCGGGACGGACGGCGGCCGGATCCGGATTGATCTCAAGAGCGTCATCCCGGTGAAGCAGATCAACACGTACTCGTGGCACACGGGGTCGCGCGCTCCCCAGGTCTACCGGCTCTACGCGGCGGACGGCGCGGCCTCCGGATTCGTCCCAAGCCCGCGTCGAGGAACCGATCCCGAATCGTGCGGATGGACACATGTTGCGGCGGTGGACACCCGCGACAGGCACGGGGCCGCAGGCGGCCAGTATGGGGTGGCGGTGTCAGATCCCGCCTCGGGCAAGCTGGGCGACTACCGGTATCTGCTGCTGGACGTCGTCCGCACCGAGGACCAGGACGCGTTCGGCAACACCTTCTATGGCGAGATCGACGTCATCAACGCCCAGGGGCCGCCTCTCGAGCCCGCAACGGGTCAAACGGGCGAGTCCATTCTCATTGTGTTCGGGGCGTCCGAGGGCAAATACAGGTTCACCATCGATGCGACGGCCGCGCCGGACCTGGCGGAGTGGGCCGATGCCAAACTGCGGCCGGTCGTCCAGGAATGGTATCCGAAGCTGGTCGCGATGCTGCCCAGCGAAGGCTTCGAGCCTGCAACGAACATCACCCTGCGGTTTCGAACGGATATGGGCGGCACACCCGCGTCGGCGGGCGGAAACCGCGTCAACCTGAACAGCGGATGGTTCCGGCGCGAGTTGCGCCGGGAGGCGCTCGGCTCCGTGGTGCATGAACTGGTCCATGTCGTCCAGGACTACGGTCGCGCACGACGCCTCAACGCGGGCGCCGCACGCACCCCCGGCTGGCTGGTCGAAGGCATCGCCGACTACATCCGCTGGTTCCTTTACGAGCCGCAGACGAAGGGCGCCGAGATCACCGAGCGGAATCTCGATCGCGCCGCCTACGACGCCAGCTACCGCATCACGGGCAACTTCCTCAACTGGGTGACCCAGACGCACGATCGGGACATCGTGCCCAAACTCAACGCCGCCGCGCGCGAGGGAAGGTATGCCCGGGCGCTTTGGGAGGAGCGGACCGGCAAGACGCTCGAAGCGCTCGGTGAAGAATGGAAGAAGGGCAACGAATCCCGAATCAACGCCGCGCGATCCAGCGGGGGAACCGTTGAGAAATGAGGCCGATACGATAGCCGCCGTCCGCGACGCGCCTGCAACACCGATCCCGCAGGGACCCGCGGGCCGCGCGCCCGCGCACGACGGGACTTGCCGCATTCACGTCGCAATGACGATTCGCGACCTGCGCCGTGCCCGGTCGATGGCGCCCGGCGGACCTGAGTTCCCGAGTCTCGTCCGGGCCTTTGCGCCGCTGGTCTTCGGCAGCGCATTGCTGCTGGCCCCGGACAAGAGCGAGATCGTCGAGCGGGTCTTCGTTGGGGTGTTTCACGCGTTCGCCTTTCAGTGGCGCCGGCTGCCCCGGAACACCGTCATCGCCTCGTGGCTCCTCCGTTCCGCATGGCTCGCGGTCCGACGGGAACGCAGACGCCTGAAGCTTCCGATCCCATCGAGGGCCTCTCCAGCCGGCGTGAGCGCCGCCGTTCTCGGCGCGTTGGTTCGGATGCGCCGAGGCCTTCAGGATGCCGTTGTCCTGGGCTGTGTCGTGCAGGCGGAAATCCCGGAAACGGCGAGGGCATTGCGCCGTCACGAGGCCCGCGTGATGGCCCTCAGGAACCGCGGCCTGGACAAACTGCGAAAGGCGCTTCAAACCCGCGCGCCCGGCGTCGATCTCCCAACGTTCCTGGCCCAGGTCCCCCGCGCGATGTCGACCGAGTTCGAATGCAGCGCACTGGCCCAGGTCGAGGCGTGGTCGCCGCGGACACGCAAGAGCGGATTGGTGCGCGGGATTCGACGGGCCTGGCGGTGGGTTGCTCTCGAACGGGCCTTGCGACGCGTTGTTGCCGTCGCTGCCTCGGGCGCATGCCTGCTCATCCTGCTCGTCGTGGCATTCGTCTGGTCGCTCCGGCAGGGGCACCTGACGCGATGGTTCGTCGAGCAATCGAGCCGGCGCCTGGCCAAGGAGATGCCCGAGGTTGCCGAGCCCGCCCGCCCCTGGCCGGCCCGATCGCCTGACACATCCCGCGAGCCGCCGCCCCCTCCGCGAAGTGCCGCCGAACTCTACGGACTCACCAATGTCTGGACGGCTCGGCTCAGTTTCACGCCCGGACAATGGAAGGCGCTCGGGCCCTCGCGCGTCCCGCCCGTCCCGAACCTGATGCGCCCGGACGGCATGATGCAATTGCGCAATCCAAAGGCGCGCCGCAGCGGCCTGGCCGGCGTCCTGGGCCTCGATTTCAACTGGGCGCGGGCCCATCTCGAATTCGCCGGAGTACAGTTTTCTTCGGTGGGCGTTCGGTATCGGGGCAACGGCACCTACGTCAACTCGCTCTTCGGCAGCAAACAGCCGTTCAAGGTGGACCTGGACAAGTTCGTCAGGGGCCAGCATTTGGCGGGGATCCACACCCTGAATTTCGTCAACGCAATTCCGGACAACAGCTACCTGCACGACGTCCTTGCCCAGCACCTGTTCCGCGAGCTGGGCGTCCCCGGTCCCCGCACCGCGTACGCTTACCTGACGCTCGATGTCCCCGGCCGTTTCGAGCGCCAGCCGCTCGGATTATATGTGCTGATCGAGAACGTCGATGCCGATTTCGCCGCGGACCGCTTCGGTTCTCCGGACGTCCCGATCTTCAAGCCCGTGACCACCCAACTCTTCGAGTACCTGGGTGAAGACTGGAGCGCGTACGCGGAGATCTATGACCTCAAGACCAGGGCCACGCCGCGGCAGTTGGACCGGCTGGTCGATTTCGCCCGCCTCCTGGCGCAAGCGGACGATCTCGAATTCGCGCAGCGCGTGTCGGACTCTATCGATCTCGATGAATTCGCCGGGTTCCTGGCGGGGAACGTCCTGATTTCGAGCTACGACGGATTTCTGAGCAACGGCCAGAATTTCTACATGTACATGGACCCCCGGACGGGCCGGCTTGGGTTCATTCCCTGGGACCACGATCATGGGTGGGGCGAATTCGGCTACGTGGGAACGGACGAGCGCCGGGAGCGGGCCTGCATCTGGCGGCCAAGCACCTATGAAAACCGTTTTCTCGACCGCATGCTGAAGGTCGAGGCCTTCCGCCACCTCTATCGGCGCCACCTCGAACGCGCGCTCGAAGGGCCGTTCACAGTCGACCGCCTCTATCCCCGGATCGATCGGATCGGCGCCATCATCCGGCCCGCGGTGGCGGCGGAGTCTGACTTTCGACTCCAGCGCTTTGATCTCGCAATCAGCACCAACTGGCTCGAAGGTCCGCGCGACGGCGCCCCCGAGGGACCCCGCGCGCCCGTCCACCAGATCAAGCGTTTCATCGCCGGTCGCGTGCAATCGATCCGCGACCAGTTGGAGGGCAAAACGCAGGGGGAAATCCTGATGCGGGGCCCCGGGCGCTGAGCCCCTCGCGCGAGCCGTTGCGAGGTTCCTGGGCAGCGTTGACTTTCAACAGTTTAGTGCGTACAGGGACCATGAACCGGCTCGGAGGGACGATCCCGCAGCCGCGGGAGAGTCCCTGACTCGAGACAATCATCGTCACCGAACAGGACCTCGTTTGACTCGGCCCGCCGCGTTCACCGCAGGGCGCGGCTTTTCAACAGTGGGGCAGATTGCGACTGAAGAAGTTAGCATTATTTTCGGGACATCCTCTTTCCACTCTTTTACGCTTGCGGCATGAGCAAATGCAAACGCCGCAACGTTTCTCCAGACGAACAACTTGTTTTGGACCATGGCGACCTCCTGCTGCTGACCTCGGCAAAGGATATGGCCCAGTGCGATGCGGCCATCGGCCAACATCATTACCTGCACGGTGTCACCTTGGTGGGCGAGCATTTGCGCTATGCCTTCGTCTATCGAGGCCGATGGTTGGCTGTGGCCACCTGGAGTTCGGCCGCCTTCCACCTCAAAGATCGAGACCAGTTCATCGGTTGGTCGTCCGAACAGTGCGCGCGCCGGCGTTGCCTCTTGGCCAACAATTCTCGCCTGTTGGTGATGCCCGACTGCCACTATCCCAACCTGATCAGCCGCTTCATGAAGCTCATGCTCAAACGGCTCTCGGAGGATTGGCAAAAGCGTTGGGGCCATCCCATCGCCCTGGTGGAGAGTTTTGTCGATCCGAACCTCTACCAAGGCACCGCCTACAAAGTGAGCGGGTGGTCCTACCTGGGCAAGACCGCCGGTTGGAAGCGCGATGCCGACGATTTCTATGTGAAGAACGAGGCCCCCAAGCAGATTTGGGTTCGCGAACTGGTCAAGCACGCGTGCTTGAAATTGCGCGCGGGGCAATTGCCTCCCGCTTGGGCGGCGGTCGAAACGCCTCGACCGGTCCGTTGCACCGCCAAGGTGGCGCAGATTGCCAGCCTGATGGAAAGCGTCGAGGCGGAGGTCGCCGAATTTCGTCGGGCCCAAGCGCTGGCTTATCCGCTGCCGGGCTTAATCTGCCTGATGGTCATGGCCGCTGCCCAGGGGGTCGTCCGCGGCCCCCAAGACCTGGCCGATTACGCGCAGACCTTGAGCCCCGCGCAATTGCGCGCCTTGAAGTTTCGCACCGATCCCCACAGCCGTGAGGTGCGTTGTCCCGGGAAGACCACCTTTACCCGCGTGTTGCATGAGGTCGACGACGAGCAGGTGGAACGGGCGCTCTTGCGCTGGCAGGATCAGATCTTGGGCCCTCGGCAGGATCGGATGGTCATCGTCGATGGCAAGAAAGTCCGTCACGCCGGGGTGGAGATCGTCAACGCCGTTGATTCCCAGGGACGCTTTCTGGGCAGCGTGGTCACGCCCGCCAAGACCAACGAAATCCCCGCCGCCCGCCAACTGCTGCGCGGGCAAACGCTGCGGGACAAGATCGTAGTGGCCGACGCGATGCACACTCAGGATGAAACGGCCCAGGACATCCTCTTCGAGGGAGGCGGGGACTATCTGCTGACGGTCAAGGGCAACCAGACCACCCTCGAAACGACCCTGAAAAACCTGTTCCGCCAACAGGGTTTTTCCCCCTCGACCCACGGCGCGGACGCGGGTGCTCAAGCGGGAGCACAATCGGAGTCGGCTCGAGATTCGCTTCTTGGAGTGTGTGGAGGTGACGCCGCCGCAGGTGGGGTTTCCCGGAGCCCGGTTGGCCGCTCGCTTGGAGACGCGCGTCCGACGCAAGGGCAAATGGTGCCGTGAGATCGTTTATCTGCTGAGCAGTCTGACGCTCGAACAACTCCAAGCCCAGGGGATGCTGGCGCTCAAACGGGGTTACTGGGTGGTGGAAAGTCGACTGCACCACTGCCTGGACATCACGCTGCGGGAAGATCAAAGCCGCGTGCGCACTCCCCGTGCTGCACGGGTCTTGGGGGCGATTCGACGCGTGGTGGTCAGCTTGGCCAACGCGGCCGTGAATCGAGCGCGCCAGAACAACCCCAAGACCAAGTCCAACACGCGCAGCTTTCAAAAGCGCTTCCGTTTGGCTCGTGGCGGGCGCCAACGACTCCACGCTCTGGTTTTCGCCAAATCACCCAACATTCTGGACTTACACGATTGAAAAGACGCGTCCTGCGTTCACCGAGGAACACCTGATTGGGTGTTGACAGTCGTGCCTGGGTGTGTTAGATGACGACCACTCCACAGATGAGGGATGGCCGCGTGCCCCGTGGCTCATTCCGTTTCTTCATGACGGTACTTAACCTGCGTCAAAACAAGAAAGGAGCAGCCATGATTCGTCGAACAATGATATGCACCGTGGTCGCGTTGTTGTCCGCGCTGGTCCTCGGGCGGGCCGCCGTGGTCATCGACACCAGCATTGGAACCGGCCCTCCGCCATCCTCTTTCGGAGGATACGCCATGACGGGATTCCCGTCCGACCCGCGGCCGCTCGGTTCGTGGGTCATGGACGCGTCCCCGCCGGCATCGGTGCCGGTGTCGGGCAGTTTGGCCTTGTCCGATCCGGTCCAACTCTACGACGTGGGACCTGCAGTCGGACAATGGAACGGCTGGAGTCATGGATATGGCGGTCAGGTGTACTGGAGCCCATGGACAGGGGCGGGCGGCAGCAGTCACGCGCAACTCGACCTGACCTTGCCTGCCGGGACGATGGCCTTCTATTTCTACCTCGAACCGGAGGTCGCCGCCGCCACTTGGGACTTCGACGTGAGCGGACTATCCGTCGGCGGGGAAGCGATCGCGACCTCGCTATCGATCTCCGGGGGCGGCGGGGCGAGTTTCGTGGGGTTCTACAGCACCCTTGCGAGCGACCCGCTTTACTCCGTTTCCGTTCGGCAGAATAGCGAGGAGTACCTGGGCTTTGGGATCGGTGAATTCGGCATCCATGGTTATGTCATTCCTGAGCCCGGCCCCAGCGCACTGCTGACTGGACTCGGGCTTCTGGGTGCGGCGCTTCTCCGGCGCCGGGGGAGGGTCTGACATTCCGGAAACTGAAAAGAAGCTGGAAGGAGCTGTTTCCCGATGGCCCCTGTCTCCTGATGAACTGAAAGACAAAGAGAATCTCAAAGTCGAGAAAGGATGGATCCGATGAGAACCCTCCAGGCAAAACTGATTGTGGCGCTCTGCGCCTGTGCCGTGTCCGCAATGGCGATCTCTCCGACGCCGTCGGTGAAGACCGTGCCATGGTCGCCGACAAACCCGCTGATTCCGCACGATTCAATCAGCGGCCGGCAGATCACCCTCAAGGGCACCTGTGATCGCTCCGGCGCAACGATCAAGTACGCGTGGGACTTCGGCGACGGCAGCGCACCTGCCGTGGGCACGGTCACCGACCCCTATGCGATCGAGGCCAAACACGCGTATACGGGGAGCGTCGGTACCATTTATACCGCGCGTTTGACCGTCGAGGATCAGAATACGGGCAAGACCGACAGCAGGGCTTATTTCGTCATTCTGCAGGATGTCAGCACACGGGAGAACAAGCTCAAGACCGAGGTCAACATCGCGATCGACGAGGGCTTGTGGTATCTGCACAAGAGCATGAATCGGTTCGATTCGGGCGGGATGCCCGTTGGCGACTGGCGGACAAGCCGGTACGGTGGCTATGCGTATGACGGTTACATCAGTTGTTCAGCCGCCAATGTGAATGCCTTCGAGGTCAATGGTCACCTCGAGATTGGCAGCAGCGACAACCCTTACACCGACACCGTTCGGCGCGGCCTGCGTCGCATCTTCCAGTACCTCGAGACTTCCACGGTGCCGCAGCAAACCAATCCGCACTGCACGTTCATGCCCGACGGCAATGCCAACGGGTACAAGATCGAACTCTCCCAGGACCAGGACTGGTATCAGATGGGCATGCTGATGGATGCCATCGTCGCCAGCGGCACGCCCGCCGCCAAGGCTGTGACAGGCGAAGTGCCGAGCGGAGCCGATCCTGGGGTCCTGGGCCGGGAGTATCGCGATATCGTCCAGGACATGACCGACGGTTACATGTGGGCGCAATATGACGGGGCGTCCGGGGGGGGGTGGCGCTATAGCGCAAACCAGGCGCCCGACAACTCCGCCTGCCAGTGGGCCGCCATCGGAATGATCGCCGCGGAGCGGCGGTGGGGCATCGACGTGCATCCTTGCGTCAAGACATGGAACGTGGTCTGGCTGGCGTATAGCCAGGGCGGAACCGGCAGTTTCGGATACACGTACAGCGGTGACGCACCCTGGGGTTGGTACGCCACCACGCCCTCGGGCATGGTCCAGATGGTCATGGACGGCATCGGCCGGGGCGAGACCGGTCCGACGGGCAAACCGAGTTGGGATCTGGCCGAGACCTGGATTCGCGACCGTTTTACGAACACCGGCAACTACAGCAACAACATCAAAGCCTACTACTACGGACTCTATTCGTTCGTGAAGGCGATGCTCCTGCATGATCCGGATGAGGACGGGGTCGAGAATCCCATCGAGTGGCTTCACTCGAACACGCCCGGAAAGCCCGACATCAATTGGTACGCGGCCGAGGCAAGCTACGGCGATCTCACCGACGGCGTCGCGCGCACCCTGGTTCGGGATCAGAACGCGGGAGGCTACTGGTGGGGGCACCAAGCCGACAGCCGGCAGCGGTGCTTTGAAACCACCTGGGCGATTCAGATGCTCAAGGCGACGCTCTTCGATCCGGGCACTCCCGTGGCCGTGGCCAAGGCAATCCCGAATCCTGGCGTTGTCGGGCAGACGATCTTCGTGGACGGCACCGATTCCTTCCATCAAACCTCAGGGAGAAGCATCGTCCGTTGGGAATGGGATCTCGAAGGCGACGGCACATATGATGTCGAGGGCCCGGTGGTCGCTCTGACGTTCTCCGGTGTCGGCGTCTATCCCATTACCCTGCGCGTCATCGACGACGGCTCTCCGGCCAAGCAGGACATCGACATCGTCAACGTAAGGATCACGTCGCCGCCGATCGAGCCGACCGCCGACCCGGACGGACCGTATGTTTTCTGCCCGGCAGCCAAACCGTGGTTCCTGGACGGACGCCGGTCGGTGAATCCGGACGAGGGCGAGCATCAGTCGGGGCCCTACCCGGGCGACACGATTCAGGAATACGCCTGGGATTTGGATGGAGACAACGACTTCAACGACGCGTATGGGGCCACAGTGGACGTGACGGCTTACTTCGAGGCGTTGGGCCCGGGTGAGTACCTGGTCCAGTTGCGGGTTACCGACACCACCTCGCAGTCGTTCCCGAGCAGCGGCATGGGCGACCTGAGCAGCACCGCGCCGGCCCACGTCTTCGTCAAAGCAACCAGCGATCCCCAGTGTGATTGTGTCATGCTGACACTCGATTCCGTGGTCGAGAAGACGGTCTCTCTTTCGTGGACGGCCTACTCGATGGCGGTCTCTTACAACGTCTATCGCGGCACCGCGCCCGGCGGCCCTTACCTCTGGCTGGACGCAACGACGGACCTGTTCTACTCGGAGGATGACGGGCTTTCCGGCACGACGTACTACTACGTGATCCGGCCCGCTGCGCTCAACGGGGATGAGTACTGCCAATCGAACGAAATCGAGGCCACCCCTCGATGCTCGCCTCCCCAGATCATCGCGGCTCAGGTGGCCGGAGTGGGCGGGCCATCCCTGATCTACTGGCGGCTGACGCCGCTGAGCCAATGCTATGGGCGGTCGCAGCGACAAATCTATCTGGAAGACACCGGCAGCAGCCTGAAGATCGGTCCACTGCAGTACGACCCGCCGGGCACCGACCCGGTGGTTCGGATCGTTCGTGCCCCGGGCAAGGTGCCGGCCTTCAGCCGCGAGTACCCGTCGGCCTACGGATTCAGGTACGCTGTTTGGGTCAAGGGCGACGCCAAAGTCTACGTCAAAGATCCGGAAGGTCAGACCAGCATTCCGGTGTTCATCACGCCGCCTTAGCCCGGATGTTTCACCAGAGCTTCGCGGAGTCTGACATCCGGGCTCTTTGGACTCGCCAGGCGACGTCGGGATGATCAGCATCGGGCGTGATCTGGAATCCTATCGAACAAAGGTCCCTGCTGGCTGGCCTGGTATTGCTGCTGGGTCTGGGTTGTGCCGCGCCACGCGCAGTCACGCCGCGGGTTGACTCGCCTCCCGCGCCATTCATTCGGGCGACCCATCGCTCCGATGGCACGGCGGCGCTCGAAGTGGCTTTGAGAGCCTTCAAACCGGCGCGCGGACGCGGCCCGACGCTCTGGCTCGTGGGTGTGACGCACCTCGGGACGGCGGACTATTATGCGAAGCTTCAGCGTTTCCTCAACGCGCAGGATTTGGTGCTGTTCGAGGGTGTGGGGGCGACAAACAAGTCGTTCGCGCTCCAGCGCGAGGCCGGCTTCAACCTCCAGGCCGCGCTGGCCAAGGCCTTGGGGCTCGAATTCCAACTGCATGCGATCGATTACACCCCACAACAGTTCAAAAACAGCGACCTGTCCGTGGCGGAACTGGCGCGCATTTTCGCCAATCCCCCGCAAGGCACGCAAGACACCCCAAGCCCGCAAGGCACGCCAGGCAGCGAACCTCGATCCGGTGAACGGGGCGGCGCCGAGTTTGACCATCTGCTGGCGGCGATGCAGGGGACCGGCTTTCTCGGCGCGATGGCGCGGGTCACCGTTGCGCTGCTCGAGGCCAGTCCGCGACTCCAGGCGGCCATGCAAGTCGTGCTCATCGAGGTTCTCTCGGGTCTGCCGGAGGATCTGCCACAGATGCCCGGCCTGCCTCCCGGCTTTCAGAATCTGCTCAGGGTCCTCATCGAGGAGCGGAATGAGAAGGTGGTCGAGGATGTGCGACGCGCTCTCGAAGCCAAAGAACCCCCGCGTTCGATCGCGGTCTTTTACGGCGCGGGACACATGACGGATCTCGAAGAACGCCTGCGGTCCACCCTCGAGTACCGCCCCGCCGTCGAGCGCTGGATGACAGCCTTGGCGGTCAACCCCGAGCGCTCAGCGCTCAGCGCCCGTCAACTCGACTTTGTGCGGTCCTGGGTCCGCGGCCGGATGGGCGAGTTGCAGCGCGCCCCGTAGCCATAACGAAACCTCCTGCGGCGACGACGCCGGTATCCGGGCTGTGGCATTCGAGCTTTCGTCCGGACAGTTTCTGTGTAGCATTCGGAGGAGATTGATGACTGCGACGCCACCACACCGAGCCTGGATCGAGAAGCGCAGCGGAGAGCGCCTGCCGATCGAGGCGCCATTTGGCATCGGACGCGCGACGGACAACCGCCTGGTGCTGCAGGACGAGCGCGTCTCCCGTCGTCACGCGCTCATCCACGCGCAGGCGGACGGCGAGTGGTGGCTTGTCGATCTGGGCAGCAGCAACGGCACCTATGTCAACCGCGTGCGGGTCAGCCAGCCGATCCGGTTGCGGGATGGCGACCAGCTCGAGTTCGGCTCGTCCCTGTTCGTTTTTCGACAGCCGGAGTCGCCTCTGGCCGCCGATCCGACACGGACAACTGAAGTCACGGTGCTGGATCTGCGGACGGCGGCCTGCTGGTTGGTGGTGGCCGATGTCGAGGGATCGACTCTGCTCAGCCAGCGCATGGCGGATCAAGATCTGGCGGTCATGATGGGGCGCTGGTTCTCGATCTGCCAGCAGCTCGTCGAGCGCCACCGCGGCGTCATCAACAAGTACCTCGGTGATGGCTTCCTCGCCTATTGGCCCGATACCGAGGCTGCACGATCGGGCGTCCTCGATGCCATCGCGCAGCTCAAACAACTCCAGGGAGCCCGCTCCCCTGCGTTTCGTCTCGTCGTCCATCACGGCCAGGTCATCCTGGGCGGACACGGTTCGCTGGGTGAAGAGAGCCTCTCCGGACGCGAGGTGAACTTCGTGTTTCGAATGGAGAAGCTCGCCGGACAGCTCGGGCTCGCGCGGCTCCTGAGCGAGTCGGCCCGGCAGTGCCTGGGCGATGCGTTGAGCACGACCGACGCGGGCATGCATGCGTTGCCCGGCTTTCCCGCCGCGTGCAGTTTCGCCACGTTTTAGCGAGGCTTCGCCTCAGACCTGCGAGGCTTGTGAACGACCCGTGGCCGCTGGGCGGCAACGGCGATCACCGGCACCCGACGCCTCGCTAAGTGGCGCCGCTGCGCGGCGCAACAACTTGACTCATTGAGTACGGATTTCACAAAGAAAGTCACTCTAGCGCGCATGAGTGCACCTTTCGATGACATCGGCTCCGCGTTCTTCAGAAGTTGGTGAGAAATGCGCGCTGGAAACGGACTTTGCATTGAACCCGCCTCTGGATTCTCGCATGATCCGCCTATGACATCATCCGCGCCGCAACCGGGTGCCGGGCTGCCCATGACGAGCAAATGGGACCCGGAGAAGTTGGAGCGCGAAGTGGCCGCCCTCGAAGCGTTGGAAGGCCAGCCGCTGCCGGCGCGTGCGGCCGGTTACCTCAAACGCACGGGGCCGGGCTTGCTTCAAAGCGCCATGACGCTGGGCGCAGGCAGCGCGGTGGCGTCCGTGGTGGCCGGTGCCTCTTTCGGCTATCAACTGCTCTGGGTGCAGCCGGTGGCGATGTTCCTGGGCGTATGCATGCTGGCGGCGCTGGGCAATGTGGTGTTGACCAGCGGCGAACGGCCATACCGCGCTTTCGGACGCGAGCTGCATCCGCTCATCCCGCTGCTCTGGGCCATCGCCACCATCGTGGCGTCGGTGATCTGGCATTTCCCGCAGTACGGACTCGCCGCCGGCGCGGCGCGGGATCTTGCCGACATGGCGGGTGTGGCCGTGTATGCAACGGACGCCGGAGGGCAGCGAAGCGGTTTTTCGGCGGCGGGATATGCGGTCAGTTTCGGCACCGGTTTCCTGCTGCTCGGCATCGCCATTTTCACGACCTGGAACTACGGCAGCCGCGCCAAGGGCATCCGGATCTACGAGTGGTTTTTGCGCGGCGTGATCGCGTTGGTCATTCTCGCCTTTGCCACTGTGGTGTTGTTTACGGGCATTCAATGGGGGCCGCTGTTCCGCGGGTTGTTCGCCTTCCACCTGCCGCGCAGCCCGGAGGGGATCCAGACGGTGCTGGGGGCGATTGGCGCGGCGGTTGGCATCAACATGACTTTCCTCTACGGCTATTCGCTGCTGGCCAAGGGCTGGGGCCGAAGCCACAAGACGCTCTCGCGCTGGGATCTCGCCATGTCGATGTTCCTGCCGTTCGTGCTGGTCACCTCCCTGATCATCATCGCCATGGCCAACACCATCTACGACCCCGCTTCGGGCAATGTGGTCCGGACCGACCTGAAACCCGTGGACGCCGCGCGGGCGCTCGCGCCCCTGATGGGCGCGAATCTTGGGCGCCTCGTATTCGACCTGGGGTTCATCGCCATGACCTGCGGCGCGATCAGCGCGCACATGGTCGTGTGCGGATTCACGATGTGCGAGATGCTCAAGCTCGAGTACACGGTGAAGCGCTACCGCCTGTTCACCCTGGTGCCGGTCATCGGGTTGCTCGGGGTGGTCAGTTCAACGCCCTTATGGCTGCCGGTGGTGGCATCGGCCATCTGTTTCACAATGCTGCCCATTGCCTACTTGACATTCCTGGTCATGAACAACCGCCGCAGTTACATCGGCGCCGCGGTGGGCGGGGGCTGGCGACGCGTCGTTTTCAACATGATCCTCGCAATCGCCGTGGCGATGTCTGTGATCGGGGCCGGCATCCAGATCAAAACCCGCGTCATCGACAAACTCCCGGAGTTGTTCGGCAAACCGACGCCCGTCGCGGCTGCGGGCGTTTCACTCGAGTCCCGGTGGAACGGAGGCGCGTCCAGTTGACCCGCGCGGAGAGAGGGGGATCGCGTTCGGACGGGCCGGTGTTGGAGGGGGCCTGTGTCGGAAGGCGATTACCCCGAAAACGGACATTCCCTCGGCAGTCTTTGTCGATGCCTTCGTCGCTACCTTTGTCGTCAGACAGCGTGGCGACCGACGAAGCCGACAAAGGTCGCGGCCAAGACGGTGTTGTTGCGAACCCCATTCTCATTTGAAGTGGTGTGCCGGAATCGCACGGGGGATTCACGGCAAGCGAAATGCGGAGGTTTAATGCGCAAGGGAGCCATGAACCAGAAACGTTCAACGCTCAACGTCCACCTCCGACCTCCGACCTCTGACCTCCGACCTCTCAACGTTCCGCTCGCCAGTGGGGAGGGCTCGATGTTAGAAAAGCGGCTTTTTGAGGATGAATACGACCCGAGAGATCCGACGTCATTTTGCGAGCGACAATTACGGAGGCATCTGTCCCGAGGCCTGGGCGGCCCTCGCCGAGGCCAACACCGGCCACGCCGTCAGCTACGGCGAAGATGCCTGGACGGCCCAGGCGGCCGACCTGATCCGCGAGGTGTTCGAGATGGCCTGCGAGGTGTTCTTCGTTTTCAACGGCACCGCCGCCAACTCCCTCTCGCTCGCTTCGCTCGGCCACTCCTACCACAGCATTCTCTGCCACGAGATCGCACACGTCGAAACCGACGAATGCGGCGCGCCGGAGTTCTTCTCGAACGGAATGAAGGTCCTGCTCATGCCGGGCTCGAACGGCAAGCTCGATCCGTGCGCCATCGAGCGCATGGTCGACAAGCGCGCCGACATTCACTATCCCAAGCCCCGGGCTGTCAGCGTGACCCAGGCGACCGAAGTGGGGACGGTCTACAGCGTCGAGGAGCTCAAGTCCATTTGGGCCAAGACAAAACAGTGCGGCCTCAAGCTGCACATGGACGGGGCGCGCTTCGCCAACGCCGTGGCGTCGCTCGGGGTGAAGCCGAAGGAAATCACATGGCAGACCGGCGTGGATGTTCTGTGTCTGGGCGGGACAAAGAACGGCATGCATGTCAGCGAAGCGGTGGTCTTTTTCAACCGCGACCTGGCGGCGGAGTTTGATTACCGATGCAAACAGGCGGGCCAGCTCTATTCGAAGATGCGCTTCATGGCGGCCCCGTGGGTCGGGATGCTCAAGGACGGCGCATGGCTGCGCCACGCGGCCCACGCCAATGCCATGGCCGAATTGCTCGAGACTGAACTGGCCCAACTGCCCGAAGCCCGCCTCCTCTTTCCGCGCCAGGCGAATTCGCTGTTTGTCGAACTGCCGCCGTCCGCGATCGAGGGACTCCACAAGGCAGGCTGGAGGTTCTACACGTTCATCGGGCAGGGCGGATGTCGATTCATGTGCGCCTGGGACATCCGCGAGGAGGATGTCCGGGCCCTGGTCGCAGACATCAAACGCCTGATCGGATGACATGCCCCGTCAAATGCAGGCAACAGCGCCGTCTGACGAGGGCGGCTGGAGTTTGGGCATTCTTGATGCTTGTCGATGTGGCTGCAGGGCCTTGATCGCACACCATCAGTTTGTCCAGGGAGAACATCCTTGTCTCCTCATGCCGCTCGCCACAGATCGACCAAGTGTGCGATGAAGCGCGCGATGAAGTGTGCGATGAAGTGTGCGATGAAGTGTGCGATGAAGTGTGCGATGACTCCGATATGCGCTGACCGTTCATGCTTTTCTAGCCCGCATGGCAGTCCTCCTGCGAAGTCTGATCGTCCTGTGCAGGACGGAGTATGAAATATGCGGGCTAGCGGGCTTGGCAAGGGGACTTGGTTTCGTCCATACTCGATCCATGCGCGACACCTCGCTTGAATTCCTGAAGACGCTCGTCAACACGCCGAGTCCGTCGGGCCACGAAGCCCGCGGACAACGCGTCTGGCTCGATTACGTCGGCGCCTACGCCGAGGAGACGTTCTCGGACGCCTACGGCAATTGCGTCGCCGTTCTGAACAAGGGCGGTTCGCCCCGGCTCATGCTCGCCGCGCATGCCGACGAAATTGCGCTGACCGTCAACTACATCGACAAGAGCGGATTCCTCTACGTCCGGAAGCTCGGCGGCGTAGATGCGATTGTCGCGCGCGCCCAGCGCGTCGTCGTCCATACCCGCAACGGCCCGGTCCGGGGCGTCATTGGCAATGTCGCGCCGCATCTGACCAAGCTGGACAAGGAACGCAAGGTGCCGGAGATCGGCGACCTGTTCATCGACGTCGGCGCGGCGGATCGCAAGGAGGCGGAGCGGTTGGTGCAGATTGGCGACCCTGTCACACTGAGCGACGAATTCGAGTTGTTGCGCAACGACCTGGCTGTCGCCCGCGCGTTCGACAACCGGATCGGGACCTTCGCGGTGGCCGAGGCGCTCCGGCTCCTGGGGGCGAATCGCCGCAAGCTCAACGCGGAAGTGTGCGCGGTGTCGAACATCATGGAGGAGGTGGGGCTCCTGGGCGCGCGGCAGATCGCGTATTCGCTGAAGCCGGATGTGGCACTGGTTGTCGACGTCACCCATGCCACCGACTACCCGACCGTCAGCCAGCAACTCCACGGCGACATCCGGATTGGCAAAGGACCCACCCTGACCCACGGGGGATGCAACCACCCCGAGGTGATCGCCCGGCTCGAACAGGTCGCCAAAAAGAAGAACATCAAACTCCAGCACGAGGCGATGTCCGCCAGCAGCGGAACGGATACCGACGTCATCTTCTGGACCCGCGGCGGCATCGCCAGCGGGCTCATCAGCCTGCCCAATCGGTACATGCATTCCCCCGTCGAACTCGTCAGCCTCAAGGATCTCGAGAAGATCCCCGAGCTCATGGCCGCTTTCGCGCTGTCGATCGAACGCGGGGAACAGTTCAAGGTCCGCATCTGAGCCCCCATTCCCCCCAGATCGAACCGGGCTGAATTGAGCCTTCAGATGTCCACGCACCATCGAATCGGTCTGCGGCAATCGTCGCTGTTTCTCCTCTTCCTGCTTGTTCTCAGCGGATCCGTCGTTCGGGGTCGCGTCCGGGCAGCCGAGGGGATCTGGGAATCGGTGGGCGCGCGGTGCGGCATCTCGTCGCACTCGTCGGCCAACCGCTTTATCCAGACCGAGCTGTGGGCCGCCTGGAATCTCACGGAACCTCAAGACCTCGGACGCAGTTGGTCGCTGCGGTTTCAGTTCGACAGTTCCGCCGGCTGGCTCAGCGGGCGCGGTGCGGATGGTTTTGTGGGCGGGGTGGGGCCAGCGCTGGAGATCGGACGCGAGCGCCTGCCATTCTCCTTGCGCGGGGGCGTCAGCCCGACGGCCCTGTCGCGCGACTCATTTGGCAACAAGGAGTTTGGCATCCTGTTCCAAGTGACAAGCCACATCGGTGTCGAGATTCACGTCCTGCCGCATGTCGACATCGGTTATCGCTTCCAACACATGTCCAATGCCGGTCTCGGCCTCCACAATCCCGGCTTGAATCTCCACATGTTCAGCCTGAGCTACGCGTTCTAGCGAGGCGCGCCTCAGACAAATCCAGTCCTCCCCTTCCCATGAGGAGTCCCCGTGTCTCCCCGCCCTTCTCTCCCGCGCCTCGCTCAATAGAATCCTTGACCCGTTTAACGCAGCACAGAGACTTGACTGGTCTGCAACATGTTTCACCGGTCAAGGATTCTAACCCGCATATTTCACACCCCGTCGGTGCACATGGCGGTCAGACTTCGCAAGAGGACTGCTATGCGGGTTAGAAAAGCAAAACCGCGCCCGGTCCCAGAGTCAGAGAGATGCAACACACTGTTCATATGGAAGAACACCTTCAGGACCGACGGGATCCTCTTGGGTCCCTTTCCGGGCGCGGTTTTGCCAACTAGCCCGGTTAGGGGTCCTCGCGAAGCGTGTGAAATAACCGGGCTAGTATTACTTTGTTAAGTACAAACCGGCAAAAAATCGTCAAACTCGGTCAGGCAGCAAGGACAGAAGCCGCGCGAACGCACGATCAATGGCCGCATCGCTCGCAACACCTGTTCCCACGTGAGGCCAGAAGTTTTTTTTGGCGCGGAGGTAGTCCACAACCACGAACAGGTAGGCAACCGCTGACATCACCAAGTGATGGTGAAAGCCACGCCAGTTGCGTCCCTCGTAATGGTCCAGCCCCAGGTCATCCTTGCCCCGCTGAAAATATTGCTCGATGGGCCAGCGCCCGCGGCTCAAGCGCAGGCTCCGGCCCTTGGCCGGGGGCTGCTTGAGCCAGGCGACGTAGACATGGTACGGATCGGCTGACCTGCGGGCCAATCGACCACCAACCAGGCAGGCGGGCCAGCGTCCGCTTTGCTCCTCCAGATCGCTGTTGAGGTAGATTTGTTTCCACGCCAGTCGCGTGCGCGCGTTTCTCGCCGCCCGCCGCATCCCACACCGCCGGGGTGCCATTCGCTCGCTTTGAAGTCCTCAGCCCACTGCCGCAGCTTACGAGCTGGGGGCAGTCCCAGCGATTAATGCTTGTCTTGGTCAGCTTCGACACTCATCCCAAGCCAGCCAGTGCTCCTCGCCATGGAAGAAGTACTCCAACCCCCTCGCGGATTTGCCGCCGCAACGCCGGGGCATTGCCGTAACCGAGTCGCCCAGGATCGGCGCGACGCTCAGGCCGTCGGCCAGCGCCTCGGCAATCAAATCGCCGGCGAGCTCCGGCTTGGTCTTAAACACCACGGTGCTGGGAACGCCCGCTTTCTCCCGGCGTTGGGGATCCTTCGCCCAACCCTCCGGCAGATAGAGTCGGCCGCCGACCGGCCGCAATGTCCCCATCGCTGACGACCAATTCAACGGCGACTTGGCACTGCGCCTGTTTTCCCACCGCCCCGCAATACTGATGGCCGACTCCGACCGATTCCTTCCGTTTCAGCCAGCCTGTCTCGTCCACAACCCACGCTTGGAGCGGTTCCACGATCGGAATCACTTCCCGGCGGATGGCCTGCCACACCGGCCGGTCCGACCACGGGCTGTCGCTCGAACTGCTGGAGCTTCTGGCCATCAACCCGGAGACGCTGGGCCATCGGCTCGATCGACTTGCGCTGTCCCGGCATGAGCAGACCCTGCACGTACAACGCGGCACTCTCCCGACGCTCGCTGCGGCCGATCTCGGTGACCAGAGGTTCGATGAACGTTTGCAGTGCGGTGATTCTCCGGCGCTAGTGCGCTGAATTCCATTGCATGGCCGCAGAGTCTATCCGGCCACGAAATGGAAGTCAACTACTTAACAGAGTAATACTAGTCCGGTGCTGTTATCCCCAGTCCGAGCAACGGCAGCAGGTCGCGGCTCTCGGGCACGCCGTAGTTGAAGATGATGAATCCGCGTGTTTGATGCCGGCGCGCGATCTGGATTTGCGCAATCGTGCGGTCGACGCCGAACTTGGATGAGGAGGCGCTGACGCCAATCCCGGGATAGCAGGGGACCGAGCCGGCCCATTGGACCTGCTGCGCCAGCATGTTCTCGAAGTTCCGGTCGCTCGGCGTGTAGTTCATCGGGCAGACGAAGTCGAGATAGCCCCGCTCGCACCAGAGTTTCCAGTCCTGTCCGATGCTCGCGCGGTCCGTCGTCCAGCGGGGGAACACGGCTGCGGAGATTTTGATCTTCGGCTTGATGGCGCGAGCCTGCTCGCTGACTGCCTTGACGACGGCGGTGATGTGGCCGCGGCGCCATTCGAGCCACTGTTCGTGCAGCGGGCTGCGGGCAAGCACGTCGGCCGGCCAGTTCCCGAGCGTGGTCCGGGCGGCCTGCTCGAACCGCTGACGGCATCCGGCACAGAAACAGTGCTCGCTGTCGGGGTACCGGATGTAATCGAAATGGAGCCCGTCCACATCGTAACGGCGCGCGACTTCGAGCATCGACTCGATTTCCAATTTCTGGTTGTCAGGGTGGGATGGACAGAGCCACGATTCCTCCTTTCCATCCCGACTCGATTGCAGCCGTCCGGCCGTTCGCATCTGGTCGATGAACTCCTTGGGCGCGGCATGGCCGAGGTTCCAGTTGACCTTCCAGACGTGGACCTGGACGCCATGCTTGCGCGCAGCGGTCACGCACTCGGCGATCTGGTCGCCGCGCTCCGCGACCGACGGCGCAACGGGGAGGATCTCGCTGTTGTAGAAGGCGACGCCTCCCCAGAGCATGTTGGGGACAACCGCCGTGAAGCCATTCGTTGCGAGGCGGCGGATGGCCTCGTCCCAGGCGATGCCATCGACGCCGAAGGCGCTGTGGCACCAGAACGCCCGGAACTCGCCCGGCAACGGGCGCTGGGCCAGACAATAGGCCCGTTCGAGTTTCTCCGAAGCCAGCACGACCGCGTCCAAGGCCTCCGCATAGCGCCCTTCGGCGGCGCGTTTGCGCGAGGCTTCGCGCGACTGCTCCGCCTCGGCCAAGGCTTCGACCGCGCGCGCGTTCCCTCCGGCGAGGCGCCTGATGCCTTGAATCGCCTCGTCGTACGACCTGAATTCCCCGATTGTTCCGAGGCGTTCAAGGCCCGCTTCAACCGCCCGGCGCCAAAGCTCGGGGACCAGATGGCCCGCCATCGCCAACAGCATCCGGCGTTTGTTGGCCGCATCGTCGGGCAACATCACATGCGTCATCACAAGCCCGTTGGCCGAGCCGACAACGGCGGCATAACCGGTCGGCCTATTCTGGTCGTCAATCCACTCGGCAAGGACGCGGCCCGAGCCTGGAACTGCTTTGGCAACGCTGATGTTCCAGGATTTCTGGCCGACCACGGACGGCGCGCCCGGAAGGGCGCCTTTCTCAAACCGGATGGCCGAGAAATGGCCGGGGCGGGGAGCGCCGATGTGCTGGCCGCCTTCAACGCCCAGGACAGGCCGCAACGGCCCCGGCACGACGTAGAAGACCAGGAGCTTGCCGCCGCTTCGGACATAGGCGATGAGTTCGTCCGCCGTGCGGTCCGGAAGCGAAGGGTTGTGCGGGAGAATCACAAGCTTGACCCGGCGCAACCGTTCGGCGGTGACATCGAGGTCGCTGACAACGGCGCATCCGAGATCGGATGCCTGCAGGGCCTGTGCGACGGCTTCAGTGAACCGCTCGACGCTGCGCGCTTCTCCCGACGATCCTCGTGCGATCGATTCGGCCCGCACGACGGCAATGAGGGCGTCGTCCCCCAGCACGCCCGTTTCGCGCAGGTCGCTGAAGTAGAGATCGGTGTTCCGATCCTGCCCGCGCCAGGCCGAGAATCGAATCGCGCTGATCCGGCCCCAGCCGGCAGGCTCTCCCTCGCTGGTCGTGGCGGACTTGTCGATGGTGATCAGGTTCCAGCCGTTGGTGGTCTCGGGAAAGAAGGAGGCATGGTACCACCCGCCGCCGCTCTGGAAGTAAAGGCTGAAATAGGAGACCGGCGAGGGGTCGTTGCACCAAAGCTTGAATTGGACGCCCCGACAGGCGCTCAGATCAAGGTTGACTTTTCGATCCCAGGACGCCCGCTCGTGCGTCGTGCCCTGAAAGTTGCAGGGGAAATGCAGGAGCTTCCGGCCTTCGATGGTGGCGACTCGAGGCGAGGGCGACCCGGCCATGGGCGCCCAGGCGGCCTGCGCGGCTTTGGCGTCGGCGTACTCGCCGGACTCGATGATCCCCGCGTGCGCGAGAGACGCAGCCAAAGCGACCAGGGCGGACAGTGATTTCAGATGCATAACTCGAAGAGTCTACCCGCCAGGGCGTGAGAGCGTCCAGCTTTCCCGGGGCGATGTCAGCGAGTGGTTCCCGTCCGTCGCGAACACCGGCGAGATCGCGACACCGATCTGCCCTCACCGGGTCAGGGCCAGCCGGGGGACATGATGATGTCGCGCGTGGTCCAAGGCGAAATCGATCACTGCCTCGGGATCGCCGCGGACGGAGGCCGCCACGACTTGGGAGCCGTCGAAGACCAACACGGCCAGCGAGAGGTCCCGATGCGAGCGGATGTTCTGAGGGGCGAACACCGCAACCGTGTCGCCTGCGTTCACCACAGCGACAATCCGCTCCCATCCGCGGGTCGCCATAGCGCGATCGATTTCGCCGAGCATTGCCCGGCGTTCGGGAGATGGCTTCGACGAGGCAACCTGGTAGACGCCCACTTCGACGGCACGGATGGCGCGGAGCGCGGCGTGCAATTCAGACGGATGGTCGGCCAGCGCCGCGCCGGCGCGCAGGAGGGCGCAGGCCGCGGGCCGCAGGGCGAGCTCGATCTCGGGCTCGGCTTCGCGTCCCGGCCGATCGGAGCCACGGCCTGGCGCAAGACGTCGAGGCCGCCGCTGGGGCGCAGGGAGAGATACAGGGCGGCCGGAACCATGAGGGGGCAGCAGGACGACGGCCGCCAGCGCGAGTGCCAAACCGCCGAGGAGGATGGTCTGCACCGAGCCGCGCGTCGAGGCCGAGCGAGGAGTTCATAGGGGACGGAGGAATCGGTCTGGTTCTCTTTCTTGACCGTATTGAGTGAACATTCAGTGAACATCAATCCCTGTGGCAGGAGGACGACGGACGCCAGCGCGAGTGCCAACCCGCCGAGCAGGATGGTCTGCACCGAGCCGCGGACAGCGCGGAAAGCAGCAGTGTTTAAAGAAGGGTTCATGGGAACAGAGGTTCCGGGCGCAATGGCGCCCCAGGATGCGGGGTCAATTCGCCTTGGGCGGCTCGGCGACAGGCCCCAGTTTCTTGAGGTGTTCGATATGGAATCGCTCGCCGATCATGGCCAGCTTCTCCGGCTTCAGATTGCCCACGATGTTGACCAGAACGGCTTCCTTGGCGTCCCCGATCACGGTGACAACAAGTCCTTCGATGGCCTCGTCGCCTCGCAGCTTGAGGTATACGCCCACGTCTTCCTTTGGATTTTGCACCGTGACAATGCGTTCCCAACCCCGGGCGTCCAGATCGGCCCGGATGGTTTTGACGCGCTGTTCCATCTCGGCACGGTTCTTGTCGTCCAGGGAGATGACATTGACACGGATGAGCTGGAGGCCGCGGATCAACTGGGCCACCTCAGGCTCGGCTTTTTCCGCAAGGCGCGCCGCCATGGCGATCAGGTTGCTGCGGATGTGGACCTCGACGAACTCGCCTCCGGAATCAGACGGAGCGAAGGCGCCGAAGTCGATCTGGGCATCGGGCGGTTCCGCGGCGAAGACGGGGACGGCAAGGCAAGCGGCCAGCGCAGTGGCGGCCACGGCATGGCGAAGAGTTGCGTTCATAACAGTTCCTCTGGTTTTGCACCGACTTTCGTTTGTGCGGGGATTGGATTCCCAGCACCCTCAAGACCCCGCTGTGCCCGGCGAAGTTTCACAAACTGCGATTGGAGTTGTAATCGAGTTGCGGGGCGCGTTTTGATAGGGGCCGAGACGCATCGAAGCCCATGAACACGGAACAACTCTATCAGGAACGTTTTAACCGTTACGTGACGGCCCTGCGCAACGAGAAGCCGGATCGGGTCCCCATCCGGCCTTTTGTCGCCGAATTCACCGCCAAGTATGCCGGCTACACCTGTCAGGAGGTGGCCCATGATTACCCCAAGGCATTCGAGGCCGCGATCAGGTGCGCGAGGGATTTCGGCTGGGACGCCGTCGTGCCCAACATGGTCTATGTCTGGACCGGTCTCGCCCAGGCGATGGGTTTGCGCTACTACGGCATCCCGGGCATCGGCATCCCGCACACCGTCGGTTTCAACTACATCGAGCCGTCGGAGGATCAGGCCTTCATGAAGGCGGACGAATACGATGCGTTGATCGACGATCCGACCGGTTTTCTCTACAATGTCTGGTTCCCGCGGGTTTCGACGGAGGTGAGCCGCATCGGGGAGTCTTCGACGTACCGCAACAACCTGGCGTTCGTGAAGGGGGCGATGGCCATGCTCACGTACTTCTACGCGTTCGGCCCGCAGACGGCCCGGTTGCGGGCGGAGTGCGGCACCGCCTCGGCTATTGCCGGGATTTTCAAGGCCCCCTTCGACATCATTGCCGACAAGCTGCGCGGCTATGTGGGGTTGACGCTCGACATGCACACGCAGCCCAAGAAAGTGCTCGAGGCGTGCGAGGCGCTCATGCCCCACCTCTGCCACATCGGCCTGGCGACCTCGGATCCCAACAGGCAGGTGCCGATCGGATTCTGGATGCATCGCGGGTGCGTGCCGCTCATCAATCCGGCCCAGTACGCCTCGCACTACTGGCCGACGCTCAAACCGATCATCGAGGAATTCTGGAAGAACGGGCGCCAGACCCTCTTCTACGCCGAGGGCAAGTGGCAGCATCACTTCGATTCGTTCCGCGAACTGCCCGACCGCAGCATCGTGTTCCACTGCGATCGAGACGACATCTTCGAGGCGCATCGTCGGCTCCATGACAAATTCTGTTTGAGCGGCGGGATTCCGAACGGGCTGCTGAGCTACGGTCGACCCGACGAAGTGCGGGCCTTCTGCACGCGTGCTCGACGAGGTGGCCTTCGAGGGCGGGTACATCATGGATGCCAGCGCCATCATGCAGGACGACACCAGCATCGAGAACGTGCGCGGATTATGACCGATGCTTCGGCCGCGAGAAGGGTGTCTACTCCGCCGGCCTGTATGCCTCGCCGACGGCCACCTGCTCGTGCCGACGTGCCCGCGTCGGTGGCGGACCGTGCGAAGCTCGGTGGACTGGCGGGGGCGCCCTGCGCCTCGGGGTTCGCCCCGGCGTGTGCTACCCGTGGGAAGACAAGGCCGCTCAGTTGCCTCCGATCACGGGCGATCCGGCGATGGTGCGCCGGGTGTGGGAAGAGATCGACGGCATGGGCAACATGTTCATCTGGCAGTGTCTGCTGAGCTTTTAACGCGCGCAGGAAGCACTTCTCTGCCAGGCATCCTCGCGCCGGCACCCCCATAGACCGAATCGAGTCTCCGAATAGAAGACCAGCCGCGCCGGGCGGGCACATTGGACTCGGTTTCCGCATCGCGGACCATCTGCCGTCAGCAACCGGCACAAGCGGTGACAACCGGAGGGGACAGGGTGGCGGACGGGGCGGATCGGGGTTCCCGGGTGCGACCGGGCGCGCGGTCGCGAAAAGACGGCAGCCTCGAACAATTCCCCTGCTCGAATGTGCGTCCTTGTGGCTGCCTTGCGCGTCGACCCAGGCCGAGGCTGCCGATCGAAGCAGATGTTCAGCTCCTCGCGCCGTTCGTCAAGGATCGGCATGCCAATCGATCCCACTGCTTTCAAGCAGGTCGCGAGCGATGAACATCGCCGGACCTCCGGCCGTGCGTCGGCGCGCGGGCTCGCTGAAGACGGGTGATGCGGAAGCGGGAAATTCTGCGCGGAGCGCCTGCGCCGTGCCAGGTCGAGAGGACGCCTTCGAGCACCGTTCCGCCGGGAGCAGGAGGCGATGCGTGAGCCCGGGGCAGTGCGTCGAGAATTCCTTCGGCTCGGACCATAGCACTGTGTGGCCGCGACGCCGAATCGCTTTTTTTTCTGGAGTCGCCGGCCAAGCCAGTCCCAGTCGATCTGGCAATCAGGCGCGGGGGCTTGAGAGGGTGCCGCCTCGTCGGGTTCGGCGAGAGGGTGGAACGGGTACGGGCGGGCGGTGTCATCGAGGGCTGTTTCGGGTGAGACGAGCCGGCGGAAGTCCTCCGCGCGCGGCACCCAACCGCCCATCATTCGGTATTCGACGATTGCGGGGTGGATGCCGCCGCGCCGGGCGAGCGCGCGGGCGAGCATGGCGCGTGATACGCCAATTCGGAACGTGCCGGTCAGGAGCCGGTTCCAGAGCAAACGCTGGCGCGCGTCGAGTTCGGCCCATGTCATGAGAACCAGGACGCGCTGAGCGGCTGCATCGAGTCCACTCAGGGGCAACAGTCGGTCCTCGATGAGTTGGCGCAGGCGGGTGGCGGGGGCGGCCGATCCGCCGGGCGCGGGCGGACGAGGGCCCTGAGGGTCCGGGCCTGGTTCGCCGATGCAGGCGCGCGGTGCGGTATCCAGACCCGAGACGGGCGGCAGGATCAGCGCCAAGGTCTCGCCCAGGTCGCCGGCCACCTGATGGCACTCGTCGATCAACCACAGTGGAATGGCGGCGGCTTCGGCCGCCCAGAGGCGGAGGAGGGCCGGCTTGACGAGTTGCGTCGAAGGGTGTCGCGTCAGCAGGGCCAGCGCCCACGCGGCGTCCGCCGGCTCGGCCCGGCAAAAGTAATCGGCCAGAGCCGCGACCTTTCCGGAAGAGGATGGCGCGGCACGGATCGCCTCGATCAATTGCGCGAAGGCCCTCATTCTCGATGTGCCGGCAGGACTTCAGCCGGGCGCCCGTTTTCGCGAAGATAGCGCGCTAGTGGCGCGGCATAGCCGTGGGTGGTCAACACCAGATTGGCGCCGCTCGCGCCAATGGCCGTCAATAACCCGCCCCAATCGGCATGGTCGGACAACACAAAACCGCGCCCCACGCCTCGCCCCACGCCTCGCCCGCGCTGCATTCTGCGCAGCAGCATCCAGCCCGACACGAACGCGGTCGAGGGCGGCCCGAAGAGGTTGAGCAGGGCGGACGGATCGGATGTCGGGGAGGCGATGACCAGGCCTCGCCCGGCGATTCGCCGGACGTTTTCCTCGGTTGCCGGAGCGACTGGAGGCAGGGACACACCCGCGGCGCGGTAGCATGCGAGCAGGCGATGCGCAGCCTCATGGACCAGGACAGGTCCGAGCGATGTGTCGAGGTGGGCAAGGAGGCGTTGTGTCTTTCCGAGCGCGTACGCGTAGATCACGCTGGTTCGGCCCGCATGCTGGTTGGCAATCCACCACGCGTGCAGGTCCGCCACGACTTCCGTTGTCGGGGGCCAATGGAAGAGCGGCAGGCCGAAAGTGGACTCGGTGACCAACGTGTGGCATCGGACCGGTTCGAATGGACTGCAGGTGGGGTCGGCGTCGAGTTTGTAGTCGCCGCTGACCACCCAGACTTCGCCGTGATGCTCGATGCGGATCTGGGCGGAGCCGAGGACATGACCGGCGGGGTGAAACGAAACCCGGACTCCGTCCATGACAACAGTCTGGCCGTAGGGAATGCCGGTGATGCTGGCCTTGCGGCCGAGGCGTGCGGCGAGCAGGCCGGCGCCCGGTTCGGCACAAAGATAGGCCTGCGAACCGGAGCGCGCATGATCGCTGTGCGCGTGCGTGATCAGGGCACGGGCCACCCCGCGCTGCGGATCGATGTGGAAATCGCCCGCGGGGCAGCACAGGCCTTCGGGGGCAACTTCGATTACACGTCGCAAATCCGGATTGCCTGGCGCAGCGACGCGATCGGGTCGGGGCGTTTCGGAACAAACTCCTGACCGACGAATCCCTTGTATCCGGTGGCAGCGATCGCCCGCATGACAGCCGGGTAGTGGATTTCCTGGGTCTCGTCGATTTCGTTGCGGCCCGGGTTGCCGCCGGTGTGGTAATGGCCGATATAGGGATTGTAATCGTTGATCGAGCGGATCAGGTCGCCCTCCATGATCTGCATGTGGTAGATGTCGTAAAGGAGCTTGAGCCATTCGGAGCCGACCTGTTTGCAGAGTTCGACGCCCCAGGCGGTGTGATCGGCCATGTAATCCTTGTGATCCACCTTGCTGTTGAGCAACTCGAGAATGACCGTGACCTTGTGTTTCTCGGCGATTGGGACGAGCTTCTTGATGCCAAGGGCGCAATTCTCGAGGCCTTCCGCGTCGGACATCCCGCGGCGGTTGCCCGAGAAGGTGATGATGTTTGGGAAGCCGAACTGGGCCACCTGCGGGATCATCCGCTCGAAGCCCGCGAGCAGCTTGTCGTGGTGCTCGACCCGGTTCCATCCGTAACCGATGTTGTCCGGACCGTTGCACATGGCGCAGACCAGTCCGTGCTTCTTGACCACCGGCCAGTCGTCCGATCCGAGGAGTTCCACCGACTCGATGCCGATCTCCTTGCAGGCGGCGCACAGGGCATCGAGACTGGTTTTGCCATAACACCACCGCGACACCGAGTGCCGGATGTTGCCTTTGAGCCCGGCCGCACCGCCCTCGGCGGCCAGGGAGGTCGATGTCCATTGCGCCGCGCCGGCCAATGCGGCGCTGCCTGCGAGGGTCTTGAGCACGGAACGGCGTGAGAGGCGTGTGTTCATAAAAGGATTGGAATCATAGCGTCTGCCAACACGATGTCATCGTCGGGAGGTATTCAACCCAACGCGCGCGCGCCGTCAACCCGCAATCACGACACCTGCAATCGCGCGGTGCGTCTGACGGTTGTTGGTATTCTGTCGCCCGGTGAGGGCACCGGGCCTGCAACGGATGGAGACTCCCGCTGCAGGCCGCGTGCCCCCACGCGGCGCAGACTCCATTCCCACCGACAACTTGCGGACGCGCCAGCAATCGCGCGCGCGCCTCGTCATGCCAGAAGCTCGGCCGGCGCCACCTCGATCGCGTCGGCCAGCTCCTGCGGGATCGGCCTCGCCTTGAGCTGGCCGTCGGGCGTGTGCGTCACGCACACGACGGTCAGAACGCCGCGCGCCGCCTCGACGGACGGCTCGGCGGTGAGGTTGTGGAACTTGACCAGGTAGCTGAGCACCTTGGCCTTCTTCATGCGGACCAGCAAATGGACCTCGACCAAATCCTCGAATCGCAGAGGTGACCGATAATCGCAGGAGACGTGGACGCGAGGGAACCCGAGCGGAGGATCGAAACGCCGCATCATGATGGAATAGCCGAGCGCCCGGAAGAAGGCGTGTTCGGCGCTTTCCATGTAGCGGAAGAAATTCGAGAAATGGACGATGCCGGCCGCATCGGTTTCCGAGAACTCGACGCGCCTCTGGAGTTTGATTTCGAAAGCCATGGATGCGGGTTTTCGACCGTGTCCTTCGACGGACCGTTAGGCAAGGGGTTCAAGAGGCCGATGTCAAGCGCTGGGACAAGCGGAGCATGGCGTCGGCTCCCGATGCGATCGAGTAGGCGGCATGGGCGGCGCGCCAGCCGACCTCGCCCAGCGCCCGGCAGCGCGCCGGATCGAGCAACAGATCCTCGATGGCCTGCGCCAGGGCCCGAGGGTCGCCCGCGGCACAGACCACACCGCCGCCCGTCGCCTGGACAATCTCGGGAAAGGCTGCGTGGTTGGGCTGCACCACCGGCACCCCGGAGGCCAGTGCCTCGATCAGGTACATTCCAAAGGCCTCGCCGTAGAGCGCCGGAACCGAAAACACGGTCAGGGATCTCAGGAATGCGATCTTCGCGGAGCGAGGCAGGTTCGGATGGAACTCGACATCAGCCAGGAGGCCGCTGGCCCGCAGTCGCGCGCGCATATCCTCGACGAAGGCCGCATCGGTCGGCCCGCACCCTCCGCCCACCTTCAGCCGGAGCGTTGGCACCCGCGCGCGGCGCCGGATCGCGATGAACGCGTCGATCAGCGTGTCGAGGCCTTTCTCCGGGCACATGCGGGCGAAGTAGCCGAGGATAGGGGTGTCGCCCGAAGGCACGACCCGCGGCCCGCCGGTCGTGAGCCGTGCGGCATCGGGCGCGGAGGCGGACGCCTGGTCTGTGGACTGCGGCGCTTCGGTTGCCGGGGGATGGGCGGCAGGCGGGACGGGGTAGCCATCGAGATTGATCGCAGTCGGAACCACCTCGATGCGGTCCGCCGCGATCCCCAGACGCGCGCGCATCCGATCCGCGAAGTAACGGCTTGGGGCAACGAACAACTCGATGTCAGCCGCCCGAGCGGCGAGGGTGTTCCAGACCTCGGCGCGCCACGGCTCGGGCATGCTGTCGAGAAAACTGTCTTCGCCGGCCAGCAGGCACACCACTGGAACGCCGAGGTCGCGTCGGATCCGGCGAGCGGCTCCGATCAGCAGCGCGTTGGACAGACAGACCACGTCCGGCTTGGGCTGAGCGCGCAGCCAGACGATGAACTCATCCAGATCGCGCGCCTGGTTTCCTTCCTCGCCGCGCAGCATCGACAGCGTCAGATCCGCCACGTCACGCGCCCGCGTTTTGGCAGCGAACCGGCCCGTCCAGCGGAGCAGGGCAGGGGAGGCCAGCCACCGGCGCAGCCAGGCGGGCGCTGAGCGGAAAAGCGGCGTCTTGTGGTCGAGGTAGACATTGATCCCGCCAAAGAAGACGGGGGTCCCCGCGCTCAGGTCGGGCTCGTCCAGGGTGAGCGGCAGGTAGAGCGGCACCATGAGTGCGGTGTGGCCGCGCCGGCGATACTCGGCGACCAGGGCGTTATCGCGCAGGCAGTTCCCGCAGTACATGCCGCCCGCGCCTGGGGTGAGCTGGATGATGTTCACAGTCCGATCCGAAGCGAGCCCGTCTTCGCGTCTCGGGATATCATGCGGGCGACTTTGGCCCGCGGCTGAGCGAAAGGCAAGCGCATGCACCCGCCAACACTCGATCGGTTTTGCCTTTCTAAGCCCCATGGCAGACATCATTTCGGGCCTGTTTTGGCGATTCTGAAAGAAAGCGGTTGCCAAATATAGAAAGATATGCTGATATATTACATTAGAAATGTAATTAAGCAGATGAGAACCGCACCAAAAGAACCGCGGAATTCAAGCGCGAAGTGTCATTCTGCGATCGCTGCCGCTGCGCTGGGCCTCATCGCCGTGTCCAGATGCTTGGTCGGGCAGGCCGCAACGGTCGAAGTCGCCATAGTCGACTTCTCGTTCGTGCCTGCGAGCGTGACCATCCAGGTGGGCGATACCGTCCGGTGGACCAATGGCGACCCTATGATTCACACCACGACCAGCGGGCGACCGGGGGCTCCTAATGGAATCTGGAACTCGGGGAACCTGGGGCAGGGGCAGAGCTTCTCTCGCACGCTTTCAAACCCGGGCGTCTTCCCCTACTACTGCATTCCCCACGCGGCTTCGATGCAGGCGACCGTGATCGTGGAAGGCGGTGCCAACACTCCCCCCTCCGCCCAGATCACCAGTCCAGCCGAGGGCGCGGCCTTTGCGGCTCCGGCTTCCGTCACGATTGAAGCCACCGCGAACGATACTGACGGGACCGTGGTGAGGGTCGACTTTTACGGCGGGACGACGCTTTTGGGGAGCGACACGGAGAGTCCCTATAGCGTGACGGCGAACCTCGAACCTGGCGCGCACATCCTTACCGCGCGAGCAACGGACGACCAGGGCGAGTGGGGCACCTCGGTGGAAACTATGACGAGCGCGGCCTGCTGGGGTTGGCAACGCATCCGAACTTCACTGAGAACCCGCTGCTTTACACCTACACCTCGGAGCCGAGCTCTGGCCCGGCGGATTTTCCGACCGTGTTAACCGAAGGGACGACGAACAATCATCAGTCAGTCGTTGCCGAGTGGCGGCTCGAACCATCGACGGGCAGCCAGGTGGACCCGGCGACACGCCGTGAGGTGCTGCGCATCGACCAACCGCAGTCCAACCACAACGGCGGCACAATGCGTTTTGGCCCCGATGGTTTGTTGTACATCTCGCTCGGAGACGGTGGTGCGGCTGATGACCAGGGCAATGGCCATTCCGCCGGCGGCAACGCCCAGGACACCTCGAACATCCTGGGCAGCATCATTCGTATCGACGTGGATGGGCGCACCTCGGTCAACGGCCGGTATGCTGTGCCGGCGGACAACCCGTTCGTGAATGTGGCTGGCGTAGACGAGATCTATGCCTACGGGTTGTGGAATCCGTTCAGCTTCAGTTTCGATCGTTCGACCGGCCAGCTCTGCCTCGCTGACGTGGGGCAGAACAAGATCGAGGAGGTGGATCTCATCGAGAAAGGCCGCAACTACGGCTGGAACCTCAAGGAAGGGGCGTTCTACTTCGACCCAAACGGCGCCGGCAGTGGCTACGTCACGACCGTTCCGGTGGGCCCCGTGCCGTCGGACCTGGTCGATCCTATTGCGCAATATGACCACGACGACGGCACGGCAGTCATTGGGGGATAGGTTTATCGTGGCGGCCTGCTCCCGAGCTTGGCAGGCCGATATGTCTTCGGGGACTGGGGGCTTTTCGGATCGCCCTCCGGTCGCCTCTTCTACCTCGACGCCGGTGCCGTTGTCAGAGAGCTGCGCATCGGGCTCGAGGACCGTCCATTGGGGCTCTATCTGAAGGCTTTCGGCGAAGACGCGTCGGGCGAACTTTACCTGTTCGCTTCGCGTCCGCAGGGGCCGAGTGGGATCGGCGGGGTGATGATGAAGATCGTGCCGCCACCGGCGGCACCGCTGGCGATCACCGCCGTTCAGACCGTCAACGACACTGACTACCAGGCGACAATCGAGGGTGGTGTGGGACCATTCGCGCTGCAACGGAAGACCCGGTTGGAGCAACCGGTTTGGGCAAATGAGGCATTTGGAACGGGCCCCCTCGCTGCGGTCCCCTTGCGTGGCCGCGAGGGTTTCTTCCGGGCGATTGACGCGTCTCAGCAGCGGGCGGTTCCGTTCACTGCGCTCCTGAGTGGCGCCCATGAGTGGCCCACCCCGGTGACCACCGAAGGGCAGGGTTTGGGGATGCTCAAACTGGAGGGCAATGCGCTGACTTTCACGATCAGCTACCGCGGCCTGAGCGGGCCAGCGACCGTGGCCCACATCCACGGACCGGCTCCGGCGGAGGGCGCGGGTGGAGTGCTCATCAACCTCCAGCCCTATCACCACGGTCCGTTCGATACCGGTGGCTCCTTTTCCGGCACCGTCGTCTTGACGGATGTGCAGAGGAGCCATCTGCTGGGAGGGCAGACCTATGTGAATGTCCACACAGCAGCCCATCAGGACGGTGAGATCCGCGGTCAGATCGCCCCCGTGCTCATGCATGCCTCGCTGCTGGGAGAATCGGAGCGGGAGACGGTGGACACGCCGGCGCATGGCTTCGGCACCTTCGCCCTGGTGGGCGACCGGCTCACCTTCACCCTGGCCTACTCGAATCTGAGTGGTCCGGCGACCATGGCCCACATCCATGGGCCGGCGGCGGTCGGGCAGTATGGCGATGTGCTCATCAACCTCGGGCCGTTCAATGGCGGCGCATACGGCAGGACCGGGCGGGTGTCCGGGGCGGTGGTGCTCACCCCGCCTCAGTTAGCTTGGGTCATCGACGGCAAGACGTACGTCAATTTCCACACTGCCGCGCACGCCGGCGGGGAGATCCGCGGGCAGATCCTGCCGCAATCGACAGCGGTCCCGCTCACGGCCTGGATCAGCGGTCTGAACGAACGTCCCGCACCGCTGGCCAATTCCGCCGGAGGGCTGGGCCTGTTCGCGCTCGAAGGCAGCACGCTCTCTTTCAACGTCGCCTACAACGGACTTAGCGGCCCGGCCACGCGTGCGCACATCCACGGGCCTGCGACGGCGGCCGAATCGACCGGCGTGCAGATCAACCTCGCGCCGTTCCATGTCGGACCATTGGATGTCTCCGGGATCTTCTCCGGCGCAGTCACGCTCACTCCGGCCCAAAGAACGATGGTCCTGAGCGGCTTAAGCTATGTGAATGTCCACACGGATGACAAACCGGACGGGGAAACGCGGGGGCAGATCGCGCCGGTGCTGATGTCCGCCGGTCTCAGTGGTCCGTCTGAGCGGCCGACGTCGATCGTGAGCACGGGCTCGGCGATCGGGCTCTTCGGATTGGTTGGGGCTGATCTGACGTTCGATCTGGTGTACACAGGACTCTCGGGGGCCGCAACGGCTGCTCACATCCACGCTCCCGCCTCGGTGTCCCAGACAGCCAATCCCGTGCTGGATTTCGCCCCGTACAACGGCGGCGCCTACGGTGTTGCAGGTGCTCTGACGGGCACCACGACTCTCGCTGCCGATGTCCTGGCGTATCTGGTCGACGGCCTCGGGTACGTGAACATTCACACATCGATCAACGGCGGCGGAGAAATTCGAGGCCAAATACTAAAGCACTAGGGTCAATTCACGACAATCAACGGTTGCCTGAGTCGCGAACCCTCGCCGTGCCGCGCGCAAGCTGCTCCGCGGCGGGGGTTCGTCACCTCTCCAGCGCACGCCGCACGCGCTGGAAGACGCGCTCCCGCTCCGCGTCATCGCCGGCCTGTGTGCAAACCGCCTTGCCGCCTTCGCCGTCCGGGCCTCGGCCTGAATTTTGATTACACCACCTTCACTGAGATCGGTCTCGCGTCCGATCTGACCCGGGTCTACTGCGCCAGCGCCTTTGTCGGCTCGATCCGGGCGCGCATCTTCCGGTGACCGCGATTTCCGCTTTGATTAGCAAACGGGATTCGTCGTAGGCTCGTCAGCGTTGTATGCTTAACACACGCTTGAAACTCGTCGCCCCGCGCGTCGCGCCCGTTCTGGATGCGGCGTTCCGTCCGCCCGCCCTCGCCAACCGCGCTTTCGGTGCGCTGGCGGCCCAAACGGGACGGGCCGTGCCGGTGCGAGTGGCACTCGAGCAGGCGGATGGTTCCATCGAGCGCTTCGCCACCACCGTGCTGCCGGAGGATCATCCCGACAGCGGCGGGAACTTTCTGCACGTCGAGCGTTGGCTCAAGTTCCTTCTCTGGTCGCGCGGCGGTTTCCGGATTCACTTTGCCGGGCCGGCCCCGCTTGCCGAGGCTCTCGCCGGCCATTACAGGGCGCATGCGACCGGCAAGTTCGATGCCGAGATGATGGGCGGTCGGGTTTACGAGCGGCCTTTCGAGGTGCGCTGGTGCCAGCCGGATGAACTGCCGCCACACCGCTCGAACACGCAGCCGCTCGGACGCCACCTCGAAGGCTGCCGGATCGGTTTCGATCTGGGCGGGAGCGACCGCAAGGTGGCGGCGGTGGTCGATGGGCGCGTCGTGTTCAGCGAGGAGGTGGTCTGGGACCCGGTGCGCCAGCCCGATCCGCAGTATCACTACGACGGCATCATGCACTCGCTCCGGCGCGCGGCCGAGCACTTGCCGCGGATGGATGCCATCGGCGGCAGCGCGGCTGGTGTGTATGTGAACAACCGCGTCAAGGTCGCCTCGCTTTTCCGCGGCGTGCCGCCCGATCTGTTCAATCGCCGTGTGAAGGACCTGTTTTTCGAGATTCGCAAGGCGTGGAACAACGTCCCGTTCGAGGTCGTGAATGACGGCGAGGTGACTGCGCTGGCGGGCTCGATGGCGCTTGGCGACAACGCCGTGCTGGGCATTGCGCTGGGCACAAGCACCGCCGGAGGCTATGTCACCCCGCAAGGCAACATCACCTCCTGGCTCAACGAACTGGCGTTTGTGCCAGTCGACTACAATCCCGGCGCCTCGGTGGACGAGTGGTCGGGCGATTTTGGCTGCGGCGCGAGGTATTTCTCCCAACAATGTGTCGGTCGGTTGGTCGAGGCCGCCGGCATCCCGGTGGCCGCCGGGACACCCTTGCCGGAATGCCTCAAACAGGTCCAGGCCCTGATGGCATCGAACGACGAGCGCGCCCGGCGCATCTACCAGACCATTGGCACCTACCTGGGTTACAGCATCGCCCACTTCGCCGACTTCTACGAGTTTCGTCATCTGCTCATCCTCGGGCGCGTCACGTCGGGGACCGGTGGCGAGGTGATTCTCGATGGGGCCAAGCACGTGCTGCAGGCCGAGTTCCCGGAATTGGCCGGCCGGGTGAACCTGCATACGCCCGACGAGAAGGAGAAACGACATGGCCAGGCCATCGCGGCGGCGAGTCTTCCCGTCGTGCCTCATCCGTAATTGTCAGCTATGAACCCGTATCACCACCTTGTTAACGAATATGCCCGGTACGCCCGGGAAGCGAAGAACTATCCTCTGGGCGGCTTTCCGCCGGCCCCGAAACCGGAGATCCCGGCCAACGCGCCTAAGGCTTTGATCTTCTCGCCTCACCCGGACGATGAGTGCATCGTCGGCGGTCTTGCGCTGCGCCTGTTGCGTGAGGCCCGCATGAACGTGATCAACGTCGCCGTCACCCAAGGCAGCAATCCCGCCCGCCAGGCGGAACGGCTCGAGGAACTCAGGAACGCCTGCCATTACCTCGGCTTTGGCCTGCTTCAGACCGGGCCGACCGGTCTCGAGAAAGTCAACCGCAAGACACGTGAGGGTCAACCCGCCGTCTGGCAGCCGATGGTCCACACGATCGCCGAAATCCTCCTCGAACATCAGCCCCGCGTGATCTTCTTCCCTCACGACCAGGATTGGAACAGCACGCATGAGGGAGTGCATTGCCTGGTCACGGACGCCCTGCAGGAGGTCGGCACGCGACTCTCATGCTTCAGTGTCGAGATCGAGTATTGGGGGCAGATGGACGATCCGAACCTGATGGTGGAGACAACCCGGCCGACGTCGCGGACATGGTGACCGCCCTCACGTTCCACGTGGGCGAGGTGAAGCGGAATCCGTATCCTCGTCCTGCCTGCTGGATGCGGGATAACGTCCGGCGCCGGAGGAGAACTCGTCGGCGGCCAGGGGCAAGCGGCGCCTGATTTTGTGTTTGCCACCCTGTACCGACTGCGACGCTGGACTGGCGCGCGGCTCGATCGGTTTTATGAGGGCGGACGCAACCTGTCGGCCGGGGTCAATCCCAACAGTCTGTTTGCACAGACCCTTAGCCCGCGCATTTCTTAGCCGGATATTTCATAAGGCTTCGCGGGGTCTCATATCCGGGCTCCGGCAAAACCGCGCCCGCACATGGAAAAATGAAGTTCGGAGCGATTCGAAATCTCGCGGGTCCAACGACACTCTGTTGCCCGGTTCCCTCCCTCCACTCGGGCGCGGTTTTGCTTTTCTAACCCGCATAGCAATCATCCTGCGAGGTCTGACCGCCCTGGGCACCGATGGGGTGTGAAATATGCGGGTTAGCGCGGCAAAGCCGCAACCAAATTGAGCCACAACTGACGGCCTTTGCGGGATGATGCTCCTTTCAAAAAAAGAGAGGTTGACAGAGAGTGGTACACGCTTCGCGAGGAACCGTAACCGGGCTGGTTGGCATTTCAAAAGGTTGCGCCTGATCCGACCGATGTCCGGGCTGCGGCCGGGTCGTTTTGTATCGAAGCACCTGGCCGGGGACCATTTGACGGTCCGGGTTCGTGCGGGCACAGATTCGATGACAGCCGGCTGTTGACAAGCGCGCTTCCCGATGAGGCTTCTTGGGGAAGATCCACTGATAATGCTGAAAAGAGGTTTCCAATTCTCGTTTATTTGATGAAATGCACTTGCCGATGTGATGGTGCTGAGTTACACAAATGGGTGTGAGAATCACGGTTGACATCGAGAAAGGTGTGCTTGAGGACTTGATCCGTATCACGGGCGATTCCAAGAAGAGCCCGGCTGTGGTCAAGGCGGTGGCGGATTTTGTTCGGCGCCACAAAGCCCGTGAGTTCGGTCGTATGCTCCGGGAAGGCGTATTTGACTATCCAGTCACCAACGAACAAATCGAGCGGCAGGACGTTTAGCGATGGTTTTGGTCGATTCTTCGGTATGGATTGAGGCGGCCCGGCGCGGGGGCGACATCGCCACGAAAGTCGGGCTCGAGGGCTTGCTTGAGGAGTACGAGGCTGCCTGCTGCGGTGTCGTGCTTCTCGAAGTCCTGGGGGGATGCCGGAAGCCGGATCGGGAGCAACTGGCGCGCATGTTCCAATGCATTCCCTACGCTCGATTCGAGGATGGCCTCTGGGAGCGCGCTCGGGACATGAGTTGGAGACTTCGCGACGCTGGCCAGACGGTTCCCTGGAATGACATTCTCGTGGCTGCCGTGAGCGTGAGCCGCGGATGGCGCATTTATGCGCGCGATCGGCATTTCGATGCGATGCGTGATGTGTTGGGTCTGCGGCTGTACGAACCGGACTACGGCGGCAAATACCGGCCTGAAGCGGGTTAGCGCGGTTCCAGTGTCTGAGTTTCGTCGCCCCATTCGGGGGGGCGGAGATTCCATGTTTCCATCAATTCTGCGGGCAGGTCCTCGAGAAACCGCGAAGGCTGTTGGGGGGTCTCGGCGCCGCCGGCGCCAAAGCTGCGTATGGCGGGGTAACAGAGGTAAAGCTCATTGCGGGCGCGCGTGATGGCGACATAGAACAGGCGTCGCTCTTCCTCCTCGCCTTCGACGCTCTTGGCGGACCGGGCCGAAGGGAACAAGCCATCGCAAAGCATGATGAGGAACACGACGTCGAATTCGAGGCCCTTGGCCTGGTGGACCGTCGTGAGGCGGATGCGTTCGTGATCCTGCGGAGGGCGGGTTTCGCCTTCGGCCTCGACATTGCTGAGCAGGGCGAGTTGGGCGAGGAACTCGTGCAGGCTGGCGAACTGTCGGCCATAGGAAGCGAGTTGGTCGAGGTCGTCGATCCGGGCGCGGGCATTGGCGTAAGTTGTCTCGAGATGTGTTCTGTAA